>CAVWMU010000003.1:0-92613 GCA_963756205.1 uncultured Solirubrobacteraceae bacterium
GTTATTACGGCCGGGCCGGGCAGTGTCACGGTTGACGCCTCGGGTGCCCGGGCGCTTATCCAAGGCGGGGCTGGCAATCTGGTTGTCGATGATACCGGGTTCGCGGGACTCCATCTACGCCGCCGCCGGCAATGCTGCGGTGACGACGAGCGGTCTCGACGCGCTTGTGCTCGGCTCGAGCGGATCGCTGAGTGTCAATGCGGCAGGAGGGGTGGGCCACGGTGGCCTTCGGCCCGGGCGGCGGGGTGTTCGACTCTTGTCGGCAAACAGCTACGACGCTCTGGTATTCGCCGGGGCCGGCACTGCTGTTAGCGTGAATGCCAGTAATACCACGAATGACACCATTGTCGGGGATACTGGTGCGCTCACAGTGAATGCCGGTTCGGCAACTAACCTGTTGGTGTGGGGCCCAATCAGCGGGCCGGGTATGGACTTCATCGGTGGGTCTGGTGGGTCTGGGTCCACCACTGCGACCGTCATCGGCCAGGCGGGCTACGACACAATCGGGGCTGGCACCGGGCCGCTCTTGGCTTGGGTCGGTCCCAATGAGACGCTCGCGGCGTCGTCCGGCGGCGGCAACGTGACGCTTTTTGGCGGTGTCAACGCCGACATCACCTACACTGGGTCCTCCGGCAGCCTGCTTTTCGTCGCAAATCTCGGCAACGAGACCCTGAATGCCAGCGGCAGCAGCACCAACAACGTGATGTGGGGCGGTATCGACTCCACGCATGGCAATTCGCTGGTCGGCGGCAGTGGCAACGATCTCATGGTTGCAGGTACCGGTGCCGACACCTTTACGGGTGGTACTGGGAACAATGAATTTGTGTTCATCACCAGTATCCTGGGAAGTTCCGCGCAGACCGACGTGATCAAGGACTTTCTGAGCGGCAATGACTCCGTGGTGCTTTCTGGTGGGGTCAGCACGGTGTCCGCGAGCGTGAGTGGCAGCGGACCGAGTGCCTTCACGACCCTGACGCTGTCCGACAACACCCAGATCACCTTCCTCGGGGTCAGCAGCACCTCGCAGCTCTCGGGCCACATATTCTCTAACTAGGCACCGAGGTGATCCAGGCTCTCATTATGGGAGCTTGGATCGCCTGCCGGCTCGACGGTCGGCAGGCGGAGTTAGACAGATTAGGTTGAAGGCACTTTCTCTCGGTGCCGCTGGACGTCGATGCTGCCGCAAGATCGCGCGGGCAACGCTTCTGGCGCTGCGTGGCTGGGCGGCCGTCGTTATTCGCCCCTTGTTCTGACGGATCGGCGCGCTCAACCGTTGTGCGGGATCGACAACCACCTGTGACGGGCTTTGAGTTGCTTGATTACGCGAAGCTTGTTCTCTGGGATGTCTGTCTGCGTATGCAGCATCGACGTGCTATGCAGCCGATACTCGGCAAGAGTCTCCGGCACCTGCTGACCCCAGAACCCGTGCTCGATGCAGCGACACCAGAAGTCGTAATCTTCCCATCCGTAAGGGATGTGCGCGTAGCCGCCAACCGCGGCCCACGCCCATTTGGCGATCAACGCCATCGCATCAATGTAGTTGCCGGTGGCGAATTGGATCGCCGAGAACGGCTCGGTGCCTTTCAGATGGTCGGCAGAGCCGAAGCATTGCAGAGACGGATAGGCAAATGCCGCTCGCGACATGCGCAACGCCTCCAGGCACTTGGCGCAGCATTCCGGACGGAGGCGATTGTCGGCATCCAGCGGCAGCACGAACGGCGTTTCCGCCGTGTCGAACCCGACATTGCGCGCTCGCGCCAGCCCGGAGTTGCGGCGATTGCGCATCACCACCAGGCGATTGAAGCGGTTGGCATTGCGCCGTGCCCAGTCCTGGATGATCGCGGGCGAGTATCGGTTGATGCATCGTTGACCACGACAAGGTCGAGCGGCGCCAGGGTCTGACGGAGCACGAAGTCCAGCGCCTCTACGACGTAGTGGGCATAATTGTAGACCGGAACGATGACCGTCACCTCGGCCGATTCATCCTGATCCGAGATGAATATTTGCTCCGCCTCGGGAATGTCGAACTCCGGGCGCACCGCATCAGCGGCGCGCCGAAGATCAAGCTCGAAGGCGACGGCGCCGCGTTCGGCTCCTTCCATCTGTTGCAGTATCGAGGTCATGGCAGCCATCCTGCGTTGCGGACCGAACTGCCACAGCACATCCAGATACGCGCGGTGCGCCAGACGCTGCCGCAGGGCGGGATCATCCACCAACTCCAGCATCGCAGCATACCAGGCATCGGGCGACGCGGCGAGCCGTCCGGTCTCGCCATCATGGATCGCACGCCGCATCGGATCGGTGGGCGATGCGATGGTGCAGACCTCGACAAGAGCGGCCTCGAAATATTTGAGCTCGCTCTTTGCCTCGCAGAATGGATTATCGACCTCCAGCGGCGCGAGGTTGATGTCAAAGCGGGCAAGCTCATTCGGCAGATCCGAAAGCGCAACCGCGTCGCGCCACTCGATCTGCCCATCGAGCCCCGCCAGGGCGGGAAATTCGGCGGGGTCCATGATCGGCGTCAGGTGCGCCGGGTCACGGAAAAGCACGAGCCGGCACTGCGGTCGCTGACGCAGAATGCGTCCGACTGCGTCGGCGGCGATGCGGAAATCCGCCTGATGGGTACGTGTGCCGGCCGCGTAGCCCAGTCGCACAAGCCCGTCAGAGTCGCGCCCGCGACGCCGAACGGCACGGCGCGACGTCCTGAGCACCGTCGCATCAAACCCGTTGGGCAGGACGAAAGTGGTTCGATTGAATTCCTGCATTTGGCGGGCCAATTCCGCCGTCGTGCAGATGCAGGCGTCCGCCTGTACCGCCACTTCCTGGATGCGCTGAAACATCTCGGCCACCGACGCCGCGTCATGGCCGAGCGATCGAATCCCATCTATGGTCGATATTGTGGCCAGTTCGGGCTTGAACATAAGATCGTTGACGTCGAACAGGACCTTGGCCCGCGTGGCGCGGGTCCGGCTGAAGATCTCTGCCACCATCGGTGAGTCCTCGGCGCGCCAAATGATCACGATGTCCGCGGCGCTGATTTCCTCACCGCGTTCCCAGACCTGTTGGATCGTCATCCACGATGCCGCCATGCCCAGGTGTGCGGCCGCTTCGAGATGGCGCATAACCCGGTAGATATGACCCGGTGTATGCGCTTCGCCCGAAACGAACATGATGCGGCGCGTGGGCAAAGCTGCAACAGATGACGCCTGATCCAAGGTCGCCAACGAACCGGATTGTAGCTCCACGCCTGATACAGGGGGGACCGGCAACCTTGCCCAGTGGCGCTGATCCACCGAATGATCCTTGAGGGAGATCGACCGCCACCGCGTCGGAATCAGCGCCCGGACCAGGCGGCGCATCTGTTGTCGGCGCGACCGTGGTATGGCGCGACCCAACCGGCGCAATGGTTCCATTGCGCGCCACGAGGTGGAGCCAAGAATTATTCCGCGCTCCCATTGGAGCCTCGCGATTTCACCCCTGGCTTTCGTCAATTCGGCAAATACCCCGTCGTGCGCGCGCCGTACGGTGTCATGGGCGGATTTCTCCGCGCCGAGGTCGTGTTGTACTGCGTCAGCTCCGCTTGCACCCGGTCGTGCGCGCGCTGTGCGGCGTCATGGGCGGATTTCTCCGCACCGAGGTCGTGTCGTTAACTGCGTCAGCTCCGCTTGTACCCGGTCGTGTGCGCGCTGTGCGGCGTCATGGGCGGATTTCTCCGCGCCGAGGTCATGTCGGTTACCTGCGTCAGCTCCGCTTGCACCCGGTCGTGTGCGCGCGCTGTGCGGCGTCATGGGCGGATTTCTCCGCGCCGAGGTCATGTCGTACTTGCGTCAGCTCCGCTTGCACCCGGTCGTGTGCGCGCTGTGCGGCGTCATGGGCGGATTTCTCCGCGTCGAGGTCATGTCTCGGTACTCGTCAGCTCCGTGTGCCAGCGCTCTGCGTTGGCCGCGGCGGTTTGTGCCTGCGTCGAAAACCAACGCATATAGTCCGGATGTGCCACGGCCAGTCGACCGCTCGGAGCCATGTCGGTCCTGGCGCGCAATGCCTCCAGGTATATCGAGCCATTCTTGACGAACAGCAGCACATTCTGTCGATACCAGACCGGCACCTGCGGATCGTCCCAGATCAGCGGGCGAATCAGATCAAGAACGATGTAGCCACGGCGCTGGAATGGTTCCGCCCGGACCTTGTGGCGGTTGCTCATTGACGTGATCCAGCCCCTGCTGTCCAGGCAAGGCGGCCGAAAACAGGATCAGATCGGCGTGCCTGACGCAGTTTTCACCACCACGTCGGCAAATTGTGCGTCGATGTGCTGGGCGACTTCCAGACACACGACAAAGATGGTCACCGCGGTGCAGGTCGAGCTTCTGGCCGAGATCAGCGGTCAGAATTAGGTCTGGATCGACCACCAGATCAGCGGGATCATTTGTCTCGTAGTCAACCCCAAAACCTGTCGGCGACCGCCATCCCGCAGGACACTGAGCCATATGCCGGTACCGCACCCGAGGTCCAGCACGGTCCGTATATCAAGCCAGCGCTCAGAACTTATTCGCCACCACGACCGCGCCACGCCGGGTCTCGGCCGCGAAACGTTGATGCTCCTCGGCCGGGTACCGGCGATGAGCATCATTCATGGCACAGCCTTCCGCAAGTCACCGTCCGCTGCATGTTGGGAGCGTCCTCGATCGCGTTCCCGATGCGACCGGAGCGGCGGCGATATGTTCGCATGTGCCGGGCTGCCAACTCCGTGTCGTAGTCGCCCACAGCGGCGGTGTGCGCCGCAGCTCGCCCTGCCAGCGAAGCTTGACGCCCGCGAGCGGCAGGCCGGCGTAGCGGGGCAGCAGCTTGCGCTCTGCCATCCAGCCCCAGAGCGGGCCGTCCTTGTAGAGCACGTGAGGGCCGAGGTTGGCCTTGTACGGGTCGTCGCTGCTGCGCGCGCGACCGCCCAGCGCGGCGTGCGCCTCGAGCAGCGACACGCTCGCGCCGGCCTCCGCACAAGTGATCGCCGCGGTCAGCCCCGCGATGCCCGCGCCGACGATCGTGATGCGGCTGCTCGAGCTGTTTGCATTGCGATCCGGCAGGCTCATGGCGATCCTCCTGGTGGTTGCGGTGATGGTCACCCTACGCCGCTACTGGTCCGTTATACAGTTCCAGTAATGCTCACGCTCAATGGTCCAGTCACAGGCCCGGAGCTGCTGATGGAGCTCGACCGCTCCAGCGAGCTGCCGCTGCACGAGCAGCTGGAGCGCGCGCTGCGCGAGGACATCCGCAGCGGCCGGCTGCCAGCGGGCACGCGGCTGCCCTCCACGCGCGGGCTCGCAGCGGAGCTGGGGATCTCGCGCGGCGTCGTCACCGAGGCCTACGGCCAGCTGGGCGCCGAGGGCTACCTGGAGACCCGCCAGGGAGCCGCCGTGCGGGTCGCGCGGGCGGTGCGCGCGACCGTCCCCCGCGCGCCCGCGCGCTCGCTGCTGCCGAGCTTCCCCTATCACTTCCACCCCGGGCTTCCCGACCTCGCCGGCTTCCCTCGCGACCGCTGGCTGCGCTCGCTGCGCGCCGCCCTGGGCCAGTCGCCGCTGGACGCCGTCGGCTACGGCGACCCGCGCGGCGTGCCGCGCCTGCGCGAAACGCTCGCCGACTATCTCGCCCGCGCCCGCGGCACCGCCGCCGACCCGGAGCACATGCTCGTCTGCACGGGCTTCATGCAGGGCTTCTCGCTGCTGTGCCGCTGGCTGCACAGGCAGGGCGTGGAGGCGATCGCGATGGAGGACCCGGGTTGGCACGTGCACCGCCTGATCGCCGAGCAGGCGGGCGTGCGCACGATCCCCGTTCCGGTCGACGAGCATGGCCTGGACGTGCGGGCGCTCGCCGACAGCGGCGCACGCGCGGTGCTGGTGACCCCCGCGCACCAGTTCCCCACCGGCGCCGTCCTCAGCCGCGAGCGCCGCGCGGCGCTGGTCGAATGGGCCGAGGACGGGGAGCGGCTGATCGTCGAGGACGACTACGACGCGGAGTTCCGCTACGACCGCGTGGCCGTCGGCGCGCTGCAGGGACTCGCCTCCGAGCGGGTCATCTACATCGGCTCGGCCAGCAAGCGCCTGGCGCCGGCGATGCGCCTCGGCTGGATGCTTCTCCCGTCGTGGCTGGCGTGGCAGCTGATCTCGGCGAAGGCGATCGAGGACGGCGGCTCGGAGGTGATCGGCCAGCTGGCGCTGTGCGACTTCATCGAGCGCGGCGAGCTCGACCGCCATGTGCGGCGCATGCGCCTGCGCTACGAGGCGCGGCGTGAGGCGCTGCTGGCCGCGCTCGTGCATTGGCTGCCAGATGCGCGACCTGTCGGCGCCGCCGCGGGCCTGTTCGAGCTCGTCGAGCTGCCCGCCGGCACCGACGAGCCCGCGCTACTGGCGGCCGCCGCCGAGCGCGGCGTCGGCATGGAGGGCCTGTCCTGGCATCGCTTCGCGCACGGCGGCGCGCCGGGCCTGTTGCTCGGCTACGGCAACCTCTCAGAGCCCGCGATCGAGCACGGCGTACACCTGATCGCGCAGGCGCTGGCCGAGGCGGAGGGCCGTCCCTGAGCTGCGGGCCCACCCGCCGGCGCTCCCGGGCGCAGACCGGCCGCGCCCGCATTGGCACCGAGGAGAGCCCCGCAACTGGACCTCGGCAGGTCCCGGTCCAGGCCATATCTTCCGCAGCATGAGCGCCGCCTACGAGCAGCCCGCCGGCACCGCAGCGCTGCACGACCCCGCGCCGTCGGTCATGGCGGTCGGCCTGATCGCGTTCGCGGTCATTCAGATCGGCCTGGCGCTGTTCATGGCGGTGAGCCCCCACGGCTTCTACACCGCCGTCGGCCCGTTCGGCGCCTTCAACGGCCACTACGTCCGCGACGTCGCGAGCTTCTACGGCGCCATCGGCGTCGGCCTGCTGGTCGCCGTCGGGCGCGCCTCCTGGCGCGTTCCGGTGCTGGCGCTGACGAGCATCCAGTACGCGCTGCACAGCGTCAACCACCTGATCGACATCGGCAGCGCGCACCCCGCGTGGAACGGCTACTTCGACTTCTTCACGCTGCTCGCCGCGAGCGCGCTGCTGGCGTGGCTGTGGCGCGCCGCGGCGCTGGAGGCGAGGCCGTGAGGGTCTTCCTCGCCGGCGCGACGGGCGCGATCGGCCGCAGGCTCGTGCCGATGCTGCTCGCCGACGGCCACCAGGTGACGGGCATGACGCGATCCAAGGACAAGCTCGACGGCCTGCGCGCGCTCGGCGCACAGCCGGTCCTCGCCGACGCCCTGGACGCCGCCGCCGTGTGCGCAGCCGTGCGCGAGGCCCGCCCGGACGCGGTCATCCACCAGCTGACGGCGCTGCCGCAGCGGATCGATCCGCGCAAGATCGAGCGCGACTTCGCGATGCACGACCGCCTGCGCGAGGAGGGCACGCGCATCCTCGTGGCCGCCGCCCAGGACGCGGGCGCCGCGCGCATCGTCGCGCAGAGCATCGCCTTCTCCTACGCGCCCGGCCCACGCGGCACCGTGCACGTCGAGCGCGACCCGCTGCTGAGCGACCCGCCGAAGTCCTTCGCGCGCTCCGCGCGAGCGGTGCGGGAGCTCGAGCGCGCCGTCCTGGACGCCGGCGGCGTGGCTCTTCGATACGGCTACTTCTACGGCCCCGGCAGCGCGATCGCGCCGAGCGGATCGATGGGGCAGGACCTCGCGCGCCGGCGCATGCCGATCGTCGGCGGCGGCGCGGGCGTGTGGTCGTTCATCCACATCGACGACGCCGCGCGCGCGACCGTCGCCGCCCTCACCCGCGGCCACAGCGGCGCCTACAACATCGTCGACGACGAGCCCGCGCCGGTGTCGCAGTGGCTGCCCGCGCTCGCAGAGGCGCTCGGGGCGCCGCGTCCGCTTCGGGTCCCCGCGTGGCTCGCGCGTCCGCTGGCCGGCGGCTACGGCGTGGCGACGATGACCACATCGCAGGGCGCATCGAACGAGCTGGCCAAGCGCGAGCTGGGCTGGCAGCCCCAGCACGCGTCCTGGCGCGAGGGGTTTCGCACGGGCATGGGGTGAGTCGCCGGCGGGCCCGCGTGTCGAGGGTGCTCTACTTGCGCACCACCAGCACCACCCCGACCGCGAGCAACACGAGCCCGACGACGCGCGAGGCATCGATGTGCTGCCTGGCGATCCCGAACAGCCCGAAGCGGTCGATCGCCACCGAGATCGACAGCTGACCGGTGATCACCACCGCGGTCAGGCCGCTGGCGCCGAGCGTGCGCACGGCGATCAGCGCGACGGTCACATACACCGCGCCGAGCAGCCCGCCGACGAGCGCCCACCAGGGTACGTGGCGGACCTGCCCGAGGCTGCCCAGCCCACCGCGCACGAACGCGGCGATCAGCAGCAGGACCGCCGTGCCGACGAGAAACGAGAACGTGGCCGCCTGCAGGCTGCCGACCGTTTTCCCCAGGCGGGAGTTGATCGGCGCCTGCATCCCCACCAGGCAGCCCGCCCCGACCCCGACGAGGACCGCGAGACCTCGACTCACCTCCGTACCCCGCCACAAGCCGCACTCCTAGCGGTCACTTAGCCTCCAGCCATGTGCGTCCCACCCCGATATCCACCGCCATCGGCGGCTGCCGCGGCTCCCATACGCCGACCATCTCCCGCTCGATCAGCTCGCGCGCCGCGTCCTGCTCCTCGGGCGGCCCTTCGAACAGCAGCTCGTCGTGGATCGTCAGCAGCAGCCGCGTCTGCAGCTGCGACTGCGCGAGCGCGCGGTGGCAGCGGACCATCGCGAGCTTGATGATGTCCGCGGCGGTGCCCTGGATGACGGTGTTGACGGCCAGGCGCTCGCCGAGCGTGCGCGTCTGGTAGTTGCGGGCGCGCAGCTCCGGGATCTGCCGCCGGCGCCCCCACAGCGTCTTCACGTGGCCGTCCTCCGTGGCCTGCTCGATCGTCGCCGCCATGAACTCGGCGACTCGCGGGAAGCGCTCGAGGTAGGCGTCGATGAACGCCTTGGCCTCCTCGCGCGGGATGTTCAGGCGGTCGGCCAGGCCGAAGTCGGAAAGCCCGTAGACGATCCCGTAGTTGATCATCTTCGCCTTCGAGCGCATTCCCGCGTCGATCTCGCCGGGCTGCACGCCGAAGACCGCCGAGGCGGTCGCCGTGTGCACGTCCTCGCCGCGCGCGAAGATCTCCATCAGCACAGGCTCCTCGGCGGCGTGCGCGAGCACGCGCAGCTCGATCTGCGAGTAGTCGGCGGAGATCAGCACGCTGCCCTGCTCCGCCTCGAAGCAGCCCCTGATCTCGCGGCCGAGCGGCGTGCGGATGGGGACGTTCTGCATGTTCGGGTTGGTGCTCGACAGACGGCCGGTCTGCGCGACCGCCTGCAGGAAGGTGGTGTGGATGCGCGAGCGCTCGTCGACGAGCTCGGGCAGCACGTCCAGATAGGTCTTGATCAGCGTCGAGAGCTCGCGCCAGCGCTCGATCTTGGGGACGATCTCGTGCTCGGAGCGGATCGCCTGCAGCACGCGCGCGTCGGTCGAGTAGCCGGTCTTGCCGCGGCGCTTGCGCGAGAGCCCGAGCTTCTCGAACAGGATCTCCCCCAGCTGCTGCGGCGAGGCGATCAGGAACTCCTCTCCGGCGAGCGCGAAGATCTCCCGTTCGAGCGTCGTCGATCTCCTCGTGCACGCGCCCGGTGATCTCCGCCAGGCGCTCGAGGTCGAGCCTCACCCCCAGCAGCTCCATGTCGCGCAGCACCGCCACCAGCGGCAGCTCGATGTCGGCCATCACGCCCGCCAGGCCGCGCTCGGCGATCTGCTCGCGCTGCCAGTCGGCGAGCGCGCCCAGCAGCACCGCGTCGGCGGCGACGGGCTCGGCGAGGTCGCTGGCCAGGCCGCGCTCTTCGCACAGCTCCGCGAACGGGTAGCCGCGCCGGGCCGGCTCGAGCAGATAGGCGCCCAGCAGCGTGTCGTGCGCGAGCCCCGGCGGCACGAGCCCGAGCGCCTTCGCATCGTGCACGACGACCGGGCGGTCGCCGCAGGCCGCGGCAACCTCCTGCGGCCCGTCGCAGTCGCCTGCCAGCACCTCGCCGGCAGCGCGCCACGGCGAAGCGCCACGGGGCGCCGTCGGCGAACAGCGCGCCCTCGGGCGGCTCGCTCGCGCGCACCGCCACGCACAGCTCCTCCCCGGCAGCGCCCACGCGGGCGATCTGCGCCGACCGAGCCCTCGAGCACGCGCGCGGTCAGCACCACGTCCGCGGCGGGCGCCGGCGCCGCCGCCTCGGCGTCGCCGAGCGCCTCCTCCAGGCGCCGCAGCGGGTCGCGCAGCTCGTACTCGCGGAACACCTCGCGCACGCGCGAGCGGTCGGGCTCGCGCACCGCCTCGGCGGCGACGTCGAAGTCGACCGCCACGTCGCGCTGGACGGTCGCAAGGCGCTTCGACACGCGGGCGTCCTCGGCGTGCTCGAGCAGGTTCTGTTTGCGCTTGGCGCCTTTGACGTCGTCGATGTGCGCGAGCACGTCCTCCAGCGAGCCGAACCTCTGCAGCAGCTCGCTGGCGGTCTTGTCGCCGATCCCGGGGATTCCGGGGATGTTGTCGGACGTGTCGCCCTTCAGGCCGTAGAAGTCGGGGATCAGCTCCGGCGGGATGCCGTAGCGGTCGATCACCGCCTGGCGGTCGTAGATCTTGGTCTCGGTGATCCCGCGCGCGGTCGCCATCACCTTCACCAGGCCGCGCTCGTCGATCAGCTGGAAGACGTCGCGGTCGCCGGTGACGATCATCACCGGCACCGGTGGGTCGGCCTGCAGCGCGCGCTCGGCCAGCGAGGCGATCACGTCGTCGGCCTCGTAGCCCTCGACGCGCACGTTGCGGTAGCCGAACGCCTCGACCAGCGGTTCCATCGCCGGCCACTGCTGCTTGAGCAGATCCGGGCGCGAGCGCCGCTGGGCCTTGTAGTCCGCGAACAGCTCCGTGCGCCCGGAGGTGCCCGCGTCCCAGCCGACGACCGTCGGCTGCACGCCGTACTCGGTGACGATCTTGACGAGCATCGAGGCGAAGCCGAAGATCGCGTTCGTGGGCACGCCGGTCGAGGTCGCGATCGACTCGGGCAGCGCGTAGAAGGCGCGGTAGACGAGGCTGGGACCGTCGATCAGGAAGAGGCGGCGCTCGGTGCTCACGACCGCGCACTCTACGAGCCTCGGGTGAGTGGGGTCTCGATCCAAGACCACCTAACATCCCCTCCCGCCAACAACCGAGGAGCCGTGCCAGTGAGCGCCACCCCCAGCGCGCAGTACCGTCTCACGATCCGCGTCAAGCTCGAGGACTCCCAGGGCATCCTCGGGCGTCTCACCAGCGCCATCGGCGAGGCCGGCGGGATCGTCGGCGCCGTCGACCTCGTGGAGGTCGACGGCGGCCACAGCCTGCGCGACATCATCGTCGACGCCTCCGGGCGCGAGCACTGGGCGCGCATCCTCGAGGCGATCGAGGCGATCGCCGGGGTCGAGGTGATCGACACCACCGACCGCACGTTCCTGCTGCACGTCGGCGGCAAGATCGAACAGAGCAACAAGCACCCGCTGAAGACGCGCGACGACCTCTCGATGGTCTACACGCCCGGGGTCGCGCGCGTGTGCCGGGCGATCGCCGACGACCCGGACAAGGCTTTCCAGTACACGATCAAGCGCAACACCGTCGCGGTCGTCTCCGACGGCACCGCGGTGCTCGGCCTCGGCGACATCGGGCCGCGCGCGGCGATGCCGGTGATGGAGGGCAAGCGCTGCTGTTCAAGGAGTTCGCCGGCGTCGACGCGTTCCCGATCTGCCTGGACACCGCCGACGCCGATGAGATCGTGCGCACGGTCGAGCTGATCGCGCCGGGCTTCGGCGGCATCAACCTGGAGGACATCTCGGCGCCGCGCTGCTTCGAGATCGAGGAGCAGCTCAAGCAGCGGCTCGACATCCCCGTCTTCCACGACGACCAGCACGGCACCGCGGTGGTCGTGCTGGCGGCGCTGCTGAACGCGGTCAAGCTGACCGGACGGCGCCTGGAGGATCTGAACGTGCTGATCATCGGGCTGGGCGCGGCGGGCATCGCCGTCGCCAAGATCCTGCTCGCGGCCGGCGTGCGCAACATCCTCGGCGCGGACTCGCGCGGCGTCGTGCACGTGCGCCGCGAGGACTACCTGGACGGCTCGATGAACAGCGTCAAGCGCTGGTTCGCCGAGGCCACCAACCCCGAGTGCCGCGCGGGCGCGCCGGCGGACGTGATCGACGGCGCGGACCTGTTGATCGGGGTCTCCGGCGCGCGCGCGCTGCCCGCGGAGGCGCTGGCGCGGATGAACCAGGACGCGATGGTCTTCGCGATGGCCAACCCCAAGCCCGAGGTCAAGCCCGAGGAGGCGGAGCGCTACGTGCGGATCATGGCCACGGGGCGCTCGGACTATCCCAACCAGATCAACAACGTGCTGTGCTTCCCGGGCATCTTCCGCGGCGCGCTCGACGTGCGCGCGCCGTCGATCACCGAGGAGATGAAGATGGCCGCCGCGCACGCGATCGCGGCGATCGTCGACGAGCGCGAGCTGCGCGAGGACTACATCATCCCGTCCGTGTTCAACCGCGACGTCGCGCCCGCGGTGGCCGCCGCGGTCGCCGAGCAGGCGCGCGCCGCCGGCACCGCGCGCGCCGGGCAGGAGGTCGGCTTCGCCCAGGGCGACACCGGCGCCGGCGTCGCGGGCGCCGCGGTGGTCGACGGGCGCGTCTGAGGTCCGAGGCGATGGCCGCCATGCGCGTGACCGTCACCGGGGCGACGGGCCTGATCGGAGCCTCGCTGGTGGCCGGCCTGCGCGAGCGCGGGGCGCAGGTGACGGTGCTCACGCGCGACCCCGCCCGCGCGCGGGCCAGGGTGGGAGAGGTGGAGGCGGTGGCCTGGGAGGCGCGCGAGCAGCCCGCGCCGGCGCAGGCGCTCGAGGAGCGCGACGCGGTGATCCACCTCGCCGGCGAGCCGGTCGCCCAGCGCTGGAGCACGAAGGTCAAGGACGCGATCCGCGAGAGCCGCGTGACCGGCACCCGCAACCTCATCGAGGGCCTCTCGCGCACGTCGGCGCGCCCGCGGCTCGCTGCTGAGCTCCTCGGCGACCGGCTACTACGGAGCGCACGGCGAGGAGCCGCTCGACGAGGACGCCCCGCCCGGCGGCGACTTCCTGGCGCGGGTGTGCGTCGAATGGGAGGCGGCCGCGGCGGCGGCGAGCGAGCTCGGCAGCGCGCGTCGTGCAGCTGCGCACCGGCGTGGTGCTCGACCGCACCGGCGGCGCGCTCGCCAAGATGCTGCCCCGTTCCGGCTCGGCGTCGGCGGCCCGGTGGCCGGCGGGCGCCAGTACGTGCCCTGGATCCACTCCCAGGACGTCGTCGGGATGATGCTCGCGGCGCTCGATGACGAGCGCTGGAGCGGGCCGGTCAACGCCACCGCGCCCGAGCCCGTGACCAACCGCGCCTTCTCGAAGGTCCTCGGCGAGGTGCTCGGGCGTCCCGCGCTGCTGCCGGTGCCGGGGCTCGCGCTGCACGCGCTGTACGGCGAGATGGCGGAGATCGTCACGAGCGGCGCGCGCGTGATGCCCGCCAAGGCGCTGGTGCTCGGCTACGAGTTCGCCCACCCGCAGCTCGAGCAGGCGCTCAGGCAGGCGCTGGCACGCGCGCCGGGCGGTTCTCCGTCTCGATGATCACGCGGCAGGGGCGCTTGCTGAGCAGGTAGGCGGCCGTCGGGCCGATGCGCTGCTCGTCCGCGGGTGCGTGCAGGGTCGACCAGTAGATCACGTCGGAGTGCACGCGTTCGGCTTCTTCGACCAGCGCGGCGCCCGGGATTGCGCGTGCGGATCAGGCCCGTGTGGATCTTGATGCCCGCGCGTTTGGCCTGGATGCGCGCGCTCTCGAGCACCGAGCGCCCGTGCGCCTCCTCCTCCTCGAGGCCCGACTCGAGCGACAGCTGGCTGGGCACCGGCAGGACGTAGATCGCGTACACCACGCCGTCCTCCCCGATCAGCTTGGCGGCGCTGCTCAGCGCGCTGGCGCTGACGTCGTCGCCGAAGATCGGCACCAGCGCGGTCTTGTACTCGAGCTCCTCGAAGTCCGCCGGGCGCTCGGGGCGCGGCAGCCTGTAGGACTTGCGCGGGTCCAGGCCCTGGCGCTTGCGGTAGTAGAAGTAGCCGCCCATGCCGATCACCATCCACGGGATGCCGACGATCTTCGCCTCCGTGTGCAGGACGGTCACCGCGACCCATGCCGCCGCCGTGCCGATGCCGCCGATCACGGCGGTCATGGGGATCACCGAGCCTTTGACGCGCACCCCCCACGGGCTGCGGTAGGGGCGCTCGCGATCGGGGTCGCTGACGCGCAGCCTCACGATCGCGGCGTGCGCGGTCGTGAACGACAGCATCGCGCCGAACGAGTAGAGGTTGCCGAGCACTTCCGTGTTGCCGTAGATGATCAGCGTGCTGGCGAGCATCGAGAAGAAGATCAGCGTGAACCACGGCGTGCGGTATCTTGACGTGCAGCCTGGAGAACAGCTGCGGCAGCTGGCGGTGCTCGGACAGCGACCACGACAGGCGCGAGATGCCGATCATGCCGGCGTTGGTCGCGATGAAGAGGATCGTCGCGGCGAGGAACCCGAGGTAGTATTTCGCCAGTTTCAGGACCGTGCCGTGCATCCCGAGGTGTTCGACCACGCCGAGCATCGGGTCGTTTTCGAAGAAGCCGCCCAGCGAGGTCGCATACCCGGGCTTGGGGAAGGACTGTTTGAGCTCGGCGCTGTAGCCGACGCCGTGGTGCAGGACCGGCAGCGCGGAGAGCGCCACGATCGAGATGCCCGCGTATACCGCCGAGCACGGCGAGCACGACGAGGTTCACCGCCTTGGGCACCTGCCTGCCCGGGTCCCTGGACTCCTCGGCCATGTTCGCGACGGTCTCGATGCCCGTGTAGGCGAGCATCGCAAGCGACAGCGCGAAGATCAGTTCCCTCCAGCTCGGCACGCTCCCCAGGTGCACCTGGTTGACGAGCAGCGACGGGTTCAGCACGAGCGCGACGCCGATGCACACGAGCATGATCTGGGTGCACAGGTCGACGACCGCGAGGACGAGGTTGAGCCTGGCCGACTCGCCGAGGCCGCGGATGTTCAGCCAGGCGAGCAGGCCGACCACGATCAGGCCCCCGAAGATGTCGTCCGGGTTGTGCTTGAGCGCGCCCAGCCCGGGGAACGCGCTCAGGTAGTGCGGCACGAAGAACGCGGAGATGGCGATCGTGAGGATGTAGTCGAGGCTCAGCGCCCAGCCGGCGAAGAACGAGACGACGTCGTCGAAGGCGTGGCGCGCGAACGAGGAGGAGCCGCCCGCTTCGGGGAACATCGAGGCGCCCTCGGCGTACGTTTTGGCGGTCAGCGCGAACAGGCCGCCCGCGAACAGGAACACCAGCGGCGTGAGCCCCAGCGCGTGCGCGGCGACGAGCCCGAGCGCGTAGTAGATCGAGGAGCCGACGTTGCCGTAGGCCGTCGCGAACATGCCCGACGTGCCGACCGATCGACGCAGCCCGCGCTCAGAGAGACGTGCCATCGGCCGGGAGGCTATCGATGCCAGCCCACGACGCGTATCGATGCCCGCCCGCCCGCCATGTGCAACATCCCATGCACCGCAGTCGCGCGAGCAGGAACCCGACGTATGATTCCGACGGGCCCGGACCAGAAGCGCTCCAAGGCGATCGGGCGGGCGGACTACGGATCAGTCAAATGGAAACGGCACGACGCGAAAACTACGACTCCGGCGAGGACTTCGTCCTCGAATACGGCGAGCTTCGCTTCACGTTCAACGAGGCGGACTTCTCCGAGCGCTGCGAGCAGGCGGCGCTGAAGCTCGGGTTCGTCGGCGGGCGCCTCGGCGAGGAGGAGCTCGAAGACCTCGTCAACCTCGCCGTCAACGGCGAGATCCTCGACCCCGCCTCAGGGCTCGGCGAACACGTCAACGACTGCTGGCCGGAGCTCGTCGGCCCCGCCGAGCGCTCGCTGGTGCACTGGCTGCGCCGCCTCGTGTTCAGAGGCGCGTGGCTCGACCAGCGCGTCAAGGAGGGCGAGCTCAGCGTCAGCTTCGACGAGCAGACCGGCACCTTCGGCTACGTGCAGCCGGCCGCGGGCGGGCGGGATGGCGATTCATCCCGCGGCGGCGAGCTGATCGAGCTCGCGCCAGAGCCCTCCTGGGGCCGCGTGGCGTACCGCCGCTAGGCGGCGCGAGGCGGCGTCCTCGGTCGCTCGCGTGCAAAGCACGCCACGCGGGCGGGCGGGCTCGAATCCTGGCCTCGCTTGCCTATCGACGTCCGCCAATTACACATCTACGCAGCTTCCACCGCCGCGAGGCGCGCCTTGGTGATCGCCTCGGCGCCGTCCTCGCCGACGAGCAGCTCGGGCCTGAGCGTGCCGCTGGCGGCCAGGTCGAGGATCGGCTGGCGCCCGGTGGAGGTGAGCGCGGCGTCGAGCGCGATCACGGTCGTCTCGCCGCCGAGCGGGCTGTCGGCGACCGCGACGACCGTCAGCGAGCCGCCCTCGCGCAGGTTGCGCGCCGCCGCGAGCGCCTTGCGCGCTGCCTGGGGATGCAGGCCGTCGAGGCCGTCGATCGCGACGAGCGCGTCGCCGCCGCGAGCGGCCACCCGCTTGGCGGCCTCGATGGCGCGCTCGACCGCCTGGTCCTGCGAGTCGGCCGACGCGGCGAATGTGAGCGCCGCGACGGGCGCGACCGGGCCCTCCTGCCACTGCGCGATCTCCTCGGGCCTCGCGCCGGCGAGCACGACGCTCACCTCGAGGTCCTCGCGTCCGTGCACGGCCTCGAGCAGGCGGCGCAGCGTCTCCGTCTTGCCCGCGTGCCGGGAGCCCACGATCACCGCCCGCGAGCCGCGGCCGAGCGGCGTCAGCCACTCGATCGCCTCGAGCGTCGGGTCCTGGGAGCCGAGCGCGAGGCGCTCGCGCGGCCAGTCGACCGGCAGCTCGTCGTAGCGGGCGCCCTCCGAGACGGCGTCCGCGGAGGCGCCGTTGATCGTGTCGATGCGCACCAGCGACGGGTAGCGCTCGGAGCGCCGGGGCGTGCGCACCGGCCCGGTGACGCGGTCGCCGGAGACGAGCTCGCAGCGACGCACCTGGGCGGCGGAGATGTAGACGTCCTCGTCGGAGGGCTCCGGCGGATCGACGCGCAGGAACGCCGAGCCGTTGCCGAGCACCTCGACCACGCCCGCCGCGATGCGCCCGGCGGCCTGCGCCGCATCGCCGTCGCCGTCACCGCGAGCGCGCGTGCGCGCGGGCGCCTCCTCGGCCGGCTCGGGCGTAGCTGCCGTCTCCTCGCGCGAGCGGCGCGAGCGCGGCGCGCGGCGCCTGCGGGTGCGCGTGGCGCCCTCCGGCTCCTCCCGCTCCGCACCCGCCTCTTCGCGGTCGCCGGCCTCCTGCCCCGCCGCGCCCGACCCCGTCTCGTCGAGGATCGCGGCGATCAGGTCGGCCTTGCGCAGCCGTCTGAAGCCCTCCAATCCCACCTGATCGGCGATTGCGTGCAGGTCGGCCAGCGGGCTGGCCTCCAGCTCGGAGCGCTCGAGTACTGTCATCTGATGATCCCTCTCTCGTAGTGGATGGGCGGTTGGCGTCCCGCCGCGTTGGGCAGCGGCGGGCACCCGTGAACGCCTCTCAGCCTAGCGGCTCGCCCAGAGGGCCCGCCCGCCGGCCCGCGCCGGCGTGCGCACGGCCTCGCGCCGGAGCGGCCTCCCACGGGCCCGCGACCGTCGCGCTAGCCGCTGGCGCTCCGCTCGTGGCGGATCTCCTCGCCCAGCGCTAGATCCCTGCCCACCTGGCGCTCGCGCGCGAGCGCGGCGCGCACGGTCAGGAAGTCGGCTGCGGCGGCGACGTCGTGCATGCGGAAGATGTGCGCGCCGTGCTCGACGCCGTGGGCGAGCGCCGCGAGCGTGCCGGCGAGGCGCGCGCGTGGCGCGCGGCCGGTGAGCGCGCCGATGAAGTCCTTGCGCGAGATCGCCATCAGCAGCGGCCGGCCGAGCTCGTGCATGCGCCCGACCTCGGCGAGCAGGCGGATCGTCTGCGCGGGCGTCTTGGCGAAGTCGGGCCCCGGGTCGAGGATCAGCTGCTCTCTGGCGACCCCGCGGGAGAGCGCGAGCGCCATGCGCTCGCGCAGGAACGCGATCACCTCGGCGGTGACGTCGTCGTAGAGGTCGGGGTCCTGCAGGCGTTCGCGCGGCGCGGCGAGCGTGTGCATCAGCACGAGCGCCGCGCCGCTGTGCGCGCACACGTCCGCGAGCTCGGGGTCGCGCAGGCCGCTGACGTCGTTGACGATCCTCGCTCCCGCGGCGATCGCCGCGCGCGCGACGGCGGGCTTGTAGGTGTCGACCGACACGATCGCTCCCAGCTCGCCCGCGAGCCGCTCGATCAGCGGCACCACCAGGTCGATCTCCTCGTGCACGGGCACGGGCGGGCGCCCCGTGGACGCGGACTCGCCGCCGACGTCCAGGATGTCCGCCCCCGCGTCGAGCAGCTCGCGCGCCAGGCGCACCTGCGCGCTCGAGGTCGGCGTAGCGGCCGCCGTCGCTGAAGGAGTCGGGCGAGGCGTTGACGATCCCCATCAGCCACGGCCGCGTGCCGCCTGTCCCCGTATGGGGGAGCTCGAGCGTGAGCTCGCACGCGCGCAGCCGGTGAAGCGGCGAGCTCACGGCATCGCCGTCGGCTCCGGGGAGCCGGCCGGCTGATCGCTCGCGCCCTGCTGCAGGTCGGCCGCGATGCCCTCGGCGGCGGCCTCCTCGGCGAAGCGATCGCACTCGAGCTCCAGCCGCTCGCGGCTCCAGCCCAGCTCGCGCGCCAGCACCTCGCCCACGCGGCGCACCGGCGCCGGATGCCCGCCGGGCGCGCGCGCTCCGTCCTCGGGCCGCCCGGCATCGCCTGTCAGCTCGTGCGCGGCGAGCAGTCCCAGGCGGGTGCGGCGCAGCAGCACGTCGCCGATGCTGCGCGCCTGCTCGCGGCGCGCGGCCAGCGCGACCTCGGCGAGCACGTCGGGCAATCCCGCGACGATCGGCTGCGCGAGCTCGGCGCGCTCTGAGGCCAGCGCGAGCACCTCGTGCGCGGCGTGCCCGTAGCGGGAGGCGAGCTGCTGGTAGGAGGCCTCCGGCACGCCCTCCACGCGCGGCAGCTCCTCCACCGCGACCGCCTGCCCGAGCGGGATCTCGTGCGTGCGGCAGGGCGCGTCGCGCGCGTCGCGCTCGATGAGGCGATCGACGGTCATCTTGGCCATGCGCCGCCAGGTCGTGAGCTTGCCGCCGGTGATCGTGATCATGCCCGAGGAGGTCTCGTACAGCTCGGCCTTGCGCGAGATGTCGACCGACTTCTTCGGGTCGCCGGTTGAGATCAGCGGCCGCACGCCGGCGAACGCGCCGGTCAGCTGCGCGGGGCCGAGGCTCGTTCCGAAGAACTCGTTGGTTGCCGCCAGCAGGTAGTCGACGTCCTCGGCGGAGGGCCGGATGTGCTCGAGCGGGCCCTCGTAGTCGTTGTCGGTGGTGCCCACGAGCGTGTGGCCGAGCCACGGCAGCGCGAAGATCGAGCGCCCGCCGCCCGCCGGCACGATCGCGCCCCCCACGAGCGGCAGGTCCTCGTGCCTGAGCGTCACGTGCGTGCCGCGACTGGGCCTGATGCGCGGCAGCTCGGCCTCGTCGTGCAGCTCCTGCGGGCGCAGCTCGTCCGCCCACACGCCCGTGGCGTTGACGACGTTGGCGGCGCGCACGTCGAAGCGCCCGCCGCTCTCCGCGTCGCGGACCTGCACGCCGTGAGCGCGCCCGTCGCGCTCGAGCAGGCCGGTGACGTCCAGCCGGTTGGCGCACACCGCGCCGAAGCGCTCGGCCTCGCCCAGCACCGTCAGCACCAGGCGCACGTCGTCGGTCTGGCAGTCGTAGAACAGGTAGCCGCTCGTCGGCTCGCGCTCGGCCAGCGCCGGCAGCAGCTCGAGCACCTCCTCGCCGGAGATCACGCGGTGGCGCTCCGGGCTCCAGGACTCCGCGCGCCGGCGGCGATCGCGGTCGCGCGCCATCACATCGTACAGGTTCAGGCCGACGCCCACCAGCCGGTCGGGGCGGGCGCCCTCGAACGCGGCCACGACGAGCGGCAGAGGCTTGACGAGATGTGGCGCCAGGGCGACCATCAGCTGGCGCTCCAGCAGCGCCTCGCGCACGAGCCCCAGGTCGAAGTGCTGCAGGTAGCGCAGCCCCCCGTGCACGAGCTTGCTCGACCGGCTCGACGTTCCCGACGCGTAGTCGGCGCGCTCGAGCAGCGCCACGCTGTAGCCGCGGGCGGCCGCGTCCAGGGCGACGCCCGCGCCGGTGATGCCGCCGCCGACGACCACGACGTCGAACTCGTCGTGCGCGAGGGCCGCTAGAGCCTGACTGCGCTCGATCACGCCTCGCAGTCTCGCAGCTACAGCTGCGCGAGCTCTGAAGTGATCTCGCTGACGGCCGACTTGGCGTCGCCGAACAGCATCGTCGTCTCCGGCTCGTAGTAGAGCTCGTTTTCGATGCCCGCGAAGCCGGGGTTCATCGAGCGCTTGATGACGATCACCGAGCGGCTGTCGGAGACTTCGAGGATCGGCATGCCGTAGATCGGCGAGGACGGCGTGTTCTTGGCCGCCGGGTTGGTCACGTCGTTGGCGCCGATCACAAGCGATACGTCGGTGCGCGAGAACTCCGGGTTGGCGTCGTCCATCTCCTTGAGCTGGTCGTAGGGGACGTCGGCCTCGGCGAGCAGCACGTTCATGTGCCCGGGCATGCGCCCCGCCACCGGGTGGATCGCGTAGCTGACCTCCACGCCGCGTTTCTCGAGCTCCTTGGTCAGCTCTGCCACCGCGTGCTGGGCCTGGGCGACCGCCATGCCGTAGCCGGGGACGATCACCACGCGGCTGGCGTACGCGAGCTGGATGGCGGCGTCGGCGGCGGTCGTCGAGCGCACGGTGCCCGCGTGCTCGCCGGCGCCGCTTGCGCCCTCGACGGCGCCGCCGCCGCCGAAGCCGCCGGCGATGATCGCGGGGATCGAGCGGTTCATGGCGACGGCCATCAGGTTCGTGAGGATCGAGCCGGAGGCGCCGACGATCATGCCGGCGACGATCAGCGCGGGGTTGTTCAGCGCGATGCCCGTCGCCGCCGCCGACAGCCCGGTGAACGCGTTGAGCATCGAGATCACCACGGGCATGTCCGCGCCGCCGATCGGCAGCACGACCGCGTTGCCGAGCAGCGCGGCGCACACGAGCATGCCGATGAAGATCCCCTGGGAGTGCTCGCCGGTGGCGATGTCAGACGGCGGCGGCGACCGCGAGCACGAGCAGCACGCCATTGACGACCTGCTGGGCCGAGCCGAGGCTGATCGGGCGCCCGGGGAGGATTTCCTGGAGCTTGCCGAAGGCGATGTTCGACCCCCAGAAGGAGACCGACCCGACGATCGCGGCGAACAGCGAGAAGATCGTGATGTACGTCGCGGTGCCCGAATAGCCGTGGGTGAGGCGGAACTCCGACCAGGAGATCAGGGACACCGCGCCGCCGCCCACGCCGTTGAACAGCGCGACCATCTGCGGCATCGCCGTCATCTTCACCTGGCGCGCCGCGGGCACGCCGACGGCCGTGCCGAGCGCGATGCCGAGCGCGATCAGGCCCCAGTTGCCCTCGCTGCGGTTCAGCAGCGTGGCGATCACCGCGATCGCCATGCCGACCGCCGCGATGCGGTTGCCGCGCACCGCCGTCGTCGGGCCTGAGAGCCCGCGCAGGCCCTGGATGAACAGCGCGAACGCGACGATGTACAGGACATCGAGGAAGCTCTCGCTCTGCAGGAACGACGTGGCCAGGGGCAATGCGATCACGAGCGCTTCTCCCCGTCCGCCGGGCCATCGGCATGCGAGCGGCCCTTGGGGGCGTCGTCGCCCCCGCCCGACTTCGGCTTCGACTTGAACATCTCGAGCATGCGATCGGTGACGAGGAAGCCGCCGACGACGTTGATCGTGCCGAACGCGATCGCGATCACGAGGATCACCTTGTTGAACGTGCCGTTGCCCGACAGGCCGACGATCAACAGGCCGCCGAGCAGCACGATCCCGTGGATCGCGTTGGTGCCGGACATCAGCGGCGTGTGCAGCGTGTTGGGCACCTTCGAGATCACCACGAAGCCGATGAACCCAGCCAGCACCAGGATCGAGAGGTTGGTTGTGAGCGTGCTCGCGATGATCATCTAGGAGGCCCCTCCCCCGGTCGCTTCGACGGCCGCCTTCGCGCCCGGATGCACGATCTCGCCGTCGCGCACGATGCACGCGCCCTTGACGATCTCGTCGTCGAAGTCCAGCTGCAGCGCTCCATCCTCGCCGACGAACAGGTCGAGCAGCGCCTGCACGTTGCGCGCGAACAGCTGCGAGGCGTGCTCGGCCATGCTCGCCGGCAGGTTCAGCGGCGAGACGATCTTCACGTCGTGGCGCACCACCGTCTCCCCCGGCTCGGTCAGCTCGCAGTTGCCGCCCGCCTCGCCCGCCAGGTCGACGATCACCGACCCCGGCTTCATCCCCTCCACCGCCTCCGCGGTCACGAGCCGCGGCGCCGGGCGGCCCGGCACGAGCGCGGTCGTGATCACCACGTCGAAGCCCTTGATCGCGTCGGTCAGCGCCTGCTGCTGGCGCGCGCGCTCCTCGTCGGTCAGCTCGCGTGCGTAGCCGCCCTCGCCGCTTGCCTCGAGGCCAAGGTCGAGCCACTGCGCGCCGAGCGATTCCACCTGCTCGGCGACCTCCGGGCGCACGTCGTAGCCGGTCGTGCGCGCGCCCAGGCGCTTGGCGGTCGCGAGCGCCTGCAGCCCCGCGACGCCGACGCCGAGCACGAGCACCTTCGCCGGCGGGATCGTGCCGGCGGCGGTCATCAGCATCGGGTAGAAGCGGCCCATCTCCGTGGCGCCCAGCAGCGCGGCGAGGTAGCCGGCGACGTTGCTCTGCGAGGACAGCGCGTCCATCGCCTGCGCGCGCGAGATGCGCGGGATCGCCTCCATCGCGAACGCCGTCGCCTTCGCGTCGGCCAGCGCGCGCGTCGTCTGCGGGCTGGTGAGCGGCGCCAGGAAGCCGATCAGGATCGAGCCCGAGCCGAGCCCGGCGATCGTCTGCGGGTCCGGCGGCGCGATCTTCACCACCACGTCGCTGTGCCACACCTCCGACGCGTCCGTTGCGATCTGCGCACCCGCCTGCGCGAACGCCGCGTCGGTGAGCATCGCGTCCGCGCCCGCGCCGCTCTGTACGACCACGTCGAGCCCCTTGGCCCGCAGCTTGCCGACCACCTCCGGCACGAGCGCCACCCGGTGCTCTCCCTGCGCGGTCTCCTTCGGAACGCCGATCCTCACGAGGTGCGAGAACGTATCCGATCGCACGGATGAGCGGCGCCACGGTGTGCGAGACTCGCTCGGAGGATCAAGCCCGTGACAGTGAATTTGACCCGCATCTACACGAAGCTCGGCGACGGCGGGGAGACGCACCTGGGGGACATGAGCCGTGTCTCCAAGCTGCACCCGTGCGTGGAGGCGTACGGCACCGTCGACGAGCTCAACGCGGCGATCGGCGTCGCGCTGCTGCAGCCGGGCCTGCCCGAGCGCTTCGCCGAGTGGCTGCGCCGGGTGCAGAACGACCTGCTGGACGTCGGCGCCGACCTGTCGGTGCCGGCTCCCGCGCAGGGGACAGATGACGCGGCTCGAGCTCGGATGCCGCGGAGCCCGGCCCAGGTGCCGCGGAGGCCGATCCCTCCCCCGCTGCGCGCCAACGGTTGCGCGTCGGCCCGGACTACAGCAGTGGCTCGAGCAGGCGTGCGACGAGGTCAACGCGACGCTCGCGCCGCTGCGCTCGTTCGTGATCCCCGGCGGGACCCCCGCGGCGGCGCACCTGCACGTCTGCCGCACCGTCTGCCGCCGCGCCGAGCGGCGCACGATCGCGGTGGGCGAGGACGTCAACCCCGAGACCGTGCGCTACCTGAACCGGCTCTCCGACCTGCTGTTCATCCTCAGCCGCGCCGCCAACGTCGCATCGTCCCCGGCGGAGTCCCAGGAGGTGGAGGGGGAGCCGGGCGGCGGCGCTAGCGGCGCATCGTCCCCGCCGGGGGAGCCGCTGTGGGACCCTGGCGCTCACGGGTCGGCCAGCGGCGGTTAGCGGCGCGCAGCGCGGAGACGGCGAGCGCCGCCCACAGCGTCGCCACCAGGTAGCCGCCGAGGACGTCGCTGGGCATGTGCCACGCGAGGATCAACAGCGCGCAGCCGACCGCCGCGGCGAACAGCACGCCGACGCTCGCCACCAGCGGCCGCAGGCGGGGCGGAGCGACGAGCACGGCCGAGAACGCGAGCGCGAGCGCGGCCGTCGAGTGGCCGCTCGGCCACGACGCGGGGCCGATGTGGGTGAGGTCGATCTGCACGTGGGGGTGGGCCAGCAGCGGCTTGAGCAGCTCCGCCGTGAGCGGTGCGAGCGTCATCATCACGACCACCGCCAGCGCCACGCGCGCGCGTTCGCTCGCGAACGCGATCGCCACGAGCGCCACGCCCCACAGCGCGAACTGCAGCGGATCAAGCAGGTGCAGCAGGAACAGCGCGGGTCCGTCCACCCGCGGCCGGCTGAGCAACGTGAAGTCGTGCAGCGCGACCGCGTCCTTGACCTGCACCGCCGGCACCAGCTCGGCGATGGCCCACACGAGCGCCAGCGCGAGCACGCACAGGCCCGCCATGCCGAGGGCGGCCATGGCCCCCGGGGGCTCTGCGCGACGGGCAAGGCGCCGCGGCGGCATGGTGCGGGCGCTATAGGCGTGTTCTGACATCTCTCTAGTAGAGAGGGTATGACGTTCGCTAAAGGGCCGGTGAACGCCGGGCGGGAGCAGCTGTGTCCAGCTTGCAGCCGCCAGCCGGCGCCCGACGCGAGCCCGTCAGCCGGCGCCCGACGCGATCATCGGCAGCGCGATCGCGCCGGTCGGCTCGAGCGCGACCGCGAAGCGATCGGCGAGCGTCGAGCGCTTGAACGCGCGCGCAGCCAGCTCCACGCCCGCGTCATCCGTGCCGGTGATCACCCACACGGGGGCTTCTCTGGGCGCCTTGGTGGCGGCGATCAGCCCCGCGTCGCCGCTCAGAGTCCGCACCGCCCGGCCCTGCTCGTCGAGCAGCGTGAGCGCTCGCCCGCCGGCGGAGAAGCGCGCGTACACGCCGCTGGCGCCCGGCCCGCGGGCGATGCCGGCGGCCTCCACGTCGCTGTCCAGGCGCGACCACGGCCCGACCATCACGCGCAGCGTTTCCGGCGCGCTGCCGCTGCCGATCGCCGCGACCGCCGCCAGCACCCCGGATGACTGCAGGCTTGCGGTGACCGCGCCGCAGGCGGAGGAGGTGGACGCGCATTCGACGCGCACCGGCAGCCGCTTGCCTTCGATGCCGTTCAGGAACGGCTCCGGGAACGATCCGACGACCGCCGGTATTTCCGCCGCCCGGCTCGTGTCGTGCAGGTCCCACCAGACGTGATCGCCGGGGTGCACGCCCGTCGCTGCCGGGTCGCCGGGCGCGAGCACGCCGTTGACGTAGTAGGACCATTCGCCCGATCCCGCCGCGCCCGCTTGGGCGACGCCTGGGAGCCCGTCGATCGTCTCGACCGCGCTCCCGCCGGGGCCCGCGCCCACGGTGGCGTAGCGCCGCAGCAGCTCGAGCACGCTCTCGCCCGCGCTCGCACGCAGGCCGCCCGCGCTGCGCAGCACGCGGCTGCCGAAGTCGCGCGTCACCAGCAGCTGCACGCCGCTCGGCGCCGACCCCGCCACCAGGCCGCAGCCCGCCAACGCGAGCGCGGCCGCCACGGCGCCCAGGGCGCCCACGCCGGCGAGGGCGCGCCTCACCGTGGGCGGCCGCTCTCGACGGCGTCCTTCAGGCGAGCCATGGCTACCGATCGTAGCGGCCGGTCGGGTGGAGATTGAGCTGCGCTCGGACGCCTCCCGATGCGCGCTCCAGCCCGCCGTCGCGAGGACGCAGCGCCCGTCGCCCAGAGGAGCCTCAGATCCAGCCGAGCAGCGGGCCGAACACGAGGCCGCCGATCAGATCGAGCGCAGCCAGGCCGCCGACCACCTGCAGCTTGCGCGCCATGCGCGGCGTGTCGTACACGGTGAACGAGACGACGTAGAAGGTGAGGTAGCCGAAGACGACGATCACCGGGAAGCTCGCCACGTTCCACCACCAGTAGTACCAGTGAAAGACGCCGTCGGCGTGCAGCAGCAGCTCGACGCCGACCGACACCAGCGACAGGCCGATCGAGATCGCCCAGCGGTTGGGCAGGCCGAGGATCCGCACCGAGCGGTCGGGCGGCAGGATCTTCGCGAAGACGACGCCGTTGATCGCGAAGAACAGCGAGATCTCGACCGTCAGGCCGATCAGGATCACGAAGCTGCTGTGGCCCGTGACCGTCCAAAGCGCCGCGTTGCCGTTGAAGTGCAGGACCAGCGCGTTGACGATCTCGTTGAACCAGTCCATCAGCCAGAAGGCAAGGCCCGCCAGCACCGCGCTCCAGTTGGCCTGCTGCGCCTCGACCGTGTACACGTACACCGCCAGCGCCAGCAGCGTCACCGTCGACCAGTCGAACATGCCCGGCGCGCGCAGCAGGCGCTGCGCTTCGCGCGTGAACTCCGGGACGCTCGCCAGGATCTGAAGGCCGCCCGCCATCGTCTCCGGATCTCCCGTCTGCGCCCGGCTAGGACCCGGACCCGATCGCGGCCAGGTCCGAGTCGAGGTCGCCCAGCGCCGCGCGTTCGCGCTCGTCCAGCGCGCTCGCCGCCACGATCAGCCGCCGCCCGTGGTCGAGGTCATCGGCGCGGCCGAACGTCAGCGCCGCCTTCAGCACGCCGTCCTTCAGGTACCAGTTGGTGAACGACCCATCCGCGAAGGACCCGCGCAGGATCTCCTCGTCCCACTCGTGCGCCGGCCCCACGTATTCGAGCTCGCCCCAGTTGCCGAGCACCGAGTAGAAGTACGGCACCACCTCGTGGGGCACGTCGCGGCCGAGCATGTTCAGCGCGGCCGTCCTGCCGTGGTTGAAGGCCACGTCCCAGTGCTCGATCCGCAGCGGCGCGCCGCCGTGCACGGGCGAGTCGTACTCGCAGATGTCACCCGCCGCGAACACCCCCGGCGCCGAGCTCTGTAGGCGCGAGGAGCAGCGCACGCCGCCGCGCTCGCCGATCTCGAGGCCCGCCCTCTGCGCCAGCTGCACGTCGGGAGTCACGCCCGCGCCCACCACCACTGCGTCGGCCGCCAGCTCCAGGCCGCGCCTGGTGATCACCTTCGCCACGCGGCCATCGCCCTCGAAGCGCTCGAGCTCGTCGCCGCCGTGCACCCGCACGCCGTGCGATTCCAGCAGCTCCTGGAAGAAGCGCCCGGCCTGCGGGCCGAAGCCGCGTTCGAGCGTCGCCTGCTCCTGCATCACGATCGTGCAGCGCTTGCCCATCAGCGTCAGCGACGCCGCCACCTCGCAGCCGATGTAGGAGCCGCCGATCAGCACCACCTCCTCCGCGTCCGCCACCCCCTCGCGGATCGCGTCCGCGTTGCCGAGCGTGCGCAGGTAGTGGATCTGCTCGAGCTCGCAGCCGCCCACGTTCAGGCGGCGCACGTTCGCGCCCGTCGCGATCAGCGCCTTGCCGAACTCGCACCTCCTCCTTGCTCGACAGCGTCGCCGTGCGCGCGCCCACGTCCAGGCCCGTCACGCTCGTGCGCGTCAGCAGCTCCACGTCCTGCTCGGCCCACCACGCGCTCGGACGGAACAGCGGCTCCTCGCGGGTCTCCTCGCCGCGCAGGTAGCCCTTCGAGCAGTCCGGGCGGTTGTATGGCGGGTCGGGCTCGCGCCCCACCAGCAGCACCTCGCCCTCCGCGCCCTCCTCGCGCAGCCAGCGCGCGCAGTTGGCCGACGCGAGGCCGCCGCCGATCAGCAGGTAGTCGACCTCGCGGGTGGGCATGCGCGGGAGCCTTACAGACCAGGCGGGTGGCGCACCGACCAGTGCGCCCAGGTCGGGATGTGGTCGAGGATCCGCCAGCGGGGGCCGTTTTCGTAGCGGTTCGGCCCGACGTCGGTGCCGTCGTGGCTGGTGTCGAGGCGGAGCCCCGCGATCGTCATGAACACGTGCGGCGTCGGGCTCGCGGTCGCGTAGATCGTCACCCAGCGCCCCGGCCCGGGAGCGCCCCAGCTCACGTAGTCCTGGGCTAGCGGGTTGTCTCGGAGGATTTCCGCCAGCGGGCGCACGCCCGCGCGATAGAGGACGTAGTTGACGGTGCTCGAGCAGTCCTCTTCGTATGCGCCCAGGGGATCGGGGTGCCCGCCCGGGCCATATGGCAGGTCCTGAAGCTCGTTGCCCGCCACCACCATCGCCTGAACCGTCGCAGGCACACCAGCCGGGACGAGCGCGAGATGCCCGTCGCCAGGCGCCAGCTCCGCGCGTTCGCCGGGGATGAAGCGCACCGGCGTCGCGCTCTCGCTCCGCAGCGCGACATCGGCGCCTTCGGGGGCTTCTGCTCCCTCTTTGCCTTCCCCGAGCGCTTCGTCGACCAGGGATGCATGCGAGCCGGAGGCGGTGGGCGGAGCGCTATACCTCGCCGCCCAGGTCTCCACGTCGTTGACGTACCACCACGCGTGGTTGTACGCGTAGATCGCCTGCCGGTAGTTGCCGGGCGCGCCCGATGCGCGCAGGTAGTTGGCTGCGCCGTAGATCGCATCCGCTGGGTTCCAGCGGTTTGGCGAGCCTTCGCCTTCGGCGTCCACCCCATACTTCGCCCAGGTCGAGGCGATGAACTGCATCGGCCCGCCTGCGCCCGCCGAGTTGACGGCGCCTTCCTGCGTGCACGACGGAGCGGGGTCGCGCCCGTGGTCGCACTCGACCTTGCCGATGCCGGCGAGGATCGCCCAGTCCAGGCCGTATCGCGCCGCCGCCTGCTGGTAGAGACGCAGGTACAGCGGCGGTATTTCCCGCTCGGCCAGCGCGGAGACGCCGCCGCTCTGCGCTTCCGAGGGCTGCACGCTGCCGGCACCCGCCGACGCGCCGCCGAGCGCGGCGAGCGCCGCCAGCAGCATGCACGCGAACGCGAATGCGGCAAGCACGGCCGCAGCCGCCGGGATCGATCCCGTGCGCAGGCTGCGCCCGGTTGCGGCCCTGCGAGCAGCTGCGGCCGACCCCGCCGTCACGAGCGGTCCCTGCCGAGCTGGCGTTTGCGCCGCGCGGCCACCTCGTGCGCATCGCGCATCACACTCGAGGAGGCGGAGCCCTGACCGCCCGCGCCGGCGCGTCCCTCCGCTCGCCAGGCGTCGAAGCCGGTGCGCTGCGTGCGTGACGCGGGGAGCCTGTGCCCGGCCTCCTGCATGCGCCGCTGCAGCACGCCGTCGAACTCGCTGCCCGCCCGGTGGCGCTCGCGGCGTCCCAGCTCGACGGTGGCCTGACGCGACGCGAGCGTCCTCGCGGTCTCCCCCAGCTCCCTGCGCAGCGCGAGCTCGCGATCGATCTCCACGCGCGCGGCGCGCTGGCCGCGCGGATCAAGCCGCTCGTACTCCGCGCGGCCGTATCCCGCCAGGCCCGCCAGCGCCGCATAGTCGCGACGCTCGCCGCCAGCCCCCGCGCGCCCGCCCGCCGGCAACGCCGACTGGGCATCCAGGAACCGCTCGTGCGCGCTGCGTCGCTCGCGCGAGTGCGGCTCGCCCGTGCGGCGCCGCGACTGCTCGCTATCGCGCACCGCCCGCTGCGCCGCGCTCAGCGCCGCCTGCCGGTCATCGAGCTCGTCGCGCACACGATCTGCCCGGTGCCCCAGCTCAGCCGCGCGCCGCATGTTGCCCGCGTTCAGCGCGATGGCGCGCTCGCGTCCCAGCCGTTCCAGCCGAGCGCGCCCGTCAGCCAGATCACGCTGAATCTCCGGCGCGCCATCGGCGTGCGCGCTCGCGGCGCGGCGCTCGCTCTCCAGGGCGCGCATCACCTGTTCATCCATCCCCGCTCGCGCGCGCTCGTGCCCGACCTGCGCCTGCTTGCGGTGCCGCGCCTCCGGCGGCTCTCCTGCGAGCTTGCCTTTGGCCCAGCGCGCCGCGGCGATGCCCCTGCGGGGGGTCGCCATGGCATTGCTCACCCGCTGCGCGAGCGAGCGCCGCTGCGCGCGCGCCGCGGCGGAGCCCGCATCGCCGAGTACGCCCCCAGCCGCACCGAGCGCCTGGTGGCGGCGTGTGTACGCCCCCCACCAGAACGCCGACATCAGCAGCCACTGCGTCCACCAGCCAAGCGCGTCGAGGTCTACGAGGATCTCGAGCACCGCGAGCACGACGCCGAGCAGGAACGAGAACACCAGCTTGGACACGACCGCGCCCAGCAGCTGCGCCGCCCACCTGCGAAACAGCGTCCGCCCGCCATCGCCGAACGCTGGGGCGAGCACCATCGCCGGCGCCAGCAGCAGGTACAGCAGGCTGAAGATCGCGGCCGCGAGCAGCCGCACGGCTACGAATCCCAGCAGTAGCAGCATGCCGAGCACGCCGGCGACGATCAGCAGCAGACCACCCAGCCGCGGCCACGTGCCGCCGTTGGTCCGGAACTCGGCCTGCGCGGAGGTCGGGCCGCGGCAGTTGGTCGCTTCGCTGCTCTGGCACAGGGTTCGCAGCAGCGAGCCCGGTTCGTTGATCGAGTTGCGCGCCGGCCCGTTCGCGGGCAGGGCGAGGAAGATCGCGCCGTTGCTCTGCGCGTTGCGCAGTAGCTCAGCGCTGTGCTCGAGGGCCTGCGCCTGCGCGCTGCTCGCGGGCGTGCACGGCGCGAGCACCGTCGTTTGCGGCATGCACGCTATCTCGACGATCTCCTGCGCCGCGATCCGCAGGCCGGCGGCACGCAGACGCGATTCCAGTCGCGACGGTTCGCGACACCAGCCGACGTCGCCGAACTCCAGATAGCACCACGGCCCTTCGATCGCGGCCGAGAACAGCTTGCCGAGGCTGTTCCCGAGCGCCCGTCCGCCAGCCGCGGGCGTGCCGCGCGCGCTGACCGCGAGCGTCCCCAGGCTCGCCTGGTTGGCCCATTGCCCGAGCGCGCCGACCGTCCCCGTCGGGTCGGCGATCACCCAGAGCCCTCCGGCCATCATCACGCCCATCACCAGCGCCTCGCCGAGCGTGTCCGCCACGCGGCGGCGGATCAGGCCGTGGTAGAGCGTCAACACCGCTGCGGTCGCCAGCGCGAGCGCCAGCCACGGTTCGGTCAGCGCCGCCTGCATCTGGCGCAGGCCGCTGCCCACTCTGGCTGCCGCGGCGCTGTCGAGCAGGTCGATCGTGAAGCACCATTCGAGCATCACGACCAGCGCGTGCACCGCCCACACCAGCGCCATCCACAGGGGCGTCACCAGCATGTCCTGCACGATGCTCAGCAGCCAGCCTGCGCTGAGGCCGGGCACGCCGGTGTCGATGTGCACGTCGATCCCGTAGTCACCCGTGGGCGCCGGCGCCGCCACGAACCCCGACGTCTCGCAATTGCGTCTGGCCGTCCGCGACAGTTCGCCCGTGAGCGCTCCCCCGCACGTGGGGCTGCCCAGGCCGTTGCTCACGAGCGGGTCGGCACCCGCCTGCGCGGCCCCGGAAGCGCCTTCTTCGCCGCCGTCCGCGGCAGGCGCGCCGCCGGCGCCGGTCGTCAGAGGCGGGCTGCTGGGTGCCCTGCTCGCGGGTGTTTGCGCGTGCCCGGATCCCCCCGACGCAACCGCCGCCGAGGGCGTGCGCTCGGCGCCGCTCGTGTGCGAAGACGTGCGCGTCGCCGCGAGCGCAGATGGGACGCCGTACCTCGCGCCTGCGACCACTGCAAACGCCACGAGCGCCGCCGGCGCGAGCGACTCGGACCCTCACTCAGCTCGTCGGGGTGGTCGAGAACGCACGCAGCAGCGACGGCGCCACCACGTCGACCTGGATTGCCTCCACACGCCCGCTGTGGTCGCGGAACAGGCACCTGCCCGGCGTCGAGCTCGAGCAGGGTCTGGCGCATGCGCCTGTCCTCCGGGTCCAGGCCCGAGCAGCGCGAGCGCACGCGCCGCCTCCGCGTGCGAGCGCATCCCGAACACGAACGTCGCCCCGATCAGGTTCTCCAGCGACTCGCGCTCCCCGATCAGCGCGTCGGTGACAGCTGGGTGCTGATGATCGGCACCGCCAGCTCCGAGCGACCCATCCGCTGCAGCGAGGCCAGCAGCGTGCGCCCGACCGGGTCGCTCGAGCAGGCGCCAGCCCTCGTCGAAGGCGAACAGCTTCAGCCGGCTCGCGCTCGGAGCCCATCAGGTGCATCGCGAACATCGCGATCAGGCGCACGATCTGCTCGCCGACGCGCTCGGCCTGCGAGTACTCCGAGCGCGGCATGCCCGGCGGCGGTCCCGGCAGGTCGCGGATCGGCAGGTAGGTGACCTGACGTTTGCCCGACGGGCGGCGAGCGCACGTCCGGGTCGGCGAAGCCGAGCTGGGTGAGCCCGGAGCGCGCATATACCTCGAGCGTCCTGCCCGACCTGGCACGTCGGTCTCATCGCCCTCGCTCAGCGCTCGCACGACCTCCTGCAGGTCGGCTCGCGCGAGCGTCGTCAGCACGCGGTCGACGGCGCCGACGACCGCGGTCTCCCAGGCGGGGTCGGCGCCTCCGGGCAGCAGATCGCGCAGGAACGAGACGGCCGCGTCCTGGCGCAGGTGCGCGGGCGCGACCCTCAGCGGGTCGAGCATCCCGCGCAGCGCCGGGTCGGGGCGCAGCGTGACTCGTCTCGGCGTGCGGCGCAACCTCCTCCAGCAGGTGAAAGCGATGGTCGCCCTTCGGGTCGCAGTCGATCACCCTCGCGCCCTGCAGGAAGGCCTCGTACTCGAGCTTCTGCGCGAGCGTCGTCTTGCCCGATCCGAGCGCGCCGACGCTGAGGATCGCGGCGTTGCGATCGCTGCTCGGAGCCCTCCCGCAGGTTGAAGCGCACCGGCTGGCGGGAGCCCGAGAGCGTGTGGCCGAGGTAGAAGCCCTTGCTGCGACCCGGCCGACGTGCGTGGCGGTCGGCATCATCGCCGCGACCTGCTCCGCCGTGAGGCGTGTCGTCGTAGCCGCGCCAGCCGCGTGCGCTGCGCCGGCAGATGCTGGAGGAACAGCTGCAGCTGGTCGCCGAGCGGCCGGTGCAGGCGGATCTCTCCATAGGCGCGCCTGCACATCTCGACGCGCTCCTCGAGCTGCTCGCTCGCTGCGCGGCCGCGACCGCGATCGCGAGCGTCGCGCGCAGCAGCGGCGGCTTGCTCGACGCCTGCAGGTAGGCGAGCAGGTCGCTGCGCCTCCTGCGTGCGCTCGTAGCCGAGGTCGGAGACGCCCTGCTCGCCGCCGGACTCCGCGCGCACGATCTGGTCGGCGTCCTGGATCCGCCGTCGCGCGACCCGCAGCGCCAGCTCGTTGGGCAGGAAGCGCGCGTTCAGCGAGAGGTCCACGCCGAACGGCAGGCTCTCGACCGGCGCGAACATCAGCTCGGCACGCGGCCCGGGGAAATGCATGCGCTCGGGAAGCGCCCCCAGCACCAGCTGCGCCTGCCAGCTCGTGCCCAGCTCGGACTCGATCTTCAGAGCCCTGCCGCGGTTCTCGACATAGCCGTCGGCCCAGCGCATCACATCGCCCTCCAGCGGCGCCAGCACGGCCTCGCCGTTGCGCTCGAACACGAGCGCGCGCGGCTCGTGCAGACCGTCGACGACCGGTTCCCCCAAACCTCTGCAGAACGCCCTGCGCACGAGCCACTGCAACTCGACCCCGCGCGCTTGGCGCACCGGCAGGAACTCCTCCAGGCGCGCATGCGCCTGATCGGCGCGCACGCGCACCCGCTCGAGCTCCGACGCGCTCAGCAGGCGCCTGTCGCGTACCGCCAATGCGCGCCTGATCCCCTTCCACCAGTCGTGCGGATGCTGTCCCGCCGCACGCGAGACGTAGGAGGCGATGTCACGCTCGGGATCGCGCAGGCTCACGAGCAGGAACACCGCCGGTTGCGCGTGCCCCACCACGCCGAGGCGCCGCACGTGCTCTTCGATATAGCGCTCGCGCGCGCGGACATGGGTGCGCACGTGGGCGGGCGCCGGGTCATCGTCCTCGCGCAGCCCGTGCGCGTAGCGCTCGAGCTGCCAGCGCCTGCACACCCGCAGGATCTGCACGTCGGCCTCGATCGCCTCAAGAGCCCCGATCAACGAGAGGAAGCGGGCGCGCTTGCCTTCCTCGCTCAGCCATGCGTAGGAGGACGTCTGCACCGCGAACGCCGCCCACACGTCGTCGAGCCCGCGGGCGAACACGCAGTTCCCGTAGATGAACGTGATCGGGGCTGCCACCGCCTCACCGCCTCCCGGGGTCGCTCCGGCGCACCAGCAGCCGTGCGCCCGAGCCGAGCGCGATCACCTGCCCGCGCTCCAGCGAGCGCGCTCCCGCCGGCTGGCTGATGACCAGCGCGGGCCAAGGTCCTGGCCGCGCGGTGGCGCTGGATCCGTGCTCGGTCGCACGTCCGCGCCGTTCGTGCTCGATCGACACGAGCACAGCGCCGGGCCCCGTGTAGCGCAGACGGCGCAGATGACTGTCTGAGCCGTCGGGAAGCAGCAGCATCTCCTGCGGGCACCAGCGTGCTCCCGCCGGCGCGCAGCGCCGCACACCCGCCAGCCGGCGGGGCCCGATCCAGTGGCGCGCGAGCGCGTGCGCCGCCAGGTGGAACGTGCGACCCTCGAGACGGATCGCGCTCAACACGGTGGCGCCGGCGCCCGGCAGCGCGATGTCGCGCAGGTACCACGGAAGCCCGCCGGCGAGCGCGCCGAGCAGCGGCAGATTCGCCGCGACCAGGCCCACGAACAGGATCGCGAGGAAGTAGACGACCCCGCGCACGGGGACCCCACCCGGGTTCAGCCGCAGCTGATCGACGCTGTAGATGCGCCGCTCGAGATCGAACACGCGACGATAGGAGCGGACCTCGATCACGGCGAGCCGAACAGCGACGTGACCGTGTCGCGCAGCAGGCTCACACCGGCCGGGGTCGCCAGCAGCACGGAGACGATTCCCACCGCGAACACGCCCGCCGCCTCCTTGAAGTCCCGCCGAAACGCGAGCACGGTTGCGGCCACCGCGAACGCGAGGCCGATCAGGCTCATGGCGACCGCCCGCCCGGTGCTGCCCGCCTTCGCCGCCGCCGCTTCCAGCGAGCTGCCTCCGCCTTCCGACGACGCCGCCGCCGGCGAGGTCGCGGTGGAGCTCGAGCTCGTGACCGCGGCGAGCGCCGACACCGGCGCGGCAGCGGCGCCCGTGCATGCGCAAGCGCACGCGAGCAGCGCGAGGATCAGCCAGCTGAAACATCGTCTCTTCATGAGGTCTCCTGGGGTCGCGGTCTACGCATCGGGGTCCATCTGCACGGCCGAAACCTCCCAGCGTCCCTGGGCACGGACGACATCCAGTTCGTAGGCGAGCGTGTAGCGGACCCCCCGCCGGTCCTGCGCCTGCACCGTCGCCAGCACCGCGCTGCCCTCAGGCGCCCAGTCCAAGCGCTGCATCGAGTCGAGGCTCAGAGACAGGCCCGGGAGCGACACGCGAGCGCCGCTGGCCAGATCCGCCGCCAGCTCGCCAGCGGACGCGGCGAGGTAGTTGCGCAGCGCACGCTGCACGACAGTCGCGAGCGCCGGATCGGTCACTTCGCGCAGGCGCCCCGGGCCCTGCGCCGGGCCAGCCGCCGGGGGTCCCACGAATGCCGGATAGCCGGCCAGCGCAAGCGCGCCGTCGGATGTGCGCGCCACTGGCACGGTCAGGTAGAGCAGGCCCGCGGAATCCGTCTGCGCGGCAACCGTGTACACGTGCTCGCCCGGCGCTGGCACGCGTGCCTGAACCACTTCGACCCATTCGACTCGCTGCTCGCCGCTGGCGGGCAGCTGCAGGCCGGCGTCGGATTCCAAACCGGAGCCGAGGAACGGTTCGAGCGAGCCGGCGCTCGCCTGCGGTTCTGCGGCGTTCCAGGTCAGGTAGCGACGGGCGAACAGCGCCGCATACGCTTCAGCCGCCGGGTCCGGCGGTTCCGGCTCGCGCACTGCCGCCGCTGGCAGCGTCGGCTTCGGTGGCGCGATCGCGAATCGCGCGCTCGCGGCCAGTCCCGCGACCGACAGCGTGCACAGCAGGTAGCGGGGTAGCGCGCGGGCCAGGCGGATCCGCCACAGCGCACGGCTTGCAATCGTCACCGTTGGTCGCGCACGGTCACGGGTCACCGTCGCCTCCTCAGCGCTCGAATCCAAACTCTGACTGCCCCGAGCGCTGCGGCACCGCCGCTGCGCTTGCCGTCATGCGCAGCGGCTGCGGAGGGCTTGCCGCCGACTCGACCGGCGCGCCCTGCCGGGCAACCGCAGCGGCGGCCGTCTCCGCAGGGACGATCGCGCGCCGAGGCCGAGCGGCGCGTTCCGGCGCGCCCACGCGAGCCGCGACGCGGACTCGATCCGCGTCCTGCATGCGCATGCTCCGGGAAGGAGTCTCAGCCGCGCCTGCCGGCTCACGCCAGACCTGCCCGCGCGACCCGTGCGAGGTGCCGAACGAGTCGGCCGCGAGCAGGCCCGTGCCCGCCCGGCGGCGGATGCCGGTGACTGACGGCAGGCTGGCGATCACGACCAGCCCGGCCACCGCTCCGGTGGCCGCCAGCAGCATCGTCGCGCCCGCCACCCTGCGCAGCCGCCGTCCGCCGGCTACGGACGTGGTCGTCTGGAGGCGCTCGTCGCGATCGGCGCAGGCGAAGAACTCATCCTCGCCGTACACGCGGTAGACCTCGCGGGGCGCCCGTCGCAGCAGCGTCATGCCGCCGCCTCCCAGCCGTGCACGCGGGCGGCCGGGAGCCGGAGCGGGGAGATCCCCAGATCCCGGCCGCTTGCGCGCGGATCGGGATCGCCGTGCAGTCGTCCGTTCAACCGACCGCCGGCGTCCCAGGGGACGGATCTATGAGTGGGGGGAGAGATGGTCATAGAGCGTCCCTGTCTCCCCTTCCGACGTTCGGGCCGCGGGTGGGACACCCGACTCCTCGCGAGCCATCAGCGACCTCAGGCGCGCACGCCCGCGTTGTGCCACCTTGCGGTACTTCTCCGGCGTCCAGCCGTGCAGGCGGCAGAACTCGCGCACGCGGTCATCTGCAGCCCGATCTGCGAGGAGAGGACGAGGCGTTGATCGACGCTGAGCTCCTGCGCGAGCGAACCCACGCGACGCAGATCCTGGCGCATGATCACGAGCGTTTCGAGTTCGGCGCGCACGTCCACGACGTCGATCTGGCCCTCGTCGACAGAGTCGAGCGACATCGCCGCCTCGAGCGCCGCCTGCATGGCGCTGCGCCCGATAGCGCGCTGCGGCGATCGCGGATCCGCGACAGGAAGCGCTGCTCGATCACGTTGGCCAAATGCAGCCTGCTGGCGAAGCGCCCGCCACGACGCGCGTGCGCGAGCAGCTCGAGCGTCGCCTGGCTGTAGCAGTCCTCGAGGTCCTCGACTCGCAGCCGATGGCGATGTACGCGCAGCAAGACCTCGCGCTTGGCGCGCGCCACCAGCGCGACCTCCTCCACCGGGTCGAGGGTCCGTCGCGGACCGCGGCCCGACGGGCCGCCCGTCGAGGGCGAAGCGGCGCTCAGCGCTCGTGCTCGAGGCTCTCCTGGGTTCGACACACGGAGATGTCGTGCGCCAGCACCGCAAGGCCCCCCTCCCAATTTCGCGGGGGGCACGGATGCGGGCGGTGGCTGGCCGCATCTCCCGCATCAGCCCCCGCGCACCCCTCGCGCCGGCGCATCGGGTAGACACGTACGCGTGCAGCATCCGGTCCCACCCACAGCCCGCCGCCGATGACCCTCACCGACCGCCTCCACGAGCTCGACCGCCGCCAGCAGCAGAGCCCGCGCCTCTCCTTCATCGCCGCCGTGCTCAAGAAGTTCGGCGACGACCAGGCGGGGCAGCTGGCCGCGCTGATCGCCTACTACGGCTTCGTGTCGCTGTTCCCGCTGCTGCTCGTGCTCGTGACCGTGCTCGGCTTCGTGCTCCAGGGCGACCCCGGCGAGCAGAAGCGGATCCTCGACGGCGCGCTCGGACAGTTCCCGATCATCCGCGAGCAGCTCAAACTCGAATCCCTGACCGGCTCAGGCGCCGGCCTGGCGATCGGCGCAGTCGGCTCGCTGCTCGCGGGCATGGGCATCACCGGCGCCACCCAGAACGCGTTCAACCGCATCTGGAGCGTGCCGTTCAAGAACCGCCCCAACTTCCTGCAGGCCCGGCTGCGCGGCCTCGGGATGCTCGCGATCCTCGGCACGATGTCGATCGTCTCCACCACCGCCGCCGGCTTCGTCGGCTCCGCCAGCCACGCCGCGCCCGCCGTTGCCGCCGGGATCGTGGTCGCGTTCGTGTTCAACCTCGCGCTGTTCATGACCGCCTTCAAACTGCTGACCGCCGTCGAGGTCTCCTGGCGCCAGCTGCTCCCCGGCGTGATCGTCGCGGCCGTCTTCTGGCAGCTGCTCCAGCATCTCGGCGGCTTCTACGTCGAGCACGAGCTCAAGCGCACCGGCCCCCTTTACGGCGTCTTTCGCGCTCGTCCTCGGCCTGCTCGCCTGGCTGTACCTCGGCGCCCAGCTGACGATCTTCGCCGCCGAGATCAACGTCGTGCGCGTGCGCCGGCTGTGGCCGCGCAGCTTCTTCTCAGAACCCCTGCTCGAGGCCGACCGCCGCGCGCTGACCTCCTCGGCCGAGGTCGAGGAGCGCGTGCACGAGCAGAACGTCGACGTCAGCTTCGAGGGGCCCGAGTGACGCGTTTTCGGCTCTGCAAAGCCATTCCCGGAATGACCCAGAAGTACTTGCGCAAGCAACCACCCCGCGCTATACTAACTACACTTTCGTAAGCTCATATGGAGCGATCACCTATGCTGCACCCGCCTCATCCCCATCCGAGAAGCCCACCGTCCAGCCCTCCGTTCCGAAGCCCCGGCTGCGCCTGATCCCGCTCGACGACACGGTCGTGTTCCCCAACATGGGCATCACGCTGACCATCGACGTCGGCGATGACGAGCGCGTCGTGCTCGTCCCGCGCCACGAGAACGAGTTCCTCGAGGTCGGCACCATCGCCGAGGTCTCCGAGCAGCTCCGCCTGCCCGGCGGCGGTCACGCCGTGGCGCTGTCCGGCGAGCACCGCGCGCTGATCGGCGCCGCCCAGACCGGCCCCGGCGGCGAGCTGCGCGTCGAGGTCGACGAGCGCCCCGACGAGGTGCCCGCCGACAGACGCACGCGCGAGCTCGAGCGCGAGTACCGCGCCGTGGTCGAGGAGATCCTCGAGCTGCGCGGCGACGACGGGCGCATCGCCGCGTTCCTGCGCGCGATCGCCGAGCCCGGCGCGCTCGCCGACTCCGCCGGCTACTCCCCCAACATCTCAGCTACGAGCAGAAGGTCGAGCTGCTGCGCACGCTCGACGTCGACCGACCGCCTCGAGCTGGCCGTCAAGCTGCAGCGCGAGCGCCTCGCCGAGCTGCAGGTGCGCAAGCGCATCCGCGAGGACGTCGCAGGAGGGCGCCGAGAAGCAGCAGCGCGAGTACTTCCTGCGCAAGCAGATGGAGTCGATCCGCAAGGAGCTCGGCGAGGACGACGCGTCGGTCGCCGACGAGTACCGCGACGAAGATCGAGGACGCGGAGATGCCCGAGCACGTGCAAGGAGCAGGCGCTCAAGGAGCTCGGCCGCCTGGAGCGCATGGGCGAGCAGACCGGCGAGTCGAGCATGATCCGCACCTACCTCGACTGGCTGATCGCCGTGCCCTGGGGCAAGCGCTCCGAGGAGCGCCTCGACCCGGTGGCCGCGCGCGAGGTGCTCGACGCCGACCACGCCGGGCCTCGAGGACGTCAAGGACCGCATCATCGAGTACCTCGCCGTGCGCAAGCTGCGCCAGGAGCGCGGCATCGAGGCCGACCCGCAAGTCGGGCGCGATCCTGACGCTGATCGGGCCTCCCGGCATCGGCAAGACCTCGATCGGCGAGTCGATCGCCCGCGCCATCGGACGCGAGTTCGTGCGCATGTCGCTCGGCGGCGTGCGCGACGAGGCCGAGATCCGCGGCCACCGGCGCACCTACATCGGCGCGCTGCCCGGGCCGGCTGGTCCGGGCGCTGCGCGACGCCGGCACGATGAACCCGGTGATCCTGCTCGACGAGGTCGACAAGGTCGGCGCCGACTGGCGCGGCGACCCCTCCTCGGCGCTGCTCGAGGTGCTCGACCCGGCGCAGAACCACTCGCTTCCGCGACCACTACCTCGACGTCGAGCTCGACCTCAGCCAGGTGATGTTCATCGCCACGGCCAACGTCGCCGACACGATCCCCGGCCCGCTGCTCGACCGCATGGAGGTGATCCGCTTCGACGGCTACACCACCGAGGAGAAGGTCGCGATCGCCAAGGGCTACCTGTGGCCGCGCCAGCGCGACCGCAACGGCCTGCGCGAGGACGAGGTCGAGATCACCGACGAGCGTGCTGCGGACGATCATCGCCGAGTACACCCGCGAGGCCGGCGTGCGCAGCCTCGAGCGCGAGCTCGGCACGGTGCTGCGCAAGACCGCGACGAGGATCGCCTCGCGGCGACGGCGCCAGCCGGCAGCCCCGTGGAGATCGACCTGGAGACGTGCGCGACGCGCTCGGACGCCAGAAGTTCTTCCAGGAGTCGGCCGCGCGCACCGCCGTGCCCGGCGTGGCGACCGGCCTGGCCGTCACGGGCGCGGGCGGCGACGTCCTGTTCGTCGAGGCGACCGCGATGGCACGGCACGGCGGCGGCGGCCTCATGCTCACCGGCCAGCTCGGCGACGTGATGAAGGAGTCGGCGCAGATCGCGCTCTCCTACGTGCGCGGCCACGCCGAGGAGCTCGGGATCGACCGAGAGCGCCTTCGAGAGCAAGCGAGTTCCACGTCCACGTGCCCGCCGGCGCGATCCCCAAGGACGGGCCCGAGCGCGGGCGTGACGATGGTGACGGCGCTGGCCTCGCTGCTGACCGGGCGCCCGGTCAAGCACACGGTCGGGATGACCGGCGAGGTCACGCTGCAGGGACGCGTGCTGCCGATCGGCGGGCTCAAGCAGAAGGTGCTGGCCGCCCACGCCGCCGGGCCTGACCGACGTGGTCCTGCCCGAGCGCAACCGCGGCGACCTCGACGACATCCCCGAGGAGGTGCGCGAGCAGATGACCTTCCATCCGGTGATGACCGTCGCAGGAGGTCCTCGACCGCGCGCTGGAGCCGGCGCGAGTCGCGCATGCTAGCGAGCGAGCACCGACGATGCATCGCGCCCGCGTAGATGTGAGCCGGTCCCCGTGGAGGTCCGCCAGACGGCGGACCTCCTCGAGCGGCGCTGGCAGCTGTCGATCATCTACGCCGCGCTCACCGGCGCGCTGCGCTTCAACGAGTTCGCCGACGCGGTCGCCGGCATCTCCCCGCGGATGCTCTCCGAGCGCCTGCGCGACCTCGAGGCCGCCGGGCTGATGCGAGCGCACCGTGATCCCCTCCAGCCCGCCCACCGTCGAGTACCGGCTGACCGCTCGCGGGCCGCAGGCTCGCGCCGATCGTCGAAGCGATGCGCGACTACGCGCGCGAGCCGGTCTAGGACTGGCCGCGTCGGCCAGCGTCCGGCTGACTCCCGCTGACCCACCAGCTGACCCGACGGGCAGTGCTCGGCGGTGACCGGGCCGTGACGGGTTGCGGATGCCGGCCACCCCGATCACGCCCGCCCGCGGCGAGCAGCGCGGCGGCGATCGCCATGCCGACGTGAAAGCTGTGCAGCGAGGCCTGCTCGCGCGGCGCTCGTCAGCGCCCGGGCCTGGGCTGCGGGCAGAGCATGCACGTCGGGCAGGCCGAGCGGCAGCCGCTTGGCCTGGGCGAGCGCGGCGCGTGCGGCAGGGCCGAGACGGAGGCCCGCCAGGCGGCCGTCGAGGTCGCGCACGAACGCGCCCGCCACGGCCGCCCCGACCGCCGCGGTCCCGAGCAGGCCGGCGACGCGCGCGATCGCGTTGTTGACGCCCGAGGCGATCCCCGCCTCGGCAATGGCTCGGCGCCGGCAAGCACCGCAGCGGTCAGCGGCGCGACGGTCATCGCCAGGCCGAGCGCGAACACGAGCAGCGCGGGAAGCACGTCCGTCAGATAGTGAGACGTGGACGCCGACCCGCTGGAAGAGCGCCAGCCCCGCCGCGCACATGAGCGGCCCGGCGCCCATGAACAGGCGCGGCCCGAAACGGTCTGCGAGCGCCCCGAAGCGGCGGGAGAGCAAGAACATGACGCACCGTCACCGGCAGCGTCGCCAGACCGCTCTTCAGCGGCGAGTAGCCGCCGATCTGCTGCAGGAACAGGACCAGGAAGAAGAACAGCGACGGCAAGGCCCGCGTACATCGAGAACGTCTCGACGTTGCCGGCCGAGAAGTTGCGCCGCGCGAAACAGCCGCAGCGGCAGCATCGGGTCGCGCGCCCGCGCCTCGTAGGCGACGAAGCCGCCGAGCAGCGCGCCGCCGCCGAGCAGCGGCACGAGCACGGCCGGGCTCGACCAGCCCAGGCGCGGCTGCTCGATCAGCGCGAACACCGGTCCCGCGAGGCCCGCCGCGCACAGCGCCGCGCCCGCGACGTCCACCCGCCGCGCGCCCCGATCATGCGCCGTAGCGGGCGCGATCGCGGTGCAGGATCAGCCACACGCAGACCAGCACGAGCGGGACGTTGATCACGAAGATCCACCGCCATGAGGCGAGCGCGAGCAGCTCGCCGCCGAGCCAGCGGTCCCAGCACCGCGGCGATCGTCCCCCACGCCGTCCACGTGCCGATCGCCGCCGCCGCGCTCTGACTCGGGGAAGGTGTTCACGATCACCGCCAGCGAGCTGGGCACGAGCAGCGCGCCGGCGATGCCCTGCACGCGCGCGCGCCGCCACCAGCACAGCCGATCGCTGGGCGCGAGCGCGCATCCGAGCGACGCGACCCCGAACCCCGAGACGCCGAGCGCGAAGATCCGCCGCTCGCCATACAGGTCGCCGAGCGAGCCGCCGACGAGGATCAGCGATCCGAGCGTCAGCAGGTAGCCGTTGACGATCCACTGCTGCGCCGGCGAGGCCGCCGCCGAGCGCGCGCTGGATCGTGGGCAGCGCGACGTTGACCACCGTGCCGTCGAGCATCACGATCCCCGAGCCGAGGATGCACGCGACGAGCGTCAGGCGCTTGACCGACGCCTCGCTTCGCGACCCGGCCATGTAGCTACGTTCGCGCACGACGCGCGAAAGGGGAAACACTCCGCGCCGGCTCCTCACCGCTCACCGCGGCTCGCCGCCCGCTCAGTCCGCGCGCCGCAGCGCCGAGCGGTCCACCTGCGCGATCTCCGTATAGCCGCTGAGCGCGAGCGTCAGGTCGAGCTCGGCGAGCAGGCAGCGCAGCACATGCTCGACGCCCGCCTGGCCGTCGAGCGCGAGGCCCCATATGTAGGGGCGCCCGAGGCAGACCGCGTCGGCGCCGAGGGCGAGCGCCTTGAACACGTCCGCGCCCGTGCGGATGCCGCTGTCGAACAGCACCGCCAGCTGCTCGCCAACGGCGTCGCGCACGCCCGCCAGCGCGTCGAGCGCCCCGATCGAGCCGTCCACCTGGCGGCCGCCGTGGTTGGAGACGATCAGCCCGTCCACACCCGCGTCGAGCGCGCGGCGGGCGTCCTCGGCGTGGAGGATGCCCTTGAGCACGATCGGCAGCTCGGTCTGCTCGCGCAGCCACGCGAGGTCTGCCCACGTGACCCGCGGGTTGGCGAACTGGTAGGCCCAGTGGCCGATCGCGGGGCCGGGGTCCTCCTCAGGTGTGCGCTCGAGCGCCGCGCGGAACACAGGATCGCTGAAGTACGTGGCCACGCCCTCGCCTTTGAGGAACGGCAGGTAGGCGCCCTCGAGATCGCGCGGGCGCCAGCCGAGCAGCCACGTGTCGAGCGTGACCACGAGCGCTTCATAGCCCGCCGCGCCCGCGCGCGCGACGAAGCTCGCCGCCAGGTCGCGATCACGCGGCCAGTACAGCTGATACCAGCGGCTCGCCGGGCGGGCGGGCTCCATCGCAGCGGCGACCTGCTCGATCGAGTACGACGCCGCGGTGCTGAGGATCGCCGGCAGGCCATGCGCCGCGGCCGCGCGGCCGACCGCGAGCTCGCCTTCAGGGTGGACGATCGACTGCACGCCGATCGGCGCGAGCAGCAGCGGCGCGGGCATGCGCGTGCCGAGCACCGTCGTCGAGAGGTCGCGCTCGGAGACATCGCGCAGCATCCGCGGCACGATCTCCCAGCGCTCGAACGCGCGCAGGTTCGCGCCCATCGTCAGCTCCGAGCCGGCGCCGCCGGCGACGTAGCCGAACGCCTCCGCGCTCAGGCGCTCCCGCGCGCGCGCTTCGAGCTCACCCGCCGTCAGCGGCAGCTTCGGCGTCTGCCCGGCAAGGCCGTAGGCGTAGATCTCGTTCTGGAAGCTCGCGAACGCCTGCTGCTGCGCGGGGTCCCCCTCCGGGGACGATGCGATCTCGGCCATCACTGGACCCTACGCCAACTTTCTTCACGAAGACTTTCATCGTTCGTGCTTTCGTGGGGGGTCGACATGACCAGAGCCCACCGCACGATGACCCGCAGACAGCTGCTGCGCTCTGCGAGCGCCGGCGCAGCCGGCCTCGCCGCGACGGGCGCGCTCGGCGAGCTGCTCGCAGGCGCGGGCTCGCACTCGCCGGGCGCAGCCAGCGCGGTCTCGGCAGGCGCTGCCGGCGGCGCGCCGCCGCAGCCGCCGAGCTGGCGCTCGCGCCCGGATCTGCGCATCCCCGCGCTGACCGTCACGCGCAGCGAGCCGGGCGCCTCCCGCGACCCGATCTTCATCGCGCCCTACAACAGCCCCACCGGGCAGGCGGGCGCGGTGATCGTCGCCGCCGACGGCGAGCCGATCTGGGAGCACCCGCTGGCGAGCGGGGTGACGACCAACTTCCGCGTGCAGAGCTATCGCGGCAGCCCCGTGCTGACGTGGTGGGAGGGCGAAATCGAACTCGGCCACGGCGTCGGCGAATACGTGATCGCCGACGCGAGCTACCGCACGATCAGACGCGTGCGCGCGGCCTCGAACCTGCGCGGCGATCTGCACGAGTTCGTGATCACCCCGCGCGGCACCGCGCTGCTGACGAGCTACGTGGTCGTCGAGCACGACCTCTCGAGTGTCGGCGGGCCGCCCTACGGCACGATCCAGGACGCGATCTTCCAGGAGATCGACCTGGCGAGCGGGCGCCTGCTGCTGGAGTGGCACAGCCTCGATCACATCCCGCTGGAGGAGTCCTACGCGCCGGTGGAATCCGACTGGGACTTCTTCCACATCAACTCCGTCGACCTGGACAGCGACGGCAGCCTGCTGGTGTCGGCGCGCAGCACGCACACCGTCTACAAGCTCGCGCGCGACGGCTCGATCCTCTGGCGCCTGGGGGGCAAGCGCAGCGACTTCGCGATGCAGACCGGCGCCACCTTCGCCTGGCAGCACCACGCCCGCCGCCAGCGCGACGGCACGCTGACGCTGTTCGACAACGGCGCCACGCCGGCGGTCGAGCCGCTCTCGCGCGGCCTGATCCTCGAGATCGACGAGCACAACAGGACGGCGGCGCTCGTGCGCCAGTACTCGCATCCGGGCGTGCTCTCCGGCAGCCAGGGCAGCGTGCAGCTGCTGGATAACGGCAACGTGTTCATCGGCTGGGGTGAAACGCCCCGCGTATCCGAGTTCGACCGCTCGGGGCGGCTGCTGTTCGACGCGGTGCTGGGAGAGAAGTACGAGTGCTACAGGGCCTTCCGCATGCCCTGGAGCGGCCGGCCAAGCGAAGCGCCGGCGATCGCGCTCGCCGGCGACGCACGCGCTCGCACGGCCTACGCGAGCTGGAACGGAGCCACGCAGGTGCGCGCGTGGGAGCTGCTCGCGGGCGCCGCCCCGCACGCGCTCGCACCGCTCGCTCGCGTGCGCGCGACCGGCTTCGAGACTGCGCTCGCGGCGGCGGCAACGGCGGGACCGAGCTTTGCGGTGCGCGCGCTCGACGCCGCCGGCAGGCCGCTCGGCCAGTCGAAGACGGTCACGCTCGCAAGCTGAACAGGCCGAGCGAAGTGCCGTGGTTGGTGCGGGGCGCCCGCCGGCGTCAGCCGAGCACGAGCTCGGCGGCGGCGCGCAGCGTGGCGGCGTCGCCGGAGACGAGCAGCGTGGTGACGACCGACTCGCGCCACTTGGCGAGATCCTCGCGGATCTTCTCGCGCGGGCCGATCAGCGACAGCTCTTCGATCAGCGTCCTCGGGATCTTGGCGCCGGCCTCGTCCTTCTTGCCTTCCAGGTACAGGTCCTGAATTTCGCCGACCTGCTGCTCGTAGCCCATGCGGATCGGCACGTTGGCATGGAAGTTGGCGCCCTTTGCGCCCATGCCGCCGAAGTACAGCGCGTAGAAGGGGCGCAGCGCATCGGCCGCCGCGTCGAGGTCGTCGGTGACGATCAGCGGCACCGTCGCGCACACCTCGAAGTCGGCGGCGCTGCGGCGGGCGCCCGCGCGCGCCCACCCTTCCTCGAGCGAGGGCCGGTAGAGCTCGTCGTAGACCGCGGGCGAGAACAGCATCGCCAGCCAGCCGTCGCACACCTCCGCGCACAGCGCGATGTTCTTCGGGCCCTCGCAGCCGAGGTAGACGGGGATGTCCTCGCGCAGCGGGTGGATCGAGGACTTCAGCGGCTTGCCCAGGCCGGTGCCGTCGGGCAGCGGCAGCGGGTAGTGCGGGCCGGGCGCCGTCAGCGGCCCCTTGCGCGCCCAGATGTCTCGCAGGATCGCGATGTACTCGCGCGTGCGCGCGAGCGGCTTGGCGAACGGCATCCCGTACCAGCCCTCTACCACCTGCGGGCCGGAGACGCCGAGGCCGAGGATGAAGCGCCCGTTTGACAGATGGTCCATGGTCATGGCGGCCATCGCGGTGGCTGCGGGCTGGCGCGCTGACATCTGCACGATCGCGGTGCCCAGCTTGATGCGCTCGGTCGCAGCCCCCCACCACGCCAGCGGCGTCAGGCAGTCGGAGCCGTACGCCTCGGCCGTCCAGATCGAGTCGAACCCGAGCCGCTCGGCCTCGGCGATCGACTCCGCCGCGCCCGGCGGCGGCCCGCCGGCCCAGTAGCCGGTGTTCAGCCCCAGCTTCAGCTCGCCGCCCATGGGCGCGAGCCTATCGCTTGAGGTTCGCGCGCGCCGCGCGTAGCCGCGCCCCCAGCCGCACGCGGGTGCGGCTAGCGCTCGACGAGCGCCAGCGTGAAGCCGTCGTAACCCTTGGCGCCGACCGTCTGGATCGTCGTGGCGCTCACGCGATGCTCGGCGGCGAGCAGCTCGTGGAAGCGGCGCATCCCGCGCACGCCCGGGTCCTCGCTGCCGGCGTCGGCGAGCGCGCCGTCGCGCACGACGTTGTCGGTGACGATCGCGCTGCCCGGGCGCGTGAGCTGGAGCGCCAGCTCGAAGTACTCGGGCGTGCTCTGCTTGTCCGCGTCGATGAACACCAGGTCGAAGGGACCGGCGTCCTGGTCGACGAGGGCGCGCAGGCTCTCGCGCGCGGGGCCGATATCGATTGTTATGAGGGAGGAGACGCCGGCTTGCTGGATGTTCGCGGCGGCGACCTCGGCGTAGCGCGGGTTCAGCTCGAGCGTGACCAGGCGGCCGTCCGGCGGTAGCGCGCGGGCGAGCCAGATCGTGCTGTAGCCGCCGAGCGTGCCCAGCTCGAGGATGCTGCGCGCGCCCTGCATGCGCGCGAGCAGGTGCAGCAGCTTGCCCTGGGCGGGCGTGAGCGCGATCGGCGGCAGGCCCGCGTCGGCGCTCGCTCGCGCGGCCGCACGCAGCGCTTCGTCCTCGGCCACCACGTGCTCCTCGACGTAGCCGTCGACGTCCGTCCACAGCTGTTGGCGGCTCATCGTCGCTCCTCGGCCCGCTCGTCGCGGCTCATCAGCGCCAGCGGCACCGCGAGGCCCGCCGAGCGGCGCACGGTGGCGATCCGCCGTCCCGGCTGCACCGCCGCGCGCGCCTCGCCGACGTGCGGCGCCAGCAGCTCGACGGTGCGATCGAGGTCCTCCACCAGCAGCGCGAGGCCCCAGAAGCGAGCCGGGTGCTCGCGCCCGCCGGCGCGCTCGATCACCTGCTCGGGCTCCTGGATCAGCTCGAGGATCTCCCCGCCCAGGCGAAAGAACGCCTGGCGCGGGGCGCCCGCGGGAGTGGGCTGCTCGCGCACGCGGCGCAGGTCGAGGCCCGCCGCCTGCAGCGCCGCGACGCTGCGGTCGAGCTGCGGCGAGGCCGCCACCACGTGATCGATCGCGAGCACGCCGTTGGGATGCGCCGGCGCGGGCTCTGGGATCGGGCTCCGCGAGAGCGTCGTCGGCAGGCCGTCGAGCTCCGCGCTCGCCGCCTCGCGCAGCGACCAGCCGACGATCCCCGGCGGACCGGAGCCAGGCTGATCGGAGCCGGGCTGCTCGGTTGCGACGGCAGGCCCGCGGAAGCGCAGCCGCACCGTGCCGATCTGGCAGCAGTCCTCCGACAGCGCGAAGCCGAGCGCCGCCCAGCGGGCGGGCTCGTCAGCGAGCGTCAGCTCATCGATGGTCGGTGCGGGCATGGCCTGATCTCGGCGGCGTCCGCAGGCTGGCGAGCCGGGACGCGCGGGCGGGAACGCTAGAACTAGTCGGCGTGAACCGTACACCCGCACCGGACGAGTCCCCGAGCGGAGCGCCGGCGCCGGGCGCAGGGCGCTCGGAGCTGAGCGACCGCCGGCGCCTGACGATCCTTGCGATCTGCTGCATGAGCCTCTTGATCGTGGCGATGGACAACACGATCGTCAACGTCGCGCTGCCGTCCATCCGCCGCGACCTGCACGCGTCGCTGTCGGGGCTGCAGTGGACGATCGACGCCTACGTGATCGTGCTCGCCAGCCTGCTGCTGCTGTCCGGCTCGACCGCCGACCGCCTCGGGCGCCGGCGCACCTTCCAGGTCGGGCTGCTGCTGTTCGTCGCCGGCTCGCTGCTGTGCAGCCTCGCCCCCACGCTCGGCTGGCTGATCGCCGCCCGCGCGCTGCAGGGCGTCGGCGGCTCGATGCTCAACCCGGTGGCGATGTCGATCATCACCAACGTCTTCACCGACCCGCGCGAGCGCGCCCGCGCGATCGGCGCGTGGGGCGCGGTCGTCGGCATCAGCCTCGCGCTCGGCCCGATCGTCGGCGGCGCGCTCACCGAGAGCGTCGGCTGGCGCGCGATCTTCTGGATCAACGTGCCCATCGGCCTTGCCGCGGTCGCCCTGACCGCGCTGTTCGTGCCCGAGTCGCGCGCACCGCGGCCGCGGCGGATCGATCCAGTCGGGCAGCTGCTCGTGATCGTCGCGCTCGCGTCGCTCACGTACGCGATCATCGAGGCGCCCAAGGCCGGCTGGTCCTCGACGCAGAGCCTCGGCCTGTTCGCGCTTGCGGCGCTCGCGCTGGCGGGGCTCGTGCTGTATGAGCCGCGGCGCACCGACCCGCTGATCGAGCTGCGCTTCTTCCGCAGCGCCCCGTTCTCGGGCGCGACGCTGATCGCGATCAGCGCGTTCGCCGCGTTCAGCGGGTTCCTGCTGCTCAACACCCTCTATCTTCAGGACGTGCGCGGATACTCGGCGCTGCAGGCGGGCCTGTGCACGCTGCCGATGGCGGCGGCGGCGCTCGTGTGCAGCCCGCGATCCGGGCGCGCGGTCGGCACCCGCGGGCCACGACTGCCGCTGTTCATCGCGGGCGGCTGCATGATGGCGAGCGCCCTCGTGCTGACGACGCTGACGCCCTCCACCCCGCTCGTGCTGCTGCTCGGCGTCTACGCCGTCTTCGGGATCGGCTTCGGCACCGTCAACCCGCCCATCACCTTCGTCGCCGTGTCCGGCATGCCCAACAACCAGGCGGGGGTCGCCGCCGCCGTCGCCTCCACCAGCCGGCAGATCGGGCAGGCGCTGGGCGTCGCCGTGACCGGCTCGATCCTCGGCTCGGCGGCCGGCAGCGCGATCAGCGTCCACCTCTCCGGCGCGAGCCATCCCGCGTGGTGGACGATCGCCGGCTGCGCCGCGCTGGTGTTCGCGCTCGGCGGCGCCACCACCGGGCGCTGGGCCCAGGGGACGGCCCGTCGCTGCGCGGAGCGCCTGGAGCAGGAGGCGGAGATGGCGCCGCGGCCGCTGCAGCCGGCATGAGCCGCAGCCGCCTGACATCGTGGCTGCTGGTGGGCATTCGCTACGTGCTGCCCGCCATCGTCACCGTCGCCGGCCTCGTGATGATGGCGCTGGGCGGCGAAACCAACGTGGAGGGCGGCGCCAGCCTCGTCAGCGCCGGCCTTGCCATCTACTTCCTCAACTGGCTGTTCCGCCTCGGCGCGAAGGGCGATCGCGAGCGCGACGCCGAGCAGGCCGCGCGCGACTACTTCAACCGGCACGGTCGCTGGCCGCGTTGAGCTGTTAAGAGTGAACACCGGGGGTAGCTCCGGTTTCTCCATCCGTCGAAGGTGAAAGAGCAGCCTGCGCGGGAGAATCTCGCGGTGAGCTCGGGGGTGCAGACACCGGCGATCGACTCCTATCGCCCGCAGGCGCCGTTCCTGGATGAGCTGTTCGAGGACGACGGCACGCCGCGCCCGACGGCGCGCGCGCTGATCGAGCAGCTGCGGCGGCTCGGTGCGGAGGGGCTGATCGAGGCCGGCCGCCGGCGCGACGCGATCTTCATGCAGCAGGGGATCACGTTCGAGACCAAAGGCGCGGACGACGGCGAGGGCGCGACCAAGGAGCGGCCGTTCCCGCTGGATCTGGTGCCGCGCGTGCTCAGCGGCCAGGAATGGCGTGACATCAAGCGCGGCCTGGCCCAGCGCATCCGCGCGCTGAACCACTTCGTCGACGACGTCTATCACGCCCGCGAGATCGTGCGTGAGGGCCTCGTGCCGTGGCGCCTGGTGTCCTCCTGCCCGCACTTCGCGCGCGCCGTGCACGGCATCCGCCCGCCCGGCGGCGTGTACACGCACGTGGCCGGCTGCGACCTCGTGCGCCACAGCGACGGCACGTGGAAGGTGATCGAGGACAACGTGCGCATCCCGTCGGGCATCTCCTACGTGCTCGAGAACCGCGCCGCGATGGCGCGCCTCGTGCCCGAGCTGTTCGCCTCCTACCGCGTGCGTCCCGTCGACCACTACCCGCAGCTGCTGCTGCGCGCGCTGCGCTCGGTGGCGCCGTCGGCGGAGAGCGAGGCGACGGTCGTCGTGTGGACGCCGGGGCCGGCCAACCCCGCGTACTTCGAGCACGCGTTCCTCGCGCGCCAGATGGGGGTCGAGCTGGTCGAGGCCTCAGACCTCGTGGTGCGCGACGACGTGCTGTACATGCGCACCACACGGGGCCTGGAGCGCGCACACGCCGTCTACAGGCGCCTCGACGACGACTTCGTGGACCCGCTCGAGTTCCGTGCGGACTCGCTGCTCGGCGTCCCAGGCCTGGTGCGCGCCTACCGCGCGGGCAGCGTCGCGATCGCCAACGCGTTCGGCACGGGCGTCGCCGACGACAAGGCGATCTACTGCTTCGTGCCGGACATGATCCGCTTCTATCTCGGTGAGGAGCCGATCCTCGAGAACGTCAAGACGTACCTGCTGTCGGACCCGGAAGTGCTCGAGTACGTGCTCGAGCGCCTGGAGCATCTGGTCGTCAAGCCAACCGGCGAGTCCGGCGGCAAAGGCGTGATGATCGGCCCGCACGCCGACGAGGTCGAACTGCAGCGGATGCGCAGGGTGATCAGCACCCACCCCGACCGCTGGATCGCGCAGGACGTCGTGCGACTGTCGACCGTGCCGACCGTCGGCGCGGACGCGTCGCTACAGCCGCGCCACGTCGACCTGCGTCCGTTCGCGGTGTTCGGCGAGCGCATCGACATCGTCCCCGGAGGGCTGACCCGGGTGGCGCTGGAGGAAGGCTCGCTGATCGTCAACTCCTCGCGCGGCGGCGGCTCGAAGGACACGTGGGTGCTCGAGGACGGCGACGACGCCGACCGCGCGGGGCCGCCGATCGCCGACACGCAGCCGCCGGCGCTGCCCGACCTGCGCTACGGAGCGTGGACCGGGCAGCAGCAACAGCAGCAGCAGCAGGAACACCAGCAGCAACCGCAGGAGCGGCCACGGCAGCGGCCGCGCGAGTCGCCGGACTGATGCTGGCGCGAATCGCGCACGAGCTCTACTGGCTGGGGCGCAACCTGGCGCGGGCGGAGTTCACGGCGCGCGCGGTCGAGGCTGTCTTCCAGGCGGAGCTGCAGGGCACCTCCGAAGCCACGCCGGGCGTCAGCTTCGGCTCGGGCCCGTTGCTGGCGATGCTCGGCGACGTCGGCGACGACCCGACGCGACCGCGCAACGGCCAGGTGCTCGGCCAGCTGACGCTCGACGCCGAGCGGCCCGGGTCGATGCTCGCGAGCATCGAGCGCGCCCGCGAGGGCGCGCGCACGGTGCGCGACGTGATCAGCGCGGAGATGTGGGAGGCGATCAACACGACCGCGCTCGGGCTGCGCGGCGGGACTAATTGGGGCCCGCCCACCCGGGCGGGATTCCATTCGATGGCGCCCGCGGGCCCGTCGCTGGCCTCCCAGTACGTCAAGGAACGCACGGCGCTGATCTGGGGCGTGGCCAACCGCTCGATGCTGCGCGACGAGGCCAAGTGCTTTCTGGACGCGGGCGGCCTGATCGAGATCTCCGACATGGTGCTGCGCATGCTGCGCGTCGCGCTACCCGCCGGCGACGGGGCGCCGGCGGACGGCCATGCGCTGATCCTGCTGCAGGCGGTCGGCGGCTTCCACGCCTACCTGCGCGCCGTCACCGCGCCTCCCAACGCGCGCCCGGTCGCGCGCTTTCTGCTGTTCGAGCGCGCCTACCCCGACAGCGTGGCCGCATGCGTGGACTCGCTGCACGAGGTCTTCACCAGCGCCGACGCGGGGCCACGCAACTCCAAGCCGGTGCTGCGCGTGAGCCGACTGGCGGCCGACCTGGACTTCCAGCGCAGGGCCCTGCCCGACGGGGCGGAGCTGACGGGGATATGCGAACAGACACAACAGGAGCTCGCGCGCATCGACCAGGATGTGGCCGAGCGCTACTTTGCGGGCGCGGCGGGCGCCGGCTTGAGGAGGTGAGCCGCGCGTGCACTTCGCGATCCGCTTCCTGACCGAGTACCGCTACGACGCGCCGGTCACCGACAACCTGAACGCCCTGCGCGTGCGCCCCGCGACGACTTCCACCCAGCGCTGCGACGAGTTCCACACGCGCATCGAGCCCGAGGCCAGGGTCAGCCGCCACCTGGACTACTTCGGCACCGAGGTGCTCGAGTTCGGCATACCCACCAGCCACGAGCAGCTCACGATCGACGTGCGCGCGCGCGTGGTCACCTCGCCCCATCCGGCTCCCCCGGAGGGATCCTGGGAGAGCCTGCTGAGCCCCGCATACGTCGACGCGGCGGGCGAGTTCGCGCTGCCGTGGCAGGACCAGCCGGCCCTCGCCGGCCTGGAGGACCTGCACGAGGCGTTGGCGGCGGACAGCCCGCTGGAGACGCTCGAGCTGCTGTGCGAGCTTGTGCCCGACCGGTTCGAATACCGGCCGGGAGCCACGTATGTGGGATCGAGCGTGCGCGACCTGCTGGAGATGGGCGCCGGCGTCTGTCAGGACTTCGTGCACCTGTCGCTCGTGCTGCTGCGGCGCCGCGGCATCGCCGCCCGCTACGTCTCCGGCTACCTTTGGGCGGCCCCCGAGGACCACGGGACCGACTCGCTGGAGGTCGACACGCACGCGTGGCTGGAGGCGCTGCTGCCGAGCAGCGACGGCCACGGCGAGCCGGTATGGGTGAGCGCGGACCCCACCAACCGCCGCCTGACGGGCGAGACGCACGTGAAGATCGGCCACGGGCGCTTCTACGCCGACGTGCCGCCGGTCAAGGGCCTGTACATGGGCGGCGCGCACTCCGAGCTGAGCGCGGCGGTGACGATGTCGCGGCTCGATCCGCAGACGAGCGCGCGAGCGTGAGCGGCGCGAGCGCGGGCATGCGCGCTGGGGTCGATCCCCGCTGAGCCCCGGCCACCCGGCGCGTCTCAGCCGTGGTAGCGCGCGATCACGTTCGTGAACGCGTAGGGCTGCTGCGCGATGCCGCTGCAGTCTTCGCCGGTGTTCTCGCCGCCTTCGCACTGCCGGTCGCGGTTGACAGCCCAGAAGGTGAACCGCGCGAGGTGGTTCTGCTGCGCGAACGCGAGCATCGTTTCGAAGTCTTCAACGCTCACGAGCTCCGAGGATTCGTCGGTGTCGCCATCCATCGAGGAGATGCCAGCGTGCTCGTAGGCGACGGCTGGCGAGATGCCATAGGCGGCGACCAGGTCGCGCTGCAGGCCTTCGACCGCCCTGATCGAGGCGTGGCCCATGTCGGTCAGCGGGCGACCGAAGTCGAACGGCATGATCGTCCACACGCTCGGCTGCAAGCCGATCGCGGCGGCGTCGGCGATCAGGCTGCGGCCGTCGGCTTCGGGACCATCTTCTTCGGTCCCGAACGTGATCGAGATCTCCAGCCCCGGGTTCTGCGCCTGCACGATCGCGAGCGCTTCGATCACGCGTTTGCGCACCTTCTTGCTGGTGAACTCGCCGTGCTCGATGTCGATGTCGATCGCTTTCAGCGAGTACGCGTCGATCACCTTCTGGTAGGCGCCGGCGAGCGCGGCGGGGGTCTTGCACGAGTTGCCGAGCTTCTTGCCGCTCCAGCCGCCGAAGGACACGTCGACTTCGCCGCCGGCCGCGCGCACGCTTTCGATCGCGGCCGCGTCCGAGCCGCCCAGCAGCGGGTGTTCTCCGTCCCACTCGGGGTTGCACGCGCCGTGGGAGAGGATGAACGCGAGCGTCAGATCCTTGACGCCGGTGGTTTCGATCACGCTCGCCGGCGGCTGCGGATCGCCCCATCCGAGGTACTCGTACGGCGCGGCCATCTCCACCGGCTGCGAGGAGGCCGCGGCCAGCGGCGGCGAGAGCGCCATCGCTGCGCACGCGGCCGCCGCGACCCAGGCGGCGAGCCCGGCGAGCGCGGCGCGCGAGCTCAACTCGCCACCCCTGCAGGGGGATCGACCTCGCGCAGCGCGCCGCTCTCCGGGTCGAACACGAAGCCCCTGATCGAGTCGCGCACGGGAAGCTCGGGGCTCGTTCGCAGCCGCTCGAGGCTGGCGCCGAGCGTCGCGTCGATGTCCTCGAACGCGCCCAGCCGCCACGCCGGCTGCGCGCCGTCGGCCGCGAGCTCCCGCGCGAAGCGCTCATCGGAGGCCCCGTGCAGGCCGCAGCCGTCGTGCATCACCACGACCACCTCCTCGGTGCCGAGCAGGCGCTGGGAGACGCTCAGCGAGCGCAGCGCGTCGTCGGTCGCCAGTCCGCCGGCGTTGCGCACGATGTGCGCGTCGCCGCGCCTCAGGCCGAGGATCGCGAACACGTCGATGCGGGCGTCCATGCACGCCAGCACCGCCACCCTGCGGCGCGGCCGGGGATCGAGCCCCGGCGCGGCAAGATCCTCTCCGCGAGCGAGCGCCCACGCGAGCATGTCATCGGTCTGGGACATCCGGCGAAGCCGGATGCTAGCGCCTCGCGCGACCCCGATCCGCCGGGGATGCCCGCCCGCCCCCGCCCACTCCGGGCGCCCTGAGCCTACAGCGCCGGCTCGGCCTGCTCCCGGCGCTCGGCGTCGCTGATCGCCCACGCCAGGCGCTCCATCAGCTGCGTCGCCGCGTGGTCGCTGGCGAGATGCACGGGGTAGACGCGCTCTTCGAGCAGCACCGGGGCGTCGGAGCGCTCGGTCCGGTCGGTCGTGACGATGATCCTGGCCATGAGATCTCCCTCGTTGAAGTGCAGTTGACGTCGATCCTCATCGGTAGGGTCGCGCGCCCACTTGAGCGCTGGCTAAGGCGAACATGAGACCCTCCTCAACTCCCAATCGAGACCCATCAGCCGCCGGCGTCGGTTGAGACCTGCAGCTCGGTCGCACCGGCGACGATCGCCCCTGAGACGACGAGCGCCTCGCCGCTGAGCGGTTGAAAGGCCACGAGGCCGGAGCCCGCGGTGACCGCTTCGCCGGTCAGCCGCACATCGAGCGCGAAGCGGCCGCCGCCACGGCGCAGCGAGGCGTACACGGGGCCGATGCCGGAGGTCGAGTTGCGCACATCGAACCACGACACGAGCAGCGCACCGCCGGGTCCGGCGGTCGCGTCGTCGAGGGCGGCTCCCACCAGGGAGTCCGACAGCGGCGTCCACAGGCCGATCCCGCCTGCGGTGAGCTGAGCGAGCTTGACGATCGGCGCGCCCTGCAGACCACCGGTCCATGTCACGTACACGCGTCCGGAGCTATCGACGAGCGCCGCGATGCCGGCCAGGCCCTCCCCCACCGCCCCGCCGGGCGCATCGAGCGCGATCGAGGAGCGCTCCACTTCAAACACGCGCCAGCGCCCCGTCCGCGCGTGCCACGCGGCGCCGGCGCGCAGGACGGTCGCGCAGCCTTCGCAGCCGCTCGCGGCCTCCCATGCCAGCACCACCGTCCCCGACGGCGTGATCGCGGCACGCAACCTGAACGCGGGGACCGGCCTGCGCGGGACGGGCAGGCGTGCAACGAGCGCCGGCGAGCCCCACCCGCCGTGCGGGAGACGAACGCGCGCGTACAGATCGCCGCGCTCGATCCACGCCAGCACACGCACCCCGCGCGCGCTGAGCGCGACCGCGAGCGGATCGCCGATCAGCGCCCTGCCGGGAAACGTGACCGGCGCCGTGAAGGCGCCGCCGCCGCTGCGTTCGGCGAGGCGATAGCGCCCGCCGTGCACCCACGCGACGATCGCATCGCCGCGCTCGTCGGCCGCCGACATGGGCGCGCTGCCGTTCTGATCGAGCACGCTGACCGGGCCGAACACCCCGTCGGCGAGACCGTCGGCGTAGAGCACGCGCACGCGCAGGACGACTCCGCGGGAGCCGGCGCAGCACGGTGGAGAGCCCGGCGGCGGCGTGCCGCCCCGCGCTGTCACCGCCTCGGAGCCCACGAGCATGGCGCGTCCGCGGCCATACAGCTGGAGCTGCTCGATTGCGGTGAACGGCGGTTCAGGCGTCTGGCTCCAGCCGCCGGCGGACGGGCGCCACTCCCCGCCGTCGAACGGTAGGGGAGGCTGCACCGCGTAGGGGTTGCCCGCCCACATCAGCAGCCCGTCGCCGGCCGCGTCGAACGACAGCGCCACCGGGCTGACGACGCCGGCGGGCGCGAGCGTTTCCGAGCGCCACCCGGTGCTCGCCTGCGCAGCCCTCGCCGGCGCCAGCCCGGCGATCATTCCGGACAGGACCCACGCACCGGCGCGAGCGCGCAGGCGCGGGCGCCGGCGCGTCCCGCCCGAGGTCCGTGCACGGCGAGCCATCTGCCGGCTCAGGCCGACTGCCAGGCTGCGACCGCGGCGAGATCGGCGGTCGGCCGCTCCTCCTCGACCTCGACCGCTCCGGCGAAGACGCGGCCGGATTCCCCGTCGACGCTGATCTCCTCGCCTTCTGCGAACTCGCGGTTGCCGATCCTGACCCGGCGCCGGGCCAGGTCGATGTCCATCTCCGCGGCGCCCACCACGCACGGCTTGCCCAGCTCGCGCGCGACAACGGCGGCGTGCGAGGTGCGCCCCCCGCTCGCGGTCAGCAGGCCGGCGGCGACGATCATCCCGGCGAGATCCTCGGTGCTGGTGTCGCGGCGGATCAGCACCGGTGCGCGCCCCTCCCCGGCGATGCGCTCGGCGGCCTCGACGTCGAGCGCGATCGGGCCGCTCGCGACGCCCATGCTGACCGGCTGCGCCTGGCAGATCGCGTGCGCCCGCCCGCCGTCGCGCACGTGCGCGCGGCGAATCGCCTGGAGGTCGAGGCCCGCGAGGCGCTCGCGCCCCTCACGCTCGGAGACGAGGCCTTCGCGCACCTGATCGACGGCGATGTGCAGCGCCGCCCACGGCGTGCGCATGGCGGCGCGCGTTTGCAGCAGGAAGAGCTCGCCGTCCTGGACGGTGAACTCGAACTCCTGGGCGTCGCGGAACTCCGTCTCGAGCACGAGACAGACCTCACCCAGGCGCCGGTCGACGTCGGGCGCAAGCAGCGCCAGCTGCCCGGCTCCGTCCTGCGTGGTGCGCCCCCCGACGACGTCCTCGCCCTGCGCGTCGGGCAGGAACTCGACGTAGGGCCGGCGCTCGCCGGTGGCGGGGTCGCGGGTGAAGCCGACACCCGAGCCCGATACGCCGCCGGCGTTGCCGAAGACCATGCGCTGCAGGATCACCGCCGTGCCGAGCGTCTCGGGCAGCTCGTGCAGGCGGCGGTACTCGCGCGCCTTCGGCGCGTCCCAGGAGCGCAGCACGCCGCACACGGCGGCCTCGACCTGATCGAGCGGGCTCTGCGGGAACGGCCTGCCGGTGAGATCGCGGTAGCGCTCCAGGTGCTCGCCCGTGATCTCGGCGAGCGTGCGCGCGTCGAGGTCGCGTGGACGCCGCACACCGGCGGCCTGCATGTGCTCGCGCGTCGCCTGCTCGAAGGGCTCAAGCGAACAGCCGGCGACGACATGGGCGAAGGACTCGACCAGGCGCCGGTAGGAGTCCCACGCAAGGCGCGGGTTGCCGGTCAGCGCGATGAGCCCTTCGACGCTCTCATCGCACAGTCCCACGTCGAGCACCGTCTCGAGCATTCCTGGCATCGACGCGGGAGCACCCGAGCGCACGGAGAGGATCAACGGGCGCCGCGCGCTGCCGAGCCGCAGGCCGGTGCGGACGTGCAGGGAGCCGAGCGCCGCGGACACGAGCGCGCGCAGGCGCACGTCCTCGCCGGCGGCCGCGCGGCGACAGACCGCGGTGGTCAGGATCGCGGCCTCGGGCACAGGCAGCCCCGCGCGCGCCATGCGGGCCAGGCCGTGGCCCTTGCCGCCGATCGACGCGACGTCGGGCACCTCGCCGTCCGCCTCGGCGACCACGTAGAGATCCTCGCTGGAGACGCTCTCCTCGCGCATCGGGGCCGTGCGCGCCATCGCGGGCTCCGGCCGCGCGGGCGGCGGCTCGGAGCGCACCACGCTGCCGAGCACCTGGCGGTGCAGCAGGTGCGCGGCGCGCATCAGCGCGTCGGCCGCCTCCTCGCACGCCTGCGTCGCCTGCGCGAGCACGAACAGCTCGCCAGCGGCGTCGACCTCCCTGACGAGCGCGGTCTGCACCTCCCGCCGCGCCTCGTCGGCGTCGCGCTCGAGCGCCACGATCCGGTCGGTCGCCTCCAGGAACGACTCCATGTCCTCGCTGGGGCTGCCGCGCTGGACGTCGCGAGCGAGGCGCACCGCGCGCAGATGGCTGCGCGCGGCGTCGAGCGCCAGCGCGATCATCCGCTGGGACTCGGCGAGCACCTTCCCGCTGACGCGCGCCTGCGGCAGCAGCGACCACGTGTAGGTGGCTTCCTCGAGCGCGTCGGCCACGTCGTCGGCCTCGCGCGCGAGCTCCAGGAACGGCGCCTGGTCGGCGTCGCGCGCGCACGCCGCGCGCACGTCGTTGACCAGCTCATCGGCGCGCTGCTCCCAGTCGCGCGCCAGCCGCGCCACCTCGGAGCGATCGCGGCTGGGATGCGCGAGCGCCGCCTGCTCGAGCGCGTCGCGCGCCGCCTCGCCGATCGCCACCACCAGCTCGGCGTGGGCGCCGAGGAGGTCGAACAGCTCCTGGCGCGCGGTGCGCACGTAGCCGATCAGCTCCGCGCGGACCTCATCGCCGATCAGCGACAGCGAGCGTCCAGCGAGCATGCCCTCGGAGCAGATGTGCAGCACGGCGCGCAGGTAGGAGATGGCCGCCGACTCGCCGAGCACGTCGACAAGCGACTCGCCTGCGCGCGTGCCGCGCCCGGTGGCGAAGTTGAGCGCGTCGTAGACGAGCTGCTCGCCGCCGGCGAGCAGGAACGCCATGTGCCCGTGCTCGCGCTCGGCGGCCCAGTCCAGCAGCTCGACCGCCGCGCGGTTTCCCACCAGGCCGCGCAGGCGCTTGCGCGCGCGGTTCCAATCGATCAGGAAGACCATGCGCGACCCCAGCAGCTCCAGGAAGCGTTCGAGATCCTCCTGGGAGTCGGCGTCGAAGCGGCCGACCGCGAGGTGGTAGAGATCCTCGCCACCCTTGCCGCCGCCGCGCGAGCGCGTGTCCTCCCAGCGGATCTCCCGCGCGCCGAGCATCCGCTGGAAGAACAGCAGCCGCGGCAGGTGCACGTCGGTGTAGATGACGGTGACGGTTCGCTCGACGATCTTGATCACCACGACGTGCGCGTCGGTCTCGCCGATGTCGTTCTGGACGACGAGCGCGTCGCCGCTGCGCGTGGCGACGGTGCCGAGGCCAGGATGGTCGAAGCGCAGGCGCTGGGTGCGCTGGACGCCGCGCGCGAACGCGCCCACGAGCGGACGGTCGACGGCCTCGATCGCGTAGACGAGCGCTCCTTCGATCGATTCGCTGGCCATCCGCCCGGCGAGCGCGTTGAGCTCGCGATGGGCGTCCATCACGACGAGATGAACGCTGTCCTCTGCGCCCCGGCGCCCGGCCGTCAGCCGGCTGATGTCCTCGCCGCCGATCGCATCCCCGTCCGGGCGCACCAGCTGCCCCAGCCGGCGCAACCGCTCGTCGAGCTCCTCGAACGCCTGCACGCCGGCCACGCGCAGCGGCACGAGCATCGTGTCGACCTCGCCGAACACCGCGTGGACGAGATCCCCGGCCCCTGGGATCGCGTAAGAGCCGTCCACGCCCCGGGTGCTCGCGTGCACGACGCGATCGAGGCTGGGGTCGGGAACGCCGCTCGCAAGGCGCTCGGCCTGCAGGTCGGAGGCTTCGGTCTCACCGTCCGCCGCAGCGCGCGCGCCCTGCAGCAGCGTGAGCAGGTACTTGACGCGATCGTTCGCCGACAGCGCACGACTCAACAGGTCGGGCAGCAGCAGCTCGCTCTCGCCGAGCGTCGCGATGATGCGGTCCTTCGACATCTGTCTCCTGTTCTGTTGTCGCCGGCAGGCATGACGCTAGCCCGACCCGCGGGCGGGCGCATCGGAGGAAGCCCGCGCCGGCACTGCGGGAAATGCCGGAGCCCGACGCCGCGCGGCGTCGGGCAAGCGAATCAGCCGCGCACGTCCTTGACGCGCCGCCCGTCCTCCAGGTACACGCAGCGCTTGCGCCCGGCGGCGGCACGAACCCGGCGCCCGACCGGTCCACTTAGGAGCGCGCCGGCCTCGTCCAGCGCGGCGAGGCGGTACTCGTCGATCTCAGCGCGGTCGATGGCGATCGCGGCCAGGCGCTCGTCGGGGAAGACGCCGCAGTCGAACAGGAAGCGCATGCCGCCGGGACGTCCGGGCCGCGGGTGCAGGAAGTCGACGCAGGCCAGCCGGCCGCGGTCGAGCTCCAGGCCGCACTCCTCGAAGGTCTCGCGCCGGCAGGCCTGCCACGGCGACTCGCCGGTCTGCTCGATCTGGCCGCCGGGCACCGTCCATCCGCCCTTGTAATTGGGCTTCAGGATCAGCAGCCTGCCGCTGCGGTCGAAGATCAGCGCGCCCGCGGAGGCGGGAATCCGCGGTATCTGCGGCGGAGACTCGAAGCCTCGGGGATCGACCATCGCCCGATGATCGCCGAAGCGCCGGCGCGCGGTCACACAGGCAGTGGGAAAACCACGCGCGCAACCGTGATTAACACCGATGACGCGCAATCCTCGGGGCGTGAATCTGGTGACACGATGCGTGTACCCATTCGATCCGAGCGAGACGCCTTCCGGCTGACGGTGGCAGGGGTGATCGTGGTGGCCGGCGCGGTGCTGATCGGCTGGCTGTCCGAACCGGCGGTCGGCGCGGCGGTGTTCGTGCTCGCGCTCGCGATCGCGGGCGTCGCCTACCTGCGCGCGAGCAACCCCGACCGCCACACGCCGCTGCGCGAGGCGGCGGCCGCACCGCATCCCCACGGCGCCGCGCCGGGCAGGCGCCACGTGCTGGTGGTCGCCAACGAGGCGCTCTCGGGCGCCGCCGGCAACCTGCACCAGCTGCTGATCGGAGAGGGACCGGTGGATGTCGAGATCGACGTCCTCGCACCGGTGCTCACCTCCCACGTACACTATGGAGTCTCCGACATCGACCGCGAGCTCGAGCAGGCACGGGTTCGCCTGGAGCGCTCGCTGGCGTGGGCGCGCGATCACGGCATCGACGCGCGCGGCGAGGTCGGCGATCCGAACACGACCACGGCGATCGAGGACGAGCTGCGCGACTACGGCGCGGACGAGGTGATCGTCGTCACGCATGCGCGCGAGCGGGAGACGTGGCAGGAGCATGGGGAGCTCGAGCGTCTGCGCCGCGAGCTGGACGTGCCGGTCACACACGTCGCGATCGGCGACTAGCGAACATCGCGCTGACGGCAGGCGCGGCGGCGCCGATCGCGAGCTAGTGTCGCATGGCATGAGCTCGGCAGACGCCACACGCGGGGCCGCGCGCTGACGGCTACAAGTGGGTCGCGCTGTCGAACACGACGCTCGGCGTGCTGCTGGCGACGATCGACGCGTCGATCACGCTGATCGCGATGCCGGACATCTTCCGCGGCATCCACCTCGACCCGCTGGGTCCCGGCAACAGCTTCTACCTGCTGTGGATGATCCTCGGGCTTCCTGGTCGTGACGAGCGTGCTGGTCGTCAGCCTCGGCCGCCTGGGCGACATGTTCGGCCGGGTGCGCATCTACAACCTCGGCTTCGTCGATCTACACGATCGCCTCGCTGCTGCTGGCGGTCGACTGGCTGACGGGGCGCGCGGGAGCGACTGTGCCTGATCGTGTTTCGCGTCGTGCAGGGGATCGGCGCGGCGTGCCTGCTGGCCAACTCGGCGGCGATCCTGACCGACGCGTTCCCCGCCAACCAGCGCGGCATGGCGCTCGGGATCAACAACATCGCGCGGCATCAGCGGCAAGTTCATCGGCCTGGTGCTGGGCGGGCTGCTCGGCCCCGATCGACTGGCGCCTGGTGTTCCTGGTGTCGGTGCCGATCGGCCTGTTCGGGACCGTGTGGGCGTACCTGAAGCTCGAGGAGCGCGGCGCGCCGCACAGCGGCGCCGGATCGACTGGCGCGGCAACGTCGACGTTCGCGCTCGGGCTGATCCTGGTGATGGTCGGCATCACCTACGGGATCCAGCCGTACGGCCGCCACGCGATCGGCTGGAGCAGCCCGAGCGTGCTCGGCTGCGCTGGGCGCCGGGATCGGCGCTGCTGGTGGCGTTCGTGCGTGATCGAGCGCCGCGTGCCGGCAGCCGATGTTCCGCCTGCCGCTGTTCCGCATCCGCGCGTTCACGTTCGGCGTGATGTCGAGCTTCCTCTCGGCGGTGGCGCGCGGCGGGCTGATGTTCATGCTGATCATCTGGCTGCAGGGCATCTGGCTGCCGCGCCACGGCTACAGCTTCACCGAGACGCCGCTGTGGGCGGGCATCTACATGCTGCCGCTGACGCTCGGCTTCCTGATCGCGGGACCGGCGTCCGGCTACCTGTCCGACCGCTTCGGCGCGCGGCCGTTCGCCACCGGCGGGATGCTGATGGCGGCCGTCGAGCTTCCTGCTGCTGGAGCTGCTGCCGATCGACTTCCCCTACCCGGCGTTCGCCGCGATCCTGCTGCTGAACGGGCTGGCTATGGGCGTCGTTCGCCTCACCCAACCGCGCGGGCGTGATGAACAGCCTGCCGCCCGAGCACCGCGGCGCCGGCGGCGGCATGAACCACGACCTTCCAGAACTCCGCGCAGGTGCTCTCGATCGGGATCTTCTTCACGCTGATGATCGTCGGCCTCGCGGCGACGCTGCCCGCGAGCCTGTCGAGCGGGCTGCGTCGCGCACGGCGTGCCCGCGGCGGCTCGCGCGCCAGGTGGCGCCACCTGCCGCCGGTGTCGATCCTGTTCGCCGCGTTCCTCGGCTACAACCCGATCCAGCACCTGCTCGGCGCCCACGCGCTCGGCCAGCTCTCGCCGGCGAACGCGGCGACCGCTGACCGGGCGCTCGTTCTTCCCGCAGCTGATCTCCGAGCCATTCCACTCGGGGCTGCACGCGGCGTTCGACGTTCGCGATCGTCGCCTGCCTGCTCGCGGCGGCCGCCTCCTGGTCGCGCGGCACCCGCTACGTGGCGGGCGAGGTGCCGGAGCACCTGCACGCCGAGCACGCGCGGGCGACGGCGGCGGGGCCGGTGCCGTGACGCGCCGGCCGCTGCGCCGCTGCCCGTGCGCTTGACACTTGTTCTCAACGCTCGCTAGGCTCGCCCTGTTGTCAACCCGGCCGCGGGCGAGGCGTCTGGAGGACGCCGGCCGTGCGGCCATCGAGCGAGGAGAGGCGGAGATATGAGACGAGTACGCCATGAGGGCGGCCGGCTGGGGCGCCGCCGTCGAGAGCTGGCGATCCTGTCGATCGCGCTGACGGGGCTGCTGGGCGCAGCGCTCCCGGCGGCCGCGAGCGCCGCGGGCGCGTCGTATGTGGCGATGGGAGACTCCTATACGTCCGGCCCGGGCATCGTGCCGGTGTCGCCGAGCGCCCCGCCGGAATGCGGGCAGTCGAGCGTCAACTACCCGCACCTGGTGGCTGCGGCGCTGAACCTGTCGCTGACGGACGTGAGCTGCGGCGGGGCGAAGACGGAAGACTTCAGGGTCGCGCAATACCCCGACCAGCCGCCGCAGTTCGACGCGCTGAGCTCATCGACGGAAGTGGTGACGATCGGCATGGGCGGCAACGATCACAACCTGTTCGGCACGCTCGTCGAAGGCTGCACCCGCCGCGACTACTTCGCGGGCAACAACGGATCGCCCTGCAAGCACGAATACGCCAAATTCGTCAAGCAGGTCCAGGAAGAAGACCGCGGCCCCGCCGAACAGGCGCTGCGCGAAGTCCACGAACTGGCGCCCAAAGCCAAGGTGTTCATCGTGGGCTACCCCGAAATCACGCCCACGGAAGGCTACTGCCCGACCGCGCTGCCCTGGACGTCGGGCGACCTCAAGTGGTTTCACTCGGTGGAGGTGCGCGGCAACTCGGAGTTGAAGGACGAGGCGAAAGCTGGCGGCGCGGTGTTCGTGAACACGTTCGGCCCGAGCGCCGGCCACAACCTGTGCCAGCCGGTGGGAGTGCGCTGGATCGAACCGCTGTTCGAACCGCTGACGGGCGTGCCGGTGCACCCGAACGCCACCGGCCAGGAAAACGACGCGTTCGACGTCGAGGAAGCGATGCTCACGCACGGCGTGCGGTAGGCGTCGCTCGTCAGTCCAGGGGGCGAGATGCCGTCCTTCGCCGCGTGGCGAGGGACGGCATCTGTGCGAGGCGGGTCGAGCTCGCCTGAGCGGCTGCTCAGCCGACTCGGGCTCGCCGGTCATTCGCACGCCCGAGGAGATCCTCCTCGCTAGCCAGATCGATCTGATGGCCAGCTGCCGCCCAGGAGCTGTGAGAGGATCGGCGTCATGATCTTGCACGGCGCACGTGCTGGCATCGCGGCGACGCTCGCCGTGTGGGGACTCGCGGGCCTGGCGTTCGCCGGCGCCGCGGCGCACACCGGGCGAGCGGCGCGGAGCGCTTCGCTCCCGCTCGCGGGCAAGGTCGTCGGTATCGACCCCGGCCACAACGGCCGCAACTACACCGACCCCGGCTACATCGACCACCCCATCTGGAACGGGCGCGAAGAGGAGGCATGCGACACGACGGGCACCGAAACCGCCGGCGGCTACACCGAGGCTCAGTTCAACTTCAACGTCGCCGAGTACCTGGCCGGCGACCTGCGAGCCGAGGGCGCCAGGGTGGTGCTCACGCGCACGACCAACAACGGGATCGGCCCGTGCGTCACCCAGCGCTCAGAGTCGCTAAACCGTGCGGGCGCGAACGTGGCGATCGACATCCACGCCGATGGCGGGCCCTCCGGCGGTCGCGGCTTCACGATCCTCGAGCCGGTTGCCGATGGGCCGAACGACCGCGTGATCGGCGCCTCCGAGGCGTTCGGTCGCCTGGTGCTCGCGCGCTACCACGATCTCACCGGGATGCCGGTGAGCAACTACGACGGGATCGACGGGATCTCATACCGCGACAATCTCGCGGGACTGAACCTCACGACGGTCCCCAAGGTGCTGATCGAGTGCGGCAACATGCGCAACTCGACCGACGCGGCGCTGCTCGTGCGCCCGTCCTTCCAGCAGCTGGCAGCGCGGGCGCTCGCACAGGCGATCACCGCCTACCTGGGCTGACGGTCACTCACAGGCCCCGATGAGCGCTCGAAGTAGCCCGTCGGGGTCGTGAACGACGCGCATGCCGTCGCAGACCACGCGGCGGGTACCCGGATCCACCGGCGTCGCAGCTGCCCAGGAAGGCCTGCCTATACCCACGTCCACCTCAAGGCCGGATGGGAGCGCGATGCGGCGCTCGGTGATCGCGCCCCACGGCTTGGTGCGAACGATGACGCCTCCCCCGAGCTCGGTGATCCATCCCTCGTCCATCACGTAGGCACCCGGGTTCTCGGTGAGCATCACGATGTCCAGATCGGACTCGGCACGGGCTTCGCATCGAACCCAAGAGCCGACGAGGGCGACGGCCCGTACATCCGGCCGCGCGGCCACAGATGCCGCGAGGGATGCGAGGAAATGCCAGACCTCTGCTGAACGTGTTGATGACATCGCGGCGCCTGATTATGCGGGTGGCGGCGATGCATAGGACTGGCCGCCATGGAGATCTATCGGGGAGACAGGTGGTGCTTGGCTCTGGGGAGCCAGTCCGCTCGGGACGTGTGCGGTTTCGTGGCGGTGGGAGACGTCGCGGGCCTCGGTCGTCGGCGGGCTCCGGGCACGGCACGAGCCGATCACCCAGCCGTTCGCGGCCCGGCAAGTGCCTCCGCCAGCAGAGCACCGTCGATCTCATCCCAGTCGATCGCCGGCATCAGCTCCGTGACCAGATAGCCGAAGGTGACCGCGAGCAGGCGGTGGTCCTCATGCTCGTACTCGTGCGGCTCGCCGTGCGGCACCACGTGTTTCCTGTCGTCGCTGACCAGGTAATCCACGCCCGCCAGGAGAGCGCCGAAGACGATCGGGTCATCGTCGGGGTCGGAAGTGAACGCAGGAATCCGGTCGGGCGGGACCGGCGGCGGCGCCGCGACGCAGATCGCCTCCATCTGGCGCCGGAGAAGTCGCGCATCGTTCTCGTCCAACGTCGGATCGAAGTGGTGGCCGATCTCACGAACCTTTCGCTCGTACTCGTCGAACAGGGGCCGTGATCCGGCCGCCACCCAGTCCTCGGGCGCTCCATAGGGGAGATGCTCTGAGAGCAGTGCTCGCCGCTCCTCGGCGTGCGCGATCAGGCGCTCGGCTGTCTCCATTCCGCCGAGCGCTCCCCCGATCGCGTCGGCATCGAGCCTGAGCGCGTCCAGATCGAGCCGCCGGTGCTCCGCCTCGTAGACGAGGCCGCCGAACGCGAGAAGCACCCAGAACTTCCGAGGCATTCCGTCGGCTCGCAAGGTGGCCGGAAGGGCCACGCTGGTATCGACCGTGACCAGTGGCAAGGAGCCGAATCTACGGCGACCCGCGGACGCGCAGCAGGAGCTCCTACGACTCGTCCAGCGCCTCGGCTATCTCGGCCTCCGAGACATGCCCGTGCTTCGCTTCGAGTTGCTGCAACTCACCAGCGAGATCGTAGGTGCCCCGCAGCGACGCCAGCATCGCCCCCTGCGGAATCCGGTAGGAGCCACTCGGGAGCTTCAGGAAAGGGATGCGCTCAGCCTCGATCCAGCGACGGATCGTGCGGTCGCTCACCCGCAGCAGCGAAGCTGCCTGGGGAACCGTCAGCAGTATCGGTTGAGAAGCAACGGCGGGCATCAGAGGCTCCAATCGAGAGTCGTCGGCTCATTATCGGCCAGCTGCAGCCAAACTTGACCTCCACGGACAGGATAGGACAAATCTGGACAGAATGCGACAGCGGGACCGGCGTGCGCAGACGCCAGCTCAGCGCTTGTGGCTCGAGGACGTATGCCACGGTCACCTCACCGGCTCGATCTCGGCGGCCTGCCACCCACGCGGGCTACGCCGCGGCGACGCTCCTCGCGACATCGAATAGCTCCTCCGGCATGGCTCGCGGGAGCCGCCAGGTAAACGAAACAGGGCGCTCTCCTCGGTGATCGACGTAGCTGACTGGCCCGAGGAAGTAGAACGGCTGCGTGCCGAGGGCGAAGCGCTTGCTCTCACGCACGAACAGGAGGACTCGGGTGCCCTCGGCCTGGTGGTTGATGTAGCGCTGAACGGTTGGCTGCTCGGGCGTCTGACGTGCTTGAGACTCCCAATGGAAGAGCGTGCGGTTGATCGCGTAGTCGCGATACATGGTCGATGGCGAGTAGTCGCGCTCGGCCTTGCGGAGGTCCACGAAGAGCGCGTCTGCCCTTGCGGAGGGCAGCCAGAGAATGCCGCCTTGGGTTACCTTCGGCTTGACGCCCGAGGCGGCTCCGAGGGCTGCGATCACCTCGCGGCGGCTGTATCGGGCGTGGAGCGTGAGGGGTACCTCGGCAGGAAGTTCTGATGGTGCCGTCAGCGTGTGCGATCGTTTGTCGAGCAGGTCGAGGAGCTGGAGCAGCTCCTGTCGGACGGCCTGCTCCGGCCAGAGGGCGGCCATGAAGGCGTCGAGCGATTCGTGTCCTGAGGACCCGGACTCAAGGCCCCATGCCAGCATCGTCAGTAGCCGGGTCTCGCGCTCGTCGAGATCGGCGCGCCTCGGCGGCGCTGTGCCGCCTAGCATCGAGGTGTAGTTGGCGATGCGCTCGGGGTCGTCGACATGCGTGAGGCGCCCAACTGCGCGAAGACAGCGGTCCTCCAACGCGGCATCGGATGCGCCGGGGAGTGTCCGTCCTGCGTCCCGCTGGAGCTGTGTCCAGCTGCGCTGGGAGCGGTAGACGTCAGTAAGCGTGTGACCGGTCGCCTCGAGATACTCGCCGAGCGTCGTGACAGTCGGCTGTCCACGGAGGTCAGTGACGAGTGTCTGCCACCGGGAACGCTGTACGGCGGCGCGGAGGTTCTCGAGCACGATCTCGCGCGACTGGCGATCGAGGTCGACAGTGCAGCCCGCGGGCAGGAACGGGAAGTCGGCCTCGACCTGATCGCGAATCGCCCCCCGGTCCCGTCGTACGATCGCGCCCAGGCGGTCGGCGAAGCTGAACTCGCGGCGGTGCTGTCCGATCAGGTCGATGACGGTTAGGTGGCTCTTGCCCTCGGCGCGGCGCAGCCCGCGCCCAAGCTGCTGAGTAAAGACAGTTGCGGAGGCGGTCGGACGCAAGAGCAGCAAACAGTCAACGTCGGGCACGTCGACCCCCTCCCCCAGCACCTCGACTGAGAACACGCAGCGGATCCGTCCGGCCTGCAGGTCGCGTAGCGTCGTGCGTCGCGAGTCGGGGGCGTCGTCACCGGTCAGGGCGACGCTCTGCAGGCCGGCCTCGGAGAACTTGCGTGCCATGTAGTGCGCGTGCTCACGCGAAACACAAAAGCCAAGAGCACGCATCGATGAGGGCTCGAGCACGATGCGCCGCACAGCCTCGAGCAGCTTGCCGACACGAAGATCGTTGTTCGTCAGCAGGTTGCTGAGCTCCTCGGTCGCATACCCGCCGCGCCGCCATGGCAGGTCGCGGAGATCGGTGCCGTCGGCGACCCCAAAGTACTGGAACGGGACCAGGAACCCTTGATCGATCGCCTCCCACAACCGCAGTTCGACGGCGATGCGGTGATCGAACCACTCCGTAACGTCACGGCCGTCCATACGCTCGGGCGTAGCGGTGAGCCCGAGAAGCTCGCGCGGTGCGAGGTGGTTCAGCAGCCGGTCATACGAGGCGGCCTTCGCGTGATGGAACTCGTCCACGACGACAACGTCGAACGCCTCGGGTGCGATCCGGTCGAGCTGGCTGTGCTGCAGCGACTGGATCATCGCGAACACGTGCCGCCCCTCGGCAACGCGCCCACCACCGTGCTTCTCACCGAAGGACCCGTCGCGCAAGACGGCTCGAAACGTCGCCAGCGACTGGTCGAGGATCTCCTCCCGGTGGGCAACAAACAACAGCGAGAGATCCTCCCCCATGCGGGCGCGCAGCTGGCGGTAGTCGAGCGCCGCGACCACCGTCTTGCCGGTGCCCGTGGCGGCGACGACCAGGTTGCGATGGCGGTCGTGCCGCTCTCGTTCAACGGTGAGGGCGTCGAGCATCCGCTGTTGGTGGGGGTAGGGACGAACGTCGAGGTTGGCGAGCGAGATCGTGGACGCCTCACCGAGCGAGCGCCGGTTGTGCTCCCGCAGCGCCAGTTCGAGCGTCTCCCCGTCCGTGCTGGGGTCGTAGGACTCGAAATGCTCAGAGGCCCAGTGGCTCTCAAAGGACATCCGGACCCGCTCGACGATGTGGGGCGCATCGACTTCCGACAGCCGCACGTTCCACTCCAGGCCGTCGAACAGCGCGGTGTGGGAGAGGTTCGATGAGCCAACGAAGGCTGTGCTCAGACCCGTGGCCCGCTCGAGTAGCCACGCCTTGGCGTGCAGCTTCGTGGTCCGCGCGTCAAACGCAACGCGAACCTCGGCACCGAGCGCGACGAGCTCGTCGACCGCACGCTTCTCGGTCGCGCCCATGTAGGTCGTCGTGACCACTCGTATGCGTCCACCGCGACCGACGACCTCAGCCATCGCGTCGCGCAACTGGCGAACGCCCGACCAGATAACAAACGCACAGATCAGGTCCACAGAGTCGGCGCTGGCAAGCTCTGCCCGCAGCTCCGAGCCAATGTTCGGCTGGCCCTCAGCGTTGATAAGCAGATCGCTTTCGCTCAGCGGCGTGGCCGGCAACGGCGGGAGCGGCAAGGGGTCCCCGAGCGGCGAACGACCCTTGATCCCGGTCAGTAGCCGGGGCGGCAGCTCCAACTGCGCGTCGCGAGCTTCCTCGTCCACGAAAGTCTTGAGGAGCTCGTTGATACGACCAGCTTGCTCGTCGGCAGTCTCCAGATCCTCGAGATCGCCTCGGATCTGCTCCATCGCGTGTCGCGCCAGGCGCTCCGGGCCCTCGGCAGGATCGAGAGGATGCTCCGCTCGCAGGTCCGACTCGAGCGTTGCGAGCCGACGCTCGAGCGCCCGCGTAATCAAATGGTCACGCGGTCCAGGGACGTTGGGGTCCATGGAGCGGCAGCCTATGGGCACACGACCCGACTTGGATGACGGATTGAGCCAGTGCTCGATAAGCGCTCTTACGACGCGCCGTTTGGACCGCGGTGCTCGTGAGATCGCCGCTCAGACCGCCCACGCCCGCCGGCATGGGCGATTTCGTAGGCGGTCGCGCTCGAAACCGACTCCCAGCATGGAACGAGTGCTACGCACCCACACCCCTCAAATCCCTAATCCCAGAGCCAATCCCCGCGCCCCAGGACGCCCCCAGCCCCTCCCGGCATCCACCAGCATCTCTATCGGGGAGACAGGATTTGAACCTGCGACCGCCCGGCCCCCAGCCGGGTGCGCTACCAGACTGCGCCACTCCCCGTGGCAAACAAGCGGGCGACGGGAATTGAACCCGCCCTTGAAGCTTGGAAGGCTTCCGTGCAACCACAACACTTCGCCCGCACGGCCCCCTCCATCCTACCGCCGCTCCTCCGTGGGCACCTCGCCCGACTCGTCCGCCAGCCCCGGCGGCGGCCACGGCCCGCACCAGTTGTCGCGCGCGCCGTCAAGCGTGATCGTCGTGCCGTTGAACGCGCTTCCGAGCGGCGACGCGAGCAGCGCGACCAGCCACGCGTGCTCGGCCACCGTGCCCAGCCGCTGCAGCGGCACCGTGCGCGACGCGCCCGCGCGCACGCTCGCCGGGTACTTGGACAGCACCTCCGTGTCGAAGTGCCCCGCCGCCACCGCCGTCACCGTCACGCCCGCGCGCTCCCAGCGCCGCGCCAGCTCGCGCGTGAGCGCCTCCACAGTCGCGCGCGCCGAGCCCGAGTGCGCCATCCCCGGCATCCCGTGGTGGGGGGACAGCGTCACGTTCACGACCCTCCCGCCCGCCTGCTCCAGCGCCAGCTCGAACGCCGCCTCGCTCATGTTCAGCATCCCTTCCACGTTCAGGCGCCACACCGCGCGCCAGCCCTTCGCCGCTATCAGCTCCGCCGGGCTGAAGAACTGGCCGCCCGCGTTGTTCACCAGCACGTCCAGCCGCCCGCGGCGCTCCAGCACGCTCGCCACCAGCCGCCGCGCCTCCTCTGGCTCGCGCACGTCTCCCGCGATCCAGTCGACCGCGCCCGCCTGCTCCCCGACGGCCACGCCGGCGAGCTCCGCGATCTCCGCCGCCGCCTGCTCGAGCACCTCGCTGCGCCGACCCGCGATCGTCACGCCCGCGCCGCAGCGCGCCAGCTCCAGCGCGCTTGCCTTCCCCAGGCCCGTGCCGCCGCCCGTGACCAGCGCCACCTGGCCACCCAGGAGCGCGCCCGCGAACACCTCCGACCCGCCCACGTGCGCGTCCGTACGCTGCCCCGCCGACTGCTCCCGCGCATCGTTCACGGCGAGCGATCATAGGCGCCCGCCCGCGCGTCCGACGCCCCCACGGCTCGCACCGCGCTCGCGCGGCGCGCTGGCCGCCCACCCCGTCCGTCATCTGTCCCCGAACACCTCTAGGGTTCAACACATGTCCCACAGGCCGCTGGTCTTCGTCACCGGGCTCGCCGTCGGCGACTACCTGTTGTGGAACTGGTCGCTGAACGGCAACCACACCGTGCTCGCGCTCGTCTCCGGGCTGACGCTGCCCCCGCTGGCCGTCGCCTGGCTGTGGCTGCTCACGATGAGCGCCGCGCGCCTGATCGCCCGCACCGCGCGGCGCCCAGCCGCGCGTGCCGGCCGGCGGCGCGCCACCGGCCGAGGTCGCAGGAGCGACCGCGCGCGCCCGCAGCCGACGGCCGCATCCGGCCTGCCGCTGGAGGAGCAGCCCACCGCGAACGCACCCGCCGGCAGGCCCTCCCGCAAGCTCGCAGCCTGAGCCGCGCCCCGAGCCGGTGAGCGACCACCGCAGGCGCCCGCTCTCCGGCTCCAGGCGCCTGCTCGCGGCCCTGGCCGGGCTCGTCCTCGTGCTCGCCGCCGCCGCGCTCGGCGGCTACCTGTACGAGCGCCACCGCACCGGCAGCATCTACCACCCGCACGCGCGCTTCGTGCCCCAGCCCACCCCCACGCTGCCGACCCGCGGTCCCGCCCGCTTCGCCTGGCCGCTGTACGGATACGACACGGCCCACACCCGCTTCTTCCCCGCCCCCGCGCGCGTGCGTCCTCCCTTCAAGCGCCTGTGGGCGCTCAACGAGGGCGCGCTGCTGGAGTTCCCGCCGGTGATCTACGGCAACGATGTCTTCCAGCTCGCCGACGACGCCGTGCTCAGCGCCATTGACAAGCGCACCGGACGCGTCATCTGGACGCGGCGCCTCGGCCAGCTGTCCGCCTCCTCGCCGGCCGTCACTGCCAACACCGTGTACGTGACCATCCTCTCCAGCGGACACCACGCGAGCCCGGGTCGCGTGATCGCGCTGAACAGCGCCGACGGGGCCGTCCGCTGGTGGCGCGGCCTGCCCAGCCCGAGCGAGTCCTCCCCCTTGATCGACCGCGGCCGCCTGTTCTTCGGCTCCCAGAGCGGGATCGTCTACGCGCTCGACGACCGCGACGGCGCGGTGCTCTGGGTCTACCACGCCGCCGGCGCCGTCAAGGCCAGCCCCACCCTGTCGGACGGCGTCCTGTACTTCGGCGACTACTCCGGACACGTGCAGGCCGTCTCCGAGCAGACGGGGCGGGCGCTGTGGGTCAGCAGCTCCGAAGGCGCGCTGCTCGGCAGCGGCACCTTCTACTCCACCGCCGCCGTCGTCTACGGGCGCGTCTTCCTCGGCAACACCGACGGGCGCGTCTACGCCTACGACGCATTCACCGGCAGGCTCGACTGGGCGGTGCAGACCGGCGCCTACGTCTACGCCTCGCCCGCCGTCACCAACGCCCCGGGGATCGGGCCGACCGTCTTCCTCGGCTCCTACAACGGCACCTTCTACGCGCTCAACGCCCGCACCGGCCACATCAGCTGGCGCTTCAACGCGCACGGGCGCATCTCCGGCTCGGCCACGATCGTAGGGGACATCGTCTACTTCGCCGACCTCGGCCAGCACGTCAGCTACGGCCTGGACATCTCCACCGGGCACGTGGAGTTCGAAGCGGACACCGGCGCCTTCGACCCGGTGATCAGCGACGGCGTCGACATCTACCTCACCGGCTACAGCGGCCTGTTCGCGCTCGCGCCCGAATAGCGCTAACCCTGGCCCGCGAGCACGTGCGCCAGCAGGTTGCGGGTCATCGCCACCACCCGCGGATCCGGCGCCAGCGGCACATCGGGCGAGGCCTGCGGCACGGGCGAGAGCGCGTACTCCCAGCCGAGCGTCCCCGTCGCGAACACCAGCGCGCCCGAGCGCGCCGTGTACAGCGTCGTCTCCGCCAGCCTGCCGTGCGCCGGCGAGGGCTCTGCCTCGGACATGCACGGCACGCCCGTGCCCGCGCCCACCAGCGTCGTGCCCGGCGGCGTCGCCGGCGTGCGTTCGTCGAGCTCGTAGCCGACGATCCCCGGGATGCTCGTCGTCGCCGTGATGCCCGTCCCGGCGAACAGCCAGCGCGGCTGCAGGCTCGGCGACGGCCGCCACGCGTAGTAGAGATAGGTCGGCGGGCCGGGCACTTCCACGCGCGGTGTGATGCAGCCGTCGTAGGCGCTGCCCACCAGCTCGGCCCCGCCGAGCGGGAACAGCCCCGTCGCGTCCGCGCGATCGGGGTCGCGCGCCGCGAACTCCTTGTACGCGACGATCCTGTGGTCGGGCTCGCCCGCCTGGCTGGAGGCGGCGGTCGCCGGCGCGAAGCGGACCCGCCAGGCCATCGTGTCGGAGCTGATGAAGATCAGGCTCGTGCCCGCTTCGCGGGCGCTGGCGAACGCGCGCTCGTCTCCCTGCGACCAGTACTCGGAGTGCCCCACGTCGATCAGCGCCCGCGGGTGGGCGGATGGGTGGGCGGGATCCCACACCTGCGCGGGATCGCCGTCGATCGACTCGATCGTCGTATACCCCACCGGATAGCCGTAGCGCTCAAGGAAGCGCACGATCGCCACGTCGCGGATGAAGAACTGCCCCGCGCCCGTCTGGCTTTCATACGGCCGGTCGTAGGAGACTTCGACGCCCTGCGTCGTCCCCGTCACGCCCACCAGCTCGCGCCCGCCCGGGTACAGGCTGTCTCCTCCCCACGCGTTGTACGCCTCGTAGCTGGCCGTCGGTATCTCGACCAGCAGCCGCGGCGGCTGCGCCGGGCGCAGCACGAACAGGCAGTCGCTCTGCGCGCCCGTCGAGGCGTGCAGCTTGACGATGTACACGCCGCTCACCAGCGCCGCCGGGATCGCGAAGCTGAGCGTCGCGTGCCAGCGGCACTCGGTCAGGCCGGTCGCGGAGCGGTGCGTGCACGGCGGCTGGCTGCGCGCGGGCAGCGCCGCGCTCTGCAGCACGAGCCTGCCCCCGCGCCCGCCGTACCAGCCCATGCGGTAGACCTGCACCGTCACCGTGCGCGCGCCCGGGGCCTTCACGTACACCTGCTGCACTTCGCCGGGAGCGATCGCCTGCTCGGCGACATATCCGGCGATCGCGCCGCGCGCTTCGCCGCCGAGCTCGTACGCCGGGCCGGGCAGGCGCCACGCCGTGGTTCCCCCCGCGCGGTTCTCGGCGGCGATCGACGGCGGCGCGCCTTCGGTGCGCACCAGCCAGCGGTAGGACGCGGGCGCACTCGCACCCTGGGCGGCCGAGCCCGCTGCGGCGGCACGCCCTGAGCCCTCCCCTGCCTTCCCCGATTGCGTATGGGCCGCGCCGGCGCCCGCCTGCGCGCCACCGCCGGAGCTCCCGCACCCCACGGCCGCCAGCAAGCAGAGCGCGCCGGCGCCCACGACGCAGATGCGCAGACCGCACGCACGCAGACCGCACGCACGCACGACGGTGAATCGCATGATCTTCAGCCGGCTCATCTGGTCCCCAAGCTCACAACACTCTCACGAAGAGCTGCCCTCCGTGCACGAGCCCTCGGCGCCGAACGCCCGCGACAGCGAGAAGCGCGCGCTCACCACCGCCGTGCCGGGTGCGCTCACGCTCACCGCCGTCCATCCGCCCGGCGCCGGCTCCACGCAGCCGGCGCCCGTCGTGAGCGTCCAGTAGCGCGTGAAGCGCGCGCGCACCAGGAACCTGCCGGCGGTGCGCGCGTGCAGCGAGAACGAGTCGTGCCCCAGCGACGTCAGGCGCCCGGGCCCGGACGCGAGCGGCGTCGGCGAGAGCACCTCAAAGACGCGCCAGTGCGCGCTGGAGAACACCTCGCGCAGGTACGCCAGCCCGCCGCGGATCAGGCGCCCCTCGCCGGCGCTCGACGGGTCGAGCGGGACATCGGGGAGCGCCACGTAGGAGACCGCCTGTTCGTGCAGCCAGCGCTCGTAGCTGGCCGCCGTCAGCGCATGCCCCAGCAGCACGCCGTCGTAGCGGGTTTCCATCTGCTTGTCCCAGCCGCGCGCCAGCGACACGCTCGGCGCGAGCTCCGCCGCCTCCCAGTGCGAGCGCGTCAGCGGCACCTCCACGCGCACCGGCGAGGCGGGCGGCGCCTGCACGCGCGCCAGGAAGCGCTCCAGCGGCGCGTAGTAGGAGGCGCTCGTCGCTTCGCTGCCCGCCACCGCCAGCGTCTCGCGCACCGGCCCCCACACCACCCACACCGCGATCGCGCACAGCGCCGCCGCGGCGGCCGCCGGCGTCCAGCGCCACCGCCACAGCGCGCCGGCGCGCTGCTCGTCCGGCGCGGACAGCCGCGCGCACAGCAGCAGCGGCCCCGCCAGCAGCACCGCGTAGCGCTCCACGTTGCTGCCCATCGGCGAGTGCACCGTCAGGCACGCCACGCACGCAAGCAGGTACACCCACCCCCCGATCCGCAACAGCCGCGCCGCCGGCGGCAGCGCCCACAGGAACGCCAGCACCACGAGCAGCGTCGCCGCGAACGAGCGGATCGGATAGGGCTCGTAGCCGCCTTCCGGAAACAGGGCCGCGAGGCCCAGAACGACCGCCGCCGCCGGGCCCGCCAGCGTCAGCAGCGCCCGCGGCGAGCGCCGCTCGAGCGCCACCGACAGCCCCGCGAGGCCCAGCAGCGCGCCCGCCACGGGGCTCGCCGCCGCGCACAGCGCCGCCAGCGCGCCCGCCCACAGCCAGCGCCCGCGCATCAGCGCGACGCCCGCCGCCAGCGCGAGCGGGACCCCCAGCGCGAACGTCAGGCGCCCGATCCAAACGTCGCCGAGCGCCGCCACCGCGAACCACGCCGCGCCCCAGCGCGCCGCCTGCCCGTACGCCGGGCGCGCGAGCTGCGCGAACAGCACGCTCGAGGCCAGCACGCACAGCGCCCCGAGCGCGCGCATGCCCACCAGCGAGGCCAGCGGCGGGTAGATCAGGCTGTAGCCGGGCAGGCTGTGACCGGCGTACCAGTGCTCGTCCCACACCGCGAACCCCAGCTGGCGAAACAGGCCGACGCGATACACCTGCGCCGCAAGGTCGGGCGCGCGCGGGTCGACCGCCAGCCACACCGCGATCAGCGCCGCCGTGAACAGCAGCAGCCCAACCGGAGCACCGACCGCCGGCGCTCCGCCCGCCGGCGCGTCGCCCATCTGCGCTCCGCCCATCGGCGCCGCTACGGTCGCCGGCGCCGCGCGCGAGCCCTCGGTGGGAAGATCGACCGGGGTCCGGTGTGCTACCCCACCGGACCCCGGCACATCCGCCGCGATTGCGACGGGATCGTATGACTGTGAACAGTCGCCGGGCCCGGAAGTAGCTGTGCTTCTGCTGGGCACGCCAAGATAATGACGGCCATGACCGCCACCGCCGCCCACACGCGCCTTCCTCGCGCGACCCGAGCGGCGCTGACTCTCGCCGCGATCTGCGCGGCGCTCGCCGCCGGCGGCTGCGGCACGAGCCATCCCCCGCCGATCTCCGCGAGCGAGCTCGCCGAAGCGCAGCTGTTCCCCTACTACCGCGTCTACTGGGTCGGCCCGAGCTTCGACGGGCACCCGCTCGCCGCGGCCGACGGCCTGCGCTACTACGTGTCCAACGTCGGCGACAGCGTCTACTACGGGGACTGCGTGCAGAGCAAAGGCATCTTCGGCGGCGGCACCTGCCTGCTGCCGCTGCAGGTGACAACCGTCGTCTACGTGCTGCACTCCAACGCCCCGCTGGGGCCGCAGCGCAACATCCTCGTGCGCGGCGTGCCCGCCGTCGTCTACGACGAAGGCCGCTCGATCGAGATCTACACCGGCAGGGTCGCGATCGACGTCTTCTCCGACACCTTCGCGCACGCGCTGCTCGCCGGCGAACGGCTGCGCCCGCTGAACGCGCCCGGCTCCGCCTCCGGCGACCTGCCCGCTCCCGTCTACTGCCCCGGCCTGTCCGGGCCCGAGGGCGCGGGCCTCCAGCGCGTGATGGCCGACCTGCCGGGGCACTCCTGCCAGCGCGACGCCGCGCAGGAAGCGCAAACCAAAGCGATCACCGGCTAGCGCAGGCGATCAGCCGCTCGGAAGGGCCGGCGCGGCCGGCTTGCCGATCTCGCGGCGCAGGCTCAGGAACGCGATCGAGCCGATCACCGCCGGCACCCACAGCGAGATCGCGCGGTAGACGATCACCGCCGCGATCATCTGCGAGGCCGGGCGAGCGCCGAACAGCAGCAGCATGCCCACGAGCCCGCCTTCGACCGCCACGAAGCCCCCCGGGACCGGCAGCGAGTTGGCGAGCATGCCGACCAGGTAGGCCATCGCGACCACCCAGAACGACGGCGCGTGCCCGAGCGAGGCGATGCACGCGTACAGCACGAGATTGTCGAACAGCCAATAGCCGAGCGCTCCCAACAGCCGCCAGTCGTGCTCGCGGATCATCCTCAGGGCGTCCTGCACGCCGCCGCTGACGGCGATCAGCGCAACCGCCACGCGGCCGTCCTGCAGGCGCCGGCGGGCGGCCGCGCGCCGCGCCCACGACGCCGCCGCGAGCGTCCCCACGATCGTCCCCAGCGCCGCGAGCGCCGGCAGCAGCGTCAGCAGCGCGTTGCGCGACCCGGGAATCGCTCCCAGCCACATCGGCAGCCCGATCACGATCACCGCCCCCACGTTGACCGCGCTCGTCAGCACGAACACCAGCACCGAGCGCTTGGCGATGCGGTCGACCGGGAAGCCCTTGCTGCGCAGCACCCACGCTCCCAGCGCGATGCCCGCCAGGCCACTGACCGACACGACCGAGTTGACCGCCAGCTCCGCGAGCGACAGCCGCGAGCTGAGGCTGCGCCCGAGCCTGCCGAAGACCAGGCTGAACAGGACGACGTAGCCCAGGCACGAGAGCACCTCGAGGGCGATCCCCGCAACGACCCACGGGATCGTCGCGTGGGCGATCCGATCCGCGGCCGCGTCCAGGCCGGGGACGCTGACCAGCAGCGCGGCGACCAGCGCGAAGAAGATCGCCAGGCTGATGATGCTGTTGCGCAGGGTGCGCGACTGGGCCGCCAGCACTCCGCCGGACGCGTCGGCCGGCCGCGGCTGCTCAGCGATGGTCGCTCCCCTGGCGATTCTTAGCATTCTTTTCGCTTTCCGTTAGGCGCATGTCGCGTGCATCCACCACGCTAGCCTGATAGCTGCCACCTCCCGCCTGCGCCGCGCCGTCGAAGGACCGCGCGCCCGACGCGAGCAGCCTCGATCATGGCCGAGCAAGCCCGCATACTGGTAGTCGACGACGAGCCCGCCGTTCAGAACGCGCTGCACCGAGCGCTGACGCTCGAACACTATGCCGTGACCAACGCCAGCGACGGGCACGAAGCGCTCGAACGGCTGGGGGCGGCGCCCTACGAGGCGGTCATCCTCGACATCGCGATGCCGCGCGTGGACGGCCTGGAGGTGTGCAGGCGCCTGCGCGAGGGGGGCGACGTCACGCCCGTGCTGATGCTCACCGCGCGCGGCGAGGTCGACGACCGCGTCGCCGGGCTGGACGCGGGCGCCGACGACTACCTGGTCAAGCCGTTCGCGCTGCGCGAGCTGCTCGCACGCGTGCGCGCGCTGCTGCGCCGCGCGGGCGAGGAGGAGGGGCGCGAGGACTCGCTGTCGTTCGCCGACCTGCGCCTTGACCTGCGCGCCCACGAGGCATGGCGGGGCGAGCGGCTGCTCCAGCTCACGCGCACCGAGTTCCTGCTGCTCGAGCTGTTCCTGCGCCACCCGCGCCAGGTGCTCACGCGCTCGACGATCTTCGAGGCGGTGTGGGGCTATGACTTCGGCTCCAGCTCCAACTCGCTCGGCGTTTACATGGGCTACCTGCGCCGCAAGACCGAGGTCGGCGATGAGCCGCGCCTGCTGCACACCGTGCGCGGCGTCGGCTACGTGCTGCGGACGCCGCAATGAGCTTCCGCCGGCGCATCACGATCGCCGCCGCCGCCGCCGTCGCCGTCGCGGTGGTGCTCGCGTCGGTCCTCACCTATCTGCTCACCTCCAATCAGCTGCACAGCCAGGTCGACACGCAGCTGCGCCATCGCGAGCGCTCGGCCAACGGGCTCGTGCGCGCGCTCGAAGCCAGAGACCTCGGCGACGTCGCGCTGAGCCGCCGCGCGCAGCTGCGGCTCGCCGCCGAACGCGTGCTCGGCGCGCCGCCGCCGGGCGCCGCCGGCGCGTATCCGTCTAGCGCTCGTCAGCACGCCGGCGCGAAGTCCGGCGCGAGCGAAGGCAACATCTTCAACGGCCTCGCGCCCGGACCCAACCAGGTCCGCGGCTACCAGCAGATGATCGACGCCGACGGCGCGATCGTGATCCGCTCGGCGCAGGGGGTGTCGCTGCCGGTGAGCGCCGCCACGCGCGCGCTGGCCGCGCACGGCGGCGGGCCGTTCTTCAGCGACGCGCACGTCAAGGGCATCCACCTGCGCGTGCTCGCCGAGTCGCTCGGCCGCGGGCGCGCCGTCCAGTTCGCGCTGCCGCTCACCGAAGTCGACAGCCTGCTCAGCCGCCTGCGCCTGATCCTCGTGCTGCTCGTCGTCGGCGGCATCGCGCTCGCGGCGCTGCTCGGGCGCCTGGTCGCCGGCGCCGCCGTGCAGCCGCTGAAGCGACTCAGCCACGCCGCCGAGCACGTCGCCGCCACGCGCGACCTCAGCGGACGCATCGAGCCCTCCGGGGAGGACGAGCTCGGGCGCCTGGCGGGCAGCTTCAACGCGATGCTCGACGCGCTCGAGCACTCGATGAACGCGCTCGACGCCTCCGTGCACGCGCAGCGCCAGCTCGTCGCCGACGCCTCGCACGAGCTGCGCACGCCGGTCACCAGCCTGCGCACCAACATCGAGATCCTGCAGCAGCAGGGCGAGCGACATGGACCCCGAGGAAAGCCGCCGGCTGCTGGGCGACGTGGTCGAGCAGATCGAGGAGCTGACGCTGCTGATGAACGACCTCATCGAACTCGCTCGCGGCGAGGAGCCGCGCGCCGACGCCGAGGATCTGCGCCTGGACCTGCTCGTCGAGGAGGTCGCCGAGCGCGCTCGCAGGCACGCGCCCGCGACGCCGCTGGAGGTGGAGCTCGAGCCGACGCTCGTCAGCGGCGTGCCCGCGCGTCTGGAGCGGGCGGTCGGCAACCTGATCGACAACGCCGTCAAGTACAGCCCGCCCGGCGAGCCCGTGGAGGTGCGCCTGGAGGCGGGCGAGCTGACGGTGCGCGACCATGGGCCCGGCATCTCCGCCGATGACCTGCCGTACGTGTTCGACCGCTTCTACCGCGGCGCCGAGGCGCGCGGGCGGCCGGGCTCGGGCCTCGGCCTTGCGATCGTGCGCCAGGTCGCCGCCCAGCAGGGCGGCAGCGTCACCGCCGCGCCCGCCCCCGGCGGCGGCACGCTCATGCGCCTGCGCCTGCCCGGCGCGGAGACGCTCGACGGCGACGGGCACGACGGGACCGCGGCGGACGAGCACGACGGGACCGGGGCCGACGCGCCCGCGGGCGGCGGGCGGGGCGCCGTCTACGAGCGTTCCTCCGCCTGAAGCGCCGCTTCGCGAAAGCGCGCCGGCGAGCGTCCGTAGCGGCGGCGGAATGCGGCCGCGAAGTGCGAGCCCTCGCTGTAGCCGACCAGACGCGCGACGTGCGCCACCGGGATCGAGCGCTGCTCGACCAGCAGCTGCGCACCCACCGCCATGCGCCGGGCGAGCAGGTCCTCGCTGAAGCTGCTCTCGCCGAACTGCGCATACGCGCGCTGCAGCTGGCGCGGGGAGGTCGCCAGCGCGCGGGCGACGATCGCGAGCGTCAGCTCGCGGCGATAGTGACGGGCGATCACCACGCGCGCGAGCAGGTACAGCCGCCTGCGGGAGGAGAGCGTGTCGGGGCGCATGTCCCCCACTCCGACCGTGCCACGCGGATGTGACAGCCATCGTCGTGCGCCGTGAAGCCATGGCCATACGGCCGGTGCGGAGCGAGACATGTCGCTGCCGTCACTATCCAACCAGCACGGCGGGGCTAGCCGGCGTAGCGCAGCGCGACGCGCTCGACCGCGCCCGCGTAGGAGCCGCCGAACAGCAGCGCGTGCACGAGCAGCGGCAGCAGCTGGTAGAGCTCGACGCGCTCGCGCCAGCCATCCGCCAGCGGCGCGAGCTCCTCGTAGGCGGCGAACACGCGCTCGGATGGCGAGCCGAACAGCCGCAGCATCGCCAGGTCGACCTCGCGGTGCCCGCCGTACGCGGACGGGTCGATCAGCCACGCGCGGCCGTCGGCGGCGACCATCACGTTGCCCGACCACAGGTCGCCGTGCAGCCGCGACGGCGGCTCCGCCGGGCCGCACAGTTCGCCGAGGCGCTCGCACACGCGCTCGACCGCGTCAATGCCCTGGGGCGAAAGCGCGCCGCGCTCGCGCGCGAGCCGCGCGAGCGGCCGCAGGCGGCGCTCGGCGTAGAAATCCGGCCAGCTGCCCGCGGGCTCGTTCGACAGCCGCAGCGAGCCGAAGCCGGCGGCGCGCGGCGCATCGGCGACCCCGAAGCACGGCGCGCCCGCCCGGTGCGTGGCGGCGAGACCGCGCCCGAGCTCCTCCGCGGCGGGCGCGTCCAGGTGCCCCGACGGGGCCGGCGCGATCCACTCGAGCGCGAGATAGCGCTCGTCGAGCTCCAGCACGCGCGGGGTGCGCACCGCGCCGGGCTCTGCCAGCCACTCGAGGCCCGCCGCCTCGGCCGCGTACTCGCCCGGCGCAGCGTCGGCGCGCGTCTTCACGAACGCGTCGCTGCCGTCGGCGAGCGTCACGTGGAACGCCTCGTTGATGTCGCCGCCGCCCACGCGCCGGACATCGCGTGCGCCCGTGGGGAGCGCCGGGGGGCGTCGCGGGTCCGTCACCCGGCGGTGCGGATCCGCTCGAGCAGGCCCTCGCATGCCGCCTGCACGAGCTCGAACACCTCGTCGAAGCCGCCCGCCCCGCCGTAGTAGGGGTCGGGCACGTCGAGATCGCCCGCGCCCGCGCTCGCGGGATCGAACTCGCGCAGCAGCCTCACCTTCGCGCGCTCCTGCTCACCCGGCGCAAGTGTCCGCAGCGCGCGCAGGTTCTCACCGTCCATCGCCACCAAAAGATCAAAATCGTCGAAATCCTGTGCGCGCACCTGGCGAGCGGTACCGCCGAGCGCGACGCCGCGGGCACGCGCTGCTTCGGCGGCGCGCGCGTCGGGCGGACTGCCGACATGCCAGCCGCCCGTCCCGGCGGACTCCACGTGAACGCAGGTCTGGAGTCCCTCGCGCTCGACGAGCATGCGCATCACGCCCTCGGCGGTCGGCGAGCGGCAGATGTTGCCCAGGCACACGAACAGCAGGCGCGTGGGTGGCACGGACGCGCCGGCCACCTACTCCTCCCCCAGCTCGAGCACCGCCAGGAACGCCTCCTGGGGCACCTCCACGCGGCCGACCTGCTTCATCCGCTTCTTGCCCTCCTTCTGTTTGCTCGAGCAGCTTTTTCTTGCGCGTGATGTCGCCGCCGTAGCAGCTTCGCGATCACGTCCTTGCGGAACGCCTTGACGGTCTCGCGGGCGATCACGTGGGCGCCGATCGCCGCCTGGATCGGCACGTCGTACTGCTGGCGCGGGATGCGCTTGCGCAGCTTCTCCGTCAGCGTGCGCCCCATCTCGTACGCCTTGTCGCGGTGCACGACCATCGACAGCGCGTCGACCGTGTCGCCCGCCAGCAGCACGTCGAGCTTGACCAGGTCCGAGGCGCTTCATGCCGCTGAGCTCGTAGTCGAGCGACGCGTAGCCGCGCGTGCGCGACTTCAGCTGGTCGAAGAAGTCGAGCACGATTTCCGCCAGCGGCAGGTCGTAGGTCATCTGCACGCGCTCGGGCGACAGGTAGTGCATGCCGGCGTGCTCGCCGCGGCGCTCCTGGCAGAGCTCCATGACCGCGCCGACGAACTCTTTCGGGGCGATCACCGACGCCCTGATGAACGGCTCGCGGATCTCCTCGATCGTCGCCCGGGTCGGGCATGTCGGAGGGGTTGTGCACCTCGCATCTCCTGCGCCGTCGGTGAGCGTCACGTCGAACTCCACCGATCGGCATCGTCGCCAGCAGCTCCAGGTCGTACTCGCGCTCCAGGCGCTCGCGCACGATGTCCATGTGCAGCAGGCCCAGGAAGCCGCAGCGGAAGCCGAAGCCGAGCGCGTCGGAGGTCTCCGGCTCCCACGACAGCGCCGCGTCGTTGAGCGCCAGCTTCTCGAGCGCGTCGCGCAGGTCCGGGTAGTCGTCGGAGTCGATCGGGAACAGGCCGCAGAAGACCATCGGCTTGACCTCGCGGTAGCCCGGCAGCGGCTCGGTGGCTTCGCCGGCGATGCGCGCCTGCCAGCCGCCGGCCTTCGCGGTCGTCAGCGTGTCGCCGACGCGCAGCTGCGTCACGTCCTTGATGCCCGTGATCAGGTAGCCGACCTCGCCCGCCGCCAGCCGGTCGGCCGGCGTCATCTGCGGCGCTGAAGAAGCCGATGTCGTCGATCTCCGCCTCGGTGCCCGCCGCCATCGCGCGGATCGCCTCGCCCTTGCGTGAACACGCCGTCGACGACGCGGATGTAGGCGATCACGCCGCGGTACTGGTCGAACTCGGAGTCGAAGATCAGCGCTCGCGCCGGCGCCGTCGGGGTCGCCCGCGGGCGGCGGCACGCGCTCGATCAGCTCCTCCAGCACCTCGGCCACGCCCTCGCCGGTCTTGCCGCTGATCCTCAGGATCGACTCCGGCGGCTCGCCGATCAGGTCCGCGACTTCGCCCGCCACGCGCTCGGGCTCGGCGCCCGGCAGGTCGATCTTGTTCAGGCACGGGATCAGCTCCAGGCCCGCCTCGACCGCCAGGTAGGTGTTGGCGACCGTCTGCGCCTCCACGCCCTGCGAGGCGTCCACGACCAGCAGCGCGCCCTCGCACGCCGCCAGCGAGCGCGACACCTCGTAGGTGAAGTCGACGTGCCCGGGCGTGTCGATCAGGTGCAGCTGGTAGGTCTCGCCGTCGGCTTGGCCGTGAAGAACACGCGCACCGCCTGCGCCTTGATCGTGATCCCGCGCTCGCGCTCGAGGTCCATCGAGTCGAGCAGCTGCGCGCGCATCGCGCGCGCGTCGACCGTGTGCGTCAGCTCGAGGATGCGGTCGGCCAGCGTCGACTTGCCGTGGTCGATGTGGGCGATGATCGAGAAGTTGCGGATGTGGGCCTGGTCCATGGCGTCCAAGCTGTAGATGGCTCGCGGCGCCAGACCCGCTAGCGTTCGACGGTCCGGCGGATCGCCAACTCGACGAGGATGCATTCAGCCGCGGCTACGCGCCACGCGCAAGCGGGGCGGCCTGTCCAGGTGTCGAGAGTGTTAACCGCCCAGGCGAAACACAAAGTCCTGGGACGTATGTAGTAAGCGGCGATCCATGTTCGGGCGCAAGCCGGGTGGGCCTTGGCTCACCCGGCCTCTGCTCTACGCCCGCCCGAGCCGCGCGCGGATCATGCCGCTGCACCTGGTGGGCCTCGGGGATGCGCATGACGAGCACCGCGCGGATGTACACGGCGAGGCCGACCGCGGCCGCGCCGCCGACGCTGACGATCTGCGCCGGCAGCGAGACCGCCGAGCAGCTGGTCGAGCAGCTTCCACACGCCCCACGAGACGCCCGCGAGCAGCGCCGAGGCGACGAGGATGCGCGCGGTGATCATCGTCGTCTGGGCGCCTTCCAGCCGGCCGTTGAAGCCGGTGCGCAGGCGGTGCAACTGGAGCGCGGTCATGACGACGTTGGCGGCGACCGTGCCGATGATCAGGCCCGGCGATCCCCAGCGGCTTGTAGAGCGCCGACGCTGACGATGATGTCGACGACGATGTTCATCGCCGCGAGCCGCGTCGGGATCCACGGGCGCTGGACCGCGAAGAAGGTGCGCGTCAGCAGCAGGTTCATGCCGCCGAACGGCAGGCTGAAGGCGAACCAGAACAGCGCGATCGAGACCAGGTGGGTGGACTGCGGCGTTGAACTCCCCGCGTTCGAACACGAGCCTGCACGATCGGCGTCGGCGAGCACCATCATGAACGCGGCGGCGGGGATCAGCAGCAGGTTGATCTGGCGCATCGCCGCTGCCGACCGCCGTGCGCATCGCGGTCGGCGCTCGCGCCGCGAGGCCATGCGGCTGAGGGTCGGGAACAGGACGGTCGCGACCGCGACGCTGAACACGCCCTGCGGCAGCATGTAGATGCGGAAGGCGTTGTCGATCGCGCGCGGCGCTTCCTTCGGAGACGAGCGTGCCGAAGACCGAGTTGATCAGCTGGTCGAGGTTGACGATCCGAGCCCGATCGTCACCGGCAGCATCAGCGTGAAGACCTGGCGTGATGCGCGGGTCGTGCCAGTCGATGTGCAGCTGCAGGCGGAAGTCGATCCGGCCGAGCGCCCCGAACGCCATCAGCATCTGCACGACGGTGGCCACGAGGATCGCGATCGCGTACGCGTAGATCTGGTACCGTGCTCGTGCGCCGGGAAAATGCGGCGCGCAGCAGGACGAGCAGCACGATGATCACGATGTTCCACACCGCCGGCGAGAGCGCGGGGATCGTGAAGTGGTCGTAGGACTGCAGGATCCCGACGAGCAGCCCGTTGAGGCCGAGCAGCAGCACGACCGGGAACAGGACCTGCGAGAGGCCGACCGTCAGCGCGTCCAGCGGAGCGTCGAACTTCGGGCCCGATGAACAGCGGCATGATCACCCCCGCGGCGAGGATGAAGAACGCGGTGATCGCGCCGAGGCACGATCAGGATGATCCAGAACAGCGTCGATGCCAGCCGAAACGCCTCTGCGCCGCGTCCCTGCTGGAGCAGGTCGGTGAACACGGGCACGAACGCCGCCGACAGCGCGGCTTGGCGAACAGGTTGCGACGAGGTTGGGGACCTGGAAGGCGATCGTGAACGCCGACGCCGCAGCCGCTGGTCCCGAAGAAGCCCGCGAGCGACGATTTCGCGGGCGAGCCCCACGACCCGCGAGAGGCCCGTGGCGATCGAGAAGATCGCCGTGTTGCGCGCCACGCCCTTGCCGCGGCGCGCCGGCGGCGCCGGGACGACCGGCTCCTCGCCGAAGGCTTCTGTGCTGGCGGCCAGGGCCGCTATAGTACGGCGCTGCTGCGGCGCGCCCCGGCCAGTGCAGGCAGGGCTGCCCGCACGCACCGATATGGCCAACATCCACTCACAGAAGAAGCGGATCCTGCGCTCCGAGCGCGAGCGTCTCGAGAACCGCCGCTACACGTCGGCGATCAAGACCTACTTCCGGCGTCTCGAGGCAGGTCGAGGGCGGGGACAGCGGCGCCGTCGAGGCCGAGCACCGCCGGCTCGTGAGCACGATCGACAAGGCCGTCAAGCGCGGCGCGCTGCACAGGAACACCGGCGCACGCAAGAAGTCCCGCGCAGCCAAACTGCTGGCCGGCAAGTCCTAGCTCGCTCGCGACAGCCTGATCGCGCACGGCCGAGCGGTCGTCTAGCGCGTGATCGCCTCGATCGCTCGCAGCGCGAGGGTGTCCTCGCCAGCGCAGGACGAACGGCGTACGCGAGGATCTCAGCGGCGCGCCCCCGCGTGTGTCCAGTTCGAGGTCGGCGAGCCGGCAGAGCGCGGCGCGCAGACGCTCGGGCTCGGAGCGCGCGACGTCGGCGATGAAGCGGTCGGCCGCGCGCGGGGGCATGCGCAGGCTGCGCTTTATCTCCGCGGGCGGCTCACCCGCCTGCAGGCGCGCCGACAGCGCCGCGCGTCGCGCAGCGCGCTGGGCCATCGCGTACATCAGGCCCGACAGGCGCTCGCCCTGTGCGCGCAGGCGCAGATAGGAGCGCGTCGCCTCGCGGCCGCGTCGCCCCCCACCAGCGCGTCGGCGAGCGCGTACGCGCGCCACGCGGTCGAGCGCGCGGCGCTGGCGTTCGATCTCCTCCGCGCCGACGTCTCGATCGGCGCCGCCGGGCGCCCAGTTCCCTCTTCCCCGCCCGCGTCCGGTTCCCGCTCGTCGGGACGGCCCCGGCTCCGCCTCGAGCGCGAGCTTCTCCAGCTCGCGCAGCAGCCGCTGCTGGCGCTCGCCCACCTGCGCGACGAGCGCCTTGGCGGCAGCAGCGTCCAGCGACAGCCCAGGCCCGCGCGCCTGCTCGCGCGCCCAGTCGGCGAGCTCCCACGGCTTGACGTGGTCTCGGCGCACGATCTGCCCCCTGCGCGCCTTGACCGCGTCGTGCAGCGCCGCGGGCGCCTTCGCGCGGCCCTCCTCGCGCGCGAAGAGCGCGATCGTCGTGTCGGCTGGCATCTGCGCGCCATCGCCGGCTCGATGTGCTCGTCGACCTCGGCCTCGCCTCAAGCGCTCGGCGCCGTCGACGATGATCACGCGCCGCCCGATCGCGAACGTCATCGCCGCAGCGCGCCGGCGCGACCCCTGCGGGCGTGCCGGCGTCGCCCTCGAGCAGCTCCACGCCGGCGCCGTCCCCCTCCGCGCTTCGGCGAGCGCCCTCAGCCGCGCGCGCCGCTCGCCGATCGCGCCGTGGTCGTCGCCGTGGATCAGGTACGCGGGCTTCAGCTCCGCCATCAGCGCACGACGAGGTTCACGAGCTTGCCCGGCACGACGATCTCCTTGACGATCTCCTTGCCGTCGACGTGCGCCATGCACGTTGGGCGCCGCCCGGCACAGGTCCTTGAGCTCCTCGCGGGCCCGCCTCCGCGCCGCCTGCACGCGGTCGCGCACCTTGCCGTTGACCTGGCACACCAGCTCGTAGACCTCGCGCTCGAGCAGCGCCTCCTCGGCCTGCGGCCAGGGCTGCTCCCACACGCGCTCGCCGGTCAGGCGCTCGTACACGTCCGCGCTCGACGTGCGGCGCGAACGGGAACAGCAGCGAGGCGGCGGTCGCGAGCGCGAAGCGCAGCGTGTCGCGCTCGACGCGAGTCGCGCAGCCGCGAGCATTCGTTCAGCAGCTCCATCACCGCCGCGATCGCCGTGTTGAACGCGAAGCGGCGCAGGTCGCCGCTGACCTTGTCGATCGCCCAGTGAGTCTTGCGCAGCGAGCTCCAGGTCGTCCCCCTCTGAGATCTGTTCCAGCCGGCGCATGCGCCGGCTGGCGGGACGGCGCATGTGCCGTCCCGGACGGGGCCGCATGCGGCCCGCGTCTCCGCCGCCAGCCGCCACAGCCGCGACGAGGAAGCGGTGCACGCCCTCGACGCCCTCGTCCGACCAGTCGGCGTCCTGGTCGGGCGGGCCGACGAACAGGATGTAGCAGCGCGCCGTGTCGGCGCCGTACGCGCTCGACGATCGACGCAGGCGAGACGACGTTGCCCTTGGACTTGCTCATCTTCGCGCCGTCCTTGGTCACCATGCCCTGCGTGAACAGCGCCTGGAAGGGCTCCTGGAAGTCGAGGTGGCCGAGGTCCGCGAGCGCCTTGGTGAAGAAGCGCGCGTACATCAGGTGCAGGATCGCGTGCTCGACCCCGCCGACGTACTGGTCGACGGGCATCCAGCTCGCGCAGCACCGCCGGGTCCCACGCCGCGCCGTCGTTGCGCGCGTCGCAGTAGCGCAGGAAGTACCACGAGGAGTCGACGAACGTGTCCATCGTGTCGGTCTCCCGGCGCGCGGTCGCCGCCGCACTCCGGGCACTCGCGTGTCGACCCAGTCCTCGGCCGCCGCCAGCGGCGAGCGCCCTTCGGCGCGTAGTCCTCGATGTCGGGCAGCTCGCACCGGCAGCTGGTCGTCGGGCACCGGCACCATCCCGCAGCGCTCGCAGTACACGATCGGGATCGGCGCGCCCCAGTAGCGCTGGCGGGAGACCAGCCAGTCGCGCAGCCGGTAGTTGACCGACGCGTGGCCCTTGCCCTCGCGGTCCAGCCACGCCACGATCGCGCTCGAGCGCCTCGCGCTTGCCCATGCCGTCGCAGTCCGGGTGCGAGTTGACCAGCACGCCGTCGCCGCGTGGCTACCGGAAGCTCGGGTCGGCCGCCCGTCGACCACGCGCCGGACCGGCAGCCCGAACTGCGGCCGCGAAGGCCAGGTCGCGCTGGTCGTGCGCCGGGCACCGCCATGATCGCCCCGGTGCCGTAGTCCGTCAGCACGTAGTCGGCCACCCACATCGGGATCTGCTCGCCGTTGACCGGGTTGGTGACGCGTGCGCCCAGCGGCACGCCCGTCTTCGGCTTCTCCGCGTTGCCGCGCTCCTCGTTGGTCTCGGTCAGCGCGTGGTTGACGTAGTCGTGCACGGCCTGCTCGTACTGCGTGCCCGCGCGCGCAGGCGCATCACGTCCGGGGTGCTCGGCCGCCACCACGAAGAACGTCGCGCCGAACAGCGTGTCGGGGCGGGTCGTGAACACGGGTAGTCGACCGGGTGGGCGGGATCCAAATCCTCGCAGCGGAACGTCACCTCGGCGCCCTCGCTGCGGCCGATCCAGTTGCGCTGCATCGTCTTCACGTGCTCGGGCCACTCGATCCCGTCGAGGTCGTCCAGCAGCCGCTCGGCGTAGTCGGTGATGCGCAAGAACCACTGCTCGAGCTGCCTGACTTCGACGATCGCGCCGCAGCGCTCGCAGCGCCCGTCCGCGTCGACCTGCTCGTTGGCCAGCACCGTCTGGTCGTTCGGGCACCACTTGACCGCCGCCTCCTTGCGGTAGGCCAGGCCGGCGCGGAACAGCTGCAGGAAGATCCACTGCGTCCAGCGGTAGTAGGAGGGTTCGCACGTCGCCAGCTCGCGCGACCAGTCGATCGAGATCCCCCACGAGCGGAACTGGCGCTGGAAGGAGGCGATCGACTCCGCCGTGGAGTCGCGCGGGTGCACGCCCGTCTTGATCGCGTGGTTCTCCGCCGGCAGCCCGAACGCGTCATAGCCCATCGGGTGCAGCACGCGCGCGCCCAGTGCGCCGGTGGAAGTGCGCGATCGCGTCGCCGACCGAGTAGCACTTCAGATGGCCGATGTGCGGCTCGCCGCTGGGGTACGGGAGCATCTCGAGCACGTATGAGGTCGGCGGGCGCGAGCCAGCCCCGGCTGAGCCGGCGCGGCCGTCGCCGCGCGCGTCAGAAGCGGCCTCGTTGGCCACCTCCCACGTGCGCTCGCCGGCCCACACGGCCTGCCAGCGGGGCTCGATCTCGTGCGGGTCGTAGCGGTGCTCTGCCATCGGCAGTCGCAGGTTAGCGGGCGGCCTGGGACGGAACGCGGCGGCCGCCCGCCCGCGAGATCAACTGGGCGCGGCCAGCGCGTCCTCCTCCCGCGCCTCCTGCGCCTCGAAGCGGCTGCGGCTGCGCAGCAGCTCGACGACCGCCGCCGGCGCCTTGCGCGGCGAGCCGGCGTCGAACGGCGGCTGCGGGTCGTACTCGATGCCCAGCTGGATCGCCTGCGCGACCGTCTCGCCGGCGATGCGCGCGGCGAGCGTCAGCGCCATGTCGATGCCCGCCGACACGCCCGCCGCGGTGACGAGCTTGCCGTCGAAGACCACGCGCTCTTCCACCGGCTCCGCGCCCAGGCGGCGCAGCTCCTCGAGCGCCAGCCAGTGCGTGGTCGCGCGGCGGCCCTCCAGCAGGCCCGCCGCTGCGAGGACCAGCGAGCCGGTGCACACCGACGTCGTCCACGTGCTCGTGCCGTCGCGCCTGCCGCAGCCACTCGAGCGTCGGCCCGCTCGCCCGCGCGGCCACCTCGCCCGGCCCGCCGGGGACCAGCACGATGTCCGGCTGCGGGACCTCCGCCAGCGCGGCGCTCGGCGAGCAGCGTCAGCATGCCGTTGTCGGTGCGCACCGGCCCCGCCTCGGGGGCCATGAACGCGACGCTCGCGCCCGGGAGGCGGCTGAGCACCTCGTAGGGCCCGATCGCGTCGAGCGCCGTGAACCTGTCGTACAGGACGATTGCGATGTTCATGTGACCGTCTCCTTTGTCTTTCGGGCATTCCTCCCGGGCGCCGTGCTCGTGGAGCGGCGCTCGGCTTCGTGCATTTCGGCAGCCGCCGCGTGGAAGCGACGGCGATACTCGGCGGGGCCGACGCGCAGCGTGCGCAGGAACACGCGGCGCATCGTCTCGGCGGTGCCGAAGCCGCAGCCGGCGGCGATCGCCGCCAGCGG
>CAVWMU010000004.1:0-163958 GCA_963756205.1 uncultured Solirubrobacteraceae bacterium
CCTCCTTGCTGCGGATCGGCTCCATCGCCTCGTTCTCGGGCTGCAGGCGGATGTGGTCGGGCTCGCGGAAGAAGCGCTTGACCGTCGCCTCCTCGCCCAGCAGCGCGACGACGATGTCGCCGTCGCTCGCCGTGTCCTGCGGATGCACGACGACGAGTCGCCTTCGAGGATGCCGGCGTCCTTCATCGAGTCGCCCCGTATCCGCAGCAGGTAGTCGCCGTCACCACCGCCCGCGATCGGCGGGAACGGGGACATAGTCCTCGATGTTCTCCTCCGCAAGGATCGGCTGCCCGGCGGCGACCGAGCCGAGCAGCGGCAGGCTGTCGGACGACGATGCCGCGCACGCTGTCGACGGCGCCGCCGACCGCCCGGTCGAGCAGCTCGATCGCGCGCGGCTTGGTCGGGTCGCGGCGGAGCAGGCCGATCTTCTCGAGATTCGCCAGATGCGCATGGACGGTCGAGGAGGATGCGAGACCAACCGCCTTGCCGATGTCGCGCACCGTGGGCGGATAGCCGTACTTAGCCGAGTATTTGCGGATGAAGTCGAATATCTCCTGCTGACGCTTGGTCAGATCCATGTGGACGCGGCTCCCTGTCGTAAGTGGTGCACCTGAAACGAACATGTGTTCGCACAGTAGCGCGGCCGTGGACGGATGCAAGGCGATCTCGGCGGAGGCGGTCGGAAGGCTCATACTCGCCCCCTCTGCGCCCGTGGCGGAATTGGTAGACGCGCAAGGTTGAGGGCCTTGTGGGGAGATTTCCCCGTGGTGGTTCGAGTCCACGGGCGCATACGAAAAGCCCTGCTAAGCGGGGCTTTTTCTATATCTGCTTGCTTCTGTACCCCGCCCACGCTACTGTTCGGATTGTTGTCAATGGCAACTCCGAACACTTTTCCGAACATCTCGTGGATGCGATCTCAGGGACCGAATGAGGCCGGATGAGCTGCAGCTATGCCAAGGGGGCCTGGGAGGTCCGCTGGCGCGACGCCACCGGACGACAGCGCTCCAGCGCTTCCAGCCGAGGAGTCGGCGCGGGCGTTCGACGGCCGCCATCCAGACGACGCGGTGAGCGATCGCGCAAAGACGTCGGCACGGGAGAGCCGGAGGGGTTTATCCCTACGGACCACGGCGCCGGGCGCCAGGTGGCGCTACGTCATCGGGCGCGCCCGACGGCTCGCTAACGAGCAAGCGCGGGTTCCCGAGCGAGAAGGCGCGCGCGGGACGCTCGCCGGCGGCTCACCGAGAAGCAGGAGCGCGGCGAGGTTCGCCACACAAGGAGACCTTCGGAGAGTTCTGGGAGCGCTGGCTCGCTCGCCGCAAGCCCTATCTGGAGGCGGGACGTGGCAGGCCTACGAGCGCGACGGCCGCCTGCGACTGCTGCCCGCCCTGGGCCAGCCCCGCTCGGCCGCCTGAGGTCGAGCACGTCCGCGAGCGATGGACCAGTGGGTTGAAGCGATGGAGAGCCGGAGGGCTCGCGCCCAAGACGATCAACAACACCCTCGGCAGCTCGTGGTCTGCCTCAACGGCGCCGTCGAGGACGGTCTGATCGCGAACAACCCGGCGCTGCGCGTGGCCGCTTCCCGCCGGCACACATCGAGCGCGAGTACCTGCGCCTCCACGAGATCCCTGTCTACCTGGACTCGTGCTCGGAGGTCTACCGCCCGCTGGCCGAGTTGCTCATCGGCAGCGGCCTGCGTATCTCGGAGGCGCTCGGCGCTCGAGTGGGCGACCTGGAGTTCGAGGCCCGGGCGGCGTGATCGTCGTCTACCGCTCGCGCAAGAGGAAGGAGGCGGTCGGCTCGACGAAGTCCGACCGCTTTCGCTCGGTGGAGATCGGACAAGGACTCTCGAGCGTGCTGCGCGACCACCTCGCCCGTCGCGGCGAGATGACCTGCCGGCACGCAGGCACGACGCGCACGTGTTCGTGATGCCGGTGCGCGTGGGGCAAGCGGGATCACGGCCGCTGGGACGGCGGCGGGGCGGGCGAGCCGATGGACCGCACGACCGTCTCGCGCGACTGGCACAAGGAAGCGTTGCAGGACGCCGCGCTGCGCGACATGCCGCTGCACGCGCTGCGCCACACCGCCGCGGCTTGGGTGGCCGGGCGGGAACTCGCTGATGTACGTGCAACGTCAGCTCGGCCACTCCGACATCCGTACGACTGAGCGCTACTACGGACATCTGGAGCGCCACGTGCTGGCGGCCGGTGCGGTAGCCACCGAGGAGGCCATCGCCCGCGCGGTCACGCGGAACGCCTAGATCAAGCGCTGTTCGGCCCGCCGCCGGCGCTTCTCCGTGCACGGCCCTTCGGTCTTGCGCGGCGCCTGGGAGCTGGTGTTGCGCGGCCCATGTCAGCGGTGGCGGGCGGCCAGTCGTTGCGTGCCTGGTTGATCCAGCGGTCGATGTCCTCGGCGACAAACCGCAGGGGTCCCTGGTCCGCCTACGCGGATTGATGGGATGCGTCCTGGCCCGGGCGGCGTCGTAGAGCCAGGCGCGTGAGACGCCGAGGCGAGCCGCCATGTCGGCGGGCTTGATTAGAGCCTCCACGCCGCCTCGATCCGACACCCGACGCCGCTCATCTTGTTCGCTCCTGTAGCGGGTGGGGTTGCGAGGCGGTGGATCGCTCGGGCGATCCCGGGGATGCGGCGGTGCGGCTCGGCGCGAGCTGGCGGTTGAAGTCCGGGCCCTAGTCGCGGTCGGGCAGCTCGGGGTGCGCGAGCGACGGTGTCTGCGCGTGGCTGCGGCGCATCGTGCTCGGCGAGCCGCTGGATGCGGTCGGGGTCGTGTCCTTCGACGCCGAGATCCTCGCGGGAGACGAACCAGGCGGTGCCCTTGCGGGCGCGGGACGCCTCGACATAGGCGGGCTCCTTGCTGGTCTGCCAGCCGCCGGTGACGACCAAGGTGCGGGTGACGGTCGCGCCTTGGGCGCGGTGGATGTGCTGGGCGTAGCCGAGCCGACGCGGGCGAGGTCCTCGCCGGCGAGGGTTCGCCGGCGGCCGGTGACGTCGAACTGCGATCAGCACCTCGCCGGCTGGGGTGATGTCGAGGACTTCGCCGCGGCTGCCGTTCTCGATCCGCTCGACTGTCCGGGCTGGCGGTGCTGGTCGATGAGCGCGATCCGGTCGCCTGCGCGGATGCCGTAGTGGACGCCGGGCACCGGGACTTCGAGTCGCCGAGTTCGCCGCGCTCTGCGCGGAGGTGTTGTGCGCGGGCGTTGAGCCGGCCGATCTCCTGGTTTGAGGCGTCGGAGATCAGCGCGACCTCGCTCGGGTCGGGTGGTCTCGGTGAGCGTCGCCCAGTTCTGCGACGGCGTGCTCGACGGCCTGGTCGCGGGTGTCGGCCATGTGGAGTTGCCCGCTGTGCGTGGTAGTGCGCCATCGCGCGGTCCGAGCGTCCGGCGCGGAGGTCCGCCCACGCGCGTCTGTTCGTCGCGGGTCGAGGGTGCGGCGGATGTTCGAGAGTTCGGCGCTGGGGGCGATGTCTGGAGAGCCGGTCGAACATGCCGCCCGCGCCGATCGAGGGCAGCTGCGCGCCGTCGCCGATCGCCACGAGCTTTGACCCGGTTTGCTCCACGACTTCGGTGAGCCGGCTCGAGGCGGTCGGTGTCGGCCATGCCCGGCCTCGTCGAAGTAGATCGTCGTGTGCGGGTCGACGGCGAGCTGGCCGCGCTCGACGCGCGAGACGAGCGCGTCGAGGGTGAGCGTGTGCCCGGCGAGCGCGGGGCTGTCCTGGCCGAGGCGCTGCGCGGTGGACCCGGACACCGCGATCCCGAGCGTCTGGTTGCCGACGTGCTGCTCGGCTCTGGCGGCGGCGTCGATGACGACGCCCTTGCCGGTGCCGGCGGGTCCGACGAGGATCGCGGCGCGCTCGGGGCCGGTGATGACCTCCAGCGCGTGTGCCTGCTCGGCGCTGAGCCGTCCGCCGATCCGCTCGGCGATCTGGTCGCGCGGCGACTGCGCGCGAGCCTGTACGCCAACGTCGCGGCCGCCGCCGGCGGCGAGCGCGGTGAACCGGCGCTCGATCGCCTGCTCGCGCGCACGCACGGCGAGCGTCGTCATCAGCCCGCCCTCCAGGGGGAGGACACGGCGTTCGGCGATCATCGCCCGTGAGAGGTCGAGCGCCTCGTCGGGGTGAGAGCTCGCCGACGGACTGCTCCAGCAGGACCGCCCGGAACTCGCCTGGCTCGAAGGTCGCGGCGCGCTCGGTCAGGCGCTGCTCGACACGATCCTCAAGCGGACCCTCCGGCGGGGGCTCGACGGCGGCACCGAGCAGCCGGCCGGGCTGCTCGGCCGGCGAAGTCGAAGCGCGCGGCGGTCTCGTTCCAGGCTCGCTGTAGGTCGGCGCGGGTGATGAGCACCTTGGCTTTGCGGTTCTCCAGCTTGAGCTGGCGCAGCTCGCCGCGCTCGGGTGCGCGGCCCCACTTCGCGCGGAAGCGCTCGGCGGCTCTGGCGACCTCGCGGCTGCGCGGAGGAGAAGGCGTCGCAGCAGGCCGCGCGGTACGCCTGCTATCTCGAAGTAGCGGCCGTGTTTGCCGGTGCCCCGCTCGATCGCATACCCCCGCTGCTGGAGTTGGTGCGCGAGCGCGGAGCGGTAGTAGGCGCCAAGCTCGCGCGCGGAGCGGAAGATCGGCCGGGAGGCGACAGCGACGATCTTCCCGTCATCGCGGACGGCGCTCGTGATGACCACATGGCTGTGGAGCTGCGGGTCGGGCGCGTCTGTCTCGAGGACGCCGCGGGCGGTGGTGTGCCGGTACTCGGCGGCCACGACGTCCCGCGCGGGCTCCTCGAACACCTGCCCGTGGGAGCGCCGGCGCACGGTCGGCACGGTCTCGGTCAGGTGCGCGATCGTCTCGCTGACCGCTGCGGCGTGTGCCGGCTTCGATCTCGCGGCGCTGGGACTCGTCGGCGAGCGCCCACACAGCGGACACCGACTTCGGGGCGCTGAAGGTCAGGTCGATCCCGCCGCCCCGGGCGCCGTTGGAGCCGGCCTGCGCAGCCAGCGTCCGTGCCGGGGGTGCTTGCCCTCCATCAGCGAGATGAAGTCGCGGCCTTCGACGGTGGTCGCCCTCGATGCCCGAGGCGCGCGAGCGTGTCCGGGCGAGGCGAGCCACTGGCCGGGTGCCTGGGTGGGCTCGCCGTCGGGGGAGAGGTAGTAGTCGCCGCGCTCTGGCTCCACGGTCTTTGACTCCAGGTAGCGCGCGTAGCCGCCGCCCTTGGCGGCACCGATGCTGCGGCGGTCATCACAAGGGTTAATGAGCGCGAGCAGTCGATCGCGGCCAACGAATCTCAACGTTCTGTGTCTCCACGAACGGTTCATTCCGCACCCCGAACACCCCGAACCGGCCAACCAACATCACCGCCCCCGGCCTCCAAGGCCACCACCACCATCCAGCACCCCGAAAGCGACCACCACCCCACAGCCCCGCTCGACGCCAGCCGACCGCACCCGCCAGAACTACCAACAGCCCGACAGACAAGATGCACGCCACACCCGTGACACACCCAGAGGTGTGCCCCGGCGGCATGCCCGAAGCCGCCACAAGGGCCTCCTCGAGCACCGAAACCGCTTCCCGTCGACACCCAGATCTCCCGAGAAAACTTCGACGAACCACTTGACTTTTCATCCGAAGATGCACAGGTGAGCGACCGGTCCCTGATCAGTCCCCCGGCATGCCGAGCCGCCCTCAGAGAGCGACAGCTCCATCGAGCCTCGCGGGGTACGTTGCATCGGCCGAGACGGTTCTGGGCGAGCCAGTGGATTGGGCCTCCGTCACGGTTGGGACCGCCGGCAACCCCCACAGTCCGACGCGAAATTTGGGCGCGTGGGCGCGGTCTCTATCGCACACCCCTTAGGGCCGTCAGCGGCTCGCGATCAGCGTGTTGGGCTATGTAGGGCCCTGCTGCGTGTCGGGGCGGCCTGCACGCGCGCCTTCGAGAGTTTTCGCATCGGTCAGCCATGCCCGAATTGCTTGATCGTCCAGCAACCAGGGATCGCGTTCTCGATGCACCACAGCGGCAATCTCGGAGGCGATTTCCTGGCCCTTCACGGACAAGCTGGCGATCAGGAGTTCGTCGGGCTCACACCGAGCCGGTGCCTGCATCCGCGCGAGCGTCACGGCAACCCGCTTGCCCTGACGGTCGTACGCCCTCAATCGGAGTCTGTAGACCGGGATGGTCCGCCCACAGCCGCAAAAGCATCGTCGCGCCATCTCGCTATGTGCCCCCTACGCGACCGCGACCAACGAGCGTCGCTGTCCATGACGGTCGAGCGCACACGAGTGGTCTAGAGAGACGCCGAGGTCGCCTATTACCGCCGTGATCGATCCAAGATCAGTTTGCACGAAGAGGACCCATCGCTCGGCACGATCCACGGCAGGAGTCTGCCGCGCGTGCCGCCCGCCCGAGCTCTTCCTTAGTGCGCTCGCGGTGCACAGGTGCGCCCCCACCTCACACTCCCGGGAACGAACGGTTCCGCCGCGGCGGGAGGATGTAGTTGGCACGTCGGTGCACCAGCATGTATGCGTTGATCCCGTTGTTGGCCGTGTTTGTGATGACCGGGTTCTGAAACTCGGCGCCGGAGGCGTTCATCGCTCGGCGGGTCTTGACGAAGTCGTCGATCGTGCGTTGCAGCGCAACGAAGTGGAGTCCCGCGTGCCCGCCGTCGACGGTGTTGAAGTCCCGTCGCAGGATGATCGGCTTGCCGTTGCGACGCGCGCGGGCCGAGGTTTGCGCGTGTCCGACTACCCCATAGTCGAGAATCGCCTGCTCCAGTTCGTTGGCGTGGTTTGGGGAGCTCGTCGTGATCTCAGGGACATCGGTCGGCGCGACCTGGGCTGCGTACATCTCGCGCACCCGCTGGAGTTCCGTGTTGCGGTCGTACCAGAACTGAAGGTTGAGGTGCATGTAGCTGATGTGCATCGTTGTCCCGTCGGCGAACGCACCGTCGGGAATGCTCACTGCGTCCTCGCTCGCCTGGTTCTTGACCAGTCCCGACTTGAAGCCCATGAACAGCGGCGAGTCCGTCGACACCGGATTGCCGGGTGGGATACCGGTCACATCCTGGTGGCGAGCGGGTAGACCGGCGCCGACGAACCCAGTCCGGGTCTCACGCCAACGCAAAGCGCCGGACAATCCCAATGCGCCTCCGGCACCTGCCAGAGGCTCTCCACGGACGAGCGCAGCCTCGACAGCTGCGAGTCGCTGCTCGTCATCACATGCCAGATGAAGGCACATATCGTAGTCGTCAAGCATGGGCTCCTCAAAGGTCGAGAGGACCTCCGGGCGCGGCACAGGTGATTTCACGCCAAGCACGTGCTCGAAGTAGCGTGGTCCCCAGCCGACTGTGAAGAGCAGACCCTCGGGTCCCCACGGATAGGTGCGCTCAAGGCTCCGTAGGGCCGCCTCCAAGACCCGCGCGGAGGTGGACGTGTTTCCATCACGTACATCGAAGAACAGGAGCCTGTCGAACTGCGGTGCGATCGGGTTGCCGTAGGTGTCGAGCGTCAGTGTCGTAGTCCAGGCGAACTGTCGCTCCGGCAGCCCGGCCGGCCGGGCGCCGAGACTCGCGTCGTCTGCTCGCCGCTCGGCCGCAGCATCGGCGGACGCGGGCATGGCGGACGCGCCGCTGAGCGCCGCCGCGCCGAGGCCGGCGCGGCGCAGCAGCGACCGCCGGGTGAGCTGCTCGTAGGGATCGGGCATCGCTTTGTCTCCTGTCAAAGGTCGTGTTTGCGGTCCTGATGGGATCGCGGGGCGGGCTCGTGACCCGCCCCGCGGGCCTTTGCCGGCTACTTGCCTTTCACCCAATGTCCTGGGGCGAGCACGACCAACCGGCCGTGTGTCGCCGGCGGGAGATCGAGTTTGGAGAAGACGAACGGCACGTCACCTCCCTCCCCCACGTAGACGTACCCGGTCCGTTCGTTGACGGCGAGGCCTTCCGGTCCGGAGCCCCCTTGGGTGCAGGTGTTTTCGTAGCCGAAGACGTCGCAGCCGGCCGGGCCCTCCGGCGTTCCGACCTTCACGGCGCCGAGCAGCGCGCTGTCGCGGCCGTCGAGCACCGAAAGTGTGCTCAGCTGGTCCTCGATCGAGTACGCGGTGTTGGTTCGTTCGTTGACCGCCGGCCAGAAGTCGCCGGGCTCGATCGCCTGGTAGTAGCGGATCGGCTTGTAGGTCCGGCCGTTGATGACGACGATCTGGCTTGAGTTTGTGTTGTCCGCGTAGACCATGTCGGTCTTGTCGTCGACCACGACGCCGTCGGTTCCTGCGGGGATCACTTTGCAGTTGTTCGAGCAGTTTTCCGGTATAGCGTGCGCGCCGATCTTGATCACACGGAGCAGCCGGTCGGTGCGGCCTGCGAACACCTCCACCGCGCCCAGGCCGTAGTTGCTCGCCCACACCTGGTCGTCGACCGTGTCGACGACGATCGAGTCGCTCCCTACGGGAAGCGTCCCGATCTGCACGAGCGTCTTGAGGCTGAAGACCTTGATCTGACCTTCGTAGACCGTTACGTACAGGCGGCCGGTGAGCGGGTTGATGGCAATCGACTGGGTGAGGTTCCCGAGGTGCAACTGGTGTTTGAGCACGACACGGTCGGTGCGCGTGTTGATCTCCACCAGTTCCCCGTTCCGCAAAACGTAGTAGGCACGCCTACCCTCGAAAATCACATTGCTACCTGGCGGTTCGGCAAAGGAGAAGAAGGCAACCTTCCTATAGGTGCGAGGATCGAGGACCGTAACCCCTGCCGTCACCGGTGGGCCGGCGATACCCGCGAACGGGCTCTGGTTCAGCCAGACCCGTGAAGTGCCGGGCTCAATCGCTACATCGCCCAGGTTTTCAAACGGCAGTGTCTTGACGATTCGCGGGAGCTGGTAGTGCCGGCCCGCGGCCTGCGCGCTCGCTGCGGGCATCGCCGCCGAACCCCAGACTGCGAGCAGCAGTGCTGTAGACAACGCGAGTGCTGTCGCGTGTCTCGTTCTCCAGTGGGCGAGGGCGCGAGTTCGCGAGATGAGCGCCCTCAGGCGGCTCAATCGACGCGTTGTTGTAGGAACTTCCTTGGCTAGCATGGGTCACCTCCGTTGTGTCCGCGTAATTCGCGGGCGGATGGGCGTGTGGTGCGCCTACGGTGAGCAGGGCGGCACAGACCGAGACGCACAGCGATCACGGACAGCTCGGCGCGCGCGAAGGCGAGCGCCCCTATGAGCGTCCAGTCCTGCCGCGCGACCCGTGTCGCCTTGCGGCAAACGAACGGCACAGCTCGACCCCTTGTCCGGGCCGGCTGTGGCGTCGCGGCTGCGAGTGTGATCACGCAACCATCAGACGCCAGCGCGTCGCAGCGCGACCGCTGTGGCTAGTTCGTCTGGGCCGCGAAAGCCGGAGGAGGTCTGACCGCGAGAGCAAAAGCAAAGGTCAATCCTGCGCGGTGCACACGCGGCGCACATCTTGGCAGAGCGACGCTCGTCGCCCTTCCAGCAGTCCTCCTGCTACGCCGCCGCGCCTGCAGGCGGTGGATCAGTTTCTGCCCCGGGAATACGCCGAGAAACAGCAGCGTCGCGAGCACCATTGACGGCGCGAGCAGTAGCCCAACGGCAGGTGCAACAAGCAGAGCGGGGATCAGCAGCCCACCCAAACTGGCGAGAATCACCGCCCGATGAAGTGTGTATGCGGGCAATCGGCGACGCATCACGCGGACCCTACCAACGAGCTCGCCACCGGGGAGCGCGGTCGAGCCGCGAGACGGAAACGTGACTCGCCGCCCACCGCAGTTCGAGCTCAACGCTGGCGGACACGCCCGTGCGGGAGCGTCGCTGCATGCACACCGACTGCCGACTTCGTTCGGTCGCGGCGACAAAATGCCACGTGGCGCCTAGTTGCGAGCATATCTGCCGACAGCGGCCACCGAGGCCGGTCGCGAGCACGCACGATCGGGCACGTCCTCCTGTGCTGAAATGAGACATGCGGTGTTGCGCCGCTCCCCGACCTGGAGATCGCGACCATGAGCACGAACCAAACCGTCGAGCCGCCCGCCGGCAAGACGCGGGCAGTCGCACCCCATCTGATTGAGCTCGATGTGACGGGGATGACGTGCGGGTCGTGTGTGGCGCGGGTGCAGAGCGCGCTTGGCTCGGCGCCGGGGGTGTCTGAGGCGACGGTCAACTTCGCTACGAGCCGCGCCACGGTCGACGTCGGGGGATCGGGGACCGATGCTCAGCAGCTCGTCGAGGTTGTCGAGCGCATCGGCTATGGGGCGAAGCCGGTCGATGCGAGCGGCCAGTCCGCAGCCGATGCAGTGGCCGAGATCGAGGCTTCGGAGGCCACCGACCGTGCGGGATGGCTACGGCGTGTGCTCGTCGCGGTCCCGCTGGCCACGGTGGTCGTGATCCTGACCTACTCCGAGCCGCATAACGTCACGGCACGCTGGATCGTGGCCGTACTGTGCGTCCCGATCCAGTTCTGGGCGGGCCTTCCGTTCCTTCGCGGGACCTGGGTCCGGGCCCGGGCTCGGACGACAAACATGGACACGCTGATCGCGCTGGCGACGATGACGGCGTTCGTCTATGCGACGGTCGAGCTCCTCTTTGGCCCCAACGCGCATATCCATGGTGGCCCGGGTGGCGAGTTCAACGCCCATCTGCACTACGACATCCCGGCAGTCATCATCGCGTTCCTGTGTGTGGGGCGCTGGTGTGAGGCGACCGCCCGCAACCGGGCCGGTCAGGCGGTGCGCGAGCTGACGAAACTCGGCGCCCAGCAGGCGCGGCTGCTCGACCCCGACGACCCGTCCGCGGCCGAGCGGCTGGTGCCGGTCGAGGCCGTCCACCGGGGTGACCTGTTCTTGGTTCGCCCGGGCGACAAGGTCCCGGTCGACGGAATCGTTGTCTCGGGCTCCTCCGCGGTCGATGAGTCGATGCTCACCGGTGAGTCGCTGCCCGTCGAGAAGGCCGAGGGAGATCTTCTCACGGGGGCGACCGTGAACGTCGACGGTGTTCTCCGTGCGACCGCGACGGCGGTCGGGGCGGAGACGGCGCTTGCGAAGCTGGTCGAGCTGGTCGAGCGGGCCCAGGCCTCCCAGCCTCAGATCCAGCGCCTGGCGGACCGGATCGCGCGTGTTTTCGTTCCGGCGGTGCTGGCGCTGGCCGCGGCGACCGCTGTCGGCTGGGTGCTCGCCGGGCAGTCCGAGCGCGGCCTGTTTGCCGCCATCGCTGTGCTCGTCGTCGCCTGCCCGTGCGCGCTGGGATTGGCCACGCCGGTCGCGATCCTTGTCGGAACCGGCCGCGGCGCGAGCCTCGGGCTGCTGATCAACGGCGCCGAGATCCTGGAGCAAAGCCAGGAACTGGACACGATCGTGCTGGACAAGACGGGGACTATCACCACCGGCGAGCTCTCGGTCACCGATGTCTGGGCTGCACCTGGCGAGCATCGAGACACGGTCCTCGCGCTCGCGGCAGCAGCCGAGGCCGGCTCCGAGCACCCGGTGGCAATGGCGATCGTCAGCTCGGCCCGCGAGCGTGGGTTCGCGATCGCAGAGGCCGGTGACTTCCGCGCCCTGCCCGGCCGGGGCGTCCGTGCGCGGGTCGAAGACTCCGAGGTCTGGATCGGCCGACCACAGCAGGCAAGCTCCAACGGAAGCGGCGCCAACGGTGAGGCTGCCGTCCTTGATGAATGGGAGGCGAGTGGGCGAACGGCCGTCGTGGTCATACGCGACGGGCGGACCGTCGGCGCACTGTCGCTCGCTGACACGATCAAGCCCGAGTCCACAGACGCCGTCGCCGGCCTGCAGCGAATGGGGATCGACGTCGCGATGCTGACGGGCGACAACGAGCGCGCCGCCGCCGCCGTGGCGGCGCAGGTCGGCATCACCCACGTACTGGCCGGTGTCACCCCCGATGCGAAGGTCGCCGAGGTACGCCGGCTCCAGGCCACTGGCCAGAGAGTCGCGATGGTCGGCGACGGAGTCAACGACGCAGCGGCGCTCGTGCAGGCCGATCTCGGGATCGCCATGGGTACCGGGGTGGGCGCGGCGATCGAGGCCGCCGACATCAGCGTCGTATCGGGCGACCTGCGCGGGGTCGCCCGCGCCCTGCGTCTGGCGCGCGAGACCTACATGATCGTGCTGCAGAACCTCGGCTGGGCATTCGGCTACAACCTGATCGCCCTACCCTTGGCGATCACCGGGCTTCTCAGTCCGACGCTCGCCGGGGCGGCGATGGGCGTCTCGAGCGTCACCGTCGTCGCCAACAGCCTGCGCCTGCGGAGCTTCGGGCGTCCGGGCAAGGCAACGCCGGTGCGCTCTCGTGCACAGCGCATCACGAGCCTGACGCTCGCCACGATCGCACCCGCCGCGATCCTCGGAGCGCTCGTGATCGCCGACCCGAGCACCTTCGTCGGACCATCCGAAGCCGCACGGACTATCGCCGAGCCGAACGGCGAGCTCCTCGATCTGAACATCCTTCCCCTGCGGGCGGGCAATGTCGAAGTGCACACCTACCTTCTTCAGCCGCACCTCGAACCAGCCGGCCCTCCAGACGATCGCCATGACCGCCACGTCGTCCACCGGCGCCAAAACCGCGGTGCGTTTCTACCGCGCCGGCCCGGCCCACTTCGTCGGCCAGGTCGAGCTGAAACAGGGCGAATGGACCTTCAGGATCTCTGGTGCAGACGGTGCCCACCACGCACTCGGCGGCACCTTCACGGTCCCGATCAACTGATCGACCCCTCAGCCCGTCGGGCGCCGTTCTTGCGAACGGAGACGGGCCGGTGTATGGTCCGGCGCATGTCTGCCCGAGGTGCACGACTGCGTCCGGCGATCCAGGCGATGCTGTCTCTGGTTTTGATGGTCGCACTGGTCGCTGCCCTCGGCGCGACCGTCGCACTCATGCTCGCCCCAGCGGCTCTGCTGGCAGTGACTCTGCTGTTCGGACGCTATCCGGGCGAGCGCGTCATCCATCGCCTGAGGCGGCGCTCAGCGTTCGTCCTTCGAACCCACTCGACGCCTGTCCCACAGCGGGCACCGCGGTCGCTGGGAGCCCGGCTTTCAGCGCTTGCGGTTCCCGGCTCCGGCCGAGCTCCCCCGGCCGCCGGCCTGATCTGACGGCCCGGTCGGCGTGCTTCGCCGACCACCTGACTGGCCGGCTTCATCCCCGAGCTCCGCAGAGGCGTCGGCGCCCAGAAGCCGACGTTCCTTCGGGCGCGAGGCGGTGCGATGTCGTCCTCCAAAGGCCGCGGATCGGTGCGGCTGCCGCTGAGGCAGCTCCGAACTCGGCCCGTGTTCCAGCGGGTATTCCCCACGTTCGCGGATCTTCACCCGAGCGTGCAGAGCCAAGGAGGAACGACATCATGATTGGGACGGTAAATATGTTCGGGCGACGAACGCTCCTGTTGGCGGGCGGGTTGCTCGCCGGTGCGCTCCAGTTCGCGAGCTCGGCCGGAGCGGAAACGTCGAGCATGACGATGAGCGGCGGATCGACGATGGCCCATATGGGCTCCAGCGGCGCCTCGCACCCGGCGACCCACATGTCAATGGGAGGCGTGTCAATGACCGTCGGCGGTCACACCACGAACATCCTGCCGAACTGGCTGGCGGTGATCTGGATGCTCGTCTTTCTTGTGATCATCGTGATCCACGCCCGGCACGTGCTTGAAAGCCAAGGCCAGCAGCGCGTGTGGCACTCCGGCCACGTCTTGATGGCTCTCGGCATGGCGTTCATGTACGCACCGGGGTCGGTCGACTCATTTAACATCCCGCCCGGCTTCTGGTCGTTGGCGTTTGCAAACGGTGCGATCGCGATCCTGCTGTTCGTGCTGGTGCAATTGTTCGCCGGTAACGCGACGAACCTGCTGTGGCTGACAATGGCGTTCGATCTCGGTGCGATGGCCTATATGTGGTCGCCCACCGGATTCCAGGCCCCGATCACGTGGATCTTGGTTGCCTACTTCACCCTGCAGGCCGTCCTCTGGGCTTCCGACCGGATGCGAAACTTCGACGAGAGAGCGATCTTTGGTGGGAGCGGCGCGCACATCGCCGTCACGCCCGAGGGCGCGATGACAGCCACCGTTGCCGAACCGCTGATCTGCTTCAAGGACCTGCGTGTCTCGATGTCGGCCATGACCCTGGGCATGGCCTACATGTTCGCCGCGATGCAATTACTCATGTAGCTGCTGCGCTTGGCCTCGCCGACCACGCCTGAGGATGCCCGAATCACACCCATCCCAGCGCATACACCACAAGACTTGCCAAGGGAGCAAACCGATGACCGACACACTGAAGATATTGGAGGCCCAGGACGCAGTATCGCCCGTTGCCGCAGACCTTGCGCTTGTCGCTGCGAGCCTCGACGCATTGGCCGCCTACGAGCAGGCCGCGAGTTCGTGTGCGGCCGCTATGAGCGCGAGCGGGGGAATGCCGGACGCCGTTGAGGCCGCGTTGACCAGCGTCGATGTCGCTGTGGCGACCCGACGTGTGCTGACGCGGTCCGCGGGAAAGGCGGACCTGGTCCGACTGCAGCTTGGGGCCGCCGGCGCATCCTGCGAGCTATCGAGGAGCCAATGCGCGTCTCACGTCCACCACCACGAGCACTGCCGTCTGCACGTCGCAGCTGCCGACGAGGTCATCTCAACGTCCACCGCCCTGAGTGGTTCACTCAGCTCATGACGACCCTAGCACCACCCAAACAAGAGACGGTCGCGAAACACACTCACTTCGACAAAGGAGCCTTCATGCCGAACAACGACATCCGGGCGCACCTCGTTAGTGCGAAAACCTCATGAGCACCCTGGCTCAAGGCGTGCGTCCTCCGCGTCGATCCCTCGTCACCACACGCGGGATTCAGATCGCGCTCGGCGTGGTCTGGCTGCTTGACGGGCTGTTCCAGTTCAAGCACTTCATGTTCACCCACAACATCATCACGGAAGTGTTTGCTCCGGCAGCTGAAAAACAGTGGTCGATCGTCGGTGGACCGATGAAAACGTTCGACAGCTTCTACGGCCGGGACCTGACGTTGTGGAACACCCTCTCCGGCGAGATCCAGATCGCGATCGGCCTGGCGCTCATCTGCACGAGGCGCCTCGTACGCCCGGCACTGGTCGTCTCCTTCGCCTGGTCGCTGGTCGTCTGGTGGTTCGGTGAGGGTTTCGGCGGGTTGACCTCCAACACGATGCCCTCACCGCTGATGGGCGCCCCGGGGGCCGTGTTCCTCTACGGGCTCATCGGGCTGCTCGTCTACCCGACAGGCAAGGAAGAGGGACGCTCACCGGCCGCCCTCGGGCCGCTCGGAGATCGGGGCGGACTCTTCGCCTGGTCGGGCCTGTGGGCGCTGTCTGCCGGGCTCTGGCTGGCCAACGTCAACCGGGCGAATGAAGCGACACACGAAATGATCAAGGGGATGGCCGAAGCATCGCCCCACTGGCTGGCGAAATTCCAGAACTCGATCGGCAACCACACGCACGGCCACGGGACGACTATTGCCGTCGTATTGGCGATCCTCTCGGCGGCCGTCGCCGTCGGGGTTTGGACGCCGCTGCGCTGGCCCGCACTGGCGGTCGGGATCGCGCTCTCGCTCGCCTACTGGGTCCTCGGACAGGACCTGGGCGGGCCGTTCTGGTCCGAAGGGGCGACGGACTTCAACGCGGGGCCGCTGTTCGTACTGCTGGCCGTCACCCTGTTCCCCGTCGCGCAGGTCGCGAGCTCCAGGGAACCAGCGTCCGTGGAAGCACCTGCTCCGGCGGAGATACCGCAGGCAGGGGTGCCAGGGTTGGCCTGAGCGCACCTGCCCGATCGGACGACGTGCCCGTGAACTCGCTATGCGAGGCTGTATCCGGCCGCCTGAATGGCATGCCGGACAGCCTCGCCGTCGACGCTGCCACCGTGCACCACGACGCGGCCGCTCGCAAGGTCCACGTCGACGCTGCTCACGCCGGGCAGCTCGCCGACCTTCGCGTTCACGGCAGCCACACAGTGCTCGCACGTCATTCCCGTCACCTCATAGATCTGCTGGTCTTTATCACCCATACGAACTCCAAATCGGTTTGTTTCGTACCGCGCAGTCCCGGTCGGGATGGCGCGCCCCAGGAACATGTTCATCATGACACGGGTCGCGATCGCCAGCGCCGCTGGAGGCGGCTCGTGAGTGTCCCCAACTGGACCAGACGCTCAGCACGCCTCACAGCTCTGGCCGGGCTCTGCGGTGCTGTGGGACTCGGCGCGGGATGCGGCACCGGCGCCCAGGTCACGCAGACCCTCCCAACCGACCACACCCCGGTGGCGCTTGGCCGCGCCCTCTACGCCACCGACGGCTGCTCCAGCTGCCATTCACTGGACGGCACTCGCCTGACTGGACCAACCTGGAAGGGGCTCGCCGGCAGCAGAGTAATGCTGGAAAACGGCCACACGATCACGGCGACCAACGCCTATCTCGTCAAGCACATAGTGGAACCCAACGCCTTCACAGTCCGGGGCTACACGGGACAGATCATGGCCGAGTCGATCGAACAGCTCGACCTAAGACGCAAGCCGGCCGATGTCCAGGCGCTCGTGGCGTTCATCGACTCGCTGCGCTAGGCGAGCAGCCATTGAGATCGACATTCCTTCGACGCCTAGCTTGCTTCTCGGGCTCTCGGCAGGCGATTCTCATCGTGCTCGCCGGTGCGTTCCCCCTGCTGCTCTACGGCTGCGGATCGGGGAAGACGCCGGCCACCGTGCAGTCTCCTTCAGCGCTCGAATCACAGTACGCACCCGAATACACCTCCGAGCAGAAGCTCGTCGCGCTCGGCGCGCCGCTGGTCGTCTCATATGGGTGCTCCGCATGCCATCTCCCCGGTCGCACAACGGAGGATGCGCCGAGCTTCCTCGAATTCGCGGGACACCACTTTGTCCTTGCGAGCGGACGCCGCGCAACCGTCGACGAAGAATTCCTCAGGGCCGCACTGCTGCACCCGGCAAGAGATCCCATCCGCGGATACGACCCTACGGCGATGAATCGGGCCGTCGAGCGCCTCGATCTGGCTCGCCATCCAGAGCAGCTCGCCGCACTGGTTGCGTTCATTGAGCAGGTTGGTCCGGAAACGGGGTGAGCTCCATGCGGCGACTGACAGCTCGACGAAGGCCGCCGGCTGCCTGTCCGCGCCCCGCGAACCGTCCGTATCTTGCCCGACTGGCAGCGGCGCTTATGTGCCTTACAACGACATTTGCCCTCGGCTGCCACAGAGCAAGCGCCCCGGTCACCGAGGCGGGAGTCAGGGCGATGTATCGATCGATCGGCGTCGATGCCAGCGCGGGTGCCTTTGGTCAGATCTGTCTCACCTACACCGACGCTCACCTGCGCGCGGAGCTGAGCCCGACCAGCAAGAAGTGCTACACGCGCAATTTCGAACGGTGGGCCGAAAAGATCCGCCTGTCGAAGATCACGCCTAGAACGCGGATCGTCCTATCCGGACGAGAAGCGCTTATCTATGACGGAGCCCTGCCCGAACGGGTGACATATATCGGCGGCGAGTGGCGCCTGGCCGACGTGCCGGAGATAGCCCCCGGACGATGAGCCAACAGACGAAATCTATTGCTCGGCGGGACGGAGATCCACGCGATCGGTCGAGGTCCCAACGACGCGCTAACGTTCTTGACGTGGGTGCGCTCACCTTCAACGTGGTCTTCGAGGATGCAGGCGACGGCTGGGTCTACGCACACGTGCCGGAGCTCCCTGAGGTGCACACTCAGGGCGAAGGGCTCGATGAAGCCCGCATCATGGTGCGCGAGGCCATTGAGATGGTGCTCGAGGATCGGCGTGATCGCGGCGAATCCATTCCGGCGACTGGATGGGCTCTGGTCGAGTCCGTCGAGATCGCTGCGTGAAGAAGCGCGATCTCGAACGCCACCTCAGCGCCAACGGTTGTGCTCGCTCGCCAGGCGGCCAACCACGAGGTATGGCAGAACACGGCGACCGGACAGCGCACAACGGTGCCGCGTCACAAGGAGATCAAGCCTCCGACGGCACGCGGCATCTGCCGGCAGCTCGGCGGGTCAGCTCCAACCGGGTCTCGCTGAGCAGTCGCCGCTGGCCAGATAACCACAAAACTCCCGCAGCGACGCGCCACGGCGTGGCAACACTTTGGCAACGTCCAGATCGTCCGATGCTTCCAACGCGTCCAGTTCTCGGACGATATGGACGATCTGGACGGGGGCGAACGCATCTACATCTTCTGTACGAGGTTGAGGGCCTTGTGGGGAGTTTTCCCCGTGGTGGTTCGAGTCCACTCGGGCGCATTGGCAGCGCCCTGCAAATCTGCAGGTGCGCCAACGCTGAGTCGTGATTGAGACGGGACTTTGGCGCGCGTGCTTCGTGCCCTACCTGGGGTCGCTGCGGTACGCGATGGAGCGGTGCCGAATCGCGAGTACTCGGACTGTCTGGTCGGCCTCTGCGAGCTGGTAGATGATTCGGTAGGCACCGACGCGAAGCGAGCGAAGTCCCCTCAGTCGCCCGCGTAGTACATGGCCTGCCAGCGGATCGCGTTCGAGGAGACCGAGCGCGTCTCTCACCGCGTCGATTATGGGCCAGCTGAGCTCGAGCACCTCGCCGCGGGCGCGGCGAGCGAGGACGACGTGCGCCACCGCTCAGCGGCTGGGGCGCAGCTCGTCGAGCTCGGCGCGTAGGTCAGCGAGACTGACAATCTCCCCACGCGAGACCTCGGACAGACCCGCCTCGATCGCGGCGAGCGTCTCGGAGTCGGAGAGAATCTCGGCCGTCTCCTCTAGAGCGTCGTACTCGTCGATCGGAACAAGCGCGGCGGCCGGCTTGCCGTTGCGCGTCACGAGCACATGATCGCGACGGTCGGCCACGTCGCTCAGCAAGGTGCTGAGATGCGCCCGGAACTCGCGAACTGGCACTGTCTTCGCCACAGGTCGAGTGTACCATATTGTGTACTCACCGTCTCGCCACGCTATTCAGGGATGGATCCGGGGTGCGCCCTGCCCGCCGCCTCGAAGTCCACCACGCATAGTGGTCGCACGGCGTGGCAACACTCCGGCAACGTCCAGATCGTCCGATGCGTCCGATGCGTCCGTTTTCCGGACGATACGGACGATCTGGACGCCGGCGGACGCATCTGCACTCTCTGCGCGAGGTTGAGGGCCTTGTGGGGAGTTTTCCCCGTGGTGGTTCGAGTCCACTCGGGCGCATGCGCAGCGCCACCGGATCGGGAGGTTCAGACACAGTAGGCCGCACTTGCGACGGAACAGCTCGAGCGCACGCGACCGCGTAGGCTCAGATGAGCAGTGATGCCACCGGATAGCGCGCGACGGCCTCATCTCCCGTCAGCAACGTCAGGCCTTCCAGCTGAGCCTGTGCGACGAGCATCCGGTCGAACGGATCGCGATGAAACGGAGGGAGCGTCGCTACCGCGAGCGCGTGCGAGTGCTCGATCGGTAGGGCTCGCGCGCCAATCATTCGGATGCGACTGGGCACATATCGGTCCGGTGCTTCTGGGAGCTGCAGCCTTCCGATCTCGTGCTTGATCGCTATCTCCCACGAGCTCGCAGCGGAGACCACGAGCTCGTTGCTCGCGTCCGTCACCAGAGATGCGTGCTCCCCCAGACGCTCAGGCGCGGTCTGGAGCCAGAGGAAGACATGGGTGTCGAGCAGTAGCTTCATGCATCAAACGCGCCGAGAACCTCCGGCGGCAGAGGCGCATCGAAGTCATCCGAGACCTCGAAGCGCCCCACATCCACCCCGATGCGTCGCGCTTGAGCGGCCGGCGCCGGGACAAGCCGCGCCACGTCTTCGCCGCGGCGTGTGATTGTGATCTCCTCGCCGGCTGACACGCGCTCCAACAGCCTGGAGAGGTGCGTCTTCGCCTCATGAACACCAACAGACTTAGTCATGGACTTAGTCTATCAGGCGGGCGGGCTCTAAACGGGGCACCCGCAGTGCAGCGCCGTGGCAACACTTTGGCAACGCCCAGATCGTCCCATGCGTCCTATGCGTCCCGGTTTTCGGACGCATAGGACGATCTGAACGCCGGCGGACGGATCTGCACGAGTTCCACGAGGTTGAGGGCCTTGTGGGGAGTTTTCCCCGTGGTGGTTCGAGTCCACTCGGGCGCACCAAATGTTCGCTAATCGAACCAACGCGGAAAAGCTCCCGACCCCTGTAGGGGCGGGGGCTTTTTGCGTTGTCGGGGCAGCGCTGGCTGCGACGTCGGCGTTCGGCCAGCGGGCTGGCGCTGCTGGGTAGGCCGCGTATGGCGTCGTGCAGGGCGCGTAGCGCCGCGAATGGCTCGGTGAACTCGGCCTCGGTGATGGTTTCGTCGCAGATGAACAGGGCATTGAAAACGGCCTGGTTGATGAGCCGGCGGATGTTGTCATCAGCGCGGCGGTAGATCTCGTGTAGGTCTTCGCCCAGGATCTCAAGCGCAAGCTCAAGGGTCGCGGCGATGTCCTCGTGACGGACGCTCAGACGGGCGATGAGACCTTCGGCGTCTTGGCGTCGCGTGCGTATGCGGGCCTGCTCCTCGTCGAAGAGTTCGCCGCTGATGCGTTCCTCGTAGTGCATGTGCAGGAGCTTTCGCTCTTGCGCTTTGACTTCTTCAAGGACTGTCTGGCAGCGCTCGATCTCCTGCTGGGCTGTGGCGACGCGCTCGCCGAGGTCATCGGTGATCGCCCGGCGGATCTGTTCGCGTTCGTCCTCGCTGAGCATGACCGTGGCGTAGTGGGCTTCGACCTCGGCCTCCACGAGATCGACGGGCTGGTAGCTCTGGAGGCATTCGCCGCGCTGGTTGCGCGGGCAGACGAAGTACTCATAGATCCCGCCGTTGCCTTTGTTGCGGGAATAGACGAGTTGGCTGCCGCAGGTGCCGCAGCGGATGGTGCCCTTGAGGTAGTGCAGGTGGCGTCGGTCGCGCTCACCGGAGTGGCGATGGGCGACGAGCACGGCCTGGACCTTGTCGAACAGCTCTTGGCTGACGAGTGCGTCATGCCGGCCGTTGTAGACGTGCCCCTGATGGGTGACGTAACCGGCGTAGTAGGGGTTGGAGAGCAACTTATGCACACGGGACAGCGACAACGGGCTCGGACCACGACGCCTGGTCGGCCGCGTGTTTAGACCACGGGCCTCCAGCAGCACGGTGATGTCGGACAGGCTGTAGAGCCCGGTGGCGTATGTCTCATACGCCCATACGATGATCGGGCCGCGCTCCGGGTCGATGGCTATCGTGCGGACCTCGCCCCCTTGGGGCAAGGGCTCGCGGACATTCACGTAGCCGATCGGTGCGAGGCCGCTTGTGCCTCCGACCTCGATCTTGCGTTTGATGCCGCGCTTGACCTCCTCGGAAATCTCGATGCGACGGGCAGCCGCCGCAGCGGCCATAACGCCCTCCAGCAGAATGCCGTGGGAGGTGTCCTCGCCGATCGGCTCCTTGACTGAGAGGAGCTTCGCGCCGGCTTTGGTGACCAGACCACGAGCGACCCAATGGTCCTCTTGGTTGCGTGCCCAGCGCGAAACGCTCCAGACGATCACCAGATCAACGTCGCGTAGGTCGGCCGTCTCCTCGATCATTCGCCGGAAGGCTGCGCGCTTGAGTAGCGAACCGCCCGACACACCTGGCTCGACATACTCGCGCACGACGACTGCGCCATGCCGTTCGGCAAAGCGTTTGCACGCCTCGCGTTGCGCTGGGATGGACAGGCCCTCGGGGTCGTAGTCGGTGTTGACCTGCCCTGCCGAGGACACGCGCAGGTAGATCACGGCCCGCTTGAGGCCAGACGCCAAGGCGGTGTCTGAAGGTTGCTGCTCAAATGGGAGTGTGAGGGTCATCGTGCGCTCCTTACTCGCGTTGGGGCTGCCGGCGGGTCGTCGGCACTGTCTTGTGCAGACACGAGCGTCGTGTCTGCTTGTTCAAGGCGGGCGCTTATTGCTGCGTCATCGATCGGGTTGCGGGCGAGGCGAGCGCGGTCCCGCACGATGACGTGGCTGACTGGTCGTTCTGCCACTCGCCTCAGTAGCCCGAGCAACCCCGAGCGGTTCATGTTGTTGCCGGATGCGCCGGCATCCACGTACTCAGCCGCAATCTCAACGCCGAGCCGTTCCGCCTCACGGATGCACGCTTGGCGTTGCTGGGTGATGCCGTCCCGTTGGTCGCCGTGGTCCTGGGATGCGACCCGCAGATACAGCACCGCCCCCACGTTATCTTTGTTGCTTGTACTCATATGTTGTTACCTCCTTTGGCTGGTTGATTTACCCTGCGATTTGGCGTTTGTCTCGTGTCTATCGTGGTGTTCTTGACGCCCTGGGCTACCGTTTGGCAGTGCGCCCAGTGGCGAGGGCGACGCGTGATGAGCCCGAGTCGGTGAAGCTGGTACTCGACCGTCTCGGTCGGTACGAGGTAGCGGTCGGCTAGCTCGCTAACGTTGCGACGTCCTGATTGCCAGTCGGCGTGAAGCCAGCGGGCGGGCACCAAGGCACTCGCGGCAAACGCTTCACAGGCGTCGCCGCTGTGGCCGTCGATGATGTGTTTCAGTTCGTGCAGGAGTGTCACGCGCCGTTCGGGTAGTGGCAGGGTGCTGTCGATCACGATGTCGCCGCCACCAGCGGTTGGTTTGCTGGCGCTGAGTAGCCCAGGGACAGGCATGGTGTCCAGCTCATAGACATGCACGCCCGCGAGGTTGCGCACGACCACCTCGGGTACGGGCGGAGCCGCGATGCGCGCCTCGGCAAGCAGGAGTGCTGCTTGCTGCTCAGCGACCCAGCGGGCTTCCCTTGTGGATAGTGGCCAGTTTGGGGTCATGGCACGCAAGCGCGTCATGAGCTGGGGTGTTTGTGCCTCGTCGCCGCCCACCGCTGTGCCGGTCAGTCCTCTGCTTCTATGTCCGGGTGCTGGCGGTCGCGTCGAATCTGGTCGAACAGCTCTTCTATCTGTGTGATCTCTTGGGGTGTGAGCTGATACTTCGCTCGAAAGTAGGTGCGGATCGGCGGTAGGTCGCGCGATACCTGTCCGCGGGTGATCCGGTCGATCCGCTCCGGTGGAATACCGAGCACTTCGGCGACCTTCGTTAGCTTGCTCGGTGCTGGCGCGATCATCTGTCCGCGCTCCAGGCGAGCCAGCCAGCCGTAGGTCACGCCGCTCAGCTCGTCCACGGCGCGCAGCGATAGTTTCCTGGTGCGTCGTGCTTGCTTGAACAGTCGTCCGAGTTCTCGTGCTTGTACTTCTGTCATTCATAGTTCCCGTTTATACCTCCATTGTAATACTTAATGTGACGATTGTTAACTGTTTATCTTAAGATCATCGTGACGCCGGATAACCATTACCACTTTCACCTTTATTATATTTCCTATCCTTGGTGTGGTGGTAGGTGTGGGTGGCTCAAATCAAATGATTTAGATTTGAGCCACCCGTTACCCCATGCTGTCCTTTCTGAGTTGCCTTTCGGCTAGGACGCCTCCTCCAGTAGTGTGATCTTTGCGGTGATGGCGGTCTTGCGCTCATCGGCGCTGGCTTGCATCGCCTCGTACTCGGCTTGAGCCTCTGTGGCTCGTTCTTTGGCGACCTCGATCTCAGCGTCGATGCTGTCGATTGCACGCTTGAGCGTGGTGATCGCAGACTCGACTGCTGTCTCGCTGGTCGTCTCGCGCCTTCTGGTGCGACGAGTCCCGCCAGCAGTGCTGGTGGGGGGTGTTCCGCCGTTGTCCAGCACGCGCTTGTGCTGGTAGTAGGCGCCGCGCATACTGTCGACCGGCTGGCCGTACTGCTCTGCGAGCGTCTTGAAGGCGTCAGCCTTCTTGACCTCACCCGAGGCAATCATCGCCTCGACTTCTTCGTAGACCTGCTGTGCCTTGGTCATTGCCAAGCACCTCCACTGTTTGGATTGGATGGGGTTGCGGCGGGCACGACGACGCAGCCGGTTTTCACCGTGGTCGTCACGCACGCCGTCGAGCCATCCAGCCCCGAGCGCCCTTGTCTCATTTCCCGGCCTCCGTAGCCCAGTGCTCGATCCGCGCTCGTGCGATCGGCACATAGCGCTCATCGCGTTCAATCCCGACGAACCGCCGGCCCTCCAACATGCCCGCCGCTCCGGTGGAGCCACTCCCGGCAAACGGGTCGAGCACCGTGCCGCCGGGCGGGCAGAGCAGCCGCGTCAGCCAACGCATCAGCTCCAGTGGCTTGACCGTCGGATGAGCGTTGCGCACCAGGCGTACCGTGTCGCCGCCTCGCGGGTAGATAGGCACCTCGGATAGCGCCAGCGCCTCGCAGCCGGCCTCGCGCTCCTGCCTCGTCGCCTTCGGTTCATAGAACAAGCGACTGATCGGCCGCACAGCATCCATGAGTCCCACCGGACATGCCGACGTGCAGCTTCCATGCCGGCAAGCCGGGTCGTGAGACGCCGCGATGTTCGCTGGCCAGTAGCCTCGGTCGCTGCCAGCTCGAGGAACGCGCGTCGCGTCGATGTCGAGCGCGCCCGTGGAGTACTCGGCGAGATTGGTATCCAGCGACCCGATGAGCGGCTTGCGCGCCAGCAGCACCGGCTCATACGCCGGTTTCAGACAGCCCGCCAGGCCATCGCTGCGAAGGTGCGATTTTGGGACACCCTGCGCGTAGAGCCACAGCAGCTGGTCGCGTACCTCAAAGCCGGCATCCTCGACACCAGCTACCAGGCGATGGAAGGTTCGCGGTGTACCAAACGCTGCCAGCCAGCCGCCCGGCTTGAGTGCCCGTAGCGCCCCAGCCGCCCACTCACTCGTCCAACGCTGAAACGCCTCTGCATTGGTGAGCTCGCCACCGTCCCACGCCTCGCCGCCAAAGCCGATCCCATACGGGGGATCGGTGATGATCGCCTCGACCGAGTTCGCGGGCAGCTCGGGCAGCATCTCCAAGCAATCAGCGTGCAGCAGCAGCCAACGCGTCGCGTCGCCGTACATCGTGGCGTTGGCGCTCATGCCGTGCCTCCTGTCACCGTGGCGTCTTGGCCGCAGAGCGCGTCGATGGCCTGCTCGCTGGTCGCTACCGTGAATAGCCGCCGCGTCTGCTCAGGCAGCCCCTTGTGGATGTCCGTGAGCAGCGCCTTTCGCTGCGCGTCGGGCACGATCCACAGCACGCCGGGGAACACCCCGGTCTTGGCCTGCTCCTCGCCAGCCCGGAAATACTCGCCGTAGGCGCGATGCTGGCGGATCAACTGACCCCGATGCTCTGTACCCAGGTCGACCTCGATCAGGAAGGAGTCCTCGTACTCGCCGATGCCGAGGCGCACGAACGCGTCGGGCTTGAGTACCCCCGCCACGCCGCCGAGCCGGGTATACCGCCGCCAGCAGGCGGGCTCCGCGTCGAAGTCCAGCAACTCCACTCGCCCGGCCCGCTCGGCTTCGCGCAACTGCACGTACAGGTCGCTGACCGCGAGCGTGTGCGCCGTCCACACCACGCCAGGCTCGTGTGCGCCACGTGAGCGTGGCAGACCCTCGCCAGCCCAGTAGGCGACTATCCGCCGCCCAGCCGGGCCGAGCGCATACACCCACGCCGAAGAACCACCGCCGACCCCTCCTTGACGGCGCTCCAAACGGTCGAGCACACGCTGCTCAACCAGCCGAGCCAGCACCCGACGAGCCCTGCGCGCATGAGTAGAAGAAGGAACAACAGATGCAGAATCAGAAATATAAAAATCTATAAATAAATGGGTGAGCTGCCTACCACTGACCAAGGTCAGGCGAGCGACTGTCTCCACGATCTCCCTCTCAAGGAGAGGCATCCCATCAGCCAACGCCACCAGCCTGGGAACGCTGACCCGGCTCACGACCAGCCCCCCGAGACGAACAACAACACACTGAGCGGAAGGGAAAGAGCCCCTGGCGTTATTTGCCGAAAAGCCCCGTACCACAAGGGCGAACGGCGATCGTGACTCAAGGCGACCGGCGAAGCGAGCGGCAGATTCCGAAGGAGTAGCCCGCGCCTCATGGAGCCTGCCTCCGACGCCGACGCAGCGGCGTCTCATCGCCCTCGATACCGGCCGTGGGATTGTCGCTGAGGCCGTGGCGCTCCAACAGCGCCGCATCGACCTCCTTGGGATCGACGCCATAGCGTGCAGCCGATTCCCGGCGCACCGCCTCGGGGTCGCTTATCGGCTCTACCGGCGCGACGGTGCGGCCCGTGACCGGCGGGCTGACATCACCTGGACCGAGCCCGATCCGAGCAGCGATCTCAAAGCGTCCGAGCGCCTGTAGTTCCTCAGCGCTCACGCCCGGTAGCTCCCGTGCGAGCAGCTTGGCGTCGTCGGCGTTCTGGCGAAACGCGACGAGCGTTGCCGCGTTCGTGAGCGCCGCCTGCGCGAGATCGGTCGGTAGCTGGGTGATCGACTGCGCGGAGAGCGTCAGGCCGACGCCGAGGCCACGGGCCAGCTCGAACAGCGAATCCAGCGGCATTGGGATGTCCGTGAACACCTTCGGCTCATCGATATAGACGTAGAACGGCCGGCGCTTGGCGGCCGGCACCCGCGCACGGGCCTGCACGCCCTGGAACAGTTCGTTGATAACCAGCGCAGCGAGCAACCTCGAGGCCGGCGAGCCGATCAACCCCGGCGACAACGAAACGATCACCACCTGCCCGCGGTGCAAGACCTCGCGCATGTCCCATTTCGGCTCGGCCTGCGCCAGCACCGAGCGCACAACCCGCCGGCCGACCAGCTCGTTGACCTTGTTCAGCGGCGAGCCGAGCTGCTGGGCGCGACCCTCCGGGCTCATCGCCTCAAACTGCGCCCACGTCGCCTTGAGCAACGGGTCCTGGAGATGCCCCGTGAGACGCCTACGGAACGAGTCCGAAGCGAACACAAAAGGGATGTCTCCGAGCGTGGCCTGCGGGTCATGCGCCAGCGTCACCAGCCCCGCGCGCAGCCATTTGTCCGAGCGCACCCCCCAGGAATCGGCGAAGATCGAGCGGAACATCCCGAGGACGAGATCTCCTGATAGCTCTGGATCACCACCACCGAATACGCGCAGCCCCGGCACCGGCCCCGGACGAGCAGGGTCGAGCACGATCACCTCACCCCGGCGCCCCTCGGGCACCATCCGCAGGATCTCCTCACAGAGATCGCCCTTCCCGTCAAGCACGAGGCAGCCGCGACCGGCCGCCAGATCCTGAGCTACAGCGCCAGCCAGTAGGGCACTCTTTCCAGTGCCGGACGGTCCCGCGACAACCGTGTGGCTGAGCGCGCCGACGAGCGGCTGGACGAGCGGTCGCTTCTCCATACCCGGCCAGCTGGCATATCCCAGCAGCCGGCCACCCGTGCGCGGAATCCGTGAGGAGGGAAGCATCTGGGGAGCGACACCGAGCACCAAGCCCGGCACCCGAGGTGCATCAATCGGCCAGCCCACCAGGCCCATCAACTCTGCCGGCGAGAGCCGGCTGCCTTTGCCGAGCGGCATCCTCTCCACGAACCGCTGCACACGAGCCGAGCGGCAATACTGGATCACCGGATGCCCGCGCAGCCCTGATTGGGCTCGCAGTACCGCCATCACCCGCGTCAACAGGTTCGCGCTCCGTCCATCGCTGCCCGCGGCAACCGCGACCACCGCGTGGGCGAAAAGCACCGGCCCGCCGTACTTGGAGCGCAGCGCTGGCAGATGCGCCGGGTCGATCGCCTGCTCAGAGAACAACCGCGCCAGCAACCCCTGGTTACGAGCCTGCGACCGAGACTGACGCTCGGGCAAGTGATACGGGCCACGCGCTGGACGCAGCGTCCAACGCACCATCACCTTCTCACCACCATGTAGATCAGACAGCGCACCGAGTAGCGCCGCCGCTGACTCCCCACTGCGGTCACTGCGCAGCAACGGATGACGACCACCCCAGCGCACCCATGCCGCTGCCCGCCAGGTATTTGCCGTGGCCGGCTCTACCGGCTCCAACCGCACACCCGGCAACAGACCCCGCAAATGGGCGCGCAGTATCCCAATCGTCCCAGGCTCAGCGTGCAGGTAATGGCGAATACCATCGGCATCACCGACCAGCTCCAACATCACCTGCGAGCGAGTCGGCAAACCCGAGATACAACCAAGCACACCCCACACTGCGTTCTCGCTGATATCCGTCCCGAAACGCAACTCGACGCTCTCCATGACAGGAGCCCGCCGTCCGTGATCAACGAGCAGCGTAACGAGCCCCCCGCCGAGCGCCAGCAGCAGACCAGCAACGATCGCTGCCACCATTACGCGGCCTCCTGCGTATCGGGAGGTTCACCCCCGCCCATATCATCGACTGGGATATTCACTTCATCACTGGTTGACGGAGCAGGACGAGAGCGCCGGGTGCGATCCTCTACTTTGCCCTTGGCCAGCAGCCAGATAGCGACCTCCATCTTGGTCCCATCCAGCTTGCTCAGCCGATCCTCACGGATCTTGATACTCCGATGCTTACGTCGTCCCATCGCTCACCTCCTTTCACAGTTACAGTTTGTGACGTGACGTCACAAACTATCTTGCAACAGAATGTGAAATATGTCAACAACATTTTCATATTTGGGTGAACCACCAGATGAGACGCAACACACCAACAACCACAGCCAGCACAACGAGATAGGGCATCACGCGGGGCAGCTCGGTGCTCAGTACATCGACACTGATAGACGTCGCCACTAGGCCGACGACGACGCGCTCGATGAGCTTGTGCTCTGGCTTCATCGTTCACGCTCCTTCCGATTGAAGTCCCGCCTCGAAATGGCGGCTAGGGCGCAACATCGAAGACGCGTGAGTTATTGAGCAACCTGCAATTCTTCGAGCGCTATGCCCCGGCCACAGCTACCTCCGCACCTTGTTCCCCGGCAACCCAAGACCGTGCTCGGCTGGTCGATGCAGAAGCAGCGCGTGATCCACGGCTGGACCGGCAAGCAGGTAGCCAACGCCTTCGGCTGTAGTCCGAGCCATATCTCCCGCGTCGAGCAGGGCAGCAAGCCCAGCCGCGAGCTGGTGCAGTTCTACGAGGACACGTTCGAGGCCGATGGCCTGCTGCTCAGCCTGTTCGAGGTTGCCGAGCACGCCCCCGAGCAGGAACGCCGACGAGCGGGTGGCAAACGACCCAAGCTCAAGCGCGCCATACGGGGCGATGCCTCGTCGTTCCTCGGCGACAGCATCCCGCACGGCACGCTCATGGAGCCAGGGCAGGTCTTCGAGCAACGATGGCGATTGCGCAACGTGGGAACGGCGTCGTGGTCTGGCAGGCGCCTCGAACGACAAGGCCCGCTGACCGGGCCTGGACTCATCACGTCGCTGCGGTTTGTCGATGTGCCGGACGCCGCGCCAGGGGAGTCGATCGAGATTACGGCCGCGCTCAAGGCCCCGACCTACGATTGCAGCTCGATCGCCTACTGGAAGATGGTCGATTCAGACGGGGCGCTGTGCTTCCCCGATAGCTACCAGCTCGGGCTTGACGTGCTCGTCCGGGTCGAGGGGCAGCGGCCGGACAGCGACGACGAAACCGACCGAGACGGCCAGATGTGAAGGCTTCGCTAAAAGTGCGCTTGCCACTTGCGCTCATGGGCGGAGCGCGCTACAACAAAGTCCCAACAGCAGAAATCGAAAGACATCGGAGGTTTGGAGATGAGCAGAGTACGAGCACTAGCTTACGACCTCGTTACAGAGGCTCCGCCCGAGGAGGAGTTGCGTCGGCGTCGGCGGTCGGAAGGACCACGCAATGGTCTCATCGGGGGCTTGACCGGCAAACTGTTTGAACCTGCGCCGGTTCCAACTCAGGCACCGCGTCCGACTGGATGGCAGGCCGACGAGCACACGATCGACTAACCCGAGACTAAGCATGTGACGGCTGAGGATGCTTCAAGCACCTGTGTTTGGCGGCTGCCCGAACCAGCTCTCGTTTGAATCGACTTGCTCGACGTGCGCCCTATCGAAGGCGGCCTCGTTGGGTACGAGACGACCTTCGACACCAACCTTGGGGGTACTGTTGATTTCTTTGCCTGCGAGTTCTAGGTAACGCTCGACTGACAGGACTACGGCCTGCGGTTCGCCGCGCGGTTCGCGGATCGCAAGCGCCCCGCTTTCTTCTGCTGCCAAGCGCGAGAGTGTCATAACTACCGACGTGGCTTCATCAATCTCGATATACGGCGCCTCTGGTCGGAGCCTTAGCTCCGGCAACAGCAGGCCGCGTCGCCTGCGTTCTCCCTCAGCTAAGCCTCCGCTCACTACTTCGCGTGCTCTCTCCGATGCGCGTATGGGTCTTCGTTGTTCAGTCATAGAATATTTTCTCCATTCCATTTACCAATATGCCACTGAACTGTTCCCTTAGTCAACCACAATGTCTACATCACGACCACAGTTCGCGCGTATTCCCCAAGACATCAACGTCTCTCTGCTCCAGAATGCGCTCGTTGTCGTCGTCGGGGTCGGCATGGTCGGGTCACAGATTGCCGAGGGCTTGGCGCGTCTGACTGTCGGCAATCTACGGCTGATCGACCACGACGTTTACGAATGGGACAACACGCTACGGCACGCACTGCCTGTCGAGTACAACGGATGGAACAAGGCCATCGCTCTCGAAGACTGGCTCCCATTGCAAATAGAAGGGCTGCACGTCGAGGCAATTCCCCGAAAGATTGACGCTTCGGTCACGGATAAAGAGATAGATAGTTGGATTGCTGACGCAGACCTTGTGGTTGCTGCTACCGACGATCGGGTGGCACAGCGCCGAATTGGCCACCGAACCCTGATCAAGGAGGTCGCGGCCGTCTTTCCAGCGCTCTATCCCCGCCTTGGCGGTGGCGAGGTCATCTTGCAGCTTGGCCCTGAATGGCCCTGCTTCGGCTGTTGGGACTATTTTAGACGCGATACCGAGCAGCTTCGCGGGCAGCGCGCCACCGATCATGCAGCACAGCCGATCATCTTCCATGCAGAACAAATGTGTCTGGGTTATCTCGATTCCGGCTCTCAACAACACCACCTGCTGCGAGGCGAACGCGCCGGCGACCCGCCAGAACAACTCATCGCGCTCGATCCGGCCGGTGTGCCGAGCTTCGGCCGACTCACAAGGAGGCCAACTTGCCCTTCATGCAATGGCGGAAGACCCTCAATCCAGCAGCCCGCAACACCACCCAATATCACCTCACCACAGGAACCACAACAGCCATCCACCTGGAGTCAATATGACGCTTGGCGGCTGACCTCCACACCTCAGAGGCCACCAGCACGAGTAAGTACGGCAACGACTTCGGAGGGGGCGACACTCGTCTCCGCGATTGGCCTCCTGCTTGCGACAGCCGTGGGCTCGCTCGTCGGTATGTTCCTGTTCTGCTTGGCCTGTCTTGCTGGTGGCTTTCTAGCAATTGCGATTCCCGGCTACCTGATACTGCTATTGCTCGGTGGGCTTCACTAGCACCTGGGAGTCTGAGCGCGAACCTTGAGTCCCACCTACGCCACCGGACACTCCGACTCGTGCATAGTTGTGGGCTCATCGCCCACAACGGCGATGTATTCATCGCCCGGTCCGGCAACATCATTCCCGTAGATTATGCACCTGACAATCCTTGATCCACTGACGACCGTGGTGGGTTTGATCCCAACGCCAGTGGCAGTGCCTTTGCCATTGACTGATGGTTCAGGTACGCCCATGAGCCACCCACGGGCAGCAAGTGCATGTTCTGATGGGTGGGGATCAGCCGGTGTGATGGCATCCGGTAGTACCACCCACATCGTAAAGCTGACCGACTGACCTGGCTGCATACTGCCAAAGTTAGCTTCTGCATTCTGAGGCTGTCCGCCCTCACAACGGGCTCCTTCCTTGAAACCCATGACAAAACTAACCAATGGCCCAACAATGGGACTGGTTGATACCGTAACTTCCCCCGCCAAGCTCGATTCCAGAGTGGTCGTCAGGTCCAGCCGTACAATCAGCTCCCGACCGTCAGGGGCAGGCTGTGTGCATTCACTGAGCGCCGTCTGATCGACGTCGGATTCGCTCGGGCGCAGCGGCGATCCAAAGCGGCCTTCGACCTTCACCTTATCGCCGTCCTGAGTTGCCCCGTGGACTACGAACGACGCAGCACTCGTGGATGCCGTGTCAGCCGTTGTCGAGTTGGTTGTTGATGAAGTGGTCGGATCAGATCGCGCGGGCGTGCTGGCCGATGCCGTGGGCGCGGTGAAGCTGCTAGTGCTTGAACTAGCCCCACTAGAGCCACAGCCAGCCAGCAGCACGGTGCACAGAGCAGCCAGCGGGATGATCCGACTTCGTGCGCTTTTGGTCATCGTCTTGTCCCGCTCGTCATCCTCTCCCTATTTCTTGCTCTGTTCTTTGAGTTCCTGAGCCAGCCCGACGCCGTAGCCAAGTTCAATCTCGGTCACGTCACCCTTCGCCGTTCCGAACAGAAAGCTGGTGAAGGACTTGCGGCCGTGAGAGCGAGCTAGGACTGCACAGTAGAGCGACTGCGGGCCATACGGCCCTTCGGCACACTTGGCCTGGGGATAGGCCCTTTTCAACTGAGCCCGTGACGAACCCATGCCGATGCCCTTGTTTGTCTTCTGCTTCTTGGAGAAGTCCAACACCCCAAAGACCCGCCCGTTGGTCATGCTGAAATGCAGACCGACGCTGGTCGGGTAATAGAGATTGACCACGCCGGGGTAAGCGGGACCGGCGCTTTCTTTGCGTTCCGGTGCCCCGAGCACAGCCGTCACCTGGGCTTCGCTATCACCGAGCTTGACGCCGGCGATGCTCTGGCCGATGACGATGCTCGCCAAGGCAGACGGTGCGAACGCCAGCAGTCCGGCGCTCAACAGCAGGCTCGCTACGGCAGCAAGGCTCGATCGTCTCACGGTTTGGGGCTCCATTTCTGTCGAGGGGGAAGCAGCTCAGGCACGGCAGCTCCGTGCCGACAGGCGCCTACGCTACTTATAGGTCTGTAGACTGTCAAGTAGCAATTCGGGACGTTTTCCGGTGTGGAAGGCGATCTACAGCGCACCGTTGGCCGAACCCTGCGCACCTATCGAGAAGCCAAAGGACTCAGCCAAGAGGCGTTCGCCGACGTCCTCGGCGTCCACCGCACCTACATGGGCGGCATCGAGCGAGGCGAGCGCAACCTGACGCTCAAGAGCCTGGAGCGCATCGCCAGCCGACTTGATCTCGACCCGCTGAGCCTGCTCCAGCCACAAGATCAGCCATCCCGCAGGTAGCCCACTGCGCTGGCGCTGAGCGTCGCTGCGACACCTTGCGTGGGCAAGGCCCTCAGCCGTAGCCTGGGCGCGTCCGTGACCAAAAGTAGCCCGAGCGACGGTTGAAGGCGCCGCTCGGGCCATGCACAGGAGGTGGTATCTCCCATGCCCGATCAGAGTACGCCACGCGAGTCGCTGCACGATCCCTGCGAAGCCGAGCGCCACACCGACAGCACCGTTCTGTTGCTCATGTTCGATGACGCCTCCTCTTGGCCGTGGAGCGTCGAGGAGCTCGGCCGCGAGCTCGCCAACCACGACGCCGCCCGCAACGCCGTATCCCGGCTGGCCGGGCAGGGCCTGGTGCATCGGATCGGCGAGTTCGTCTTCCCGACGCGCACCGCCCGCCGTGCCGCCGAACTAGAGTTCAGCAGCTGAGACGCGCTCCAAACCTGTGCGCGTCGAAAGGCTCGGGCTCAGGCCCGCCACGCTCGATCGCCTGCACCTGGCGGGCATCGTCAACGTCGAGCAGCTGACCAGTCGATCCACCGTCGAGCTGATGCAGCACCCCGACTTCGGCCCCGCCGAGGTCCACCACATGCTGTGCCGGCTCAACAAGCACGGCCTGACGCTCCCGACCCCTTGGGGTTGGAGTCGTGTGCCCAATCAGCGCACGCTCGAGATGTTCCGCTTGCGGTTCGTCGAGGGACTGACGGTCGCCGAGACGGGACGACGATTCGGGGTCAGCCGCTCCCGCGTCGATCAACTCCTGCACGCCCACTTCTGCATCAGCACGTTGACGGCGGCATCCAAGGAGCCAGAACATCAGCAGGAGAGCGCATGACGGCTGCCCGCCAGCCAATCCTCGTCATCGAGGCCGACGCCGACCTCGGCCGAGACATCGCCGATCAACTGCTCGCCGACAGCTACCCGGCGCAGCTCCTCGCCAGCGCTCAGGACGCGGCGCAGTTCGCGCAGTGCCATCCACCACGCGCGCTGATTATCGGCAGCCTCGGCTCACCACACGCCCCGCTCGCGCTGCTCCGACAAATCCGCCGACCGGCCCACGACGCGCCCGACTGGACGACAGACGTGCCCGTGATCATGCTCAACGCCAGCCGCCGCCAAACCGACCTGCTGCGCGCCTTCGACGCCGGCGCCGACGATGTCCTCACGCCACCACCAACCTATCTGGAGCTGCGTGCGCGGCTGCGAGCCATCCTGCGCCGCACCGACGCCCGTCGTTCACATGAGCGCCCGCTGCGTATCCGCTCGCTGACGGTCGACGCCGCCTCGCGCGAGGTCGCGATCAACGGTCGGACACTCGCCCTGCGGCGCCGCGAGTACGACCTGCTCGTCTGGCTTGCCAGCAAGCCGGAACGGGTCTTCACCAAACGCGAGCTGCTCATCAACCTGTGGGGCTACCCGGACCCCAACACTACCCGTACGCTCGACAGCCACGCCAGCCGCCTCCGCCGCAAGCTCAGCGTCGAGGGCGAACGCTGGATCATCAACGTGCGCGGTGTCGGCTATCGGCTGATTTGATCGCGTCCTTCGAGGCCCAATTGTGCTTGTACTACACGACCAGGGAGGTGCATAGCCTATGTCATCCCGGCTTCACCGACTGCGACTGGATCGTTGATGTCTTATGCGCTGTATCGCCAGTATCGTTCGATGCAGCACGAATACAACAGCGTAGAGGACGGGTATTAGGTATAGGCAGAGAGCGAGCTGCGATTCTTCACCGAAGCCACTAGAACCGCTAGCTACTGACACAACAAGAAAGAAGACTGCGAGCGTTATTAGGGCATATATGGTCTTGAATATCTTGTCAACCGACCACTGACGACGAGTTGGTGTGTATTTTGTATTTTGTGCGGTGCGCTTGTTGACCGCAGGCTTGTGTTTCACTTTCACATATTATTATGAAAGTCGCACCGATGCAAGGGATGGCACGAGAACGCAGCGGGGATCGTGCGGCGTGTTCGTGAAAAGCCGCCTTCACCGCCGTAGATAGATAGTTCGCCCACTGCTTGCCGAAGCAACGCAGAACGTCGCCGAAGGGCATGACAGAGGACCGCCGCCTGTTGCCAGCAGCCCAGTCACTTCTGTAGTCCAGGCCGCTCCGTTCCATTCGTATGCTTCGTCTCCTGAGAAGTTCGCAAGACAACCAGTCGCTGCCCAGCACGACACATTGGCGGTTGGGCCGGTGCAGGTCGGGGGTATGTCTAGCTTCCAGTTGCTTCCGTCCCAAAGCTCGGTGATGGGACATGCAGGTTCACCTTCATAGCCTGCTCCTCTCGCGCCCACAGCAGTGCAGCTAGTCTCCGTCGTGCATGAGACGCCGAAGAGTCTGCCGAAGTTTGACGAGACGCTCGGCGTGGAGACTTCGGCCCACGTGGACCCATTCCAGATCTCGGCCAGTGCTTCCCATGCGAAGGGCTTGGCCTGTTGCCCGACAGCTACGCAGTATGTGGCAGCTGAGCATGACACTCCGTAGAGCCAGGCGTCTTCCTGTGGTGTCGCGGCAGCCTGTGCCACCCAAGCCGACCCGTTCCACTGCTCGGCGATCGGGACCATGCCTGGAGCCACGTTCTGACCGCCTGTTCCCACGGCCTCGCAGTATCCCGTTGATGCGCACGATACAGATTCGATCGAGACTTCGGGCAAGACATTCGGCGGGATGGGCATTGCATGTGCCGTCCATCCCGATCCGTTCCAGATCACTGAGCTGGCGGCACGACTCCCGCCGCTCAATTCGCCTACCGCCACGCATTGCGAGGGCATCCCGCACGAAACGCTCGTTAGTGCAGCGATGCCGGCTGGTGCCGTTTGATTGGTCCATCGGGTGCCGTCCCAGGCGTCGATCAGTGGGTGCGCCACTGAAAGTGTCGCCGGTTCGGAGAACTTACCGCCGGCGATACAGAAGCTTTCCGATGCGCACGTGACACCAAGTACGCTCACGGTCGAGTTCGGGTCTGCCCCGGCGGGTAGCGGAAGCGTCGCTGTAGTCCATCTTTGCGAGGGAGCGACGTTGCCGCGAATCGCGGCCTTGACATCTTCCGTGAGGGCCTTCTGGCCTGCTGCGTTTGGATGGAAGGAGTATTCCGTGTCGAGCACGTTGGGCTTGTTGAACCACGAGCCAGTCGGCTCGCATACGTCGTGTCCACCGAAGGAGAAGTTGCCTGGAGCGTTGGGGTCGATGTAGTAGACGTTCGCTGCTGCTGCGGCGGCCTTGACGACACTCGTGAGTTCGGATTGGCGTTCCGTCAGATACTTGGCTTCCTGCGCACCGATCAAGCCTACAGGGGTTATGGTCGCCGACGCGCATTCGCCTAGCCGTTGCTGGTCGGTCGCAGGTGGGAACATATCCGGGTAGCCAACGACGTACACTGCTGCGTTTTTCGCAAGAGCGGCAACCTTTTCGTATGTTTTGACCAGCAGCGGTTTGAGGGTTGCGATGTTCTGCTGAAGATCGGCAATCCACCCATCGTCGGATGATGCGTTACACGAGTGCGATAGCGAGATACAGTTGTACAGAATGTCGCCGAAGTTGAGATCGTCGCCACCGACCATCACGGTCACAATCCGGGCGTTCGCCAGGTCACGGGTGTCTTGCATTTGTTGCCATTCGCGATTCTCACCCCCCGTCAGGTAGTAAGGTGCGCCGTGGGCGCCTGAGTTCCACAGGTCTTCAGTTCTCGCTCCGCTGCAAGACAGGAAGTCAAGGCTCATTGCCGGAAGACCGAGAGCTGCCTGGGTTGCGCTGCTCTTGAGCCAACTCTCAATCTTGACCGGATAGGCGATCGGCGAGCGATGGCAACCGTTGTCAACTGCGGTAGCTTTACCGGCACGATCAAGCCATTCCTTCGGCGGTTTTCCTGGGTTCCCCTCGCCCGACGAGAAGGAATCGCCGAGCGCGACGTACGTCACGGCCGGAGCAGATGACTCAGATACTGGGATGCTTGCTTTCGAGGTGATCGTTGAAAGCGGGTAGGTCGCTTGAAGAGAGTATCTATACGTCACCGTACCCGTTGACGTGTTCGGGGGTGCGCTCACCAGCCAGCTGGTAGACGGGCCACACGGAAACGGTGCCGGCAGCCCATCATATGAGGGCGTTGCGATGACCTGGCAGGTCGCTCCCGCCGGGAGCTGCGCCGAAAGCCGTACCTCCCCGCCACCCGCGCTCAACTTTGTTGGGGTCGCCTTGAACTTCGTGATTTCAGGAGCTGCCTTGGCCGACGCCGTGGAAACCCAAGCAATCGCCAACGCCATGAGACCTGCAAGCACCGCGACGCGGACGCTCGAAAGCAGAGAGACGCAGGACAGGACCGATCGAGCTTGCATTGCCGGTGTTCTCCTTGGATCGAGGTCTCGTAGCGATCACGCGGCACCAAGGCTACCGCCCCTTCAAGCGTGACCATGTTCATGCTAACCAACTAGCAAGAATAGGCTACACGATCCTTGGATCGCCCGCCCTGAACGCCAAGCTCCCGAGGCCAGAGCCCGTCTGGCCGCCTTCGCCAAGGACTACGCCAGCCGCGAAGCCGCGTTGGAGAGGGCAAGCGAAGCACTGCGGGGCGAGCGTGACGGGACCATCCGGGCGGCCTACAACGATGGTCTTCCCATGAAGACCATCGCACAGATCATGGGCATGAGCCATCAGCGTGTCTCGCAGATCATCAGGAGCTAGGACCGCCACATTCGTGACAACAGCCGTCGTGAAATGCCGCCTGTGGACGCACACAGCGTCAACGGTCAAAGCGGGTAGCAGTCATTGATTTACCACGACTGCTTGGCATATAGTTCATATAATGACTTACGATTTTGTACGAACGCTCCATGACCAGCCTCGAATCATTGAAGGGCTATCGATCACCAAGGCCGGCCACATCGGGCTATCGAAGTATTTCCTTACTACCCACGGCATCCAGCGCGGTATGCGGGCCTATATGTATTGGGACTCCACTAATGCCGCGATTGCGCTTGCATTCACACGGAAAGACGACGCTACCGCCTATCCGGTTCGATTCACCCAGCGATACGGTGCCTTCATCGCGGCGAGTAGGTTTTTCCGATCGAATGACCTCGACCCCCGTGCACATACACGACGGTATCCGTACGCCAAGGTACAGGGAGAAGCTATCGGCCTCGCCGATGCAAGCTCTGGCGCGTTTGTTCTAGAGTTGAGCCAGCCCGTGAGTAGGGAACTGACGGCGTAGCACGCCCTAGTCACGCATAGCGCCACTCGTGTCAGCGACCGGCTTCCACGCTCACGTAGATATTGCGTCAGTGACTCAATCGAGTTACTATATATTTATGACAAATGAGCACATCCAGCATGAACAGGGCGACCCCGACGCTTGGGTGTGTCTATGCGGTAACACCCCCAGTGACGACGGGTTCTATCCAATAGATGATGGCAACCATGAAGTTGAGCCAACCGAAAAAGATTGGACCACTAATCATTACTTCTGTGCGCAGTGCGGGCGAGTGATCGACCCCGACTCACTGACGGTTGTGCGACGTGTGGACCCCACAAAAATCGTCAAGCTGGTGTAGCTGTACTTGCTCAGCCTGCCAGCTACATCCCAACAACTTGACAGCACACGATGCGCTGATGCATGGTAGCTGTATGACAAAGCCTACGCCCAGCCAGAAACCTGGATCAGACGGCGCGATCTCCTCAGAGCAGGATGTCGATGCCGTTACTGCGAAGATGATCGCCCTCGCTGCCCGCAATGGGGTCGAGACTCTGCACGTAGATGGCGCGTTCTCCGACAGACAGGCGCCATCCCTCAACCGACGGATTCGTGGTCGAATCTACGAGCTGCTCATCGCCAGACGCCACGGCGATCCGAGCCGAGACAATGACCCGCTGACGCAATACGTCGATGATCTAGCCCAAGGCCACAGCGGAGGACGCACGATTGCAGCGCTCCAAGGCGCGGTCGCCCGAGCCGTCGATGACTTTGCTTCAGATCAGGCGATCGACTCGGCCACGGCGACCAAACTACGCAAAGCAGCGGTCAAAGCAGCGGTAGAAGCACACAAGACGGTCACTCGCCTGAGCCTCGGCAGATCAAAGGATGAAGAGCACGATCGCTTTGCCGTCGAGTTCTGGCTCAGGAGCATCCCGTCGTATTGGGAGGAACCAGCCGTCAGCCCGGAGTTTCAGAAGATGATCGACAGCATCGATTCGCGCACCGGATCTAGGCCAAGACGTATCGCCCCCGCGCAACCCGAACGAAGAGCGGCGCAGGGCCACGTACATCGGAAGCGAGAGCCCAACTGACCGAGTCCGACGAAACCGGCTCGCCAAGCAATGCCTCGACGGCCGCATGGACGCTCGTGACCCGCATCGGCCCGCCATGATCGGCCAGCACGCGGACGACTGCATCACGGACCCACCCTGGACGCCGAGCCCGACGCCTTCGGCTCGTGACCACTCGCAGTGGCGCATCGCTGGCTCTCAAGCCGGAGAGCTTCCTCGCAAGACGGGCCAACGACCCCTGAATCTCTTGGTTAGATAGTACTTGCGTCGCCTGCATTGGCGGCGAACAGAGGTGCCGTACTCAAACCCTCCTCCGATCGCGAAAGCCGCCGTCGCGCCCGCGATCACGAAGGCGACACCCCTGCTTTCCGCGCTTTCCGGGTCTCGGGCTGGTTGGTCACCAATACCCTCGCGGGGGCGGAAGTTGGGGGTTCGCCTCGCGCCCACGTGGGGGCCTTGCAGCACCCTGGGAGCCGCAGCCGTTGATGCGGACGCGCTCGCAATCGGGGACGAAGCAGTAGCCAGCGGAGTGCCGCCGGGCGCTGCTGCTGGTCGTCCAACTCGATCGCGCGAAGGCTGTTCTCTAGCGCGCCCGCATCCGTATGAGACGAGCAGCCTCTTGACCGTGGGCCGTCGAGGCCAGCACGGCTCAGGTGCGCGGCGTTTGGGCCCGCTTCGGCGAGTCCGGCGGCGCTGCTATCCGGCAACGATCGTGAAGTTGTTAGTTGTCATCATCGCGGGACCGACGTAGGCCGCGGCATAGACGCTTACGTAGTACTTTTCGCCAGGCTTCCACGCGGGACCTTCCGGGCTAGCGGCGAGACACGCGCTCAGGTCGACGGTGAACTTGATTGGACCGGGATTGCCGGGGGCTGCCGGATCGAAGTCGTGGAGCGTGTTATCGCTCCAACCGCCGCTCGGCAGACTCGGGTCGTTGAACGCGGGGCTCACCCCCAAAACCGCGGAGTAGGCGCTCTGCGGGCAAAACCCGCCCCATGAGGTAGACCGGGAGGGACCGACCGAGACACCGTAAGCGAGTCCGGCGACGTCCATGACACCGCTCGTGGACGTCTCTCCGCTGAGCGGAAGTCGCTCCGGACGCTCAACTTCCAGCGTAATGGTTCCGGTCGGCGAAGCGCTGACCTGGTTGCCGGCGCTGTCGGTGACCAGCGCCGAGGAAGGGCTGTCGCCGCCACTGAAGGTCAAGCCTTTCACGTAGGGCAGCAACGGCAGGAACGGCTGCACCATCGCCGGGATCTCGGCGGATTCGCCCGAAGCCCTGGTGTCGGTCAGGAGGACCGTCTGCCCCGGCACGTACGCCTCGTTGGGGTCAACCGTGAGCTCAAGCTGTTCCCCGAAGGCGCCGCCCGGCTGAGCCGGGAACAAATAAGGCGGAGTCGTCGTGCTCCACGCCCTCGTGTTTTCGAGACTCCCCGCCGTGGGCAGAAACGCACTGCTGCACCATTCGAGGCCCTCGCAGTTGACCGTCACGGTGTCGCCGGCGCCCGATTCGTCGCCCGGGAAGAACTGGTTGGCGCGTACGTGAATATCCGGAAGCATCGCGCTGAATTTAGGTGTGCCGGGGAAGGAGACCGATGGCACGAGAAAATTCGACACGGACTGTGTCGTTATGCCTTCCGGCGCATACCAGCTAACCGCTTCCCACCAAGACCCGTGGGTCGCGCCGGCGAACGAGGCCTCGGAAGCGGCCTCCGACGCTGGCGCAGTGTCGACGCCGTTGAGCACGTCGTTGCCGTTCACGTCGACGTTGAACATGTTTGGCACTCCCGAACAGTCCAGCTGTTGTCCCGGCAACGTCCCTGCTTGTGCGCCGGGTTCGGGCACGTTGACGTTGATCGCCGGGTCGTTGGTGCTGGGGCAAGAGACCGCGTCGACGCCGGCGGCCGGTTCAGCCCCCGAAGCGCTGGTCGCGGCAGAAGTCGCGATCTGGGCGTGCTTGAGCTTCACGACCGGAATGCCGCCGTGGGGCACAAGGCCGAGTGTGCCCGCGCCGTAGGGCCTCCCGTCGGTGTTGGCGGCGCGCACCACGAACGCGCCGATCGCCTTGGCAGACGCGCCGCGTGCCAGGAACCAGCTCGCGTGGTTCTCGGCGGTCAGCGTCCCGAGGTTGATCCGCGCCCGCGGGCGCGGTTTTGCCAGCCCCAGGAAGTCATCCACCACACGTTTATGGCCAGGTTCCCGTGCCTTGCGCAGGACGACCGGTCCAAGGTATTTCCCGGAGGCGCTGAGCACCTGCAGGGTCGCGTTGTTCAAGGTGGCCGCCGCGGCGGCGGGAACGGTGATCGTGAAGTGCCCCGACTGGACTGCGGGAGACGGATAGATCACGCCCTTGAGCGTCAGCGCGGCAACGCTGACCCGTTCCGGCGCCTTGACCACGCCCGTGATCGTCACGACCCGAGCGTTCGCGGCGAAGGCGCCGGCGGGTGCGGCGAGAAGTGCGATGGCCGACGCGAGCGCGAGACCTGCCCCCCGGCGGGCAGGCGCTTTCACGACGGAAGGCAACGCCATCGGAGAGCGGGTGCCCGACGTAAACGCGGAGACGGCGCGAGCATGCCACCGCATGCGGCGGCATGAGGACCGCCGCGAAGCCGCGCCATCCGGTCGGCCGCATTGTCGATGCAGAGTCGGCATACGCGTTGCCCGGGAACACGGCCCGGGGTCCCTTCTCAGGTAAGCCTGACAAGGCGTCCACGGGCGGGCATCCGGGGTTTACCCCTGCCGCCGAGCGGGTAGGTACGGGGAAGTGGGCGGCATCGGGCGACTCCCGGCAGAGAGCCCAGCAGCCCACGGCGACCGCGCGCTCTTCACGTTGGTGCTGAGATGAAGCGGACGCCCAGACAACCGGTCGCGGCGCCGCCGCGACCGACAAGGCACCGCGTGTTGCCCGCACAGGACATTTCTCAGGAACCTAAGTCGTCGGACTAAAACCGCTCTCGCGGGCGCCGTCGACGCGAACACCGCGAAGTCGACGCTCGATGTGCCCTCTCATGGCCTCGGCAACCAATCAGCTGCGCCTGCAGGCCCGTTCCATCTCCTATGACCCTGGTTGCGTCGTGTATTCGTCGTCGCTCACGTGCTCGCCCCACGTGACGACACTGCCGGTCTCGTCCTGCTGCTGAATCGCGATGTGGGTCATGAATCTGTCGGGCGCGGCGCCGTGCCAGTGGTCCTCGCCAGGCTCGAAGAACACCCGATCGCCGGGTCGGATCGTCTCGATCGGACCACCGCGTCGCTGGCAGCGACCCTCTCCCTCGGTGACGTAGACCGTCTGTCCCGCTGGGTGTGTGTGCCACGCGGTGCGGGCACCGGGCGTGAAGTGGACGCTCGCGGCAGCGAGCCGAAACGTACGGCCTGGCTCAGCAACGGTGTCGACGTACACGTCGCCGGTGAACCACTCTGCCGGACCGTGCTGGGTGGCTAGCGAGTTGCGGGTGATTTTCATGTCTGTTCTCCTGTCATGCGGTTGTGTTTGTCAGCGAGCGACGGGCACCGGCGTACTTGGTCCGCATCCGCCGGGTTCGCTTCGCGTTCATGCTCAAACCGTGCCGATCCGCAGAAGCGACTTGATCGCGCGCCGCTCGTCCATCGCGGCATAGGCCTCCCCCACACCGTCAAGGTTGGTCTCGAAGTCGAGCAGACGGCCCGGGTTGATGCGCTCCTGCAGCACGTCCTCGAGGAGCTCGGGTATGTATACGCGCACTGGGGCCGAGCCCCCGCGCATCCCGACGTTGCGGAAGAACATGTCGGCCACCGGCGGCTCTACGCCGTGAGGTACTCCGACGTAGCCGACCATCGATCCGGGTCTCGCGATCGAAAAGGCCGTCTCCATCGACAGGCCCGTTCCGACGCACTCGAGCACCGCATCAGCACCAATACCGGCGGTCAGCTCCAAGACCTTCTCGGTCGCCTCCTGCCCCCGTTCAGCCACGACGTCGGTCGCACCGAAGTCGCGGGCGAGGCGCTGGCGCTCAGGGTGCCGGCTGAGTGCGATCACGCGATCCGCCCCCAGACGGGAAGCCGCGAGCACGCCGGACAGGCCAACCGCTCCGTCTCCCACCACCGCGACCGTGCTTCCTTGCTGGACGCCCGCGCAGACAGCGGCGTGATGGCCGGTCGCGAGGACGTCCGTCAGGGTCAGCAGTGAGCGAAGCATCTCATCCGAGTGTCCGGAGCCAGGGACCTTCACGAGCGTGCCGTCGGCGAGCGGCACCCGGACGGCCTCACCTTGGCCGCCGTCACCGTTGGAGGGATAGAAGCCGCCGTTCGCGCAGGCGCTCGTGATCCCGTGCCGGCAGTGCGGGCACGTCCCGTCGCTGAATGCGAATGGGGAGATCACGAAGTCGCCCTTGGCGATGTTCCGGACCTCCGCGCCGACATCCTCGACGACGCCGATGAACTCATGGCCGATCGGGCCCGGCGTAAAAGGGGAATCGCCGCGGTAGTACCACAGGTCTGAGCCGCAGACGCATGCCAGGACCACGCGGACGACTGCGTCCGTCGGTTCCTTGATGGCGGCGTCCGGACGCTCGGCGACCGTGATCGACCGGGGCTCGTTGAACACGGCTGCTCTCATCGCTGTTTCCTCTCTATTAGGTCTGTTGCTCGAGTGCGCCGGTCGCCCCCGCGAAGCGTGAGCTCTCTCAGCGTCCACACCGCAGAGCGGCGATCGTGCCACCGTCCATGAGCAGGTCGCTGCCGGTGATGAAGCCTGCCTCCGGTCCGAGCAGGAAGGCGGTGACCGAGGCGACCTCATCCGCTGTTCCCACCCGTCCGGCCGGGGATGCCTCGATCATCGCCCGCAGAGTCGGACCGCGCTCTGAGTCCAGCTCCTGCTGGGCCAGCGGGGTCACGATGATGCCCGGGCTGATGGAGTTCACGCGAGCGCCCCGGTCGCCCCACTGGACGCTGGCCGACTGCACCCGGAGGTTGTTCGCGCGCTTGGAGATTTCATAGGCGGCCGTTGAGTTGGGAACTGCCTCGCCCGTCAGGAACGGCAGCCCGAGCAGCTCATCCGTGGGGGTGTTACGAAGCGCGGCGTCCTGCCCTGGTTCCAGCGCACGGAGTCGGTGCCCGGCCATGCTGGATACCACGATGCCCGCACCGCCGGCGGCGATCACGTTGCCCATCTCCTCAAGAACGAGAGCGGTCCCGTACAGGTCGACCGTCAGGATCGCCTCCGGGGGCGCCATCGTCGGCGACTGGCCCGCGGTATGCGCGACCTGGGTCACGCTGCCTAGATCCGTGGCTGCCCGCGCGAGCGCGCTCACAGATGCCCGCGAGGACACATCGACCAGCTGGGTCGTGACATCGAGGCCCGCTCCCTGCAGCGCAGTGGCTGCGGACTGCAGCGTCTGCTCGTTGAAGTCGGCCAGAAACACAGATTTGCCGGGTCCTTGGCGGCGGGCGATTGCCTGCCCGATGCCTCCGGCTCCTGTAACGACCAACACCTCTTTGCTCATCACACTCTCCTCATTGACGTGTTTGGAATCGGCGCCTCTGGCCCGGTCTTCACGACGCTCAGCGGCCGACGAGCGCTTCGAGCTCTTGCGGATAACGCGCCCCCTGGACCGTGATCTGGGCGACGGCCCTCTCGATGTCGGTCAGGTCCGCGGTTGTCAACTGGACGGTGCTCGCACCCAGGTTCTCCCTGAGACGCTCGGGCTTGGTGGTGCCGGGGATCGGCACGATCCACGGCCTCTGAGCGAGCAGCCACGCCAGCGCGATCTGTGCGGGCGTGGCGTCCTTGCGGGCGCCGATCTCGCCGAGCAGCTCAACCACCGCCAGGTTGGCTTCGCGGGCCTCCGGGGTGAAACGCGGCAGCCTGTTGCGAAAGTCAGAGCCGTCAAACGTGGTCTTCGTGTCGATCTTGCCCGTCAGGAAGCCCTTGCCGAGCGGGCTGTACGGCACGAAACCGATGCCGAGCTCCTCGAGTGTGGGCAACAGCTCGGCCTCGGGCTGACGCCACCACAACGAGTACTCGCTCTGCACAGCCGTGACGGGCTGGACGGCGTGCGCGCGACGGATCGTCTGCGATGCCGCCTCGGACAGGCCGAAGTGCCTGACCTTACCTTGGGCGATCAGCCCCTTTACGGCTCCGGCGACGTCCTCGATCGGCACGTCGGGGTCGACGCGATGCTGGTAGAGCAGATCGATATAGTCGATTTTCAGTCGTGCAAGCGATCCCTCGACGGCCTGCCTGATGTGGTCGGGGCGGCTGTCGAGGGCGCCCAGGCCGACCTCTGGCTGGAAGCCGAACTTGGTCGCGATCACGACGTCGTCGCGGAAAGGCGCGAGCGCTTCACCGACCAGCTCCTCGTTCGTGAACGGGCCGTAGATCTCGGCGGTGTCAAAGAACGTGACCCCGAGCTCGACGGCCGAGCGGACGAGCGAGATCATCTCGCTCCTGTCCGCAGGCGGGCCGTAGGAAAAGCTCATCCCCATGCAGCCCAAGCCGAGGGCCGAGACCTCGAGACCGGCGCTGCCCAACGTGCGCGTATCCATCCTTCCTTCCTCCCTTGGTGGCTGTCGGTCTGGCATGAGGACGACTCAAGCACCCGCCGACAGCGCCCACAAGGGACCTGTGAAAGGGGGTTTCACAGAGCCCCCCAGCAGCGCCACGAGCAGCGTACGCTTCCTGGTGGTGGACACGACGAGCGACATAGCGGACTTCCTCTCATCACGCCGAGCGCGCATCACGCCCGAGCAGGCAGGACTCCCGACATACGGGAAACGCCGCGTGCCCGGCCTGCGGCGCGAGGAGGTCGCCTCGCTCGCCGGTGTCAGCGTCGACTACTACAAGCGCCTGGAGCGCGGAAACCTGACCGGCGTCTCCGATCAGGTACTCGAAGCGCTCGCCCGAGCCCTCCAGCTCGACGACGCCGAACGCACGCATCTCTTTGACCTTGCGCGCACGGCCGGGCCTGCATCGCCGCGAGCACGCCGAAGCCCGGCGAGACAGCCTGTCCGCCCGGTCGTCCAGCGCATCCTTGACTCAATGGACACGCCGGCAACCGTGCGCAACACACGCGGCGACTACATAGGCGCAAACCATCTCGGCCGCGCCCTCTATGCCCCGCTGTTCGACAGCCGTGAGCAACCCGCCAACAGCGCACGGTTCCTCTTCCTAGACCCCGCCGCCGGCGAGTTCTACACGGAGTGGGACCGCGTCGCCGACGAGCTCGTTGCCCACCTGCGCTCCGACGCAGGCCGCAACCCCTACGACCGAGGCCTCACAGACCTCGTCGGCGAACTGTCCACCCGCAGCACCGAGTTCCGGAGCCGCTGGGCCGCACACAACGTCCGCTTCCACCAGACCGGGACCAAGCGCCTGCATCACCCGATCGTCGGCGATCTCGAGCTCAGCTACGAGGTGCTCCAACTCTCGGCAGACAACGGACTCACCATCAACGTCTACACCGCCGAGGCCGGAAGCCGCTCCCAAGAGGCCCTGCGACTACTCGATAGCTGGGCCGCCACGCCCGACGACGTCGAGATCGCCCGCTCCGCCAATGACGCTTGACCGGCAACCCATCACACGGCTGGAGTGCAGCACCTGAGCGCAAGGGAAGCGTAGCGGCGCCCGAATCCTAGCTTCGCCACCAAAGTCAACGGAGAGGCCGAATATGGAAACGATCATCCTCAACAACGGCGTCGAGATGCCCGCGCTTGGCCTCGGGGTTTTCCAGACGCCCCCCGACGAGACTCGGAACGCCGTCCGTAGCGCACTCGACGCCGGGTACCGACTAATCGACACCGCGGCCGCCTACGCCAACGAGCGCGAGGTCGGCGAGGCGGTCCACAGCGCCGAGGTGACTCGTGCGGAGGTCTTCCTCGAGACCAAGGTCTGGATCAGCGACTACGGATACAAGGAGACGCTGCACGCCTTCGAGAAGAGCGCCCGAAAGCTCGACGTCGATCAGATCGATCTGCTGATCTTGCACCAGGCACTCCCGTCGGCGTTCGACCAGGCCCTGGAGGCCTACCGTGCGCTGGAGACGCTGCTAGCCGACGGCAAGGTCCGCGCGATCGGGGTCAGCAACTTCATGGTCGAGCACCTCACGAACCTTCTCGAGCAAGCGACGGTGGTGCCGGCGGTCAACCAGATCGAGTGCCACCCCTACTTCCAGCAGCGAGAGGTCCAAGAGTTCGATGCCAAGCGCGGCATCCTCACGCAGGCTTGGTCACCGATCGGCGGCATCACGTTCTACCGCGACGGTAGCCGCGGCAGCACCCTTGACGACCCGGTCATCGCAGACATCGCCCGCGCCCACGGCAAGAGCCCAGCGCAGGTGATGCTGCGCTGGGGACTGCAGCACGGTCGCTCGGTCATTCCGAAGTCCACCAAGCCCAGCCGCATCGCAGAGAACATCAACGTGTTCGACTTCAAGCTGTCCGCCGACGAGATGACCGCGATCGATTCCCTGGACACCCGCCGTCGCGGCGGACCCGAGCCCGACGCGATCACGCTGGAGGCGTTCGGCCGCGAGATCCCGGAGGCCTGAGAGGCGCCGCCGCGCAGCGCGTGCCGGGATGACCCCTCGCTGCCCGCGGCTACCGCCACCAACAAGCAAGGGGTGCAGAGGCGTTCATTCAGGCGGGCGCACACGACGCGAGCCAGTACCGACCCGGCGCGACTCGCTCGAAATGGGACCGCGGCGCGCGAGCACCGGTCGATAGACAGCTGCAGACAGAATCCCGGGAGACGGCATGTCCCAGGAGTGCTTCGACTGCCGTGTGCACCTCCCCCACGTCCATTGGGTGCTCAGCCTGCACCAAGGCCTTGACCACGGCCCTCTGAACCACGCCGTTGCCGAGGCGAATCGGCCGCGGAGCCTCAGGCACGGGTCGGTGCCGGCCACACTGATCCAGAAAACCTCCCGGAAAAGCATCGAGAACGCCCGTGAACGCTGGGGAATGGTTTGAGTAGTGTCCACTTAGGTGCATTCGTCGTGATTCTCACTACGAGGCCGCTGCAACGGGCCATGTTGTGATCTCGGATCGCTCGGCTCGCGTTCTCTGACCTGTTCGGGATCAAAGTCCGCGAGTGGCTCTCCGAGCTCGAGCTGCCGCTCGCGGAGCAGGAGACGGTAGCGGCCGCGTTGCGCCACATCGAGTTCCTCGATGAGGAGATCGCAGCGGTCGAGGCGCTGATCGCCGCGGACGCCCTGGAGTCTGTGCCCGCGCGACGGTTGTTGACGGTGCCCGGGGTCAATGTGATCTGCGCGCAGACGTTCTTGGCCGCGGTCGGGGATATTCGTCGCTTCCATAGCTCCCGCGAGCTCGTGGGCTACCTCGGTCTCGATCCGCGGGTTGGCGCTGCTTGTAGAGCGCGTGACCGGCCTCGCTTCAAGGACGCGGCGCATAGACGCGTAGAGACCGTTGTCGCATCCGGGCCTGGGCGTCTCGCGCTTGAGCGCCTCTGGGCAGACGAGCGTCTGGACGCTGTGGCTCACGAGCTGCTCGATGTGCGCGCCGTTCCGATAGCCGGCGTGGGCGACCACGACCTCTGGCGGCTTGATCCTGGCGGCGCGTAGCTCCTCACGCGGCGGTGATCATCGGCGCGAGATGAGTGGAATCTGAGCAGGTCACTGTTACCTCGGCCGCGACAACGATCTGCCCGGCGGTCGTGACGGCCTGCGCGTTATAGCCTGCATGTACCCGCACGGAGCCTTCACCTTGCGCGACCCCGGGGCGGTGGCGTTGGCGATCCCTTGCGGGCTCTCTGGCAGCACGAAGGGGTCCGGGTCCCGGCCGCCGAAGTGCCTACCGTCGGCGCTGATCCCGCGAGCGCGCCAGCGCTCATACCCACCGGACGACCCCAGGTTTACGCGACAGCCTCCGTCCTGAGCAGGCGTCTGCTAGTGCGGGCGGGCGCGCCAACTTCCCCACCAAAGCGGAAGTCTCGCCTCGCTGACGAGCTGCTTGCCGCAGGTGTTGCGTCCTCACGCTCACGGCGGCTAGCCTTTGCAGTCACGCGATGTCGGACCCGTTTGCAGAGGAGCCGATCCGCTGGTGGCGGCGGTTCGTGCATAACGATCGGCGCACACACGCGCCGAGGTCGGTGACGCTCGCAATTGGCTTCGTCGCCGGGGTCGTGGCTTTGACGCTCCCAAGTCACCACTCGTTCGCAACGGGAGTGCTTGCCGCAGCCGTGACTGCGGTGCCGGCCGGACTCGTCGAGAGCTGGTACAAGCGGCGCCACCAACGGGAGGAGGAGCAGCTCTTCGTGCTTCCCGAAACCCAACGGATCACGACGAAGGTCGAATCCCGCTGACGGCGACTTCGGCGCTCATCGAGCTGAAATCGCGCGGCCAGGGAGGCACCATGTTCGGCGAAATCCAGCCCCAACCGCCCCTTGAATGAGTCACGCGTTATCGGAGTAGCGCGAGGAAGCGGATCAGCGCTGCGAGCTTGGCGTGCGGCAGATGCTTGAAGGACGGCATCGGCGCTCGCGGGTCGATCAGCGCCTGAAGGAGCTGCTGGTCGTCAAGCTGCGCTCCAACGTGCGTGAGATTCGATCCCGGCCCATGGTTGCCGTCTCCGCCGATGCGATGGCATGCCAGGCAGCCGGACCGCACCGCTAGGCGGCTTCCGGCTTCGTATTCACGTAGCTCGCGCCCGCCGCTGAGACGCACCGCCTTGGGGATGAAGGTCATTTCCGCCGATTCGATGCTGGCCAGCCAGAGCACCTTCGATCCCGGGTGGCATGTGGTGGCCGGTACATCCGGACAAGTGAAGAGCGACAAGAAGGCGGCCGAGCTGACGCGCCAACGACCGGCTACACGCTTCACTTCGACCTGAAGCGTCTCTCCTCGGCCGAAGAGCAGCTCCACCCAGGCGCGGTGTAGCCGCGAGTAGACAGTACGCACGGTCGCGGTGGGCTCTGGCCCGAGAACCAGCACTTCGTATCGAGCGAACGCTTCGGCTGCCGCTTCCGCACAGCCTTTGCCGGCACTCACCGACCTGGCGAGCTTGGCGGCCACGGCGGGCACGAAGTCTTCGCACAGGCTCTTCGCGTCCTTGCTCGCAAAGTCGGCATACGGGGCAACGGCGGCGCTCTTGATCGCTTCGTCCGATGTGGAGCCGTTGACGGCGCCGACCCCGGCAAGAACACCGATCCCGATCAGCACCAAGAGACGGAGGTGGAGCATGGCTGACACAACGCTATCGGTACGAGCTCGTAGCCGGATGCTGCCTCTCTGCGCGACCGAGCGTCGCCGCCGGGGTGACGTGGCGCTCGCAACGGACGAACCGGAGCAGCCGGCGTTGGCGGCGTCCAGGCTTCTCCATCGCGCCGGCGAAAGCAATCGTCTGACGAGCGTCAGCCGACGCGCTCGACTATCGTCCGTTGCGGTCGTCTCTTCGGTGGCTCCGTCGTGCTCCCGACGCTGCCCTCCGCCGCATCTCGCTGCACCGACCGTTGGTCTATCGGGGAGACAGGATTTGAACCTGTAACCGCCCAGCCCCAGGGGCTCAGGCCCAGTGCAGCCTGGTCGTGGACGCGGCTCTTACGGGCCTGTGGTGCCGCGCGGTGCCGCCTCGTGCCGGGCAGTTAGTGGCCCAGGCGGTGTCCTGCCACCGTGTCCCGGGACATAGAAGAGGGCAGCTTGACCCGCGCCCCGGTCCGGCTTGGCGCTTATCACCGCACCGCCCAATCCAGTCCCCGCGTGAGAAGGCTCCGCGAGCTGCGGCGGGCACTCTGGGCTAGCTAGCGAACCGCGGCTTGCGTCCGCCGAGCGCGCCAGGCCGATCGATGACAATCAGGCCTTGTCGTCCTCGCGCAGTCATCCGCTCTCGCCGCTCTAGCCAGGTGTCGACCGTGTCGGAAAGCCGCATGGCGAGGTTGTCCGGCGAAGAGCAGAGGAAGCTCGAGGCGACGCCGACCGGGAACGACACGAGATTGATCGGGATCACACGCGCTCCGAAGCGGTGGCGCAGCCAGGATATGTCTGCCGGGGTGAGCGGCCACTCGTCATCTGTGTGGGCAGAACGCACCACGCGGTGAAACGCGAGCGTCATCGGGTGGCTCATCGGCTCCATGAAGAGCATCCGTCCGCCTGGTGCGAGATTGCACTCATAGAGTCGCGGGAGCGCTGTCCGGAAGTCGAAGTGGTGCAGCACTGAGCGACCCACGATCACATCAAACTCCCCCTCGATCGGCTCGTCTGCGCCGTGCACGCCGAAGCTGACGCCGTCCAGGTCCCCATAGCTCGCGCGCGCCTTCTCGACCTCGTTTGCCGACACGTCGAACCCGTAGATCGAGCCAGCGCCGAGTGCGTGCAGTTCGCCTGTCAGCGCGCCCGGCCCACAACCGACGTCCATGGCGCGACGCCCGCGCACCTTGTCCTCCAGCAGTTGCCTGAACCGTTCCTCTCCGCGAATCGTGTTGCGCCCGAGAAAGACATGCGAAACCCTCTGGTTCCACCGGTTACTAGCCGCCCAGACCATGCCGTCGTCGTAGAGCTGCGCCTCCCTGAGACGCCGCTGCGCGTCCCCCGCCTCCACCCCCGCGACGACGTCATCTACCTCAGCCATCACCGAAGCCTAGCCCATCTGTCAGCGCGCGTGGGCCGCTTCACCGCACGTGATTGAAAGCGGAACAGGCTCCCCGTCGCCACGACTTCCCGCCGGATGTGTCGCGCCGCCGGCCCCAATCCCTCAAGCAACAGCGTGATGCACACAGGTGCGCCGGCGGAGGCGACTCCGAACGCCGCCGTCAGCCGCTGAGCAGCATCATTCTTGGGAGCGTCGTGCATGTAGATTTCGGTCGTTGACAGGCTGGCGTGGCCCATAGAGACGCGAATATCGTTGACCGGAACGCTGCTCGCCGCGCACAGCGTCCCGAACGTGTGGCGCAGGTCGTGGAAACATCGACCAGGCTCACTTAGCGCAATGGACGAGCAGCAGGCGTGACTTCCGCGTCGCCGTGGCGATGCGGTCGTCTCGCGCGCCCGAGTCAGGACCACGCTCGTCGTCCAAGGCGGCTGCGCGCGTCTCGACCGTCGAAGCGCTTGCTCTTATCGGAAGGAACTGGCTCTGCCCGTCTCCCCCGTTTCTGGTCGCTGTCAGCTTTGCTCCTGGAGACGGCTTGTCCATTGGGAATGACGCCGCCGAAGCTCGCGCTCATCGAGGTCTGCCCGGCCCAAGGGCCGGTAGTTCGCCGCCCAGGTTTCGACCATGTCATGCGAGCGCGCGACCGCCCAGCCATCCCACAGCCCCATGTCGGCAACCGGGTGAGCGGTCGCATCCTCGTAGGCCGCGAGGAAGACATCGGCGACCCGCTCGTCGAAGAGGAGGTGGAGATCCAGACGGCACCAGCCCACGTCAAATCCACGCGGACCGCGCGCTGCGCCTGACCAGTCGACGATGCCTGCCAGCACTCCGTCTCGCCAGACGACGTTGCCCGACCAGTAGTCGCAGTGCGTGAGCACCCCCGGGGCGGCGGTTATCTGCGACCAGTCACACCGGATTCGCGTCGCGAGCGGGCCCGCCAAAACCTCGGGAGACCCGCCGCTTTGGTCGAACACGCGCGGCAGAGCAGACAGCCGGTCGCTGGGCACCGCGTGCACCGAGGCCAGCGCGTGACCGAGCTGCCTCGCCCAAGCGTCGGGATCAGCGGGCGCGATGTCCCCCTGGCCGTCAAGCCAGCTGATCAGCGTCGTCTGACACTCCGACCACCGGCCAGCCAGGTCGCTGCCCAGCAGCACCGGCACCAACCCTCCAAGGCCGTCAAGCGCCCGCAAGACCCGCGGCTCGCACGCACCGGCCGGGTCGCCAACCGGGAACTGCCGAACGACGACTGTGAGCGCAGGGCTCGCGGTGTCCACCCTCCATGTGGCGGCGTGCTGGCCGCCCTCCAGTCTCACCACCGAGTCAATCGTGGCCGACGATCCGGCCAGGCGCCGCACCTGCTCGAGGGCACCCGCTGACGGCGATCGCTCTGGATGGACCATCTCAGAGATCCTATGAAGCGGCCCGCCTACACAGTTGTTCGGACGCCCTCTTGGCTCAGCGGTCACGGAACCAGGAAGCTCCTTTCTCCTACAGGTATTTCTGCGCTCTGGCCGGGCAGCCCAGGTACTGGCGTCGCTCCGGAGGGCCCGTCGACGGTGACAAACCCGACGGTGACGCGCGCGCGGCCAGGACACCCTGGGTGCACGAACTGGGTGAAGCGAACGCGTTGGCCGGCGCGGAGGTTCTTCTGCGTCGGGCCGAAGCTCTTTTCTCCCGAGACCGGGCATTGCGGGCCGGTCGGATCGCTCGGGCCGCTGATGTTGATCTCGTAGTGGCTGTCGAAGCTCGTGACGGCGGCGCGCGCCGTGAATTCGATCACCAGCAGCAGCTCGGATGCTCCGCCGCGCATGTCGATCCGCTTGTAGCCGGCGGGCACGCCCGCGTCACACGGCCTTGTTTCTTCTCGCTTTTCGCAGTAGAACAGTGCCGGCTCGGCCCGCACGCTGACCGAGCTCGCCAGTCGGGCCGGGGTGAGCTGCGGGGCTGGCGCGGCGACGTAGCCCACCGCCGGGCATCTGCGAAAAAGGGCTCGGATGTATGGGGCACGGAGCGTTGCGAAGATGCGGGCCTCGCTCGGCGTCAATGCGTGTTGTGAGCCGCGCACGTAGCGTTCGTCTCGATACAGGACTCGATAGATCGCGGGTGAGCGTGCGCGGAGCACGGCACGAAACCTCGCGCTGTTGATGCCCTGCAGACGCGCGAGGTCGGCTGGGGTCGGAAGTTGGCAGCGCTGCGCTCCGCGGTAGCTGACCGCGTGGATCACTTCAGATGGTTCCAGCTCGGGGCCACCGGTCGAGTAGCGCTGGCTGGGGACGCAGAACGGATGGTAGGAGCCGCAGGGCGTCGTCGTGTGCGGTAGGACGATGAGATAGGCGCCGTCGCGGCCCGCGGTCGGCGTTGTAGCCACTCCTCCGGTGGGGGTGACATGGGTGATGCTCATCGCGTCGGGTCCGAGCAGCCCGTAGTAGATGTCGCGCAGATCAGATGCTGGACAGGACCGTGACGGCAACTCCGCCGTGTAGCAGCCTCCAGAGACATGCCGCTGGTCTCCGAGCAGCGCGCCTGCCGGCATCCCGTGCAGCTGTTCGTTGACGAACGCGTCACCGTGAGCGTCCTCGGTAGCGCAGCCGCTCCCGTCCAGATAGTCCATCGACAGCGGGTGGAAGGCGCCGTCGTCGTCGAAGGCGCCGTCTCGCCCCAGCACGCCGATGCGCCCATCGACGACGCGCCCGACCTGCAGGCACATCAGTCCTCTGGTCGTCCTCAGGACCCGCAGTCCCCATGGCGGCCCGCCGTCTGGATCGGCCACGCGCAACCCCAGCAGATGCTCGCTCCCGGGGATCGCGACGCCTTCGTCGGCATTGGGAATCGCAAGCACGGTCGCTCCCACCGGTTCGCCGGTGCGCAGCACGCCGGTTGCGGCGAGCGCCGATCCCGCGGCGACCAGGCACGCGAGCGCAACCGCCGCCGGACGCGATGGCCGTGGGCGCAGACGCAGATACCAGGGCACGTGGGCCCCGCGGCGCACGGCCTCGCGCAGACCTTGCTCGACCCGATCGAAGTAGTCGCTCATCGCTCCTCCATCTGGGACCTCAGGCTCTTCAGGGCACGGCTGACGCGCTGGCGAACGACCGACTGCGAGCAGCGCAGATCCGCAGCGATCTCCTCGTAGGGGCGCTCCTGCACGACCCTCGCCTCGAGCGCCTCGCGCAGCGGTGTCGGCAGGCCCTGGGCGAGCGCGAGGATGTCCTCGTCGAGGCTCGCGAGCTCCTCCACCCGGTCGAGGTCGCCGTTGCTTCAGCGCAACTGGCTCGAGGTGCAACCTGCGCCGAGCGGAGTCCTCCACGCGCTTTCGCCGCTTGCTTTCCAGAAGCTTGTTGCGCGCGATTCCGAGCAGCCACGCCAGCACTGACCCCCGCTGCGGGCGGTAGCGCCGCGCGGAGATCAACGCCGCCGCGAACACCTCAGCCGACAGATCGGCGGCAATCTCCCGGTTGCCGGTCTCCCGCAGGCACCAGCGCAGCACCACCGGCAGGTAGCGGCGATAAAGCGTCACGAACGCAGCGTCATCCCGGGCCGCTATCGCAACCACGAGCGCCTCGTCGGGATCATCACCTCGGTCGGGCATCTATAGGCAGGTTTGCGCGAACACCGATCTTGTGACAGCGCGCCGACCAGGTGGCGAGCCGACCACACCGGCCCGTCGCGAGGGTCCTGACGCTTCAGCGAGGCGGGACCCGGATTCTCTGCACGCCAACGATCGAGGCCGGGTAGCCTGCCGAGGAACGACCCGACGGGGACTCCAACGCGAGAAGGAGAGCACACGAACATGACCGCCGAGCAGTGGATCGAGGCATTCGCGGAGGCGCTCGGTCGCTCCGCCCCCGGCGAGGACGAGGTCAACGCGATCCTCGAGCTGGCGGCGACCGCCGCGCACGCCTCCGAACGGACCGCCGCGCCGATCGCGGCCTGGCTCGCAGGCGATCAGCGGCAGATCGCTGCACGAGGTCAACGAGATCGCCGCGCGAGTCTCGGGCGCCGACCAGGGCGGGTGGGACAGCGAGCGAGGCGCGCTGACGTCGGCCCGCCACGGGTCGACGTCAGCGCCGCGACGATCGAGGCCGGATGCGACGAGGCCGGATGCGTCGAGGCCGGACGCGTCGGGGCCCAGTCGTGGGCTGCATAAGCAATACTTATGCAGATGGCGAGAGACATGTCCCTCGGGAGAAGCAGCCAACGCCATCGGCGTCAGCGCCGACACGCTGCGCCGCTGGGATCGCGCGGGCAAGCTGCGAACCCACCGCGACGAGCGCAATCGTCGCCGTGTCTCCGAGGCGGAGGTACGCCGGCTGACGGCGAGGCCCCGGCGCCATCGGACCGGTACGGCCAGCTCAGCTCGCAACCGCTTCGCCGGCACGATTCGCTCTGTGGAGGTCGATGGCGTGATGGCACTCGTGGAGATCCAGGCGGGGCCGTTCCTGGTGACCGCCGCGATCACGCGCGACTCGGTCGAGGAGCTGGGCCTCGCCGCCGGTGTGGAGGCCACCGCGCTGGTGAAGGCGACGTCCGTGATGGTCGAGCGAAGCGCGAAACGAAGGGCCTCGAGTGTCGCAGTCCGACTGAAGTCAACTGAAAGGGGAGGCCGTGAGAAAGATCGCATCGAGAAGGCGGATTGCATGGATGGCGGGGGGCTGCGGGGCGTTGACGCTCGCAGCCGCGGCGACCATCGCGCTCGCCGGCAGCCCGCGTGGCGGCGGCGTCTGGGCGGGGCGCGCCGACTGCCCGCACAGCGGCCGCGAAGGTGACGGCCATATACGCCGGCTCGCTGGTGGACATCATGGAAAAGGCATTGGGCCCCGAATTCACCAAGGCCACCGGATACCCGTTTGAAGGCTTCGGCGGCGGATCCAACGAAGATGCAGCCGCGATCAAGGGCAAAGTGCGCCAGGCCGACGTGTTCGTCAGCGCGGCCGCGTCGGCCGACAACGAACTGGAAGGAGCGGCCAACGGCAACTGGGTCTCCTGGTACTCGACCTTCACCTCCTCAGACCTCGTCCTGGGCTATGACCCGAAGACGAAGTTCGGCAAGCAGCTGGCCGCCGGCAAGCCGTGGTACAAGGTCATCACCGAGCCCGGCATCCTGGTGGGGCGCACCGAACCGAAGGCGGACCCCAAGGGCAGGCTGACCGTCGAAGCGATCGACGCCGCCGCCAAGAAGCTGCACGATCCGAAGCTCACGAAGGCGTTGAAGCACTTCCCGGTCTTCGAAGAGACCTCCATGCTCGGGCGCCTGCAGGCGGGACAGCTCGACGCCGGCTTCTTCTACGTGGTCGAGGCAAAGAAGGCGCACCTGCCGACGGTTCCCCTGACGCCGGTGTTCAAGTACGCCGACTACACCGTCACGCTCCTCAACAACGCCGAAAACCAGAGCGGGGCTGAAGCGCTCGTGGCCTTCCTGCTGAGCCCCAAGCGCAAGGCCGTGGAAGAGGAATACGGGCTGGTCCCGGTCAAGCCCAAATTCTCCGGCGACGCCGCGGCCGTGCCCGCGGGCCTGCGCAGCATCGTGGGCGCGGGCTAGCACATGCGCGCCCGGGTGAGCAGCCCGCTGCCCTGGCTGGGCGGGCTGCTCGGCCTGTACCTGCTGGTCCCGATCGTCGCCTTCGTGGTGCGCCTGACGGGCGGGGCCCAGCCCGCGCCCGGGCTCGGCTCGGCGCTGGCGACGTCGCTGTTCACGGCGACGATCTCGGCCGCGGTGATCACCGTGCTGGGCACGCCGCTGGCCTATCTGCTCGCCCGCAGGCGGGGCGTCATAGGGCGGGTGCTGCTGGCGCTGGTGGCCCTGCCGCTGGCCCTGCCAACTCTGATGAGCGGGATACTGCTGCTCTACGTAGTCGGTCCCTTCACGATCCTCGGGGAACTGTTCGACGGCAAGCTGACCGACACGCGCAGCGGGATCATTCTCGCCCAGATCTTCGTCGCCGCCCCATTCCTGATCATCGCCGCGCGTGCCGCCTTCGCCGCCGTCGACCCGGCCCTGGAGGATGTGGCAGCCACGCTCGGGTTCGGGCGCCTGGCGCGTTTTGCGCGTGTCGCCGTGCCCGCGGCGCTGCCCGGAATCGCCGCCGGGATCCTGCTGACGTGGCTGCGCGCCTTCTCGGAGTTCGGCGCCACCGTGATCCTCGCCTACCACCCCTTCTCACTGCCCGTGTTCACCTTCGTGCAGTTCGACGAGACCGGCCTGCCGGGCACCATGCTGCCGATCGCGGCCGCCCTGCTCGCCGCCCTGACGGTCATGCTGCTCATGCAGCTGCCGATCCCGCGGCGAGGACGAGGGCACACGCCGACCCCCGCGCCGCAGGCGCTTTCACCCCGTCAACCGGCAGCCCTCGACTTCGCCGTGGCCAAGCAGCTTGGCGGCTTCTCGCTGAACGTCGCTCACCGCGCGCGCAGCCCGCGCCTGGCTCTGCTGGGCCCATCGGGGGCGGGCAAGACGCTGACCCTGCGCCTGCTCGCCGGGCTTGCCTCGATGCAGGGCGAGGGACACATCCAGGCCGGCGCGCGGGCGCTTCACCCGTTGCCCCCCGATCGCCGCGGCATCGGCTACGTGCCCCAGCACTCGGCGTTGATGCCGCGGCGGACCGTGTGGCGCCAGGTCACCTTCGCCCCCCGCGCACAACCGGGGCTGGCCGCCTGGTGGATCGAGCGCCTGGGCCTCGCAGGCCTCGAGGATCGCTATCCCGACGAGCTCTCAGGAGGCCAGCAACGGCGCGTCGCGATTGCCCGGGCGCTGGCGGTCGAGCCACAGCTGCTGCTGCTCGACGAGCCCTTCACCGGGCTCGACGCCCCCGTGCGCGACCGGCTGCGACGCGACCTGCGCCGGCTGCAGAAAGAGGTCGGCCTGAGCACGGTGATCGTCACCCACGATCCCGAGGAGGCCGCCCTGCTGGCCGATGAGATCGTCGTCCTGGGCGACGGGCGCGTGCTGCAGGCGGGCACCCGCGAGTCGATCTTCAGGGCCCCAGGCTCTCCGCAGATCGCCGCGCTGCTGGGCATCGCCAACACCCATCGCGGCGTCACCGTCGCACCCGACCGCATTCTCAGCGACGGCGTCGAGATCGCTGCGCCCACGCGCGGGGTGGCGCAGGGCACGCCGGTCGTCTGGTGCGTGCGCTCCGAGCACATCCGCCTCGCGCCGGACGGGCGTTACGCGGCAACGCTGATCGACGACGTCGACCTCGGCAGCGCGCGCGAGCTGACGCTCGCCCTGGAGGGTGGCCTGCAGCTCACGCTGCGCGACGCGAGGACCGGCGCCTGGAGATCGGACAGTCCTGCGCGTGGAGGTGACGCCAGAGGACATCGCCGTCTGGCCAGCGACCGAGCACGGGGCTGGTGAGTCGCTGCAGCGTGAGCCCAAGAGGGAGGAGCGGGTCCGGGTGCCGCGGAGGCGCGTCAGCCGCCGATATAGGACATCTCGACCTTAGGCTGCCCGGCGCCATAGCGGTGCGCGCCTCCGAGTAGCGGTCGGCCCGCCCGGCCCAGATCGAGCGTAGGCGTCGGGTGATCTCCCGATCGGATGCTCCGCCTCGCAGCAGGGCGCGGAGATCGTGTCCGGACGTCGCGAACAGGCAGGTGTGGAGCCTGCCCTCGGCGGAGAGGCGGGCGCGCGTGCAGCTTCCGCAGAACGGTTGGGTGACCGAGGCGATGAGGCCTATCTCCCCGGCGCCGTCGCGGTAGCGGTAGCGGGTGGCCACCTCGCCCGGATAGCCTGGCGGCAGCGGCTCCAGCGGCCAGCAGGCGTCGATCGTGCGCAGGATCTCGGCGGCCGGAACCACGTCGGCCAGGCTCCAGCGGTTGGTCGTCCCCACGTCCATGTACTCGATGAAACGAAGCGACATGGCCGTGGCGGCGGAAGTGCTCGGCCATCTCAAGGACACAGTGGTCGTTGACGCCGCGCCTGACAACCATGTTGACCTTCACCGGTGCGAGGCCGGCATCGGCGGCGGCGTCGATCCCGGCAAGCACCCTGGCGACCGGGAAGCCGACGCCGTTCATCGCGGCGAACACCCCGTCATCGAGCGCGTCGAGACTGACCGTGACACGGCTCAGGCCGGCGTCCGCCAGCGCCCGAGCCCTGGAGACGAGGCTCGCGCCGTTTGTGGTCAGCGCGATGTCGGTGATTCCGTCCAGGCGGGCGAGCATCTCCACCAGCCGCTCCAGGTCGCGGCGCAGCAGGGGCTCGCCGCCGGTGAGGCGCACCTTCGTCACGCCCTCCGCGACGAACAGGCGGCTCAAGCGGAGGATCTCCTCGAAGGAGAGCAGCTCGCTGCGGGGCAGGAAGGCGAAGTCGCGTCCAAAGATCTCCATCGGCATGCAGTAGGAGCAGCGGAAGTTGCAGCGGTCGGTGACCGACATGCGCAGGTCGCGCAGGGGACGGGCCAGTTGATCGAGCGTGGCGGTCATGGCTGCACGTCGAGCGTACCCGTGGGGCGATGGCCGCCGTCACTCGTCCCGCAGGAGCAGCCGCTCGGCGAGCGCGGAGGTCGGCCTGGTCGTTGACATTGAAGAAGAGCCTGCCCGGGTCGCCGAAGCGCCGGAGGGCGCCTTCACCGACGATCTGCGGTCGCAGTGCGAGGACCGCGTCGTGCATGGAGCGGCCGCTGCCGAGGGCGAGCTCGAGCGCGCCGGCGTGTGCGGGCTCGTAGCGGGCGAGCAGCGGCTGCAGCCGCCCGCCGACCTCGGGCACGACGAGACCCTCGAGTCCGGCCAGCCACGCGAGCAGCGGCCCGCTTGCGAACGGCATGTCACAGCCCACGACGACGACGGGCCGGCCGGCGGCTTCGCGCAGCGCCGTCGTGACGCCGCACAGGGGGTGTCTCGGCTACTCCGGCTCGCGCAGCACCGGGCAGGAGAGCTCCGGCAGCGCGGAGTCGGCCTTGGCGAGAACGATCGCGTGCAGTCCCGCCGCGCGCAGAGCCGCCAGGGGGTAGGAGATCATGGGTCGCCCGCCCAGCTCCGTGAGCGGCTTGGACCCGCCGATCCGCTCCCCGAGCCCGCCGGCCAGCACGACGCCGATCGCGACGCCGGGCGCTGGGTCATGCGGCGACGCACCCACGCGATCAGGTCTAGCATGCGCGCGCGACTGGGGTCACGGCGCTGCCACGCGCCCGGCGACGCCGCCCACGCCGAGCTGCCGGCGAATAGAGTGCCGAGCAGAGGTGGCCGGCAGATGATCGAGATCGAGGAGGCGCGGCGCCTGGTCCTCGAGCACGTGTCGCCGCTGCCGAGCGAGCGCGTGCAGCTGCGCGGAGTCCCTCGGCGTGTGCTCGCCGAGGAGGTGCTCAGCCCTGGAGACGTGCCGGCGCTTCGACGGCTCTGCGATGGACGGCTTCGCGGTTCGCGCCGCCGATACCCGCGGCGCCCGACGCGAGTCGCCCGTGAGGCTGCGCATCGTCGGACGAGTCGCGCGCCGGCCATCCGGCGAAGTCCGGCCTGCGCGCCGGAGAGGCGATCGCGATCTCGACCGGCGCGGTGATCCCCGCCGGGGGCCGACGCGGTGGTCCGCGTGGAGGAGACGCGGTCGCGAGATGGGATGGTCGAGGTCCGCAGCGAGGTGCACCCGGCTGCGACGTCAGATACGCGGGCGAGGACATGCGCGCCGGCGAGACGGTGCTCCAGCGCGGCGTCCGCCTCGGCCCGGCCGAGCTCGGCGTGCCTCGCCTCCTGCGGCCGCGCGCGCGATCAGCTGCCATCGGCGGCCGAGCGTCGCGGTGCTGACGACCGGCGATGAGCTGATCGAGCCCGGCGAGCCGCTGCGAGCGGGCGCGGTTCGCAACTCGAACGGCGTCTCGATCCCTGCGCTGGCGGAGTTGGCGGGCGCCGGCGTGGCCGGCGTCGCTGCGGTCGGCGACGACGCCGACGCGACCCGGGCGGCGATAGCGCAAACGCTCTCCTGCGATGTCAGCGTGATCTGCGGCGGGGTCTCGGTCGGTGCGCACGATCACGTCAAGCAGGCGCTGGCCGACGTCGGGGTGCAGCAGGTCTTCTGGGGCGTGGCGCTGAGGCCGGGCAAGCCGACCTGGTTCGGCAGCCACCGCGGCGGTGTCGTCTTCGGCCTGCCGGGCAACCCGGTGTCGGCGATGGTCACCTTCACGCTGCTCGTTCGCCCGGCGCTGCAGGCGCTGAGCGGCGGGCGGCCCGCAGCGGTGGCGAACGACCGCACGGCTCGACCGCGATTACGTGAAGAGCCCCGGCCGCGCGCATGCCGTGCGCTGCGGTCTGGAGCTGCGGGAGGACGGCTGGCACGCCCGCCCGGCCGAGCGGCAGGGCTCGCACGTGCTGAGCTCGATGCTCGGAGCCGACGCGCTGGCGATCATCCCGACGGCGAGCGCCGGCGTGCGGGCCGGCGAGCATGTCGAGATCGAGCTGCTCGGCGACGGCTAGCATGGAGAGGTGACCGTGCGCGTGCGTCTGTTCGCAATCCTGCGCGAGCGTGCGGGCAGCGAATCGATCGACGTGGAGCTCGCGCAGGGAGCGACGGTCGCCGATGCGATGCGCGCGCTCTCGCAGCTGCCCGCGCTGGCCGGCGTCCTCGACCGTCTGCCGGTCGCGATGGCCGTCAATCGCGAGTACGCCACGGCGCAGACACGTCTGCTCGAGCAGGATGAGCTGGCTCTGATTCCCCCGGTCAGCGGCGGCGCCGACATCCATGTTCGGGTCACCGATGAGCCGCTGTCGCTCGACGCGCTGACCCGGAGCGTCACTCGGCCGACGGCGGGCGCGATCGTCACGTTCCAGGGCATGCCCCGAGATGTCAGCCGGCTCGACTACGAGGCCTACCGCGAGATGGCCGAGGCACAGATTGCGGCGATACTCGGCGACTGTATGGAGCGTCATGACCTGCACGCCGCCGCCGCCGAGCACCGTGTCGGGAGAGGTCGCGCTCTCAGAGCCGAGCGTGATCGTCGCCGTGTCGGCCGCCCACCGCTCAGAGGCCTTCGCCGGCGCGAGGGAGGCGATCGACCGGATCAAGGCGCAGGCGCCGATCTGGAAGCAGGAAGTCGAGCCAGCACGGGACGGTGCGCCCGGTCGCGGGGGCGCCGGCGCATGCCGACATCGGCGCGGCGTCAGCGCGGGAGAGCAGAGCGGTGAGCGAGCGAGGGCTGACCCATCTGGACGAGCATGGCGCGGCGCGCATGGTCGACGTCGGCGCCAAGGAGCCCACCGAACGGCGCGCCCGGGCCCGCGCCCGGCTGCGGATGTCTCAGGCGACGGCGCGCGCGGTGCAGGCCGGCGACGCGCCCAAGGGCGAGGTGTTCGGGGTGGCTCGGATTGCGGGCATCCAGGCCGCGAAGCGAACGGGCGAGCTGATCCCGCTGGCACATCCGCTCCCGCTGACGTTCATCGACGTGAGCAGCAGCGTGGACGCCGAGCAGGGACTCATCGAGTTGACCTCCGAGGTTCACACGGTGGCGCGCACCGGCGTGGAGATGGAGGCGATGACCGCATGCGCGATCGCGGCGCTGACCGTCTACGACATGGTCAAGGGCATCGAGCGAGGGGTCGAGATCGAGAGCATCGTGCTGCTCGAGAAGAGCGGCGGGCGCAGCCACTGGCGGCGCGAAGAGGACGGGCCCGCGGGCTGAGCCGGCGATGCGGGCGGCGATCATCACGGTCAGCACCTCCAAGGCCGCCGGCGAGGGACAGGACACCAGCGGGCGACAGGCTGACGGAGCTGGCGGTGCGGGTCGGCGCCGAGATCGCCGGTCGAGACCTGATCCCCGACGACCGCGAAATGATCGAAGAGCGGCTGCGGCACTGGGCAGACGTCGAGCGCTGCGAGCTGGTGCTGAGCACCGGCGGCACCGGCTTCGCCCCCAGCGACGTCACCCCCGAGGCGACGCGGGCGGTCATCGAGCGCGAGGCCCCCGGGATCCCGGAGGCGATGCGCGCGGCCTCCCGCGAGCACACCCGCCACTGGATGCTCTCGCGCGGGCTGGCGGGGATCCGCGGGTCGAGCCTGATCGTCAACTTCCCCGGCAGCCCCGACAGCATCGCCCAGGCAGGCGCTGCGATCGAGGCATCCCTGCGCCACGCCGTCGAGCTGGTCACCGGGGAGCGTTCGCCCCACTAGCCGGGATCGCCCGGCAGCTCGACCGCCGGCAGGCCATCGACGCTCGCGCCGTTGTGCTCACGCTGGTAGTCGCGCAGGGCGTCGGGGCCCCCCACGCGCAGCTTCTTCGCCGCCCAAGCGTCGGCGTGGGGCCGCACGCCCTCCAAGCGCATGAGCGGGACGCCGTAGCCGCAGGAGTCGGCCACCCGTGTCACGTCCATGAGCACGATCGATCGCTGCGCCTCGGCGACGCCTGTCTCCTCGAAGGCACAGCGCTGCGCCAGCGCCGCGAAACGCTCCTCGTCGGCGAGGATGACCTCGCCGCGGCCGTGCAGGCGCACGATGCGCGGCGGCCCGGCGAAGGCGCACATCATGATCACGAGCCGCCCGTTCTCGCGGACGTGCGCGATCGTCTCGGCGCCGCTGCCCACCATGTCGAGATACGCGACCGTTCGCTCGTCGAGGACCCGCAGCGTCCCCATCGGGCCCTTCGGCGAGACGTTGACGTGGCCCTCCGCGGCCAGCGGCGCGCTCGCGACGAAGAACAGCGCCTGCGCTGCGATCCAGCCGGACAGCGACTCGTCGATCCCTTCGAAGACCTTGCCCATCGCTGGAGGATAGGCGCGCGGGCCGGAGCGCCGATGTTCGAGGCCCTGCGCGAACCTGCCGCTCTTGCAGCCACCGCAAAGCCCGTCAGGTGTCAAGGAGAAGCGGCCGTGAGGAGCGTTGCAGCGGAGCGTTCTCCGCGCGGGGGCGGACGCGTCCCGTCACCGCTGCCGCGCTGCCCCACGGGACGGCCTACAGCGAGTGCGGGCCGAAGCGCTCGATAGCGACGAACACGGCCAGCGCGAAGATCACGACGTTCAGCGGCACGTGTGAGTTTTCGCCACGTCGCATCAGCGTGGCCGCTGCGACAACCATCGTGAGCGCCAGGCCGCATGCGGCGATGGGCGTCAGGATCGGCGCGACGCCGATCGCCGCGGGCAGAACGACGCCGATCGCGCCGAGCACCTCGAGCGCGCCGACCGTCTTGATCTGGGCATCCGTGAAGTCCTCGACGTATGGGGTCTTCTCCTGCAGGGCCGCGCGCGGCTGGGCGAGCTTCAGGAGGCCCGCGCCGAGGAACACCGCCGCGAGGACGCCCTGCGCGATCCAGATGGCCGTGCTCATCTGCGGTCCTCTCCGGTCGGCAGTGACGGCGGGCCGAGTCCGCCCGCGCCGCGAGCGCTCACTGGGCGCGCACCGGGTTGGTGAGCGTGCCGAGCCCGTCGATCTCGACCTCGACGGTGTCGCCGTCGCGCAGGAAGATGCCCTGCGGGCCTCCGACGCCGGCTGGAGTGCCGGTGGCGATGATGTCGCCCGGGATCAGCGTGATCGTCCGCGACAGCCACGCGACTGCGCTGGCGACGGAGAAGATCAGGTTCGAAGTGTTGCCCTCCTGCACGACCTTGCCGTTGATCCGCGTGCGCAGGCCGAGCGAGCCGAGATCGCCCGCCTCGTCGAGCGTCACGAGCGCAGGACCGCACGGCGCGAACGTGTCGACTGCCTTGCCGCTCGTCCACAGCGTGTTCTGCAGCTGCAGGTCGCGGGCGCTCACGTCGTTGAACGGCATCGCGCCCGCCACGCAGGAGAGCGCGTCGGCCTCCTGCACCCCGTGCGCCGTGCGGCCGATGACGACGGCGAGCTCGGCCTCGTAGTCCACATAGTCGGGGTGAGCGGCCGGCAGCACGATGTCCTGACCGCTGCCGATCAGGGAGTTGGCGAACTTCGCGAACCACAGCGGGGCGGAGGGGATCTCCTGGCCGGACTCTTCGGCGTGGTCGCGGTAGTTCAGGCCCAGGCAGATGATCTTCTCGGGGTCGGGCACCGGAGCGAGAAGCTTCAGCCCCGAGAGTGCGATGCGCTGCTGCGCGCCCCTCGCGCGCCTGTCGAGGTCCGCCAACGCGTCTGCGTCCAGGGCCTCGAGCAGCCCCTTCACAGAGCTCGCCGGCGCGTCGAGCGCGGCGGCGGGTACGACCTCCTCGTCGACCAGCACGCCAGCCTGCGGGCCGCTGCCGTCGTCGAATGTGACCAGCCGCATCGATCAGTCCGCGTAGGGGATGTCGACGGGAGCCGTGCCGGGTGAGAACTCTTTCGCCTTCGCCCGCTCATGGATCTCGGCAAAGGTCGCACCTTCGGCGGCGGCGTCTGCGACCAGTGCGGGGTCGACGAACGTGCCCATCGGGTTGGAGTGGAACTCCTCGCTGTCGCGCATCCACTGCGCCGACTTGCCCCAGTCGCCGAACACGTCGCACTGCAGCTCGACGTAGTTGCCGTCCGGGTCCCTGTAGTAGTAGGAGAACGTCATCCCGTGGTCGAGGCAGATGTCGGGTGTTATCCCCGCTTCTCGCAGTCGGAGATAGCTGGCGTTCAGGTCCTCGAAGCTGTCGTACTCGAAGGCGCTGTGGTGCATCCCGGTGCGCGTGTCCTTCTCGGGGTCATCCACGAAGCCGTCGAAGGCGAGCAGCGCGATCCGGTGGTTGGCCTCATCGTTGGAAAGCCATGCACCGTCCGGAGCCTGGAAGAGCACCTCGGCACCCACGAGGGTGCAGTACCAGTCGACCATGTCCTGCAACCTCGTCGTCTTCAGGTTGAAATGGTGGAACTTGGGGTGAAGCACGGCAGTGTCGGTCATCCGCTGGTCTCCATCTGGATCGTGGTCAGTTCGAGGTAGGTGCCGGTGCGCCGAGCGGCCGTGCGAGTATCTGCGTGAGGGCCTCGCCGAGCTCGCCCGCCGGGTCGTGCGAGGAGCCTATGCTGCGCCATGCGACGAAGCGGTCCGGGCGCACGAGGATCGCGCCCTCCGGGCCGATCTGTCGCCTGCGCAACCAGGTGCATCTCGGGTCGAACATGTCGCCCTCGATGTGCCCGATGCGTACGGTGTCGACCGGCAGGCCGTGGGCCTGCCCGAGCTCCTCCGCCGCCTGGCACCACGCGTGGCCCTCCTCACCGGCGATCAGCAGGAACCGGCCCGGCTTCACGAGGTCCTTGGTGGGACGCCTCTCGCCGGCATCATCCTCGAGCCAGGCGTGGGGCAGCGGCGACCCGGGGCGGGTGGAGGGCTCATACACCCGGATCTCGTCAAGCGACGCGGGCACGGCGCTGCCGTCGTCGACGACCGCTGCCGAGTCGTACGTGTACCCGTACTCGACGTTCAGCTCGCAGAACTCCATCGACTGGGCGCGCATCAGGCGCCGCACCTCGGCGGCGTGCTCGGCGTCCTCCGGTAGCCCGCTCCAGAGTCGCTTCAGGCTCTCCCAGTTCTGCTCCGTCGTGTTCTCGAGCGAGACGCCCGTGGCGGGAACGATCGTGAAGTGGTTGACAGCGTTCTCCAGAGAGCGTTGGGCGTTGCGCGAGACCGATGAGCGCCGCTCCGGTTCATAGCTGTCGAGCAGCGCCGGCGAGGCGTGGCCTGCGAGGACCGCGGCGAGCTTCCAGCACAGGTTGTGCGCGTCCTGGATCCCGCTCGTGAGCCCCAGCCCCCCGGTCGGCGGGTGCCGATGAGCCGCATCGCCGACGAGGAACACCCGTCCCGATTTGAACTCGGAGGCGATCACCGCTTCGACCGTCCAACGGGTGATGCGGTGGACCTGCATCTCGATGTCCGGCAGTCCAAGCGCAGCGCGGATGTCGGCCTCGACCTGCTCGTCGGACTCGGCGCGCGGATCCTCGACCGGGTAGTTGAGGTGGATCACCCACTCCTCGGAGTCCGGGCCCCAATGATCCGGGCCCATCGGCACCATTACGACGCCTGTCCCCGCCTGCGGCGAGTTGATCCAGCGGATCAGCACGTCCGGGTCGGGGGCCAACCGCGAGAAGTCCGCGGTCGCGTGGATCGTTGCGGTGTTGGTGAGCTTGCCGAGGCCCTCGTAGGAGATGCCCACGAGCCCCGGGATGGTGCGCCCGCCGTCGGCTCCGACCAGGTAGCCGCAGCGCACCCTGTACTCGTTGCCGGAGTCGCGCTCGCGCACGAGCGCGGTCACGCCCTCATCGTCCTGCTCGAGATCCACCAGCTCGTGGCCAAAACGGATCGTGCCGGGCGCGAGCTCCTCAGCGCGGGTCTTCAGCAGCGGCTCGAGGCGGATCTGCGGCAGGTTCTGCTGCCGGCACGCGCTTGCGGCCCTCCAGTTCTCATCCGCACCACCCGCTCCCCAGCACTCGAGGCGCATGAGCCGGCGCCCGTACTCCTCGTCCGGGCCGGCGAAGCCGGCATAGAAGGCGGTGGCGGACATGTTCGCGGCGGGCGTGCCGCGCCGCTCGATCTCCTCCGCGGCGCCGACGTCCTCGAGGATCTCCATCGTGCGCTGGTTGAGCACATGCGCCTTCGGCAGATCCGAGGTGGTGGGCAGCGCACTGACGAGCAGCGTCTTCACGCCCAGGCCGGCGAGGAGCATCGAGGCAGTCAGGCCCGCGCCGCCGCCGCCGACGATCAGGACCGGCACCTGCTCATCGAAGGCGCCCTGGAAGTTTGAGGTGGGGCTCGGAGCGGTCATGGCGGCGAACATACACCCGACTGAATAAAAAGTCAAGAGTGAGTATATACTCAGCGAATGACGCGCGTGCATACTGCCGCCATGGCTGCCGGGAAAGCCAACGCCAAGGCCCGCCCGGGGCGCAACGAGCGCCGCAAGGCGCGCACACGCAACGCGTTGCTCACCGCAGGACAGCGCCTGTTCGGAGAGCAGGGGTTCGACGCGACGACGATCGCCCAGATCGCAGAGGGCGCGGACGTCGCGATCGGCTCCTTCTACAACTACTTCGACACCAAGGACGAGCTCCTCGCGGCACTGCTTCAGGAGACGCTCGCCGAGCAGCTCAGGCGCATGCAGGCGCGGCGCGCCGGGATCGACGATCCGGCCGAGGCGATCAGCGTCGCCCACCGGCACTTCGTGCGCCTGGCCTGGGAGGAGCCCGAGTGGGCGCGACTGCTGGTGCGTCTGGACGTCCCCTACCGCGTAACCGACGATGTCCTCGCCAAGCCCGCGATGCGAGACCTGCGAGCCGGCATCGCCGCCGGCCGCTTCCAGGTCGCCGATCCTCGGCTCGCGCTGCGCGCGAGCGGCGGCGCCCTCATCGCGGTGATGCACGCCGTCCTGCTCGGCGAGCTGGGCACAGCAGCAGACTCCATGCACGCCGAGGGCGTGTTGCGCAGCTTCGGCCTCGACCCCGCCGAGGCCGCCGAGATCGCACACAGACCGATGCCCGACACAGTCGATCCCGAGGAGCATCCGCCATGACAGACAGGCCCGAGGGCCCACACCGAATCGACGTGCACGCCCACTACCTCGCGCCTGCGTATGTGCAGGCGCTGCAGGAGGCCGAGATGTGGCTCATCGGCGGCATCCCGGTGCCCGAGTGGACACCCGCGCTCGCACTGGAGTTCATGGACGCCCACGACATCGCCGTGCAGATGCTCTCCGTGTCCGATCCCGGCGTGGAGTTCGTCGACGGCGCGCTTGCGCCCGCGCTCGCCCGCGAGTGCAACGACTTCGCGGCGGCGGTGGTTCACGAGCACCCGGGACGGTTCGGGGCGTTCGCGGTCCTCTCGATGAGCGACGTCGAGCAGGCGCTCGCAGAGACCGCGAGGGCGCTCGATGACCTGCGCCTCGACGGCGTGGGTCTGCTCTCGAGCTACAACGGGCGGTACCTGGGCGACCCGGCCTTCGAGCCGCTGCTCTCAGAGCTGAACAAGCGCGGGGCGTGGGCGATGGTCCACCCGGCCTCCATCGCCCCGGAGCTCAAGCCCGAGCCGTCCGTGCCCGGCTTCATCGCCGAGTATCCGTTCGACACGACCCGCGCGTTCATGTCTCTCCTGTTCAACGGAGCCTTCGAGACCCACCCGCACATCCGCTGGCAGTTCGCGCACGGCGGCGGCACGCTCCCGATGCTGCGCGCGCGCCTGGCGGCCGCCTCGGCCGCCGCCAGAGAGCTCGGCCCGTTCCTGGGGCTGCCCGCCGGCGGGACTCTGCTCACAGCGGACAGCGCCCACAGGGCGCTTGCACGATCGTTCTACGACACGGCGCTGATCGCGGACCCGCCGGCCCTGCGGGCCGTCGCCGGCGTTGCCGGCCAGGGTCATCTCCTGTTCGGCAGCGACTGGCCGTTCGCGGCTCGCATGTATGCACCCGAGGGCGACCCTCAGCCCGCGCTGGGCGAGGTGTTCTCAGGAGAGGAGCTCCGCGCCGTCGAGCGCGCGGGCGCGCTCGAGCAATTCGGGCACCTGGCGGACCGCCCGAGGCCGCCGCAGCGCTGAGGCGATGGCCGGGCACGAGACCGCCCCAGTCGAGATACCCGAGCTGTCCGGCGGAGGGCAGCTCGATCATCTGGCGTCGATCCTCGCTCCGCTGAGCCGGATCGCCCAGCCGCGGTTCTACGGCATCCAGAACGTCCCCGCCGACGGGTCGCTGCTCGCGGGAAACCACACCCTCTACGCGTTCCTGGACCTGCCGTTCATGCTCACGGAGATATGGAAGCGGCGCGAGCTCGCGGTGCGCTCGCTCGGCGAGAACGCCCACTATGCGATTCCGATCTGGCGCGAGCTGCTAACGGCCTGTGGGATGGTGCGCGGGACCCGCGAGAACGTCCGGGCGCTGATGGATCGGCGGGAGACCGTGCTCGTCTTTCCCGGCGGCGCGCGCGAGGTCAACAAGCGGCGCGGCGAGCGGTACCAGCTGATGTGGAAGGAGCGCGTCGGGTTCGCGCGCCTGGCGATCGAGCACGGCTACCCGATCATCCCCTTCGCCGCCGTCGGCGCGGAGGAGATGCTCGACATCGTCATCGACGAGAACAACGCCGCCTACGCGCACTTCACCCACCTCGTCAGGAAGCTCACCGGCTGGCCGATGCAGCCGCTCGTGCACGGCATCGGCCCCACGCTGCTACCCCACCCAGAGCGCCTGTACTTCTGGTTCGGCGAGCCAATCGAGACAACACGCTTCAAGGGGCGCCATGGAGAGGACCGGGCGGCGCGCGCCATCCGCGACGAGGTAAGGCTCGCCGTCCAGGAAGGGATCGCGTTCCTGCTAGCCGAGCGCGAGGCCGACCCCCGTCGGGCGCTTCGCAGGCGACTGCTCGGCGGCAAGCCGCAGGACGATGGCTAGCCCGCGCCGGACGGCCTCGCTCGAGCTCGACCGCAGGCTCGCACGACTGCGGTCGCAGATGCGTCTGATTCTTCAGGCGGCGGTCGCCGCATCGGCCTCGTGGGAGCTCGCGAGCCTGGCCTTTCCTCGCAGCTCGCCTCTGTTCGCACCGTTTGCTGCGATCGTCTGTCTTGCGAGCGGCTACGGGCAGCGTACGCGCCGCACACTCGAGTTGATCCTCGGGGTCGCACTCGGGATCGGTGTCGCCGACCTGGCTGCGAGGGCCACCGGCACCGGGTGGTGGCAGCTCTTTCTGATAACGCTCGCCGCGATGTCCGTTGCGGTGCTGCTCGACGCGGGTCGTGTGTTCGTGCTTCAGGCGGGACTGTCGGCGATGATCGTCGTCACCGTCCAGCCGCCGGGCAGCGGATTGGCCGGCCAACGTTTCCTCGAGGTCCTGATCGGAGGCTTCGTCGCTCTCGCGGTCTCATCCCTTGCGCCAGCAGATCCCCGCCGGGCCCTGCGTGCGACCGCGGCTCTCGTGCTGGAGGAGTTCGAGGAAACGCTCCTCGACCTAGCCCATGCCCTGGATGATCGTGACCCTCCCCGCGCCCGCGAAGCTCTCGGACGGGCGCGCGCCATCGACGCCCATTCAGCCAGCTGGCAGGACGAGGTGCGCGTCGCCGAAGAGACGATGCGAACATCTCCCAGCGTGCGCCGCGTGCAACGCGAGATCGAGGCGCAGGCGCGAGCGGCCGCCTACATGGACCTCGCCGTGCGCAATCTGCGCGTGCTCTCACGTGCCGTCATTCGCAGCATCGAGCTCGGCGACACCGTGCCGGCGGGCACAGCCGTCGCGCTACGGCAGATGGCAGGTGCAGCAGAGGACCTGGGAGCCGAACTGAGCGGCGCCACGCAGCACGCCGACCCCCGCCAACGACTGCTCGTCGCCGTCGCCGCGGCCGCTACCGCCCTCCAGGAGAACGGCAGCCTGTCGGTAGCGGCGATCGTTGCCCAGATCCGCTCCACGGCCACCGATCTACTCAGCGCACTCGGCGACCGCGAGCAGGACGCGCGCTGGGCGGTCCGGGCGGCCGCGCGAGAGGTGGACCACGCGGGCACGCATGTCTAGACGACCGGTTCCACGCCGATCCGTGTCCGAAGGCCCAGTCGGGCAGCGCGCTCCGCGTCCACTCCCTCCTTGGCCGTCGTGCCGGTGACCGGCAACTTCAGCGTCATGCGGCCACCGGGATGAAGCTTGTCGCCAGCTTGGCGACACCCTGCAATGTGTTGTTCATGAGCGGTTGGGGCTCCCCGGCTTCGATGCGCTCGACGCGCGGGATCATCGCTCGTAGGAGTGCGTGCATCTCGAGCTTGGCGAGATGGATGCCGACGCAGGTGTGCGGGCCGTTGCCCCAGCCGAGATGGGCGTTGTTCTCGCGGAGCAGGTCGAAGCGCTCGGGCGCATCGAACCGGCGCTCATCGCTGTTGGCCGAGGCGTAGAGCACCGCGACCCGCGACCCACGCGGCAGCGGACTGCCCTCGACGCGGGCGTCTCGGGCGAGGTACCGGGTGAATACGCGCACGGGCGAGGCAAGGCGAACCGCCTCGACAACCGCCGCGGGAACGAGTGAGGGATCGGCGCGGATCGCCTCCCACGCCTCGGGATTTCGCGCCAGCATCAGCAGCAGGTAGGCCGACGCAAGAATAGTGGTGTCCAGGGCAGGCGCCACGAGGTCCACGATCAGCGCCCTTGCCTCGATCGCGCTGATTTCGCCGCCGTCGCAGGCGTCAAAGACGGAGGCGGCCCAGCTTCCCGGCGCGACCCGCCTGCGCGTGAGCCTGCGGGTGTATGCCTGCAGGCTCAGTCCGGTCGGCATCTGGCGACGGGCACGCCGGTTGGTCGGACCGAGTCCGTCGAACGTGGCGGCCGCCCACTCGAGCATCCTCTTGTGGTCTGGGCGCACGCCGACGAGCTTCGCCACCACGGCGACCGGTAGCCCGGCGCCGAAGTCTGCGACGGCGTCGAACCGCCCGCGCCGCAGCAGCCCGTCGATGAGCCGTTCGGCTTCGGAGTCGACGGTCTCCTGCACGTCGGCCAACGCCCTGGATCCGAGGGAGCGCATCAGGACCTTGCGGCGGCGGTCGTGGACGTCACCGTCGCTGCTCAGGGTGGTGTGCCTGCCGAGGCGGTTCGCGATGCGGTTGGCCGCGACGCCGCGGCCGCTCACGAACGTCGCGTCGTCCCGCAACGCGGCACGGACGTCGTCGAATCGCCCGAGTGCATAGAGCCTGTGGGTAGGCAGCCAGACGACCGGGCCGGCGTCGCGGATGCGCCGGAACAGCGGCGCCGAGTCGCGGATCACCTCGTCCGCGTAGAGGTCTGCGTCGATCCTGGGGACCCCGGCCGTCGCTGTCATGCAGGGGGTTCGAGGCGTACGGGGTTCGTGACGGCCTCGAGGCGCTCGACTTCGACCTGGACGGTCTGTCCGTCTCGCAGGAAACGCCCCTTGAAGCCACCCACGCCTGCGGGGGTGCCTGTGGCGATGATGTCCCCGGGCACGAGCGTCATCGTCCGCGAGAGCCACGCGACCGTCTCGGCGACAGCGAAGATCATGTCCCTCGTCGAGCCGTCCTGGACGAGCTCGCCATCGATGCGCGTTCGGACCGCGAGGTCGTCGAGGTCGCCGGTCTCGTCGAGCGTCACGAGCGCGGGACCGCACGGCGCGAACGTGTCGATCGCCTTACCGCTCGTCCACAGCGGATTCTGCAGCTGAAGGTCCCGTGCGCTGACGTCGTTGAGCGGCATCGCACCCGCCACGTGAGCGAGGGCGTCGCGCTCGCTCACCCGGTGGCAGCGCCGGCCCACGACAACGGCGAGCTCCGCCTCGTAGTCGACGAAATCGGGGTGCGCGTCCGGCAGCAGTATCTCCGCTCCGTCGCCGATCAGCGAGTTCGCGAACTTCGCGAACCAGCGGGGATGCTCGGGGATCTCCTGGTTTGCCTCCTCGGCGTGGTCGCGGTAGTTGAGGCCCATGCAGATGATCTTCTCCGGATCCGGCACAGGCGCGAGCAGGCGGACGTCAGGCCGCGCCAGCCGTTCGGCGCCGGTCCGGGCCCTGTCGCCGAGCGCCGCGAGGCCGTCGCCATCGAGCTGCTCCAGCAGGCCGCGTACCGTGTCCGCGACTTCGCCGAGCGCCGCAACCGGCACGATCTCCTCGCCCACGAGAACGCCTGCGTGCGGGCCCCCGCCAGCGTCGAAGGTGACGAGGCGCACCCTCAGCCCTCTGTCGGGATGTCAACGGGAGGCTGCTCGGGGGCGAACTCCCCCGCCATCGCGCGCCGGTGGATATCGGCGAACGATGCGCCGGCCGCCGCGGCGTCTGCGACAAGCGCTGGGTTGACCCAGATGCCGATGGGGTTGGAGTGGAACTCCTCGCTGGTGCGCATCCACTCGCTCGACTTCGACCAATCTCCGAAAGTGTCGCACTGGAGCTCCACGAAGTTCTGGTCCGGGTCTTCGTAGTAGTAGGAGAACGTCATGCCGTGGTCGAGGCACATGGCCGGCTCGATGCCATCCGCTCGCAGGCGCAGATAGCTGGCGTTCAGCTCCTCGAACGAGCCGTACTCGAACGCGCTGTGGTGAAGGCCCGTGCGCGTGCCCTTCTCCGGGTCGTCGACGAACCCGGGGAATGCGAGCAGCGCGATGCGATGGTTGGCTTGGTCGTTTGACATCCAGGCGCCCTGCCCGTCCTGGAAGAGCACCTCGGCGCCCACGACCTTCGCGTACCAGTCGATCATCTCCTGCAGGCGGGTTGTCTTGAGGTTGAAGTGGTGGAACTTCGGGTGGATTACCGTGCTCGTATCTGTCATGTCTCTCCGTTGGCGGTGTTCAGTTCGAAGGCGCCGCCGGCATCGCGAGCCGGTCGCGCAGGTCGTCGATCAGGGATGGCAACTCCTCCGCTGCGGAAGCGCTGCCGAAGACATAGAGGTCCGGGCGTACCAGCACCGCGTAGACGCCGTGCCGGTCCAGCCACGCACCCGTGCGCCCGTCGGCGTCCTCTGCTGCGTCGAGCCGCACGGTGCTCACGTCGAGCCCCTCGAGCACAGAACGCTGAGCATCGTTGAGACGGGCCGCTCCGTCGCCGTCGCGCGTAATGAGGGTGAAGCCGTGCCCAGCGTGGTCGTCGAGCAGCGCAACCCGGCCATCGATGTTAAGCCGGCCTTGGATGCTGAGGTGCCCTGCCAGCGGGTCACGGGCGCGCAGCAGATCGCCCTCGAGGGGCGGCAGGCCGACATCGGGGGGAGGGCCGGCGGCGCGGACGTTCCGGTCACGCTCGGCCGCCTTCGCAGGGTCCAGCTCGCAGAGCACCTGCCCGAGCTGGACGGCGAACGCGATGATCCAGTCGTTCTGGGGCTGGCGCTCGCCGGTCACCGTGTCGAGCAGGGTCTCTGCCGCGAGTCCGCGCAGCACGAGGTCGAGCTTCCAGGCGATGTTCGCCGCATCCCGCAGCCCCGCGCACAGTCCCTGTCCGAGGAACGGGGGAGTGAGGTGCGCGGCGTCGCCCGCGATCAGGCAGCGGCCGTCGCGCACACGCTCGGCCACCATGGAGCGGAACTCATAGACCGCGTGGCGCAGCAGCTTGGCATTCGCGGGGGTGATCCACGGCGCGAGCAGCTCCCACGAACGGGCCTCGTCGAAGTCCTCGGGACGCTCGCCGTCGAGCAGCATGAACTCCCAGCGCCGGTGACCGACCCCGCTGTGCACCTGCGTCGTGGGGCGCAGCGGATCGCACCACTGGCACGCATCGGGCAGGTCCAGCCCCTCGGCGTCGTTCGGCGCGACGTCGACGACCAGCCACTGCTCTTGAAATCCAAGGTCCCGGCGCGGGATCCCGAGCGCCTCGCGCACGCAGGAGTTCGCGCCGTCAGCGCCGAGCACCCATCGGGCCCGCACGTCGCGAACGTCGCCGCTCGGCACCAGCTCACCCTCGCGCGGCTCATCGACCCTGCGCAGCGTGAGCGTCACCCCGTCTGCGTCCTGTGCGAGTCCCTCGGCCGCCCAGCCCCGCTCGACGCTCACTCCGGGGAATGACCGTGCGCGCGCATCGAGCGTCTGCTCGAGCAGCGGCTGGAAGAAGAGGTAGTCCGGCTCCCACCCCGATACCGACGGGCTCGCCGGTCTGAGCGTCATGAGCTCGTCGCCGTCCGCGCCAAACCAGCGGTACTCGTCGAAGGACACCATCTGCGGCTCGAGCGTCCGCGCGACGCCCAGGCGGTCGAGCAGCCGCATGACCTCGTGGTCCAGGTGGACGGCGCGTGGTAGCCGGTAGATCTCCTGGAAGCGCTCGAAGCAGGCCACACGATGACCCGCCTCGCCCAGCCAGACGGCGAGGGCCTGGCCAACAGGACCGTAGCCGACGATGGCTACGTCGATGGCCCCATCGCGTTGTTCAACGGCGGTCACGGAACGGCAGCGTACCGAGAACTGATGGGTCTGTCAACGATGATCATCTCATCAGCTCTCGGCTCGTGCGTCATCATGTGCGCATGGCGCGCGCAAGAGCCGCACCCGACCCCGACCGGCGATCCCGGCGCAAGGCCGAGACCCGAGCGAAGCTCGTGGACGCAGCCCGGAGCGTCTTCGCGCGCCAGGGCATGGACGTGACGACGATCAACCAGATCACCGAGGAAGCGGACGTCGGGTTCGGCTCCTTCTACAACCACTTCGAGAGCAAGGAGGAGATCGTCGCAGCGGTCCTCGAGCAGGTCGTCGCGGAAGCGGGCGCTGCGATCGACCGCGCGACGTCCGACATCGCCGACCCGGCTGAAGTGGTCGCAATCGCCCACCGCTCACTGATCGCGTGGGCGAGCACCGACCCGGAGCTCGCGTGGCTCTTGGTGCGCCTGAACGCCAGCCACGATGCGCTCCTCACGACTCTCGGCTCATATGCAGCACGCGACCTCAAGCGCGGAATCGACGCGGGACGATTCTCGGTCGATGACCGGAACATCGCGCTGATCGCCGCCGCCGGCGCGCTGATCGCCGTGATCCGCGCCGTGCTCGAGGGTCGCACCGGCCACCACGCAGGCGAGCACCACGCGGCAGCCGTGCTGCGGATTTTCGGCGTCCCGCCCGAGGAAGCCGCAGAGATCGCGAGCCGACCGCTCCCGGAGCTGCCCCACGCCTGATGAACCGAGCCTGACGGCGCGCCATGATGAGGCCCCTGAAAGTCTGAGCGGGCCCTGGGGTTAGAGGCCGGTCTGCGCCTTGACCCGCCCGGATTTGACGGCCGTGCGTAGCGCCTCGTAGTCGAGTTCGTTCTGCGCTGCATACGCCTGTGAGAACTGCACGATCGCCCGGTCGAACGTCTTGCTCTTGCCTAGGTAGCAGGCGATCGCGACGCGGTCTCCGCTGCGAGCATGCGCGCGGGCGAGCGTCCAGCCGCACAGCCGGCCATAGCTGGCCATACCCTGCGGGTCCATCTGCTCGATTTCCGCGGAGCCCTTCCAGTCTTTGAGCTGGCGCGCGTAGAAGTCTCGCACGCCATCCGGCCCAGACTCGACGTGCAACCAGCCGAGGAAGATGTCGCTCGCGGCCTGAATCAGATGCTGCCCATTGACGACCCGCTCGCCGTGATACTTGAACGCGCTCGGGTGCGTGAACTTCTCCAGCACCGACGCCTGCGCCTCCTTCAGCTGCAGGAAGAGTGGGTCCTGTCCGTCGAGGCCGAGCAGCAGGGCGATCCAGGCCCGCGTGCCCACACTGCCAACGCCGACGACCTTGCGCGCAAAGTCGGTCAGCTCGAATTGCTCGAGCAGCATCCGCCGGTCGTACCGCAGCGTCGCGCGATATGAGCGCTGGAGCTCGCGCAGCGAGTCGAAGACCTCATCACGCTCGCTGCCGTCTGCGAGGTCCTCGATCGGCACGATCAGCGGCGGGTCAGCGACGATGTGCACCTGACCGTCAACCTCCTGGGTGAGCTTGGAGAACGCCGACATGCTGTCGCGCGTGCGCGCCTTGGCGAGATCCTGCTCGCCTCGCTTGACGACCTTGCGGGAGAACTGCGAGCCGAACTCGGCGATCGCGGTCTCGATGTCTAGGCGGGCATACCACACCTCGAGATTTTTCATCGTGGCGAAGCGCGCCATCGCGGTGCGGTACGCCTCCACCGTGTCGAGCACCACCAGTTCCTTATCGTTGACCGGGAAGCCGTTGTCCTGTGCAGCGATGAGCATGCTCGCTGCCAGGCGCTTGACGTCCCACTCCCATGGCCCGGGGAGCGTCTCGTCGAAGTCGTTGATGTCGAACACGAGGCGCCGCTCGGGCGAGGCGAACACGCCGAAGTTCGACAGGTGCGCGTCACCACAGCACTGCACGGTCAGGCCGGAGCGCGGCGTCGCGGCCAGGTCGCTGGCCATGATCAACGCAGCGCCGCGATAGAAGGCGAACGGCGAGGTGAGCATGCGGCCGTAGCGAATGGGCACCAGCTCGGGCACACGCGACCGCGCCTGGCGCTCGAAGAGCTCGATCGGGTCCGGCCGATTTTGTTCTGGCTCAAAAACGCCGTGACTCGAGCGCGGCACCTCGGCGCGAGCCGCCTTGCCCAGGGCCGCGCGCTCGGCGCGCGTCAGGTGCTGCTCAGCTTCCTGCGCCCTCCTGGGGGTCCCAGTCGACACTCGCCGACGATACTCCGCGCGTATAGAGCCATGTGCTCCCTCAGGAACGTCGGTCCAGGGTTTGAAAGTGACGTCTTCACCCGCGCCGGCGGTCCAGCGCCGTCACGACGGCTGGAGCCAGTCCCGCACCGATTACAGATCCGGCGATCGTGTCGCTGGGATAATGTACGCCCGTATGTACGCGGGAGTAAGCCACGAGAGCCGCGGTAACCGTCAGTGGCAGCCCGGTCCGCGGAAGTGCAATGCCCACACCGCCGGCGAAGGCGAACGCCGACGCCGCGTGGCCGGAGGGGAACGACGTGGAGCGCGGCATCGCCACGTGGCGTGAGCTCGAAACCTCGTGGGCTCGCCGATCTGGCCGCCTGCGTCGGGAGAGTGGCTTGAGCAGCAGGTTGACTACCGCCGAGCTGAAGGCGATGGAGGCGAGGCCGTTGACCGCGGCCTGCCGTCCGGGCCGGCCCTTCGCGGTGGCCAGCACGGCGGCACACGCGACCCACAGCTTCGAATAATCGGCAGCTCGCGACAACCTGCGCATGTAGCGGTCCAGTCCAGGTGTCGGGGTGGCCGCGACCGCCGTGTAGAGGGCGATGTCGAGCCTCCCGATTTCCCCCCGCCAACCGACGCGATCTGCACTGGCACGCGTGTCAATCAGCGACATCGACCTGCGATGCTATCCACCACCGGAGATCGGGGCTGAGCATGCCCGCTCCTTTGAGCGCCTTGCGAGAGCAGTGGGAACGCGTCGATCCGCCGCGACGACCCGTGCTGTTCATCAACCCACGCTCCGGTGACGGCAGGGCGGCGCGCGCCGATCTCGCCGCTCGGGCACGCGAGCGGGGCGTTGAGCCCGTCATGCTCGGACCGAAAGACGAGCTTGCGATGCTCATCGCTGAGGCAGTGAGTGGCGGAGCCGACGCGCTCGGCATCGCTGGCGGCGACGGCTCGCTTGCGCCTGTCGCGGCGGCGGCGGCCGAGCACGATCTGGCGTTCGTGTGCGTTCCCGCCGGGACGCGAAACCACTTCGCCCTCGATCTGGGGATCGCGCGGCACGACCTCATCGGAGCGCTCGACGCGTTCACGGAGGGACTCGAGCGCCGAATCGATATGGCCGAGGTCAACGGCCGCCCGTTCCTGAACAACGTCTCGCTGGGCATCTACGGCGAGGCCGTGCGCCGCTCTGGCTACCGCGATGCCAAGCTCCGGACGATGCTCGAGACGATCGACGAGGTGCTCGGCTCGACGACCACGACTCCGACGCTGCTCGTCACCGACGACTTGGCTCGTCGGCACACCTCCCCGCTGGTCGTGCTCGTCTCGAACAACGCCTACGCTCTGGACCAGCCGCTCGTCCATGGTTCGCGGCCGCGGCTCGACACCGGTCGGCTGGGAATCGTCGTACTGGATCGGCCTGGCGCCGAGCGCGCCCCGTTCTCTGCGTGGAGCGCGCCCTCTGTGGAGATCGCGGGCGCGCCGGACGCTTCGGGGGGCATACCGGCTGGCGTCGATGGCGAGGCCGCCCCACTGTCGCCACCGCTGCGGTGCGCGATTCGTCCCGCTGCCCTGCGCGTCCGGATCTCCCGCCACCATCCGGGCTTCTCCCCTTCGGCCCTCCTCTCGCGACGATGACCAGCCGAAAACACGTCTAGGCCCCGCCGGCGCCGATCTGGCTGGGACGCCTGGCGGGCCATCAAGTTCAAGGAGCCGCGACCTCAGGCGGATCGTGCGCGAATCGCCGCCTGCGCGGCGGCGACACGTGCGATCGGGACGCGATAGGGCGAGCAGGAGACGTAGTCGATGCCGGAGTGGTGAAGGAAGTCGATCGAGTCGGGGTCGCCGCCGTGCTCGCCGCAGACCCCGAGTTTCAGATCGGGCCGCGTCTTGCGCCCGAGCCACGCGCCCATGCGAACCATCTGCCCGACGCCGGGGGTGTCGAGCGTCTCGAAGGGCGAGCGATCGAGGATCTTCACGTCTATGTAGCGCGCCAGCACGCGGCCCTCGATGTCGTCGCGGCTGAAGCCGAGCGCGGTCTGGGTGAGGTCGTTGGTGCCGAAGGAGAAGAAGTCCGCGTCGCGCGCGATCTCCTCGGCAAGGAAGCACGCGCGCGGCAGCTCGATCATCGTGCCGATCTCGTAGCCGCCGAAGTCGTGCTCTGCGGCCACGCGCTCGATGAGCCCGCGCACCAGCTCGAGCTCGCGCTCGTACGCGACGAGCGGGACCATCACCTCTATCCGACAGCCGGGAACCTTCACGGCGGCGGCCAGCAGCGCGCGGACCTGCATCTCATAGAGCGCCGGGAACAGGATGCCCAGACGCACGCCGCGGGTGCCCAGCATCGGGTTTGACTCCTGCAGCTGCTCGACACGCCTTCGCTGCGGCGAGCCATCGGGGAAGTCCTCGGGGCGGGGCAGGAACTCGTGCAGCGGCGGGTCCAGCAGGCGCACCGTCACCGGCCGTCCCCCGGCTGCCTGGAGGATCTGCTCGAAGTCGCGCTCCTGCAGGGGGCGCAGCTGCTCGATCGCGCGGGTGCGCGCCTCGCCGTCCTCGGCCATGATCGTCGCCGCCATCAGCGGCTGGCGCTCGCCGAGGAACATGTGCTCGGTTCGGCACAGGCCCACGCCCTCGGCGCCCAGCTCGACGGCCTTCGCGACGTCGCCGGGCGTGTCCGCGTTGGCGCGCACACCCAGGGTGCGAAGCTCATCGCACCACGCGAGCACGGTCCGGAACTCCGTCGAGACCTGCGGCTCGACGAGCGGCACGTCCTCCGTCGTGATCCTGCCGTTGCTGCCGTCGATCGCGATCGTGTCGCCCGCCTCGAGCACCCGCCCGGCGACACGCACCCGGCCCGCCTCGAGATCCACTTCGACGGCGCTCGCCCCCGTGACCGCCGGCCGGCCCATGCCGCGTGCCACGAGCGCGGCATGGCTTGCCTTTCCGCCCTCGCTCGTGAGGATGCCGCGGGCCGCCTGAAAGCCGGCGACGTCGTCCGCCTCGGTGAACGAGCGCACGAGGATCGTGTCGCGTCCCTCGCTCGCCGCGCTCACCGCCTCGGCGGCGCTCAGCACTATCTGTCCCTTCGCCGCGCCCGGCGAGGCGGCGACCCCCGTCGCAACGACCTCGTACTCGGCGTCGGGGTCGAAGGTCGGATGCAGCAGCGCATCCAGAGCAGAGGGGTCGATCGTCAGCAGGGCCGCCTCGCGGTCCAGCAGCCCTTCCGCGACCGCGTCAACGGCGAAGCGGACCGCCGCCTGGGCCGGGCGCTTCGCACTGCGCGTCTGCAGCATGTACAGGCGCCCCTCCTGCACGGTGAACTCGGTGTCCTGCATGTCACCGTAATGGCGCTCGAGCGTGCCCAGGATTTCCATCAGCTGCTCGTGGATCTCCGGCAGCCAGTCGCGCAGCTCCGCGAGGTCGCGCGGGGTGCGAACGCCGGAGACGACGTCCTCGCCCTGCGCGTTGGCGAGGAAGTCGCCCGAGGGCGCCCGCGCGCCCGTCAGCTCGTCGCGGGAGAACGCGACGCCGCTGCCGCTGCTCTCGCCGAGGTTCCCGAACACCATCTGCTGCACGTTCACAGCCGTCCCCCAATCGTCGGGGATGTGGTTGATGCGCCGGTAGACGACCGCACGCTCACCCTGCCAGGAGTCGAACACCGCCCGAATCGCCCGCTCGAGCTGCTCGCGGGGATCTGGTGGGAGCTCGTAGAAGCTCTGGAACGCGCGCGTCAGCTCGCGCAGCGCATCGGCGTCGAGCTCGGTGTCCAGCGAGACTCCGCGATCGGCCTTGATCGAGGCGATCGCGTCCTCGAAGCGCTCGCCCGGGATGCCCAGCACGACGTTGCCGAACATCTGCACGAAGCGCCGGTAGGAATCCCATGCGAAGCGCTCGCTGCCCGAGCGCCGAGCAAGGCCCGCGACCGTCTGGTCGTTCAAGCCGAGGTTCAGCACCGTGTCGAGCATCCCCGGCATCGACTCGCGGGCGCCGGAGCGAACGGACACCAGCAGCGGGTCCCGCGGGTCCCCCAGGCGCTTGCCGGCACGCGCCTCCAGCCGCTCGAGCGCCGCGGAGACCTGCTCGTCGAGGCCAGGCGGAAAAGACCCGTTGGCCTGCATGTAGGCGACGCACGCCGCCGTCGTGATCGTGAAGCCGGCCGGCACGCGCTCCGGTCCGAGCACGCGCATCATCTCCGCCACGTTGGCGCCCTTTCCTCCGAGCAGCTCGCGCATCTCGCGCGAGCCATCGGCGAAATCGAGAACCCAGCTCACTGGGGCTGCTGCTCCCGTGCGGCGCCGGTCGACTCAGGTAGCCCTCGGCGCGCGATCTCGGCGGCCTCGCTGCGGTCGAGGCCGAAGCTGCGAAGCACGCCCTCGGCACGAAGCACGATCACAGCGCGTGTCAGGCCGGCGGCAGCGCGGCGGCGCAGAACCTGCACCTGGTGGCTGCCAGCGGCAGTTCGCCGCTCAGGCACTCGGGACAGGACCTGGTGGGGCCGGGCTCGCCGAAGACGGTGTTGCCGCGGCGCGCCTGAAAGGAGCGATATGGCACGACGATCGCGAAGTAGACGACCGCCATGAAGACGATGAAGTAGATGATCGCCGAGATGAAGGCCCCGAAGTTGATCAGCTGCCCGTTGACGCGCACGCCGAGCCCCGTCGCGCCGCCGCCACCGGCAGCGTTGACCAGCGGTGTGATCACGTTGTCGGTGAAGGCTTTGATCAGCGTGCTGAACGCCAGCGCGACGACCAGGCCGACGGCGATGACGACCAGCTCGCCCTGCATCAGGAAGTTCTTGAAGCCTTTTAGCATCGTTCGCATCCCTCCTGCGCCCTCCCCGGCGGGCAGCACGGTCGCGCCCATCCAGCGTAGCGCCTGCGGCCGTGAGGCCGCAGACCCGCGCTGGTCGCCAGAGCGCTTTGAGAACATCCAGCGTCCGCATCCGCCCACCACGTCGCCCCCCACGTCTGAGAAGCCGGCGAGCGGGGCGGCAAGCCGCCACCCCACCCGCCATGAGTTCCGACCCCCAGCCCCCCCGACCTCGCGACTCCCTCGGCGTCGTCGCCGACGCGATGGCGCGCGCGAACGAGACGCTCGACCTCGCCACACGCCATCTCGACCCGTCGCTGGTCGACGTGCTCGGCATCCTCGGCTTCGACAGCCAGTACGTGACCGCGCGAGGGTCCCACCTCTACGACGCGGCCGGCCGCGCGTATCTCGACTTCCACAGCGGCGAGGGCTTCGCGAGTGTCGGCCACAACCATCCCGACGTGCGCGAGGTGCTGCAGGCGACGCTCGCAGCGGACCTCGTCGACGGCGTGCAGATCCACTACTCGCCGCTGGCCGGCATGCTCGCGCAGGAGCTCTCGCAGCGCCTGCCGCAGGGTCTCGACGCGGTGTTCTTCGCGAGCACCGGCGCCGAGGCGGTGGACTCGGCGATGAAGTTCGCGCGCGCCGCCACCGGGCGGCCGCGGCTGCTCTCGTGCGAGAGCAGCTTCCACGGCGTCACGCTCGGGCCGCTGTCGCTCGTCGGCGACGAGTTCTTCAAGGAGGGCTTCGGGCCGCTGCTGCCCGGCTGCGCGCGCGTTCGGTTCGGCGATCTCGCGAGCCTGGAGGCCGAGCTGCGCGCCAAGGACGTCGCCGCCTTCATCGTCGAGCCCGTGCAGGGGCGCATGGTCACGCTGGCGCCCGAGGGCTACCTGCAGGGCGCGCAGGAGCTGTGCCGGCGCCACGGCACGATGTTCGTCGTCGATGAGATCCAGACCGGGCTCGGACGCACCGGGCGGTGGTTCGCGCTCGAGCAGTGGGGTCTACAGCCGGACTTCGTGCTCGTGGGCAAGGCGCTCAGCGGCGGCTACATGCCGGTCGCCGCGATGCTCACCAGCCGCGAGATCTACCAGCGGGCGGTGGGGACGCTCGAGCGCTCCTACGTGCACCAGTCGACGTTCGGGCGCAATCGCCTGTCGATGGCCGCCGGCCTTGCGACGCTGCGCATCATCGAGCGCGACGGCCTCGTGGAGCACGCGGCGCGCATGAGCGCGGTGCTGTGCGACGGGCTCGCCGAGCTCCGGCAGCGCTACGAGATGATCAAGGAGGTTCGCGCCAGCGGGCTGATGATCGGGATCGAGCTGGGCGCGCCGAGCAGCCGCATGGCCCGCGTGAGCTGGAACCTGATCCACATGGCCAGCGAGGGGCTGTTCCCCCAGCTGATCGTGATCCCGCTGCACCGCGACCACGGCGTGATCACGATGGCGGCCGGCAAGAACGACGTGATCAAGCTGCTGCCGCCGCTGACCATCTCAGAGGACGAGGCGCAGAGCTTCCTCGGCGCGCTCGACGCAGTGCTCGCCGAGTGCCACAGCGGCGCCAGCAGGAACCTGGCGGTCGTGCGCGACATCGCCGCCACGACGCTGCGCCGCCGCGCCCGCGCGAAGCTCCCGTGAGCGGGCTGGCGCCGCTCAGCCGAGGGCCCGCCGATCCACGTGCGGAGCTCTGCCTGCTCACCGGCGCCAGCGGCTTCATCGGCGGGCGCCTGGCGGCGCGCCTGGCGCAGGAGGGCCATGCCGTGCGCTGCCTCGTGCGCGCGAGCAGCGACACCTCGCAGCTGGAGCAGCTCGACGTCGAGCTCGCCGTCGGCGACCTCACCGACGCGGGCTCGCTCGCGCGCGCCACCTGCGGCGTACGTCACGTGCTTCACTGCGGCGCGCTCGTCTCCGACTGGGCCACCACGCAGGAGATCGCGCGCGTCAACGTCGCCGGCACGCGCGAGTTGCTGGAGGCAGCCGCCGGCGCATCGGTGCGGCGCTTCGTCCACTTCAGCACCACCGACGTGTACGGCCATCCGGGCGGCGCTGCGATCGAGGAGTCATACACGGCGACGCGGTTTGGCAACTGGTACGCGCAGACCAAGCGCCAGGCCGAGGCGGAGGTCCGTCGCGTGCAGGCGGCGTGCGCGCTGGACGCCGTGATCCTGCGCCCTGCGACCGTCTACGGGCCCGGCTCCAAGGACGTCGTCGGCGAGATCGCGCGCGCGATCCAGGGCCGCCACATGCTCCTCATCGACGGCGGCCGCCCGCTCGCCGGCCTGTGCTACGTGGAGAACCTGATCGACGCCGCGCTGCTCGCGCTGCGCCACGAGGCGGCGCCCGGCAACGCCTTCAACGTCAGCGACGGCCTGCGCGTCAGCTGGCGGCGGTTCACCGACGACCTGGCCGCCGGCCTGCACTGCCCGCCCGTCCGCTGGAGCCTGCCCTACCCGCTCGCCTACGGCGTCGGCCTCTCGCTCGAGCACGGCTACCGGCTGCTGCGCAGGGCCACCGGCCTGAGCACGCCGCCGCTGCTCTCGCGCCAGGCGGTGCAGGTGCTGGGCCGCGATCAGGACTTCAGCAACCGCAAGCTGCGAGACACGCTCGGCTGGGAGCCGCGCGTGGACTACGCGGCCGGCCTGCAGGCGACCCTCGCCTGGCTGGCGACTGTAGAGTTGGCCACGTGACGTTGGTCCTGATCACGGGAGCGACCCGCGGCATCGGCCAGGCGGCGGCGGTGGAGATGGCCCGCCAGGGCGCGGAGGTGGCGCTGGTCGGTCGCGACGCGGACCGCGTGCAGGCGGTGGCGCGGGAGGCGAGGGCGGCCGGCGGCGGCGCGCCGGTGCACGAGCACATCGCCGACCTGACGCTGATGGCCGAGGTCCGCGCGCTCGCGGATGACGTCTGCGAGCGCTACGAGCACATCGACGTGCTGGCCAACAACGCGGGGGCGCTGTTCGGCTCGCGCCAGGAGACCGGCGAGGGCTTCGAGCGCACGTTCGCGCTGAACCACCTGGCGCCGTTCCTGCTGACGAACCTGCTGCGCGAGCGCCTGCGCGGCGGGCGCGTGGTCACTACCGCATCCGACGCGCACACCTCCGGGCTCCTGGACCTGGAGGACCTGCAGTCGCGCCACGGCTACGCGGCGATGCGCGTGTACGGGACCTCGAAGCTGTGCAACATCCTCTTCACCCGCGAGCTCGCCAGGCGCGCGCCGGAGCTGCACGCCAACTGCTTTCACCCGGGCGTGGTGCGCACCGGCTTCGGCAAGAACGAGAACGGGATCTGGAAGGTCCTGACGACGCTCGGCGCGCCGTTCTTCCGCACGCCGGAGCGCGGCGCGCGCTCGCTGGTGTGGCTGGCGCTGTCCGAGCAGGCGGCGAGCCTGACCGGCGAGTACGTCCAGGACGAGAAGGTGCTCGCGCCCAGCGCCCAGGCCCAGGACGCGGCGCTGGCCGAGGGCCTGTGGGAGCGCAGCGCCGAGCTCGTCGGGCTCTCCGCCGCCGCGCGCGCCTGAACGGCTCCCGTGCGCTAGAGGTCCGACTACAGTACCTTCACGATCGTGACGATCGAGGAATTGAAAGAGGCGGTGGCGCTGGGCACGGTCGACACGGTGCTGCTGGCGATGACCGACATGCAGGGGCGGCTGCAGGGCAAGCGCCTGACGGCGACCCACTTCCTGGACGAGGTGGTCGAGCACGGGGCGGAGAGCTGCAACTACCTGCTGGCGGTGGACGTCGACATGCGCACGGTGGACGGCTACGCGATGTCCTCGTGGGAGGGCGGTTACGGCGACATGGTGCTCAAGCCGGACCTCGCCACGCTGCGCCCGGTGCCGTGGCAGGAGGGGACGGTGGTGTGCCTGGCGGACGTGGCATGGCCGGACGGCTCCGACGTCGTCGCCTCGCCGCGCCAGATCCTGCGCGGGCAGCTCGCGCGCCTGGCCGAGCGCGGCTGGAGCGCGAACGCGGGCACCGAGCTCGAGTTCCTGGTCTTCCAGGACACCTACGAGCAGGCGTGGCAGAAGGGCTACCGCGACCTGTGCCCGGCGAACCTGTACAACGTCGACTACTCGCTGCTGGGCACCGCGCGCGTGGAGCCGCTGATCCGCCGCATCCGCAACAGCATGGTCGCGGCGGGCATGGTCGTGGAGGACTCCAAGGGCGAGTGCAACTTCGGCCAGCACGAGATCAACTTCCACTACGCCGACGCGCTGCGCACCGCGGACGAGCACTCGATCTACAAGAACGGCGCCAAGGAGATCGCGGCCGACGAGGGCGTGGCGATCACGTTCATGGCCAAGTTCGACCAGCGCGAGGGCAACTCGTGCCACATCCACTTCTCGCTGGCCGACGCGCAGGGACCGCTGTTCGCGCGCGAGGAGGCGGTGTTCCGCGCGTTCCTTGCCGGGCAGCTGGCGTGCCTGCGGGAGATGACGCTGCTGCTGGCGCCGCACATCAACTCCTACAAGCGCTACGCGGCCGCCAGCTTCGCGCCGACGACCGTCGCCTGGGGCCACGACAACCGCACGTGCTCGCTGCGCGTCGTCGGCCACGGCCCGTCGCTGCGCTTCGAGAACCGCGTCGGCGGCGCCGACCTGAACCCGTACCTCGCGCTGAGCGCGATCATCGCCTCGGGGCTGCACGGGGTCGAAGCGGGCCTCGAGCTCGAGCCGGCGCTGGAGGGCAGCGCGTACGACGCGCACGAGCGCCCGCACCTGCCGGCGACGCTGGCGCACGCGCGCGAGCTGTTCGCCTCGAGCGAGGTCGCACGCGCGGCATTCGGCGAGGAGGTGGTCGCGCACTACCTCAACGCGGCGGACGTCGAGCTGGAGACCTTCCAGGCGGCCGTGACAGACTGGGAGCGCGTGCGGGGATTCGAGCGGCTGTGATCGTGTAGGAGGCGGAGGAAGATGGCTGGTGCAGGAGAGCGTCAGGCGGTGGCCGCAGCGGTGACCCTCCCCAGCGCCGTGTTCGCGCCCGTGCGCTCGCAGACGGCGTTCGAGGAGACTGTCGATCGTCTGGGCACGGCGATCAAGCTCGGCCTGCTCGAGCCCGGCTCGCAGCTGCCCGCAGAGCGCGAGCTGTGCGCGCGCCTGGGCATCGCCCGCTCGACGCTTCGCCAGGCGCTGACCGCGCTGAGCCAGAGCGGGCACGTGTACGCGATGCGCGGACGCGGCGGCGGCACGTTCGTCTCAGATCCGCAGCCGCCCGCCGATCCGCCCTCGCCGCGGATGCTCGCACAGTGGCGCGACACGTGCGACCTGCGCCTGGCGGTGGAGCTCGGCGTGGCGGTGCTCGCGGCCGAGCGCGCCGAGCGCGCCGAGCTCGACGCGCTGGACGAGGTCGCGGCGACGCTCGAGGCGACGCTCGAGGACTTCGCCGCCTATCGCCAGGCGGACATCCGCCTGCACGTCGGGCTCGCCGAGGCCACGCACTCGACGCAGCTGGTGCGCGCGATGACCGAGGCGCAGGGCGCGATGACCGACCTGATCGCCTACATCGCGCACCCGCCGCAGGTGCTCGCCTCCTCCAACGCGCAGCACCGCAGGCTGCTGGCCGCGGTGCGCGAGCGCGACGCGATGCGCGCGGTGCGCGTCATGAGCGAACACCTGCAGGGCACCGAGCACATCCTCGCGGGGCTGCTGCCGGAAGGCTGATCCGGCTAGCGATTGGCCAGCCGTCCACCGCAAAGCGCATGATTTGTGGCATCTGCACTTGACATCCGTCCGCGATCGAGCTTATTGTCACGATTGAAGGACGGACAACCAAACCTTTTCTTGGAGGGGGCTAGCGGATGAGCGCGACGGAGGGTCTGAGCAGAGACGAGCAAAAGCTCGCCGAGCTTGGCTACAAACAGGAGCTGCACCGGGGTTGGAGCTCGTTCTCGAACTTCGCAATCTCGTTCTCGATCATCTGCATCCTCGCCGGCTGCTTCACGACGTACGGCCAGGCGCTGAAGAACGGCGGGCCGATCGCGATCTCGATCGCGTGGCCGCTGATCTGCGTGCTGATCCTGGCGGTCGCCGTGTCGATGTCCGAGCTCGCCTCCGCGTACCCGACGGCCGGCGGCATCTACTACTGGGCCTCGCGCCTGGGTGGACCTGGCTGGGGCTGGTTCACCGGCTGGTTCAACCTGATCGGCCTGGTCGCGGTGGTCGCGTCGGTGGTGTACGTGAGCGCGACCTTCCTGATCAACCTGCTCGGCCTCTACGAAGTCCACTTCATCTTCAACTTCGTCAAGGCGGCGGCGGGAACGAACGTCCACTACTCGGCGCACGTCAACTTCGTGATGTTCATGGTCATCGCGATCGCGTGCGGGCTGATCAACGTGTTCTCGCGCCACCTCATCTCGATGCTCTACAACGTGTCGGCGTGGTGGAACATCATCGGCGTGCTGGCGATCGTGGTGATCCTCATCCTCGTGCCATCCCACCACGCGAGCCTCTCCTACGTCTTCGGCCACAGGGCCAACGAATCGGGCTTCGCCGGCGGCGCGATCGGCGGGCTGAAATTCTGGATCTACATCCTGCCGCTCGGCTTCCTGCTGACGATGTACACGATCACCGGCTACGACGCCTCGGCGCACATCTCCGAGGAGACGCGCGGAGCCGAACACTCCTCCGCGCAGGGCGTCTGGCGCTCGGTCCTCTACTCGGCGGTCTTCGGCTGGATCGTGCTGCTGGCGATCACGTTCGCGATCCAGAAGAGCCACGAAGCCGAAATCTACAAAGCCGGCTTCCCGGCGCTCGCGATCTTCACCTCCGCGCTCAGCTCGGCGGGCGACAAGGCCGTCGTGCTGATCTCCACGGTCGGGCAGCTGTTCTGCGGAGTGGCGTGCGTCACGAGCGCCTCGCGCATGACGTTCGCGTTCTCGCGCGACGGCGCCGTCCCCGGGCACAACCTGTGGCGCCGCCTGAGCCCGAGCAGGACGCCCAACTGGGCCGTGCTGTTCGTGGTGCTGTTCGCGATCGTCGTCACCATCCCCGCCTACTTCCCGAACCACCTCGGCACGCCGGTGGCGTTCCTCGCGGTCACATCGATCTCCGTGATCGGGCTGTACATCGCATACACGATCCCGGTGTTCCTGCGCTGGCGCGCCGGCGAGCGCTTCGTCGCCGGGACGTGGACGCTCGGACGCAAATACAAATGGATCAATCCGGTCGCGGTGGTCTGGGTTGCTCTCTGCGTGGTGATCTTCTGCCTGCCATTCAGCCCCGAAGGGGTTCCATGGGAAAAGGCGTTCAGCTGGTCGGCGGTCAACTACGCTCCGCTCGTCACGATCGGCACGATCCTCGCCGTGACGATCTGGTACGGAGGCTGGGCGAAAAAGACGTTCAAGGGCCCGATCCGCACGATCGACGAGCTCGACAAGGAACAGTCGCTGCCGGCGATCGCCGAGGCACCGTAGAGGGAACGGCGATGATCTCTCCCATCTGGGCCTCGCAGCCCAGCCGACGACGGATGGGCTGAGCGCTGAGCGATCGACTCTCAGTGCTCGAGCCCGCCACCGAGGCGGTGCTCGCCGAGGTCGCGCGCGCGGGCGTCGCGGAGGTCGACGCGGCGGTCGCGCGCGCGCAGGCGGCGCTGCCGGTATGGCGGGCGCTCGCGCCGGGCGAGCGGGCACGGATGCTGCACGCGCTGACGGCCACGCTCGCAGCGCACCGCGAGGAGCTCGCGGTGCTGGAGGCGCGCAACGCCGGCAAGGCGATCGCCGACGCGCGCGGGGAGATGGGGATGGTGGTGGACACGTTCCGCTACTACGCGGGCGCGCCCGAGCGGCTGCTCGGCGACACGATCCCGGTGGCGGGCGGGCAGGCGTTCACCGTGCGCGAGCCGGTCGGCGTGGTCGGGCTGATCACGCCGTGGAACTTCCCGCTCGACGATCGCCGCGTGGAAGCTCGCGCCGGCGCTCGCCGCCGGCAACACGGTCGTGCTCAAGCCGGCGGAGCTGACGCCGCTGACGGCGCTGCGTTTCGCCGAGCTGGCAGCCGAGGCGGGCTTCCGCGACGGCGTCGTCAACGTCGTCGTCGGGCCCGGGCAGCACCTGCGGGCAGCGCCTGGTCGAGCATCCCGACGTGGCCAAGATCGCGTTCACCGGCTCGACCGAGGTCGGCCGCTCGATCGCCGCGGGGGCCGCCGCGACGATCAAGCGCGTGACGCTCGAGCTGGGCGGCAAGTCGGCGAACATCGTGTTCGCCGACGCCGACCTCGAGGCCGCGGCCGCGGCCGCCCCGTCCGCGGTGTTCGGCAACGCCGGCCAGGACTGTTGCGCACGCTCGCGCATCCTCGTTCAGGAGAGCGCACTCGAGCGCTTCCTGGAGCTGCTGGAGCCCCACGTGAAGGCGCTGCGGGTGGGCGATCCGCTCGACGAGACCACGCAGATGGGCCCGCTGATCTCGGCCGCCCAGCGCGAGACGGTCGCCTCGTTCCTCGACGGCCAGGCCCCGATCGCCTTCCAGGGCAGCGCTCCGGAGGGCGCCGGCTTCTGGTTCGCGCCGACCGTCCTGTCCCCCGTCAGGCCGAGCGACCGCGTGGCCCGCGAGGAGGTGTTCGGCCCGATCGCCGCGGTGATCTCCTTCGCCGACGAAGCCGAGGCGATCCGGCTGGCCAACGACACCATCTACGGCCTGTCCGGCTCGATATGGACACGCGACGGCGCGCGCGCGCTGCGGGTCGCCCGCGCGATCGAGACGGGGGTGCTGTCGATCAACGCGAACACCTCCGTGCGCGTGAGCACGCCGTTCGGTGGCTTCAAGCAGTCGGGCTACGGGCGCGAGCTGGGGCCGCACGCCCTGGAGGCATACACGGAGGTCAAGACCATCTACTACGCGACGGAGGCATCATGAGCACACCTGGCAGACTCTCGGGACGGGTGTGCTTCATCACCGGCGCCAGCGGCGGCATCGGCGCGGCGACCGTCGCGCTGTTCCAGCGCGAGGGCGCGACCGTGGTCGGCGTCGACCTGCAGCCCGGCGCGCCGGGGGACCTGGCGCTGGAGGTGGACGTCACCGACGAGCAGCAGGTGCGCGAGGCGCTGCAGCGGGTGCGCGACGAGTACGGGCGCATCGACGTGCTGTTCAACAACGCCGGCATCTCCCCCAGCGACGACGGCTCGGTGATCGACACGACGCTGGAGGCGTGGGAGCGCGTGCAGCAGGTGAACCTGCGCAGCGTGTTCCTATGCTGCAAGCACGGCATCCCCCACCTGCTCGAGAACGACGGCCCGGCCCGCGGGTCGGTGATCAACACGGCGTCGTTCGTCGCGGTGATGGGCGCGGCGACCTCGCAGATCTCCTACACCGCCTCCAAGGGCGGCGTGCTGGCGCTCTCGCGCGAGCTCGGCGTGGAGTTCGCCCGCCGCGGCGTGCGCGTCAACGCGCTGTGCCCCGGTCCGGTGGACACGCCGCTGCTGAAAGAGCTGTTCGCCAAGGACCCGGAGAAGGCGGCGCGCCGGCTGGTGCACGTGCCGATGGGCCGCTTCGCGCACGCCGAGGAGATCGCCCAGGGCGCGCTGTTCCTGGCCAGCGAGGAGTCGAGCTTCGTGACCGCCTCGACGTTCCTCATCGACGGCGGCCTAAGCGGCGCGTACACGACCCCGCTGGATTAGCGGCGCGCCGGCGTAGCGCGCGCTGCGCCGCGCGGACACATGCCCAGGCGGCGCAACGCTTGCTGCTGCTAGTGGACGGTGACGGTCAGCACCGCCGAGCCCGCTCCGGGCCGGGCGCTCGCGCCCGCCCACTGGGCGACGAACACCGACGAGGAGGTGATCCGCCAGCTGGTGGTGAAGCTGCCGCCGTTGGCACCGGCGACGACCTGCTGGTGCTGCCAGGCGCCGCCTGAGAGGTTGCGACGGGAGACGACGATCTGCTCGCCGCCGATCGCACCCGTGAGCGTGCCGTTGACGGTGACTGTGTCGTGCGCGGCCTTCAGCTTGCGCTTGCTCAAGCGCCGCCTGGCGGTGCTCAGCGACACGGTCTCCTGGGTGCCGGCGACGTCCCCGCCGGTGGTGGTCGTGAACAGCAGGCGATTGAGCGGGGTGCCCGTGGTCGGGGTGCCGTCGATCAGCAGCGACGCGCCGAGCGAGCTGCTCGCCAGCAGGCCGTCGCTCGGGATCACGCCGGCGGTGATCTCCTGCGGGTGCCAGGTCACCCCGCCGTTGGTCGTGCGCAGGACGTATGCGTTGCCCCCTTCGCGCCCGAACGAGCTGACGCTCAGGAAGCCGTCCGCCGGTTCTGAGAACGCGAGCTGGATGCCGTTGCCGGTTCCCGCGGAGAGGATCTCCTTCCAGGTGGCGCCGCCGTTGCGGGTCAGCCAGATGCGCCCGGCGCCGTCCAGCAGGTAGCCGTAGCTGGCGCTCGTGAACGCCACACTGCGGATCGTCTCGCTCGTCTTGCCCTTCTTGTTGGTCAGCGGCAGCCGGATCGCCTTCCAGCTCGCGCCGTAGTTGGCGGAGCGGATCAGCGTGTGCGTGCCCGCGCCGAACGCGAACACGGTCGAGCCGGCGAGGTCGTAGTCCGATAGATGCGCCGAGGCGGCCACCTTCCCCGTCACCGGTTCGAAGCGGCCGCCGCTGACGGCTCGGTGGATGCCCACCGGCCCGATCAGCAGCACAGCGCGGCTGCCGAGCGCGACCAGGGCGCTGGCGGGGGTGGTCGTGCCGGGGCTGAGCGTCTGCCAGCTGCCGCCGCCGTTGGTGGTCTCCTGCAGCCCGCCGTTTACGTCCAGCGCGTAGCCGATCTGCGGCGTCGAGAACGACACGTCGCTGAGCGCGGCGGACGTCTGCGTGGCGACCACCTTCCAGCTCTGGCCGCCGTTGCTGGAGAGCGCGAAGTCGCCTTTCGTGCCGGGTGCGAGAACCAGCCCTTCGGGTCCCGCGCGCAGCCGGCTGTATTCGCCGCCGATGTCGGCGCTGGACGCGGTGAACGTGGCGCCGCCGTCACTCGAGAGCACGGTCGCCCCGCTCGCCCCGACGGCGACGATCTGCGTGGCGCTGGCGTACGCGGCGCCGTAGATCAGCGAGCTCGAAGGGGTTGTCACCGTGTCGGTGGCGCCGCCGTCGGTGGTCTTCACCAGCTGGTTGCCGGCTGTCACGGTGAGAATGCATTCCGACGCGCTCGCGCAGTCGATCGAGTCGAAGGTGTTACCGGAGGCGATCTTCTGCGCTTCCCACGTTTCGCCGCCGTTGGTCGAGCGCAGCAGCGTGTTCGGCCCGATCGCGTATGCGTTCTTTTCGTCGAAGAAGTGCACCGAGGTGACCTTCGAGCCCGCGGGCAGGGTCACCGGCGTCCACGAGACGCCGCCGTCGGGCGTCGTGTACGCGGAGCTGAGCCCGGAGCCCGGATTGGTGACGAACGCGATGCCGACGCTCGCGTTGAGGAAGTGAAGGGCGACGCCCACGCTGCTGCCGCCGCCGCTGGACGCGGACGTTCCCGGGATCCCGGTCTTGCGCGCGAACGTTTCGCCCCCGTCGGTGGTGGCCTCCAGCGAGCCGTTGGCGAGCAGCAGGAAGCCGACCTGCGGGGAGACGAAGCTGAACGACGCGACCGGTTCCGTGCAGCTGGATTCGGCGACGTTGAAGATCCGCGTGAACGTCTGCCCGCCGTTGGTGGAGATGCGGGTGATGCAGCCTCCCCCGCCACCCACGATCACGGTCGAGGACGACAGCGCCTGCACGCTTTCGAGGTTGCCGGTGGTGCCGGTCGTCAGGCCGCTCCACGATGATCCCGCGTTGCTGGTCGAGAGCACGGTGCCGCCGTTGCCGACCGCGTAGCCGACGCCGCCCGAGAAGGCGATCGCCTGTAGCGTCCTGCCCTGCGGCGTGGGGTTGCCCCACGACCAGCCGGAGTCGCTGACGTTCACCGCGGCGACGCTCACACCGGCCAGCGCGAGCAGCGCGATCGCGACACCCAGCACAGCCGTCGTCGTACGCTTCCTGGAAACAATTCGCATGCTCAAGACCCCCCAGCGGATTCGTTTGACGGCGACTCAAACCTACTGCAAAGGGGAAAGTTGCGCATTCGTGCCGGAGACGCGGACGCGACTGCGCTCAGCGAGCCACGAAGCTGGGGGCGCGGACGCTCGCCGAGATGTCGGGCCCTACCCGATCGCTGCAACGCGAGCGCAGACCCGGCCGGCCTCGCGCGGGCGCTGCTTTCAGCCCGCTTCGGCCTCGGCGATCGCCCGCGCGAGCGCCGTGTGCCCCTGGTGGAGCACGGGCTCGCCGTGGGAGACGAGCACGCGTTCGATCGGCAGCTCGAGCAGCCGGCGCAGCAGGCCGGCGACGTCGGCGCGGTTTGCGCGCACCTCTTCGAGCCAGCTCTGCGGGCAAACGCGCGCGCCGCCCTCCTGATCCCCGACCAAGCGATCGCCCGCGACGAGCGCGGCCACTGCTGGCAGCCAGAACAGCGTCTCGCCGGCGCCGCGCAGCGGCTTCTGCTCGACGCCCGGCGGCACGTAGTTCCACACGCGGGTGGTGTTCGCGCGGTAGCGCTCGGCGAGCTCGCGGCGGTCGCGGCGGTGCCAGTGGATGGTGGTGAGGACGCTGACCGGCCGCCCGCCGACGCGCTCGTCAAGCCACGCGAGGAACCCCTCGCGATCCTCCGAGGGCAGCAGCGGATCGATCAAGACGACCGCGTCCGCCAGCTCGTAGAGCACCGAGCCGACCGCCTGCGGCCAGTCGCTCGAGCTGCCGGGCTCTGCCCCGGGATCCCAGTCGGGGTGCGGCGCCGTCCAGCGCAGCAGGCCGGGGGCGATCTGTGTGAGGGCCGCTGGATCGATGCGCTGCAGGCTAGTGGCCCGATCGACCCCGTGGCGCTAGAGTTCGGCGTGAACCGCGAGAGGGTCGAATTTGCCGGCTCCGTGGCACCTCGGTCCTGTCGCACCCGAATAGGAGGCGGAGGCAGATGGGCGGACCATGCGACCTGGTGTTCGAGGGCGGCGGCGTCAAGGGCATCGGCCTCGCCGGCGCCTACTTCGAGCTGTACAAGCAGGGCTATCGACCTGAGTGCGTCGCGGGGACCTCCGCGGGGGCGATCACCGCGGCGCTGGTCGCCGCGGGCTATGACGGCCAGGAGCTAAAGGACCTGGTGCTCGAGCACATGCACTTCCCGCTGTTCGCGGACCGCCCGCGGCTGCACCTGCTGGGCGCAGCGGGCGAGGTGATCGAACTGCTCAAGGACAGGGGACTGCACAGCGGCGACTACTTCCACAACTGGATCCGCGAACTGCTCGAGGACAAGGGCAAGACGACGTTCGGGGATCTGCGCAACGAGAAGGCGACGGAACCGACCCGGAAGTACCTGCTCCAGGTGATCGCCTCGGACCTCACCGACCACAGCATGCTCGTGCTGCCGCGAGACGCCGAAAGGCTGGGGATCGACCCCGACGAGCTCCTGGTGGCCGACGCGGTCAGGATGAGCATGTCGATCCCGATCTTCTTCGACCCTGTGATCCGCACCAACGCGAAGGACAAGAGCAGGCACATGATCGTCGACGGCGGCATGCTCTCCAACTACCCCGTCTGGCTGTTCGACAAGGAAGAAGGAGAGCCTGAGTTCCCCACGTTCGGGATGCTGCTCGTCGCCTCCGAACAGAAGCGTCCGCTGCTGCCCCACCCTCCCACCGCGTCCGAGAACGACGGCATGCCCTCGCCGATCGGGTACGTAAAAGCGCTCGCAGACACGATGATGGAGGCGCGCGACCGCTTCTACGTCGAGCAGGCCAACTACGTGCGCAGCATTCCGATCCCCACGTGCGGCGTGACCACCACGGAGTTCAACATCGAAAAGCCGAAGACCGAAGAGCTGTTCGAGTCGGGGCGGGCTGCCGCCGAAGGCTTCCTCAAGACGTGGGACTTCGATAAGTATGTGGCGAAGTACCGCAGCGGCCCAGCGCCGGGGCGGCGGGAGGGGGTGCTGGGCTGAACGAGCCTCAGCCCCGCCGAATACGTCGCCACCACGGCGTTGGCCCCTCACCAAACGGGATCGGACATCGGCGCAGCGCGGAGGAGTAGTCGAGGGTGTTCAGGGACCGCTCAGCGCACGCTCGCGCCGGTATCGACGCCACGCGCTGTTGGCGCCTGCCAGCGCTGCCAGCGCGAGGACCAGTGGCACGAGTATGGAGGCCGCGACGAGGATCACGATCAGCGCTACCACGAGCACGCGACCGGCGTCGTGGAGCCCTCGACCAAGCGTGAGCCCTTCGCTGTCAGCGTGCGTGTCGCCGAGGATGGTCACTTCAACCTGGGCCGTGCTCGCACGCTGTGAGACCGCATTTACGGAGGAGTGTGCTCGGGCGATCGCGGCGCGGGATGCCGACAGCCGTTCGCGCAGGCTGTCGATCTGCCCTTCGGTTGTTGCGGTCGCGAGTGCACGCAGCAGCGCCCGGCGTTCAGCTTCCGCATCGCTCAACTGCTGGCGCGCGGCGTCATAGGCATCGGTGATGTCCTGCAGGGATTGGTTCTCGGCGCGGATCGGGGCCAGACGGCCGATCGCTGCCAGCGCAGCACCGAGTTTCGCGCTGGGCAGCCTGAGTGCGAGCGTTGCTTCGCTGGCACCCTGCTGTTGGACCTGCACGTTGGACGACTGCACGTAGCCGCCATCGCGAACCGCAAGCTGCGCGACCTGGTCGGATACCGCCTGCAGGTCCCCGGGGGCGGTACCCAGCGTGACCGAGGCCGCGAGCTGCTGCACGCGCCCGGGCGCCGAGGCCGGCCCGGCCGCGCTGGGTGCGCCGATCAACGGCGATGCCTGCTGCGCTTCGGAGGACGTTGCCGATGCAGAGGAGGAGCCTCTCGACGTTATGTTTGGGCCATGAGCGCTCGCGCCCGCAGCGACGGCGGGCGTCCTCTGCACGGGGGCCGACTTGATCGTCGGCCCCGACTCGTGCGGTCCCGCGATGAGCAGCACGGCGACGAGCGCGACGGCCACCGTCGCGGCGGCGGCAACAGCCGAGCGCCGATGAGATGCGAGCGAGCGCGGACCACGACGAAGGCGTGCAAACGCTCGAGCTCCTAGAGCCGGCGCGTCGCCCGCCGAGATCCGTCCCGCCGTGTCCGCGGAGTCTTCACTTCGGGCCTGCGTATCGGCGTCGACCGCGTCGCCCTGAAGCGCGCCAAGTCGCTCAAGGCCCTGTGCAAGGCTCCCTTCGAACGCGGGGGTCATTGCGGGAGCGAGCGAACGCACGTCATCGCGCAGCTCTAGCCATGCGTCCGCCGCCGGGCCCTTTGACTCACCGCGTAGCGCAGCATCCAGGCTCGCGGTCCAAGCCTCCTGGCCGGGCAGCGGCTCATCAGCTGGGAACGGAACGATCCTCATGCGACCTCCTCCCGGCCGGTCTCGGCGCAGTGCTCGCGCAGCCGCGTGAGCGCACGGTGAAGTCGCGTGCCGGCGTTGGACTCGCTAATGCCCACGGCACGTGCGAGCTCGCTGTTGGAGAGCTGGCCGTGGAACTTGAGCAGCACGAGCTCGCGCTCGCGAAGCGGCAGGGACGCGAGCGCATCACGCACCGTCGCACGACGCTCCACGTCCTCGAGCGCGTCACCCGACGCCCGATCGTCGGCAAGGTCCTCCCCCAGGTCGTAGGAGCTCCTGCGCCTCCTTTGACGCAGCTCATCGAGAGCGGCGTTGCGAGCGATGGCGAACAGCCACGCGCGCGGCGTTCCCCGGCGCCGGTCGAGGCGCGAACGCGAGCGGTAGAGGCGCTCAAACGCGAGCGCCGTCGCATCCTCGGCCGCCCCGCGATCACCGAGAAGGGAGATCAAATACCCGTGAACGTCAGCCGCGCACTCCCTGAACAGCGCATCGAACGCAGCCGAGTCGAGAACACCCTGGCGGGGCGCCGCTCCAGCCCGCAACGACGGCTGATCAGAAGGGGACATGGGGCTGCTCATCACCCTAACTACGACGCCGCGGGCCAACCCATCACAAACCGGCCCCACCGACTGGGCGGGCCGGTTGGGACGGCGACGCGCCCGCACCGCCGGCAGCTAGCCCGAAAGCTTGGTATCCCATTGATACCCCGGCCCCGATTTGGCCACCCAGCCTAGGTGCCAAGATCATCGGATTTGCAGGCCCTTTATGAGGGGTGAGCGATGGGGCTCGAACCCACGACCGCCTGGACCACAACCAGGAGCTCTACCAACTGAGCTACGCCCACCACGACTTGAGGATCCGAGTTTAGCGGCCGTGCTCGCCTCCTGGGTCTCGCCGCCGCGGCGGTCCCGCGCCCCGCTCGACCCCCAATCTGCCGCTCAGGAGCGGGTCTGCCGTTCGGCCAGCGCGAGGCTCTCGCTCGGCGACAGCCCGCTCGAGCGCGCGGCGACCTCTTTCCACGCCGACAGCAGCCGCCCCGGGTCCTCCCCGAGCAGCGACGCAACCGATCGGAGATCGGCCAGCACGTCCAGCGCGAGCGGGTCTGCGAGCGCAGGCGCCCGCTGGGGCGCCCGCGGCTGTGCGGCCGACCCCTGCGTGGAAGCGGTCGGCTCGGGCGCCTGCGACGCAGCGGCCAGGGCCTCCCTGGCGGCCGCGAGCACCGCCTCGGTGACGTCCTCGCCCTGGCGCTGCGCGGCGCGCCAGCCGCGGCCCATGGTCAGCTGATCGAGCGGCATGGCCGGACCCTCGATGATCGTCAGCCGTGCCTTGTGGGGACTCCACTTCTTTTCCCCGAGCTCGACCGGCGCGTCGCGCGCCCACGGCTCGACGATCGCCCGCAGCTCCGCGTCGGTGAGGTTGAAGCGGGACATGTTGTGGGGGAACTGGTGCAGCTCGATGTGGTACATGCCCGGAAGGCTCGCACGTCGTCGCCGGCGCCGCGCTCTACTCCGCCGATCCGCCCGCCGCTCGCCCTTCTGCGACCGCGCCCACACCCGCCTGCGTCGCGCCCTCCGCTCCGCTCCCCGTTTCGGCCAAACGCGCGCGCATGATCTCGACGGCTTCTGGATTGGAGTCGATCAACACGTAGTGACGCCCCAGCTGCGCCGCGACGGCGCCGAGCGTGCCGCTGCCCGCGAAGAAGTCGAGGCACCAGTCGCCCGAGCGCGTGGACGCACCAACCATGCGACGCACTATCCCCTCGGGCTTCTGCGTCGGGTAGCCCGTCTTCTCGCGCCCGCTCGTCGGCACGATCGTGTGCCACCACACGTCCGTCGGGAGCTTGCCCCGCGCGGCCTTCTCCGGGGTGACCAGCCCCGGCGCCATGTACGGCTCGCGGTCGACCTCCGCGGAGTCGAAGAAATACGCCGCGGGGTCCTTCACGTACACGAGGATCGTGTCGTGCTTGGCCGGCCAGCGGCGCTTGGTGCGCGCCCCGTAGTCGTATGCCCAGATGATCTCGTTCAGGAAGCACTCGCGCCCGAAGATCTCATCCAGCAGCAGCTTGCAGTGGTGCGCCTCGCGGTAGTCGATGTGGAAGTACAGCGTGCCCTCGCGGCGCCAGCAGCCTGTGCGCGTGCTCCAGGCGCGGCGCCAGGAACGCGAGGTAGTCGTCGAAGCGGTCGCGGTAGCTCGACTGCGCGAGCAGCCGCGTGGTGTAGCGCCGGCCCTGGAACCCCGTGCGCTCGCCGTCGACCGCGCGCGCCGCCTGCAGCGTCCTGCGCGCCTGCACCTTGCCCGTGTTGAACGGGGGGTCGATGTACACCAACTGGAAGGACTCGTCGGTGAACGCCGGCAGCAGCGCCAGATTGTCGCCCAGCAGGATCTGGTCGGTGCCCGGGCGCTCGGGGACGGGAACCCTGCCGCCGGGAGGTGCACTCGGGTCGCTCACCTGCGGGAGCCTACGTTCGCGTGCCGATGGAGCGACGATCTCGAGGCGCCGCCGCTGCGAGCGACAGCGCGCGCGAAACATCCGGACGACGGTGGAGCGCCTGCGCCCGCTAGCGCACGATCATGAAGGAGGCGCTCAGCGCCGCGCCGCTCTTGCCGGCGGCGTTGCGCGGCGTGGCCGTCAGGCGATACGCGCCCGGGGTGAGCCTGTGTCCGTCGACGCGGCCGCTGAAGCGCAAGCGGTTGACGCCGGCGATGTCGGCGTGGGAGAACGATCCGACGGCGACGTAGCGCGCGCACGAGACGTAGTGGCGACCTCGCTTGCGGTGGCGCGGCGGTGCCGTGCACGCGTGTCCGCTGCGCACGCCCTGCGCACGCCTGAGCACGCCGAAGGTCGTCGTCGCCGTCTGGGAGTCGCCATAGCTGACGGTCGTGCCCACCGGCGTGCGCGCCGCCGTCACCGAGCCGCCGCGTGAGGCGGCTCGGAAGCGCGTGCTGCTCAGGCGCAGGGCGCTGTCGCTCGGCGCCGGCGTCGCGGTGGCGGTGGCCGCCGCCGTGGTGAAGGTCCCGGCCGTGCCGCTCGTGGCCCCGAGCACGTTGCTGGCCACGAGCTCGTAGTGGTAGGTCGTCCCCGCGGCGAGCCCGCTCAGGCTGATACCGACGGACTGCGACTTGAACGCACCCGGCCCGCCGAGCGTCTGCGCCGCCGTCTTCAGGCCGAATGCGCTTGTTGGCCCGTAGTTGAAGTACCAGCTGCTCGCCAGGCCCTCGGGGTCAACCGTCCCGGCGAGCGTGGCGCTGCTCTGCCCGACGGCGCTCGCAGCGCCGGTGCTCACGACCGGCGCCGTGTCGTGGAACTCGTAGGCGCCGATGTCGGTTGCCCCTCCGAATACGCGCGGGGACCGTTCGACGTCGAGTTCGCCGCTGGCCGCGTCGGACGTTCCCGCATTGATCGTCGGCGACCCGGGCAACTCTTCGAAGTCGGTCGCCGACACGAACAGCGGTTCGCCGTGCGTCGGGTGTTCGGTGTCGGTGATCGTCGCTTTGGCGCCTTCTTCGTGCTCGTACGCCGTGCGCGCATCCGAGTAGTCGAGCGTCGCCACGGCGGTGCCGGAGCCGCTCGCTTCCGCCTTCACGTCGTACAGCCCGCCGCGGAAGATCGTGTTCTTCGCGTTGACCGTGTCCGCTTCGCTGCCAGCGGTGGAGCTCAGGTCCAGCGCGACTCCCTGCGCACCCTGAGCGATCGCCGTCACGTTGTCGAGGTTGATCGTGATGCCTTCTGCGACGTCGTAGATCGCGGCGCCGTCGCCCGCCGTCACGAGCGTGTCGCGCAGCCCGCCGTTCGCCCCGCCGAGCACCCGGGAGAAGTACAGGCCGTCGGCGACGCCGCTGATGATCGAGCGTTCGATCGTCGCCTGGTCGGTCATCGCGATCGCTCCCGCCGCATGGCCCGGGCTGCCGGCGGCCTGATCGATGGCCATGTCCTCGATCACGTCGTTCACTTCGAGGAGCAGCATCGAGCAGTTGCATGCCGGGAAGGCGGTCGTCTGCTTGATCAGCGGACGCGATTCTCCCGGGTTCAGGGGCTCGAGCGTCACGCCTGCGGGCACGAGCACGTATTTTTTGAGCGACGCGCCATCGAACGCGTATTCGCCCGTTTCGAACCGAACCACGCCGCCGCTCGTGGAGTGTTCGATCGCCCAGATGTAGTTGCACGCATTCCCAGCCACACACGGTTCCGCTTCCCGCGTCGAGCCGGGGCCGACGACGAAGCTCGTTGCCGCATCCGCGGTCGTCGCTAGGACGAGCACGCCCAGGAGCGCCGCCGCGATCGCGACAACCAGCGCTCGCCGCGCTGGGCCGGCGTTCCCCCCGTCTGCCATACGGGCGGACGCTAACAAACATCCCGACGCCATGGATCCAAGCGCCTGTGCGCCAACGTGGACATGCCCCCGGCTGGACTCGAACCAGCAACCCCCGGCTTAGAAGGCCGGCGCTCTATCCAGTTGAGCTACAGGGGCAAGCGCATGCCTGCGAGCGCGTGTCGGAGACGCGCGAGCGCCGTTGCGATGCCCTCATCGTGGCACGTCTCGAGGACCGATCCCAGCGTTGCGCCGACCCCGATGGCGAGGCGCCGCAACGATACTTAGGCGCGCTTGAGCAGAAATCTGTAAAAGTTCCATCCATGAGTCCGGTGGAGAGCGACGAGGAGGACCTGACGCGCAAGCAGCGCCGCGAGCAGGCGCGCGCGCAGCGCAAGGAGATGGAGGAGGCCGCCGCCGCCAGCGCGGTGCGCCGAACGCGCCTGACGCAGCTCGGGATCGTGGTGTCGGTGGTGGTGGTGGCGATCGTCATCGTCCTGGTCGCCACCAGCGGCGGCTCCAACTCCGGGATCCCGAAGTCGAAGACCGAAAAGAGCTCGGTCACGCGCGAAATCTCCGCCCTGCTCGGCGGCATCCCGCAGAGCGGCAACGCCCTCGGCTCGCCGACCGCGCCGGTGACGCTCCAGTACTTCGGGGACCTCGAGTGCCCGATCTGCAGGGAGTTCACGACCGGCGCGCTGCCGTCGGTCATCCCCAAGTGGGTGCGCACGGGCAAGCTGCGCATCGAATACCGCTCGATGGAGACGGCTACGCGCGAACCGGAAACGTTCAAAACCCAGCAGGTCGCCGCCTACGCCGCGGGCAAGCAGAACAAGGCGTGGTACTTCATCGAGACCTTCTACCACGAGCAGGGAGAAGAGGACTCGGGCTACGTGACCGAAAGCTACCTCCAGGGGCTCGCCAGCCAGGTCCCGGGGCTGGACCTCGCGAAATGGACCAGCGACCGCAACAACCCGGAACTGGCCAACGAGGTCACCAGCGACGCCCAGGCGGCCAACAACAACGGCTTCACCGGCACGCCCGCCTTCCTGATCGGCCGCAGCGGCGGCGCGATGACGAAGCTCGAATACCCCAGCGCGCCGAGCGACCCGACGTTCGTGAACGAAGCCGTCGAAAAGCTCCTCAAGGCGTAGGACGGCGATGAGCGCCCGCACCCTGAGGATCACGCTGATCGTCCTCACGGTCCTGGGTCTCGGCGTGGCGAGCTACGTCACGTACGTCCACTACGCGGGCATCAAGCCGGCGTGCACAGCCGGCGAAAGCTGCACGAAGGTGCAGACCTCGCGCTATTCCGAGCTCGGCGGCGTGCCGGTGGCCCTGATCGGGCTGATCGGGTACGTGGCGATCCTCGCCTCGCTGCTCGCTCCGCAGGACGAGCGGACGAGGTTCGCGACGGCCGCGTTGACGCTCGGGGGCTTCGCCTTCAGCGCCTATCTGAGCTATCGCGAGGTGTTCTCGATCCACGCGATCTGCGAGGAGTGCGCCTCGAGCGCGGTGATCATGACGATCATGATGTTCCTGTCGGTCTTCAGATTCCTGCGCGGAGATCTGGCTGCAGGCGCGGGCGCCGCACCCGCGTCCGCCGTGCAAGGCGGCGCGGCCGAGTCGGCCACGCCGCTCGGCAGCGCCTCCTGAGCCTCCTGCGCATCCGCCTCGCCGGCGCTTGCCAATCCGTCCACTGGCGCTGGGCAGGCCCGGGCAAGCGAGCGCCACGAGCCGACGTGGTCCCCAGCAATGGGTTCCCACGCCACGAGCAGACACCTCCGCGCGAGCACCAGCTCGAAGCTCGACGGCGGGACGCGCATAGCGCGGCTGTTCGAGATGACCAGCGACCTGCTTGCGACGATCTCGCTCGACGGCCGCTTCACGCTGTTGAACCCCGCATGGGAGCACCTGCTGGGCTGGACGCGCGAGGAGCTGCAGGAGCGGCCGATCCGCGAGTTCATGCACCCGGAGGACGCCCAGCAGGCGCTCGGGGCGATGCTCGCGGGCGACGACGAGGCGACCGAGCTCGAGAACATCACGACCCGCTACCAGCACCGCGACGGCTCATGGCGCTGGCTGCTGTGGAGCGCCCGCCGCGACGGCGACAGCTGGTACACGGCGGCCAAGGACGTGACCGACCGCGTGTGGCTGGAGCGCCAGGCGCTGCACGACCCGCTGACCAGCCTGCCCAACAGGCTGCTGCTGATGGACCGCGCGCGCCAGGCGCTCGCGCGACTGCACCGCAGCCGGGGCGTGGTGGCGATGCTGTTCGTCGACCTGGACAAGTTCAAGGCGGTCAACGACAACCTCGGGCACGACGTCGGCGACCGCCTGCTGCTGTCCGTCTCCGAACGGCTTGCGGAGCTGATGCGCGACAGCGACACCGTGGCGCGCCTGGGCGGCGACGAGTTCGTGATCCTGGCCGAGGACATCGAGAGCGATAGCGAGGCGCTGGCGCTCGCAGAGCGGGTGCTGGACGCGCTCGAGCATCCGTTCCCGCTGGGCTCCGCGGAAGTGGCGATCCTGGCGAGCGTCGGCATCTCGGTGTCGCACCATCCGGACACCGATCCGGAGGCGATGCTGCGCGAGGCCGACGTGGCGATGTACCGGGCCAAGGGCGCCGACGGTCGGCGCCTCGAACTGTTCGACGAGCGGCTGCGTCGCGAGCTCAGCGCGCACCTCGAGCTCGAGGGCCACCTGCGAAACGCGCTGCCCCAGCACGAGCTGCTGCTCGCCTACCAGCCGATCCTGCGACTGTCCGGCGGCCAGGCGCTCGGCGTCGAGGCGCTGGTGCGCTGGCACCCGACCGGCGCCAACCACCGGATGGGCTCAACGGTGCTCCCGTCGACGTTCCTGCCGCCGGCCGAGGACAGCGAGCTGATCGTGCAGATCGGCAACTGGGTGCTGCACGCGGCGTGCGCGCAAGCGGAGATCTGGCGGCGCAACGGCATCACGATCCCGGTCTCGGTCAACATCTCCGCGCGCGAGCTGACCGAGCTCGATCTCGCCGAGCGGGTGCGCGAGGAGCTGGCCTACTGCCGTCTGCCTGGCCGCGCCCTGTGCCTGGAGGTCAGCGAGGAGGCCGTGCTTCGCGATCCCGAGCGCGCGCGCTCGGCGCTGAAGGACCTCAAGCGCCTGGGAGTGCTGATCGCGCTCGACAAATTCGGCTTTGGCCAGCTCTCGCTGGGCCTGCCAGGCAACCTGCCGCTGGATCTCGTCAAGCTCGACCGCGCGCTGACGGGGAGCTTCCACCAGGACAAGGAACGGCGCGCGATGTTCGCCGCGACGATCGCGCTCGCCAAGGAGGCCGGCCTGACGGCGGTGGCGGTCGGGATCGAGACCAACCGCCAGCTCGCGCTCGCACGCGAGCTCGACTGCGCGGTGGGGCAGGGATTCCTGCTGCACGGACCGGCCTCGCCCGACCGCGTGCGCCTCAGAGGCCCATCGGGGTCGGTAACGTCCGCGCCGTGGCGTCCTCTGGTGAAACTGCGCGGCAGCGCGAGCAGCGTCTGAGCGGCGACGCGACCGTGTCCGCCCAGAAGCGCGCGGCGGCGACGGCCGCCGCGGAGCTGATCGAGGACGGCATGCGCGTGGGCCTCGGGTCGGGGTCGACCGTCGCGCACCTGCTGCCGGCGATCGCCGCTCGCGGCTGCACCGGCCTGCGCTGCGTGGCCACCTCGCCGGCGACGGAGCAAGCGGCGCGCGCGCTCGGCCTGAGCGTGGAAGCGCTCGACGACGTGGGCGAGCTGGACATCGCGATCGACGGCGCCGACGAGATCGATCCACGCGGGTGGCTGATCAAGGGCGGCGGCGGAGCGCACACGCGCGAGAAGATCGTGGTCTCCTCGGCGCGGCGCTTCGTGGTGATCGCGTCGGCCAACAAGGCCGTGCGCGAGCTCTCGCCGCCGGTGCCGCTCGAGCTGGTGCCCTTCGGCGTGCAGCGCACCCTGCTGGCGCTCGAGCCCGCGCGCCTGCGGGACGTCGCGCCGAGCCCCGACGGGGGCGTGATCGCCGACTACCTCGGCCCGGTCGGCGACCCTCGTGAGCTCGCCGCCAGGCTGAGCGCGACGCCGGGCGTGGTCGAGCACGGCCTGTTCGCGCCGGAGATGGTCAGCCTGATCCTGGTCGCCGGCGAGGGCGGGGTCGAGCGCCGCACGGGCGCCAAGAGCGAAGGCTGAATCCATTTACGACCAGGCCGCATGCGGCCTGGTCCGGGGCCGCACATGTGCGGCCCCGCCAGCCGGCGCATGCGCCGGCTGCACAGCTCCGCCGGAGCTAGTCCTCCACGCCGAGCGGGCGCAGCTCCTCTTCGTAGGACATCGGGTGGCGGACGAGGACGCCGTCCTCGCCGATCACGTACGCGCCCATGCGCAGCAGCGGCGGCGAATAGACGTGCAGGGTGACGGCTGGATCGGAGCCGGCGTGGCTGACGCGGTGGATGTCGGACGCGGAGAAGTGGAAGCTCGCGCCGGCGCGAAAGACGCCGTTGCGCGTCGGGCCCTCGATCGCCAGGCGCTCCTCACGCACGGCGCCGCTGACGACCGCCACCGCGCCGGCGGACACGTCGTGGTCGTGAAATCCGGTGTCGTGCTCGTCCATCCAGCAGATCAGCCACGCGGTCACGTGCTCGTCGCTGAGCAGCTCCTCGTACATGCGCTGCGTGGTGTCGTGCTTGACCAGGTGGATCCACAGCTCCGGGCGGTCGGCGAGCTCGGTGACGAACGCCTGCAGCTCGGGACCGGAGAGGTCGCGCCCGCGCGGGCGCGGAACGCGGGCGAGCTCGCGCGGATCGACGGCCGCCGGGGCGGCCGGCAGAGGCGTGGCGACGGAGCGCAGCGACGTGGTGGCGCTCATCTGGCCACCGCCACGCTCGTGACGCCGAGGGCGCGGCGGGTGCACTCGAGGATCGGCTCCCACGCGAGCCCGTCTGGCATGCCCAGCTCGCCGGGCTCGACGACGGGCCGATCGGAGCCGTACAGCAGCTGCTGCGAGCCGACGAGCTCTTCGAGCATGTGCACCGCAGCGGGACCGTAGGAGGAGGTCTCGTAGAACACCAGCGGGTCCGGGGCTGGCGGGCAGGGACCGCCCCGCGCGGACAGCCGCTCGGCGTGCAGCGGCGCGAGGCCGGCGAGCATCGAGAACACGACGCGCAGCCGCGGGTGACGGGCGCGTCCCGCGGCCAGGAACGCCAGCCACGCCGCCTGCATGCCGGCGACGTACCCGGTGAGCGCCGGCCACCACAGGGGGTCGCCCAGCGACGTCTCCCCCGCGCCGCGAGGCGCGCGTGCGCCCAGGCGCGGTCCGGGGTGCACGAGCAGCGGCGCGTCGCGCGCCTCCAGGCGCGCGAGCACCGGACGCAGGTCGCAGATCGCCTCGACGCTCGCGAGCGCGCCCGCTGGGAGCGACAGGCCGACGCATCCGCGCGCGAGCGCGCGATCGACGTCCTCCGGGTCCGCCCGGTCCAGCGCGATCGCCGCCCACACGCCGAACGGCTCCTCGAGCGACAGCGCGCCCTCGTGGTAGGCGTCGATCAGCACCAGCGCCTGCTCGCGAGGGAGCCACTCGATCCCGAGCGGGCTCGACAGGCACACCAGCGCCCGGTCCAGGCCGTCCAGCTGGACCAGCGCCGCGCGACGCGCGGGCGCCTCGCCGGCGAGATCGATCACGTACGGGCGCTCGCCCGCCAGGTACAGCACCGTCAGCCCGTTCTCGCTGCGCACGAACGGCAGCTCGTTGCGCGCCGCAAGCGCCTGCACGAGCGGCTCGGTCCACATGTGTTGGTGTACGTCGACCTTCATCAGATTTTCGATCTTATTTATGCAGAATAGCAGATTCATCGGCTCTTGGAGGCGGAGCTTGAGGGGCTGCAGCGGATCCTGCAACGCCACAGCGACCGCCGGCACACCGAGCGATGCGGAATCTCGCGAGCCAGAGCGAGATTCCGCATCGCCGAGTCAGGCGGGGGACCGAGGAGTCGAACCTCGCGTTGCGGTTTTGGAGACCACCCGTTAGCGGCATTTCGGCCAATAGACATGGGGTATCGCGGGCTCTAGGGATAGTCGTAGGGATAGAACGTGGCGGCGAGAGGTGGTCGCCGGAGCGTCTCGTCGTGACCGGCATCGTTGAGACGATGCAGCCCGACACGCCCCACTCACGGAGTCCGGCGCCAGCCCTCGGCTCCGTCCTGCCGACGCGCGATACTTTCAAGGTGAAGCCGTCGTACACAACCGAGCTCGGTGCCCTCAACGACACGTATGCCCAAGCCCTAACGGCTGACGTGGACGACTTGGCCAGGTCTCTTGCAGAACTTGGTCGGGGTCCTGCGGTATTCGTTGGATCGGGCGGCACGATGGCTCTCGCAGTGTTGGCAGCTCGGCTGCATGAACGCTGTTCTCGCGCTCCGGCTAAGGCATGTACCTCCCTCGAGATGTTGGACCTGCCTCAGCTCGACCGGCGGGGTGCCATGCTGATTTCCTCTTCGGCAAAGCATCCCGACGCGCGTCGCGCGCTCGGCGAGTTCAGTCGCGGGCGGTTCGCGCCCTCCGTCCTCGTTACGCACCGCCCCACCGAGGCCGTGGCGCCATTGGCGGGTCCCGACACCGAGATTGTTCGCCTGCCAGCCCTGGCGCAGCGCGACGGGTTCCTCGCTACCGCAAGCATCGTTCAGATCACCACACTCCTGCTACGAGCCTTTCTGGAAGATCCTCCCCTGGCTCCCCAGCTCCCAGCAGCGCCGCAGGAGGAACCATTGCGGGAGGAGATCTTGATCCTCGCCGCGCCTGCGCTGATGTGTGTCGCGGTAGACCTGGAGGTGCGGCTTGTTGAGAGCGGGCTCGCCGCAGTTCAAATCAGCGATTACAGGAACTTTGCTCACGGCCGGCACACTGGATTTGCCCGGCGTATGGAGCGTACAACCGTGCTTGTCCTCAGTGATCCAGTGTCGGCGCCGCTCGCCGAGGGAACCGCCGCAGCGCTCCCTGCTAGCGCCGACGTTCGCCGCTGGCATGCTGAGGCAATCTGGCCCAAGGCAGTCATTGAGCTGCTGAACCGCTCGGTCCATCTCGCCGGTACTACAGGCGCTGCCGCAGGACTAGACGTCGCAAGGCCCGCCGTTCCGACTTTCGGGCGACGGCTTTACCGTCTTACACTCGGACACCGGGTCCCGGCCCAGACGGCCAGTGGAGTGGAGCGCAAGATGCTCGCACAGGGAGCTGGCGACGACCGCGAGGTTCGCGAGCTCTACACCCAGGCCGCGGCCGATTGGGCGGTCAAGCTGGCCGAACAACGCTTTGCTGGACTGGTCCTCGATTACGACGGAACGGTGTGCTGGACCAGCCGGCGCTTTGAATTGCCAGACGCCCCTATGCGCACCGCACTGTCGCGTTTGCTGGAACGCGGGCTCACACTCGGGATCGCTAGCGGACGCGGACAGTCTTTGCACCGCGACCTGCGGCAGTGGATCGCGCCGTCGCTATGGCCCAGAGTGATCGTCGGTCTCTACAACGGTGCGGTCCCGTCGCGTCTCAACGAGGATCTCGGGGATCTGCGCGCGCCGAGCGAGTGGAGCGAGGAGGTCACTGCCGCGCTCGCAAAGCTCTCGCATCCGGCCCGGCTCAGCATCGAGGCTCGCGGCGCACAAGTGAGCGTCGCGATCGACCAGGGCCGCTTGCATCATGGTCGCCTGCGCGAGATTGTGCTTGAGCGGCTCGCTGAGGCGCAGGTAGCCGCACAGGTAGTGACTTCTGGGCACAGCGTCGACATTCTGCCTCTAGGCTCAAGCAAGATGCTCATCGCCGAGTTGGTGGAAGGGCACGCGGGCGGGCGAGTGCTCGCGGTCGGCGATCAAGGGCAGGTCGGAGGGAACGACCATGCGCTGCTCGCGCGTGGACCCTTCACGCTCAGCGTGGATCGATGTTCAGCAGATGCCACGCGCTGCTGGTTTGCAGGTGATGGTCAAAAGATCGGCCCGTCCTTGCTGCTCGCTCATCTAGGCGCGCTTCGCAAGCTACGCGATGGGTTCGTGCTGCGAGGGGTCGTACCGCAATGAAGTCCGAGCTAGCTGAGGAGCTGTTGGGGAAGCTGATGGGCTGGGATCGGGCTGTATTCGCCGAGCGGGTGCGACGCCTTGAGGCGCTTGCCACGTACAAGTGGGATGAGTATGCGAACTTCAGCCCGGGGATGAAGTTCTTCGAGAGTCTTGCGACCTGGCTTGATCAATTCAAGGAGCCGGCGGATCGGGCGTCCGCGCTCGAGTTCGTGCTGGAGCGGCTGATATTTATCTCCGAAGCCGAGATGACACACCTGATCGAGCTGGTGTACTCCGACCACATTGAGCCGGTGCTGTGCGCGAGGGTGGCACGAGAGGCGGGCATCTCCGCGCTACGAGTCGCCGAGCTCGTCTGTCATCCAGAGTTCGCAGCGCAGCGACGACGACTGCTCGTCCTCGGCGCATCCGATGGCGCACGACTTGACAGGCTGCGACGTTCGGCGCCATTCCTCTCCCACGAGCAGTTCTTGCAGAGCTGCGAGCCGCCGGGCGACCTCATCGAGCCGATGTGCAAGAAGTTGCTTACCGCGCTTGAGAAACAGAAGCTGCAGGCTCCGGGTACGTTCGCGCACGTCTTCCTGGTCGACGATTTCGCCGGCAGCGGACGGACACTGCTCCGTGAGGAAGACGGTGCGTTCGTCGGCAAGCTCGCAAAGCTGTCGGGGGCGATCACGCGACTCATCGAGCAAGAGCTACTCGCGCCCGACGTGGAGGTGACGGTGGTGCTGTACGTCGCTAGCGAGCAGGCACTGGAGCATTTGAAGCAGGCGATCGCCGCCAGCGAGCTGCCCGCATGGGAGGTGCGCGTGGTACAGCAGCTTCCCGCAAGCGTCCGAGTGGACCAGAGCGACCCGGCGTTCGCGGAGCTCAACGAGCGCCTCTACGACAAGACCCTCAGCGATGAGCACAAGGGCGACGCACCGCTCGGCTATGAACGCTGCGCGCTACCGCTCGTGCTCTCCCACAATACGCCCAACAACTCGGTGAGCCTTCTGTGGGGAGACACCACCCAGGAGGAAGGCAGCCTGGGCCGCCACGCGCTCTTTCCGCGCTATGAGCGTCATCATCGGGACCGGCCGTGAGATCCTACGCAAACCCGTTTCGCTCCCGCACCTCCGAGCAGGTGGCCCACCAGGGCCTCGACCGATATCTGCGCACGTTCGGAGCAGACGCGTTGGACCTGCTGCCGGATGGCTTGTGGGACCGGCCGGTTTTGATCCGTAGCGCCCCAGGCGCTGGGAAGACCTCTTTGCTGCGCGCCGTAAGCGCCCAGGCACTGGCGGCGCTATGCAGCCGCGGCTCAGCCAACGAGGAGCTGCTCGCGCGGCTACGCGCAATGGGCGCGCTTGATGAGGACGGGCGGCCGGCGGTCCTTGGCTTTCGGGTGGCGTTGGCACGCGACTTCCGCGGGATCGTCGATCTCGAGAGCGACCCGGCGTCAGCGCGACGTACGTTTCTGCGTCTTCTGGACGCGCGGATCATCGGCGCGTTCTGCGAGTCTGCGGATTGTCTGCTGACCGTGGAAGGGCGTGACGCCGGGGGTGCAGTGGTCGTTGCCGACGGGGACGGTGAGCAGGCGCTTCAGCGCCTAGGTGGGCCGGAGCTGAGGGGGCTACGGGCATGGGCGCAAGCGAGCGAGGCGGAGGTCCTCGACCGGCTGGACTCGGTGCTTCCTCACGAGGACCAGCTAGACGGACACGCCGCCCTTTACAGCCTGCGAGCGCTCAGCGGCGCGCGGCTCGATGGGCAAGAGCGTGCACCACGACCACTGCTGCTGCTCGATGACGGCCAGGAGCTCGCGCCCAGCCAGCGCACGTTGCTGTTGGATGCTCTGCACGACCGTGAGCTTGCGCTGGCGCGGTGGTACACCGAGCGATACTCGGCGATGGAGCCCGAGGATCTCGTCGGAGACGGCGAGCCGCGACGCAGCAGCCTACCGGTGTGGCTTGAGCGTGAGGCAACGAAGATGGGGTCTGTCACACGCCGTGGGACGCACACTCGACGTTTTGAGAAGCTCCTGGCGGATATCGCTTGGCGACGCGCTACTGCGCCCCTTTTGCAGTACGACGATGAGGAGCGCTCGTTCGTGGACCTGCTTGACGACGAGGACGCGCAGGCACTCGGCGCCCGGGCGCAACGCGCAAGCGAGACGATTAGGGAGCGCCTGAGCGAGCAGGTCGCTGGAAGCGAACGGTACGCCGCTTGGTTTGAGGGGGCCGCCACACTTCAGCCGCTGGCGGCCGCGACCCGCTGGCGGGAGCTCGAGATCGTGATTGCACGTGACAAAGACCGTCCCGAGATGGGGTTGTTCGAGCTGCAGCTCAGCGACGAGGAGCTGCGGGCACGGTCAAGTACCTCGATCAGGGAGGCAGCGGAACTTTGGCTGCGGCGCGAGTTCGGCCTGCCCTACTACTGGGGCTCACGAAGGCTCGCGAAACTGTCGGCGGAGAACATTGAGCAGTATCTGAACCTATGCGCGGACATGTTCGATGAGATGCTCGTCGGGATCACCGTGCGCCAGGGCGCAGCAGTAGGTCGGCTGCGCCAGGATGCGGCGCTAACCGCCGCGAGCGACCAGTTCTGGTCGGAGATCCCAGACCGGAGGATCGGCGGCCGGGCAATCCAGCAGCTCCTGCGCCACATCGCCAAGCTGTGCCGAGCCGAGACCTATCGACCTAAGGCTCCCTACGCGCCGGGGGTCACGGGAACCGCACTAAGCATGTCCGATCGCGCGCGACTGCTTGACCCCGATGTCCGCGCGCGGATGCCAGGAGCACAAGAGCTCTTCCAGACGTTGCACGGCGCGATTGGGCATAACCTTCTTCGTGCCCACAAGGACCGCTCGGTCAAGAACAACACGTGGATGGTGCTCTATCTAAACCGTCTCACGTGTGTGCGCTATGGGCTGCCGCTCGGTTACGGCGGCTTCCGCGAGCGGTCGCTCGAGGAGATGTGTCGCTGGATGCTGGCCGACACCGACGACCTAACCGAGCCGGCGGTACAAGAGTCTCTGGACATAGCGTGAGCCGTTGGGAGCACCCGCTACTGCTGCGTCAAGATGCCCTCGCGCAGGCTTGGGGCGAGGGCCGGGATCAGCCACTGCTGTTCGTCGCCGGCGCCGGCTTTGACCCGCGCGCCACAGCCGTGCTTGAGCGGCTCGTCGAGGTTGCCGGTCGCCGCGTGGACGGCCTTCTGATTGAGCTCCCCGAGAACGCGACGGACCTCGCGGTGCGGCCACTGGCAGCCACGAACCGGGCGCGGATCGCCCAGCTGATCGCACAGACAGGCGGGGAGCTTGCCGAGCAGCCGCTACCGGACTTCCGTGACGCCGGCGCGCTGGGGCGACTCGTCAGCCAGGCGTTTCAGCGCAGCGGACTGCTGGACGCCTACGGAGAGGTAGTGCTGGAGGTATCGGCGATGCCGCGCTCGGTGTTCTTTCCGTTGATCCGAGGTGTCCTCTTGCGTGCTCACCTGCCGACCAGCGACCAGCGACGTTGGGACGGCGACCTGCACGTCGCAGTATGCGAGAACCCCCAGGCGGATGAAAGCATCCTCGAGGAGGGTACGAGCGCGATGGGCCCGCTCGGCGGTTTCGCACGAGGCGCCGCCGTCTCCGGGGAAGCAGCGCCAGTTACGAGGATCTGGGTACCGGTGCTCGGGGAGCGCGCAGTCGCTCGCGTACGGCGGCTGTATGAGGAACTGGAGCCAAATGAGACCTGTCCGGTGCTGCCATGGCCAGCGGCGGACCCTCGCAGGGGTGACCGCCTGATGCTCGAATACCGTCAGCTGCTGTTCGAGGAAATCGAACTTGAGGCGCGAAACGTCATCTACGCAGCCGAGCGCAACCCGTTTGACCTATACCGCACGATCGGCCGCCTGCACGACCGCTACCGTAAGTCATTGAGCCCACTAGGGCCCGTCGCCATGGTTCTATCCTCGCACTCGTCCAAGCTTCTCTCCCTCGGCGTGCTGCTGACCGCCTACGAGCACGAGCTTGAGGTCCAGCACGTCAGCCCCGGCGCGTATGGTCTTCACGACGGTGCGGAGGATCTGCGCAATGAGGACGAGATCTTTGACGTATGGCTGACCGGGGAGCCCTACCGGTGAGCGTCAAGCCGAGCATCATCTCTGCGGGCTACATGCCGCTGGATGTGATCATGACCGAGCACGGGCTCGTGGCGCGTCGTGCAGGCGGTACCGCCGCGAACGTCGCGGCGATCCTCTCGTTCCTAGGGTGGCAGGCGACCCTCGCGGGACAAGCCGGCGACGATGTGGCCGGTATGACGCTCACCGCGGACCTAGCGTCTGCCGGGGTGGACGTGACGCACGTCCACCGAGTGCCCGGAGTCGCAACGCCGCGGTTGATTCACAGCGTGCGCCGCGACGGCCACTCGTTTCGCTGGAGCTGCCCCGCCTGCGGCGAGCGGCTGCCACGGAGCAGGCCGCTGACGCTGGAGGGAGCCCAGCGCCTGATCCTGTCGATGCCCCGCACATCGGTCTATTTCTTCGATCGGGCGAACGCGGGAACGCTCGCGCTGGCTGAGCACTACGCCGAGCTCGGAAGCGTAGTTGTCTATGAGCCGTCGGTGCCAGCGAACGCGGAGATGTTGCGCCGCGCGGTCAGAGTCGCAAACGTGATCAAGCACAGCGATGACAGATCTGTCGGCGGCCTTGAGGATCTCGCGATCACCCCCCAGACGGGTCAGGTCCGGATCGTTACCCATGGAGCACATGGTCTCGAGCTACGTGTCGGGAAGGGACGGCCACGCAGGTTGGCGGCGCTGCCGACGCACAGCGTCGACAACGGTGGCGCAGGTGACTGGACGACTGCAGGACTGCTCGCCGACGCAATCGGACCGGGCGGCCTGGAGCAGGGGCGACTAGTGGACGCTCTGCGATTCGGACAAGCGCTGGCGGCGCTCAGCTGCACCGCGCCCGGCGCACGTGGCCTGATGGGACTCACGCGTCGGACTGTGCTGCGCCACGCTCGAAAAGTCGAAGCCGACGGAGGATCGACAGGACAGCTACGGCTCAAACTGGCGTCCCCGCAACCTGCGCCTGCAGGGACGTGCGCAATCTGTCTGATGCCGCAGCGAGCACGTAGGGAAGATCGCCAAGCCGCCTGATCGGATCGATCGTCGGCGAGAGTGTTCGTCTAGCAGCCGGGAGTCGAGACGAGCCGCGGGCAGCACACCTAACGGTGCGGACTAAAGAGCCGCGCGTCGGTTGGCGACATCCACTAGCCACCGGTCGAACTGCTCACGTGCTTGCTCGAGCTCACCCGGCAGCGCGTGCGTGTATCGCTCCTGCGTGATCTGTGCCGCGCCCGCCTGTCGCGCCGGCGCCGCGTGGCCCATGAGCTGCGACACCAGCACTGGACGGACCCCGGCGGCGTCGAGCCATGAGGCGCAGGTGTGACGGCACTCGTGGGCTGTGATCCTCTCGCCGACCTTCTCGCCGGTCGGCTTGCCGTGCTCGTCCTTCGGTTCCCACGTGTCGTCGACGCGCTTTTGGAGACCCTCGAACGACAACATGCCGCTGTTCCTGCCTCCGGGCTTCCGGCCCGGGCAGAGCAGCACTGTTGGGTTGGGCCGACCTCGACGCATGAGCTCGCGGCGCAGCCTGACCGTGAGCGGCTTGGCGACGGGAACTGCCCGCTGCGCTGCGCGCGACTTGCGGCCCCGGTCGTCGGCGCCGAGGTAGATCACTCCGAGGTCCAGGTCGACGTCGCCGACTCGTGCGTGCCGGATCTCGGCCCTGCGGGCGGTTGCGTAGACGGCGAGCGCGTACGGGAGCGCGTCGGCAGGGTCGAGGGCATCGAGCAGTGTCTGCATCTCAGCGACGGTGGCCACCCGGTCGCGTGGCGTCGCGTTCATCGCCGGCAGGCGCACGCGGGACGCGGGATCGTGGTCGACGAGTTCTCGGTCTTGCGCCCACGCGTAGAGGCTGCGGATCGAGTTGACGACAGTGCGAACGCGGCTGCCGGACTTCTCGGGTGTCATCGAGTCGACGAGTCGCTGGACGTCGCCGCGGCGCACGTCCGCGAGGCGGTGTCCGCCGAGGGCGGGCTGCACGTAGCCTTCGAGCGCTCCTTGCAGGTCGCGGATGGCTGATGGCTTGTATGGACGCCCATGCTTGTTGAGCGCCTTGCCTGCCTCGATCGCGCTGAAATACGCCTCGATCGCCTTGGCGACGCGCATCGTGCTCGACATCGGGAGCGTCCCTGCGCGGAGTGTCGCTTCGAGGTCGGCTCGGGCGTTGCGGGCCTCGGCTATCGAGTGCAGCTTCTTGGTCTTGCGCGGCTTGCTGGCGGCTCGGTCCCAGACTTGGCCCCGAGTAGGACGGCGAGCAGTTGCATGGTCGCTGCTGATCCACCGCGCAGTCGAGCCGGTGGCGGGCGTAGATGCCCTGGTATCGAGTCTTGGTGTCTTTCGGCATGGTGGTCACGCTACACGTCGCCCCCGCTGGATCGTGTGCTCCTTGAGCCACTCCTCCAGCGCCTGCCGGGGATACAGCCGCAGCGATCCCGAGTAGACGACCGGGAGGTCGGGCTTGACGTGCCGGGCGAAGTGATCCACGGATATGCCGAGCGCTTCTGCGGCCTCCTGCTGGTTGAAGGCGAGACGCGGCACGGTGCGCCGGATGCGCTTCTCGCTCGTCATCGTGTTCGCTCGGGTGCTGGTGGCTGGGCGGCGCGGTGGAGGGTGCGGATGATGCCGGGGAGGCGTGGGGCGAAGCGCTCGGGACCACGGCTTGCGACGGTGGCGGTCGGAGCCTGGCCAGCGTTCGTGGCCGGGCGGCTCAGGGTAGGCGAGTGATGGTGTTTGCGTGCGGCTGCGGCTCATGTCGCGTGCGAGGCGTTTGATGCGGTCGGTGTCGTGGCCTTCGATGCCGAGATCCTTGCGGTTGACGTACCAGTCGGTGCCTTGGCGGGCGCGGGATGCCTCGACGTAGGCGGGCTCCTTGCTGGTCTGCCAGCCGCCGGTGACGACCAGGGTGCGGGTGACGGTCGCGCCTTGAGCGCGGTGGATGTGGCTGGCGTAGCCGAGCCGCAGGCGGGCGAGATCGTCGCCGGCGAGTGTCCGCCATTGGCCGGTGACGTCGAACTCGATCAGCACCTCGCCGGTCTCGTTGATGTCGATGACTTCGCCGCGGGCTGCCGTTCTCGACGCGCTCGATGCCTGGCTCGATGGTGCTGGTCGATCATCGCTACCCGGTCGCCAGCGCGGATGCCGTAGTGGACGCCGGGGATCTGGACTTCGATGTCGCCGAGTTCGCCGCGCTCGGCTCGGTAGTGCTGCGCGCGGGCGTTGAGCCGGTCGATCTCAAGGTTGGATGCGTCGGAGATCAGCGCGACCTCGCTGATCGGGTGGTCTCGGTCAGGCGGCCCAGTTCTGGACGGCGTGCTCGACTGCCTGGTCGCGGGTGTCGGCCATGTGCAGCCGGCCCTGGCGAGGTAGTGCGCCATCGCCCGGTCGGAGCGCCCGGCGCGCAGGTCCGCCCACGCCTTCTGCTCGGCGGGGTCGAGCGTCCGCCGCACGTTTGAGAGCGCGGCGCTCGGGCGCGATGTCCGCGAGCCGGTCGAACATGCCGCCGGCGCCGATCGAGGGGAGCTGCGCGCCGTCGCCGATCGCGACGAGCTTCGCCCCGGTCCGCTCGACGACCTCTGTGAGCCGGTCGAGCCTGCCGGTGTCGGCCATGCCCGCCTCATCGAAGAAGATCGTCGTGTGCGCGTCGATGTCGCAGCCGGCCGTGCTGCGACCCTGGAGACGAGCGCGTCGAGCGTAAGCGTCCGGCCGGCGAGCGCGGGACTGTCCTGGCCGAGACGCTGCGCGGTCGAGCCGGACACCGCAATCCCGAATGTGTTGTGGCCGGTGAGCTGCTCAGCGCGAGCGGCAGCGTCGATCACCACGCCCTTGCCTGTGCCCGCTGGCCCGACGAGGATCGCGGCGCGCTCGGGGCCGGTGATGACCTCAAGCGCTTGGGCCTGCTCGTCGCTGAGGCGCGCGCCGATCCGCTCGGCGAGCTGGTCGCTGGCGAAGCGTGCGTGCCGGCTCGCCTACATCACGGCCGGCGGGCTTGGCGAGCTGTGTGACCCGGCGCTCGATTGCTTGCTCTTGTGCGCGCACCGCGAGCGTCGTCATGCAGCCCGCCCTCCAACGGGAGCACACGGCGCTCAGCGATCATCCTGCGTGAGCGCGCGAGTGCATCGGCTGGGGCGAGCTCGCCGACGGACTGCTCGAGCAGCACGGCGCGCAGCTCGCCGGGCTCGAACGTCGCGGCACGCTCGGTCAGATCGCTTCTTCGACGCGATCCTCAAGCGCACGCTCACGCCGCAAGCGGCCGTCCTGCTGTCTGTCGCGGTTCTCGCGCGGGAAGCTGAGGCCCGCGGCCTTCTCGTTCCACACCCGCTGCAGGTCCGCACGGGTGACCGGATGCTTGGCCTTGCGGTTCTCGAGCTTCAACCGGCGCAGCTCGCCGCGCTCGGGTGCCCTCCCCCACTTCGCCCGGAACCGCTCAGCCGCCGCCGCGACCTCACGGCTGCGAGCGGAGAACGCGTCGATCAGCCCTCGCGGCACACCGGCGATCTCGAAATACCGGCCCTGCTTCCCCGTCCCCGCCTCGATCTCATAGCCGCGCTGGGTGAGCTCGTGTGCGAGCGCGGAGCGGTAGAACGCGCCGACTTCCCGAGCGGAGCGGAAGATCGGCCGAGAGGCGACCGCGACGATCCGCCCGTCCTCCCTGACCGCGCTCGTCACGACCACATGGCTGTGCAGCTGCGGGTCCGGGGCATCTCCATCCATGACGCCGCGTGCGGTGGCGTGCAGGTACTCCGCGGCGATCATCTCGCGCGCCGGCTCCTCCACCACCCCGGCGCCGTAGCGGCGCCTGACGGCTGGGACCGTCTCGGTCAGGTGTTCGATCGTCTGCTCGACGGCGCTGCGGCGTGCGCCTGCCTCGATCATCCCGCGCTCGTGCTCGTCGCCGAGCGCCCACGTCACCGACACCGACTTCGGGGCGCTGAACGTCACGTCGATCCCGCCGCCCCGGCTGCCGTCCGCGCCGGCCTGGCGCAGCCAGCCTCCGATCTCTCGGGTGCCTGCCCTCCATCAGGGCGATGAAGTCCGCGGCCGTCGACGGCCCTGCCGTCGATCCCGAGCTGCGCGAGCGTGTCCGGCGAGGCGAGCCAGCGGCCGGGTGCCTGCGCGGGCTCGCCGCCGGGCGTCAGGTAGTAGTCGCCGCGCTCGGGCTGGACGGTCTTTGCCCTCCAGATACCGGGCATAGCCGCCGCCTTTCGCGGCACCGATGCTTGACGCGGTCATCACTACGGTTAATGACCGCGAGGCCGTCGAAACGGCCACCGAGTTGCGGGTATGCGTCTCTGCACACCGGGTAATGACCCGAACTGGACCGAAGCGGCCAACCAATTTCCCGCCGCCATCCCGCGAACACCGCACGAGGGCGCCAGGCCGACACAGCACCCGCAGGGCCGTGCATGTGGTCTGTCCTGGGTCGTTGTGCTGTGTCGCCGGCGAAACGCAGACGGCAGCAAGGCCGGCGCGGAGGACGGGCTAGCTTGGGTCGGTCGGGGCGGCGTGCCACGCTAGGAGCGATGGAGCCGGCTCGTGTGACGCTCAGCGGGGACCTGTCGGGCGACTACGTGGTCGAGGAGCGTCGTCCCGATGGCCGTGTGGTATTGCGCCCTGACTTGAGCGTCAAGGCGATGCTTTCCCGCCACGGCGTCCGCGAGCTGACCCCGGAGGAGTTCGAGCAGCACTTCGGGGAGCTGCCTACAGACGGCGAGGGCTGAAGCGCCTGGATGATCGCCGACCCGAGGCTTGTCACCGGAGTGCTGCGAAATCGACGGGTCAGTCCGACGCGAGCGGCGGCTCGTCTGGGTCTGCCGCCGCCGCCACCTCGGCTGCACCCGTCAGCTCGTTCGGGGTTACGACAAGACCGAGCCGCTCAGCGCCGCGACGTAGGCGCAGGTCGAGCGTGACCACACGCGTGTCGAGCAGTCGCGCAAGCGCGAGATACTCGGCGTCGTAGGTTTTCGCCCATCCAAGCTCTCTGGCGATACCCACCGCAGTGATCGTCAGCTCGGTGTGACGACGCTCGCTTACGTGAAGCTTGCCGGCCAGGAAGCGCTCGATGGCGCGATCTGCCAGAGCGCGGGAGATTTCGCCCCGGAAGGCCATCTCGTTGATGACCGAGGGCACCTCACTCCAGAGCAGACGGGGCGCCACCAACTCCTGATCGCCACCGAACAAGAGCTCGGCTTGCTCGCCGAGTCTGTCCAGCGCGAGCTCGACTACCAACGCTGCGTCGACGACGAGCACGTCGTCAGTGCGCTGCGCGCGAGCGACGGACGGCGGCTGCTACGTCGGGCATCGGCTCGCCCGTGAGGGTCGTGCCCCACCCCTCTGGCAGAGCTGCGATCTCGATCTCGCCGCGAGGCTCGACCATCTGCGCTTGAAGCTCGGAGTCGAGCAGCCGCAACGCGTCCTCGGCCTCTCGGTCGTTCAGCGTGTCCACGAGTTGATGTAGACGCTCCTTCGTCGTCATAGGACAGATTGTACGGCCGGCTGGCGTCGGCAAACGTCTACCGCTCGGCGTCGACCATCGAGCCAAGCTCGCCCATGCTCACGTCGAGGGCAGCAGCGAGCTGGCGGACGGTTGTCCACGCGGCGCTCGTGTGGCCCGTCTCGATCCGGCCGAGCGAGCTGATCGAGACGCCCGACTTGAAGGCGAGCGCTTCCTGCGTGAGCCCGCGATCCTCGCGCAGACGTTTCAACACGGCTGCTAGCGCCGGATCGGGGGCGGGTGCGCGCGACATGTGCGAACATCGCATCCGCCTGGGCGCATAGTCCATAGCTAAAGCTCCCTAGCATTGACGCCTCGGTGCTTTAGGCGTAGGCTGGGCGATGTCCAGCAAATAGTGCCCCCGCGCTGCGTCAACAGCCGGGGGCGTGGCAAAGGAGCCCTAACTCCCATGCCTCCGGAGAATAACCCGCAAGCTTGGCCCCTGGCCGTAGCGATCTACGGCCACGATGTGCGCGTCGTCAGCGACCCCGCGATGCTGGGCCGGGAGCTGGTCGTACACGATCGCGCGTCGAACAAGGGCGCAAGGTTCGACGCTCAACGCACCCCGCGCTCGGGCGAGCTTGCGGGCTCCGGTGCCCTGTGTTACGGCGAACTGACCATCGATCCGCGCACGCGCGTGGTCACGTACGGCCCGATGCCCGTGAGCCTCCGTAGGCGCGAGTATGCCCTGCTCCTGCACATGGCCCGCGATCCCGAGCGCGTCTGGACTCGCCACGAGCTGCTGCGCGACGTGTGGGGCTTCCGCGCCGCCGGCACGACGCGCACTGTGGACACACACGCCAGCCGCGTGCGGCGCGCCCTCGCCGCCGCAGGCGCGGTCGGATGGATGCCTTCGACATGGGGCGTCGGCTACAGACTCGCACCGTAGGAGACGGACGTCCCGCACGTCGCCCCGTCCTACGGGCCGTTCTGCCCTTCTGAGAAGCGTGCCCAACACCTCTCAGGGGATAGCCCTGGGGATAGAAAGGGAACGAAACGAGCGGATTCCAGCGGATCCATGCGGAACGCCGCTCGCGACGACATCACCCCGCGATCGGCTCCACAAAGCCAAAAACCCCGGTTTCCCGGGGCCTGGCTGAAGCGGGGGACCGAGGAGTCGAACCTCGCGTTGCGGTTTTGGAGACCACCGTGTTACCGATACACCAGTCCCCCGGGTCCGCTCGAGCTCGATCGCCTGCGGTGGCGATCGAGCTCGGCGCGAGCCACGAGGACGACCGATTCTAAAGGGCGCGGCGCAGAAGGCCCGGCGCGGGAGCAGTTGGCAAGCGGAGCGCCCACCGCGACCGCGTGTACGCGGCGCCTGAGCCCGGCCGGCCGACGCGCGACGCCCTGAGGGCGCCCGCTCGGGCGTGTACTAGGAGCGCCAGCGAAACCTAAAGCCCCAGGCGCCGCATGCCGAATGCGTGGGTAGACCTATGTACATGCCCTTGTGATGCTTGATACGTTCTTCTCCAGGCGGCCGCGCCATGAGCCCGAGGGCCGGCTCTCGGCCATGCTGGAGGCATCGGTTTCGCAGGCAGGCGACACGTTGATCGAGGTGATCATCAGCGCGCTGCTCGTCAGCCTGATCGTTGTGGCCGTCCTGACCGGCTTCAACGAGACGAACAAAGTCTCCCAGGACGAGCGCGCGCACGACCAGGCCAGCGTGCTCGCCGCTGAGTCTCAGGAGCAGCTGCGCAGCGATCCCGCCACCGAACTCGACGTCCTCGCGTCCACGCCCCACGAATACAGTCAGACGGTTGGCGGCACGACCTACAAGATCACCCAGAGCGCGCAGTTCGTCAACGGCTCAGGCGAAGCCTCCGGCTGCAGCAACTCCAAGAACGAAACCGAACAGTCCAAGTACATCGAGGTCACCTCCTCGGTCGACTGGAGCGCACTTGGGACCAAGCGCTCGCCGGTCACGCAGTCGAGCATCATTACGCCGCCCGACGGCTCGGGGCTCGAGGTCGACGTCAGCAACCTGGGCAGCCCCGAAGCGCCCGTCTCGGGAGTCACGGTCTCCTCGGGCGGAGCGCTGACGACAACCGGCGCAAGCGGATGCGTCATCTACTCGGCGATCCCCGCAACCACTGCGAACCTCGAAGCCTACAAGCTCGGCTACGTCACGCCCAGCGGCGAACACAGGGTCCTCGCAAAGGGAATCTCGATCGCGCCGAACGTCATCACGCACTACCACGTCTATCTCGGCGCCGGGGGCGCGATCACGGCAAACTTCGCCTACAAAGGCGCCCCCGCGAAAGGCGACACGTTCGTCGCGTTCAACAACAAGATGGGCGTCAACCCCGAATTCGAAGTCGGGAGCACGCGTTTCGCGTTCAACTCAGAAGAAGAATATGAAGCGCTGACCGGCACTACCACAGAAGGCTACGCCGAAAAAGCCACCACCGCCGTCAAGTCGCCCTACTACCCGACAGGCGACCTCTTCCCGTTCACGAGCGCGTGGACGGTCTACGCGGGCGACTGCACCGAAAACAATCCCGCCAAGTATGGCGTCACCCCCGGAGAAGCAATCGTAACGGCCGGAACCAACGTGCCAGCGACGGTCCCGGTGTCGTACGTCACGCTCAACCTGTATCAGGGCTCGAGCGGCACGACACCCGTCGCCACGCCCCAGGAAGTCAAGATCACGAATCTCAGCTGCAAGAACCAGACGCCGGCACAGGTCGCGAACAACGCGAGCACATCCAATTACGAACACCGTCAGATGACCAGCTCCGAAGGTCATCTCGACGTCCCCTACCAGCCCTTCGGGGAATTCGAACTGTGTCTGGCCTACAACAGCGGCAGCACCCACAGCCTCTACAAAGCCACATACAAGAACACCACAGAAGCCGGGTCTACGCTGCCCGGCCTCTATGTAGGCGCACCGAGCCCTGCTGTCCCCTGGACCCTTACCAGCACCGGCACCACAGCGAGCAAATGCTAAGCCACAGGCTGACAACCGCTCTCGCCTCTCGGCTACGCGCCGAGCACGGCTTCACCCTGATCGAACTGCTCGTATCGATGATCGCCGCCATCGTGGTAACGGGGGCTGCCTTCGCGGTCCTGCAGATATCGCTGAAGCAGACGAGCCTGATCAGCGACAAGGTCCAGGCCAACCAGCTTGGCCGCACGGCGATGACCAGGATCATCGACGAGCTGCACTCGGCCTGCATCGCCCCAGACTTCACGCCGATCCAGGAAAACAGCAATGGCTCGGAACTGATATTCAAGAACGCCTACAGCGCCGAAGCGGTGATCCTCAACGCGAAAGAAGCGGAAGCGAAAGCCACCGGCACCGGCGTCTTCGAGCATGAGATCGTCTGGAACTCCACCGCGAAGACGCTGACCGACTTCGTGTACAAGAGCGAAAGCGGCGAAGGCGCGGAAGCCAAATTCCCGTCGCTCGACTACTCCTCCACCACGCACGAAGCCGAACACGCGAGCCCGAAAAAGGGGATCCTGCTTGCCAGCAACGTTACGAAGACCGAAGAACTGCCGATCTTCACCTATTACAAGTACAGCACCTCCTCGTCCAGCAGCTCGACACAGGGGGTCAGCACCCTCACCACGGTCAGCACGCCCCTTTCCACAACCGGAGCAGAAGAAACCGCGTCGGTCCTGGTCCGCTTCAGAGAGGCGCCCTTCGACGGCAGAAGCGAACGCGACCGCTACATCGACCTGAGCAACCAGGTGACGCTCGCGTTCAGCGCGCCCAACGCCGAAACCCCGATCAACGCCTCGCCATGCGAATGAGCCCGGCCCGAATGCTCCTGGCACGCGCGCGCTCGCAGGACGGCGTGACGATGGTGATCGTGATCGGCGTGATGCTCGTGACCGGCCTGCTGCTCACGGGCGCCTTCGTTGCCACCCAGAACGACGTCGGGCTCTCGCACACGGATACGGCGCAGAAGGAGGCCTACTACGCCGCGCTCGCCGGCGTCCAGGAGTTCGAGTATCAGATGCAGGTCAACCCGAACTACTGGCAGACCTGCGCGAAACCGACCAACACGCTTCCCCAGGAACCGGGCTCGTCGTACAAAGTGACGATCCTCCCGGCGGCCGGCCACGCGGAATGCAGCACCGCCAACCCGATCGCATCGGTGATCGAAGCAAGCGGATCCGCCGCGCAGACCTTCCGGATCGAATCCGTCGGGTCCGCCGGCAAACACCCGGAAGAGCATCACACGATCATCGCCACGTTCAAAGTCACGGGGTTCCTCAACTTCATCTACTACACCAACCACGAGGACGAGGACCCCTCGCTGTACAACGCGTCCAAAGAATGCTCGGAACCGAACACCTTCTATCCCAACACGTCGGGCTGCACGCTGATCCAGTTCGCAACCGGTGATGCTATCAACGGACCGGTGCACACCAACGACGCCGCCTGCATCGGCGGCTCGGCGTCGTTCGGCCTCGAAGGCCACAAACCACCCGACGTGGTTGAATTCTATCGTGGACTGAACTCCAACTGCAATGGCAAAGGCACGTTCTACACGGCCACAAAAAGCTACGTGAAGGGCGAACTGCTGCCGCCGCCGACGAGCGACTCGAGCCTCGAAACGTACGTCAAGGCGGAAGACAAGTTCTCGGGCGTCACAGAACTCGTGCTCGAAGGCGGCACCAATGAAATCGACGTGACCAACGCGGCGATCAACAGCGGCAAACCGAAGAAAATACCGTGGCCGAGCAATGGGCTCATCTATGTCAAGCAGTCGAGCAGCGGCGCCTGCGACTACACGTACAAGCCATACGAAGCCGACGGCAGCTACGAGGCCAGCACCGAGACGGACTGCGGCAACGTGTACGTCAAGGGCAGCTACAGCGAACCGCTGACGATCGGCTCCTCCGACGATGTGATCATCAACGGGGAAATCTATCCCTACAATCAGCGCACGGTCGAACCACCGACCGGCACGGCCACGCTCGGGCTGATCGCGAACAACTTCGTGCGGGTCTACCACCCGGTCAAAGCGACATACGAAGGCACCGCCTCAGAACTCGAATCCGCCCACAACCTGAGACTCGAATCGGCCGCCCACAAAGAAACGATCACGGTCGAAGCGCATTCCGGCCTGTCCGAAGGCGTAAAGTTCGAAGTGAAAACCTCTGGTAGTCAGTACGAAGTTGTGGTGTTGAATGAATCGGGCTTCAAAACCCTGGAAAAAATCGGCCCGTTCAAAGAAGCGAAGCGGCTCATTGGCCTAGTGTCACCCTACGTGATCTTCGGGGAAGGCGCGAAATACTCCGAAGGCGCGGCCGAAAAACTGAAGTCGCTCGCGGCTGAATCGTTGGGCCATCCGGAAGTGGTCAAGATCGAACCGAAAAGCCCGTATCTCGGCAAAGAACTACGGGTCGAAGTCAAGGAAAACGCGTCTGGGTCCGAATACGAAGTGCTGCTGTTCAACGCCAAAGGCGAACAGCTGGAAAAAATCGCGAGCCTCAAAGAAGCGAAGAGCCTGGTGGGGCATTCCTCGTCTTACGTCGTATACGGCAAGGGCAACAAATACTCGTCGGGCGAAAAAGAAAAGCTGAAGCCCACCAGTGGCGCGTGGCTCGATGAAACCTGCAAGGAAAACGGCAAAAAAGAAACCGAGAAATACAGCACCACAGCGAGGGAATGCGAATACACCGACAACCCTGGAGAATGCGACGCACCGACCGAGAGCGCGGGCGAAGACCTCGTTCACGGCTGGGGAGCGATGGAAAACCCCTGGATCTACGCAGCCATCCTCGCGACCACGCACTCCTTCGTGGTCGACAACTTCAACTGCGGCCCCAAAGCACTCGGGGACCTGCACCTCGACGGGGCGCTGGCCCAGAACTACCGCGGCATCGTCGGCACGGGGAACTCGGGCGGCATCGTCACGGGCTACAACAAGGACTACAAATACGACGAACGGCTCGCCGTCGACGAGCCGCCGTACTTCCTCAGCCCGCTCAACGCCGGCTGGAAAGTCGCCCGCGAGACCTCGCCCTCGGGCGGGTAGCAGTCCACGGGCGGAGTGCGGGCGAGAGGACTCGAACCTCCAAGGCCGTCAGGCCACCGGCTCCTAAGGCCGGCGTGTCTACCAATTCCACCACGCCCGCGCGGCCACCAGAGCGTAGCTCGGCCGGCCCGCATCGCGCACGGGAGCCGCGCGAGCTTGTATCGTCGTGTTTGCGATGTCATCGGTGCCAGCATCGGAGCGCCAGCAGAGCGTGATCGTCACGCACCCCAACCGCCACAAGCCGGTGGTGCGGGCCACGCGCGCGACGGTCGTGGTGCTGCTGCTCATCAGCGCGGCATTGGTGCTGATCGTGACCGTCGGCGGCTGGAGCGTGCTCGAGGGCGCGATCCCGATCCAGATCGGTTACATCGCCGTGTATCTGACGTTCGCGTTCTACGCCGCCCGCTGGAACCGCGGCGTGCTGCCGATCTCCGCCGTGCTGGCGGTGCTGCTGATGATCTTCGCCGCCGTCGCCGGGCCCGGCTGGTTCGACCGCGACAAGAGCGGCTTCGCCCAGCCGACGATCAACGCCGGCCTGCTGGGGCTGCTCACGCTGCTGATCGTGCCCGTGCAGATCCTGCTCGTGACGTTCGCCATGCGCGGCTTCTCCCAGGGCTGGAACGTCGAGCTCGAGCGCCGCGAGCCGGCCGGCGCGGACGTGCACGCGGGCGCGCCGCCGCAGCCGGCCTGAGCCGGCGCCGCGCGCGCGAGCACAGCAGCCATAGCCCCCCTCATCGCTTCGGGCCGACGAATTGGTCGACGCAGCGCACCGCCTCCCGCCTCGCGATCGAGATGTTCCGAGCGTTCATCTGTCGCCATGCGATGCCAAGGAGGTCGCACGTCGACGTGAAGAGGGCGCGGATGTCCTCTGAGGCGCTCGTGAAGTTGTAGCGCGGGTAGGCGTAGGTCTTTCCGGCCACCCTGACCCGATTCGTAAACCGGCACCCGTCGGAGTGGATCAGGCCGCGGAGGAATTGCTGCGGTTGCTCACGGACGAGCTCCGCTTGCCAGTCCGCCAGCTCGATCGGGCGCAGGTGCTTCGCACCGTGGCCGTGCTGAGGGAAGAGGCAGACAAGCTGCTTCGAGTAGACGGCTACCACGGCGCACCGGCTGCGGGAGTCGGGCTGATAGACCAGGATCCTGTTGCTGGGGAAGACGGCCTGCATCGAGCTCGCGCACTCGCTGGCTATCTCAGGCCACCCAAGATCGAGAGCGATTCTCAGTCTCCACGTGCGCGGCATCCGGTCGATCGAGCCATCGCCAAGGTACATCCCCAACAGGTACGCGTATTTCGCGCGCGGTGGCGCGCGAAAGTCATGTTCCGGATGGCCACAGGCCCTGCACGCATGATGCCCACCGACACGGTGCGTACCTGAAGGCCCTTTGCGCCAATCCCTGATCGTGGAGCGGGGAATGCCGGTTGCTCGGGCGACCTCGCAAGCGTTCAGTCCCTGGGCCGTGAGAGCGATCGCGTCGGTGTATTCGGCGTTTGAGCGCATAACTCAGGTGCGGCGGGTGGGATTCGAACCCACACGTCCTCTCGGACAATGCGTTTTGAGCGCATCGAGTCTGCCGTTCCTCCACCGCCGCGCGCGACCTCAGTTTAGTTCGACCAACGGAGGACGAACATGGCATGGGAGGGCACCGACATCCTGGTCGGTCTCAAGCCCCCCCGACCAGCTCCAGCAACCCCTCGGCAAGCCCCGCGCGCGCCACGAGGATCCCCCACGGCAGATGCTCGTGCACCGGCAGGTCGAGCACGCGCAGCCCGGCGCGTTCGCAGATGAGCGCGCCGGCGGCGATGTCCCACTGCTTGACCGAGCGCTCGAAGTACGCGTCGTAGCGTCCGGCGGCTGTCCATGCGAGATCGAGCGCGGCGCTGCCGAAGCGGCGGATGTCTCGTACCCGCGGCAGCAGGCGCGCGAGCACCCTGGCCTGCGCGGCGCGCACGTCGGCGCCGTAGGCGAAGCCGGTTGCGACCATCGCGGTCGCGAGGTCATCCTCGCGCGAGGTGCCGGCAAGCACGACCGTCCCGTGCGGGCCTGTGAGCTGCGGGCGGGCGTGCCTGGTGGCGGTGAACAGCTCGTCGCGGTTGGGGTCATAGACGGCGCCGGCGACCGTACCGTCGCGGTCGCTCACCGCCACGCTGACGCTCCACTGCGGTATCCCGAACAGGAAGTCGATGGTCCCGTCGAGCGGGTCGACCACCCAGCTCAGCCCGCTGGTGCCCTCGGCGTGATCGCCCTCCTCGCCCACGAAGCCGTCATCGGGGCGCGCTCGCGCGAGCAGCTCGCGGATCGCCCGCTCGGAGGCGAGGTCGGCCTCGCTGACGAGGTCGGTGGGCGTGCTCTTGGCGCTCACGTTGCGCTCGGCGCCGTGGCTCGCGCGTTCCATCAGCAGCGCGCCCGCCGTGCTGGTGGCTTCGACGGCGAGCTCCAGCAGCGCATCGGCCTCGCGCGCGTCGGGCCCCGGCTCGTGTGCCCCACGCGCGCCGTCGTCGCTCACGAGAACCCGGGCGGGCGCTGCTGCGCCCACGGGCGCTCGACCTCGAGCTGCCCGGCGAGCGACAGGAGCGTCGCCTCGTCGTTGGCGCGGCCCGACGAGCTGCACGGCACGCGGCAGCCCGTCGGCGCCGAAGCCCGCGGGAACGGACGCGGCGGGCTGGCCGGTGACGTTCCAAACGCCGTTGTAGGGGACCCAGCCGGCGACGGTGTTGAGCGTCCACAGCGCGCCGCGCCCCTGCAGCCGGCCGATGCGCGGCGGCGGCGTGGCGGTCGCCGGCGTGAGCAGCACGTCGTGGTCCTCGAGCACGCGGTTCAGCCGGCGCGCGAGCTCCGCCTCGCCGGCGAGCGAGCGCTCGAGTAGCGCCTGCGGGATCAGCCCCCCCAGCCGCGCCATCGCGCGCGTGCGCCGTTCCAGGCGCTCGGGGTGCGCGACCGCGGCAGCGTCGTCGTGCGCGCCGCGCAGATAGCGCGCGAGCACGGCGGGGATCGTGTCGGTGCCGTAGTCGGGATCCCGCTCGGAGACCTGGTGGCCGAGCGAGCGCAGCAGCGAGACGGTGCCCTCCAGCGCACGGCGCGCGTCGGCGTCGAGGCTCGAGATGACGCCGAACGGGACGCGCGTGGAGTAGGCGATTCGCAGCGGCCCGGGAGGCGTGCGGGCGGCGCTCGAGAACGGGATCGCGGGAGCGGGCGCGCGGTCGTGGTCGCTGTCGATCGCGCCGGAGGCGACGTCGTGGAACAGCGCGCTGTCGGCGACGCTGCGCGTGAGCACGCCGTTGACGGACAGCCCGTACCACGGGCGCGGGCGCGGCGCCATCGACACGCGCCCGCGCTGGGGCTTCAGGCCGAACAGCCCACACCAGGCGGCGGGGATGCGGATCGAGCCGGCGCCGTCGGAGGCGAGCGCCGCACCCACCAGACCGGCGGCGACCGCGGCGGCGCTGCCGCCGCTGGACCCCCCGGGCGCGTGCTGCAGCTCCCACGGGTTGCGCGTGGCGCCGTAGGTGGCGGTCTCGGTGAACGGCCACAGCGTCAGCTCGGGCACGTTCGTCTTGCCGATGATCAAGGCGCCCGCGTCGCGTAGGCGGCGCACGACCTCGGCGTCGGCGGGCGCGGGCGTGTCCTGCGCGTTGGTGCCATACGCGGTCAGCTCGCCCGCAACATCGATGTCGTCCTTGACGGCGATCGGCACGCCAAGCAGCGGGCGCTCCCCACCAGCCCCCCGGCGCGCGTCGGCCTGGTCGGCCTCCAATCGCACGCGCTCGGCGAGCACCACCCGGAAGGCGTTCAGCTTGGGGTCGAACCGCTCGATCCGCGCCAGGTAGAGATCGACGAGCTCGCGCGAGGAGATCTCGCCGGCGGCGATCAGCTCCGCTTGGCGGGCGATTCCGGCGTAGGCGAGATCCGCGGAATCCATGTCGGGCAATGTATTGAAAATGCGCGCGGCGTCCGGCCCACGCCGTTCACCGCCGCCGTGCCCGCGCATAGCATGAGTCGGCAGGAGAGCGTTCGAGGCAGGAAAGGAGGAACTGGCGTGCCATACCCGGTGACGTACGAGGCGGACTACGTCGAGCGACGCAGCCGCCTGACGAGCCTGTTCAGGCTGATCCTGTTCATCCCGCTGGCGATCTGGCTGTACTTCTACGAACTGGTCGCCAAAATCGCAGTGTTCATCGCGTGGTTCGCGATCGTGATCACCGGTCGCTATCCGCGGGGCCTGTACGACTTCGTCGCGGGGTACACGCGCTTCCTCACGCGTGCCACCGCGTACCTGGCGCTGCTGTGCGACCCGTACCCCTCGTTCGGCGGCTCGGACGACCCCGGCTACCCGGTGCGCCTGCACTTCGCGGGACCGCTCGAGCGCTACAAGCGCTGGAAGACGTTCTTCCGCTTGATCCTGGAGATCCCGATCCTGATCATGCGGACGGTGATAACCGTGCTGCTGAACCTCGGCGCGGTCGCGGCGTGGTTCGTGGTCGTGATCACAGGCAGGATGCCGCGCGGCCTGTTCGACCTGCTCGTGTTCGCCAGCTCGTACACGGCGCGCGCGGACGCGTATATCAACCTGCTGACGGAGACCTACCCCCCGCTCTAGCGAGACCTGCGTTAGACGGGCGTCACCGCATTGTGCTTGGCAGGCCAGTCGCGCGGCTTGGAGGCGGCGTGCGCGAAGCGGCGGATCAGCTCGCCGCGCAGCTCCTCGGGCTCGACGACGGCGTCGATCACGAGCTCGGAGGCGAGGTGCAGGATGTCGATGTCCTGCGCATACTCCGCGCGCAGCTCCTCGGTGCGCGCGGCGCGCTCGGTCTCGTCGTCGATCGCCTGCAGCTGGTTGTAGTAGACGGCGTTGATGGCCGCCTGCGGGCCCATGACGGCGATCGAGGCGCTCGGCAGCGCGATGCAGCAGTCGGGCTCGAAGGCGGGTCCGGCCATCGCGTACAGCCCGGCGCCGTAGGCCTTGCGCACGATCACAGAGATCTTCGGCACGGTCGCCTCGCTGACGGCGCTGATCATCTTGGCGCCGTGGCGGATGATGCCGCCGCGCTCGACCTGCGTGCCGATCATGAAGCCGGGGACGTCGGCGAGGAACAGCAGCGGCACGTTGAACGCGTTGCACGTCCAGATGAAGCGCGCGGCCTTGTCGGCGGAGTCGATGAACAGCACGCCGCCCTTGTGCTTGGGCTGGTTGGCGACGATCCCGATCGCACGGCCGTCCAGGCGCGCGAAGCCGACGACGAGCTCCTTGGCCCAGCGCGGCTGGATCTCCAGCAGCGAGTCCCGATCGACGAGCGCGCCGATCAGCGTCTTGATGTCGAACGGCTTGTTCTCGTCGTCGGGGATCAGCTCGGCGATGGCGCGGCCGGTCAGCCGGTCCTCCCCCGCGGGCGACGCCGGCTGCGCCGGCGGTGGCTGGGATGAGGGTGGGTGGGATTGGGGCGGGTGGGATGAGGGTGGGCCGGATGAGGGTGGGTGGGATTTCCAATTGCTAGGAAGATATGAGAGGTAGGCGCGTGCGGCGTGGATGCCGTCCGCGTCGGTGGACACGAGCTGGTGGGCGCACCCGGAGACACCCGTGTGCATGCGTGCTCCGCCCATCTCCTCGAGGCTGACCTTCTCGCCGATCACCATCTCGGCCATGCGCGGCGAGCCGAGGTACATCGAGGCGTTGCCCTCGCGCATGATGACGATGTCGCAGAACGCGGGGATGTAGGCGCCGCCGGCGGCGCTCGGCCCGAACAGCACGCACACCTGCGGCACGACGCCGGAGAGCTTGACCTGGTTGTGGAAGATCCGCCCGGCGCCGCGGCGGCCGGGGAACATCTGCACCTGCTCGGTGATGCGCGCGCCGGCGGAGTCCACGAGGTAGACCATCGGGATCTCGAGCGACAGCGCGCGTTCCTGGATGCGCAGGATCTTCTCGACCGTCTTCGGGCCCCACGAGCCGGCCTTGACGGTGGGGTCGTTCGCCATCAGCGCGACGGGCCGCCCGTCGATCTCCCCCACCCCCGTGACCACCCCGTCGGCGCCGAGGCCATCCTCCTGCCAGTTGGCCAGCAGCGCCTCCTCCGCGAAGGAGCCGTCATCGAGCAGCAACGCGACGCGCTCGCGCACGGGCAGCTTGCCCTGCTCCAGCGCCTTCTCGCGATGGCGCTCCGGCCCCCCCGCGAGCGCACGCGCGCTCGCGTCCTCGAGCGCGCTCACGGTCGCGGCAGCCCTCGGTACCGGTGACGGCCGCGCGCGCCGCGCGCGAGACGGCGTTCGTGGCGCGCCTGCAGCCGCGCGTGGACGACCTCGAGGTCCGAGCCGGGCCCGAGCAGCCGCCACGAGTCGCGGATCACGGGCAGCAGCGTCGCGCCGATCACCCACGCCGGCCAGAAGCTGGTGTGCGCGCCGCTGGCGAGCCACACGCCGACGCACACGGCGGAGACGCCCAGGCCGCCGCCGGCCTCCTGGACCAGGCGCCGGCGCAGCTGCCCCTTGCGCTTGCGCAGCGCGAGCGCCACCGACGTCGAGCTGACGGGCAGATCGGCTCGCAGCGCATCGAGGTCGGCGCGCGTGGTCGCGCCGTAGGCACGACCGATCCGCTCCTCCATCTCCTCAGAGGACAGCCGGCCGGCGAGCGCGTGCTCGCGCAGCTCCTCGACCATCTGCTCGCGGTCGGCGTCGGCGACGCGCAGCTGGGATGGATCGCTCATGCCTTGAATGTAGTCCCTAGATGCCCGGGTTCTCGGCCGGCGCCTCGCCGGCGTAGTCGTAGAAGCCGATCCCGCTCTTGCGCCCGAACCAACCGGCGCTGAGCATCTTGCGCAGTGTCGGCGGGCGCGCGAAGCGGCGCTCGCGGAACTCGTCGAACAGCACGTCGCAGATCGACCCGAGCGTGTCCAGGCCGACGAAGTCGGCGAGCGTGAGCGGGCCCATCGGGTGCCCGGCGCCGGCCTTCATCGCCTCGTCGATCTCCCCCACCGAGCCGACGCCCTCTTCGTAGGCGCGGATCGCGTCGAGCATGTACGGCACGAGCAGGCGGTTGACGATGAACCCGGCCTTGTCCTTGGTGGGGATCGCGAGCTTGCCCTCGGAGCGCGCGAACTCGAGCGCGAGCTCGAACGCGTCGTCGCTGGTGGTCACGCAGCGCACGACCTCGACGAGCTTCATCACCTGCGCGGGGTTGAAGTAGTGCAGCCCGACGAACTGGCTGGGGCGGCCGGTGGCGGCCGCCTGGTCGATGACCGCCAGCGAGGACGTGTTCGTGGCGAACACCGCCTCCGGCTTGACGATCTCGTCGACCTCGCGCCACATCTCGAGCTTCAGCGCGAGGTTCTCGGTGATCGCCTCGATCACCAGGTCGCAGCCGGCGAGCTCGCGGTAGTGCGTCGTGCCGAGGATGCGCCCGCGCAGCGCGTCGGCGTCATCCTGCGAGGACTTGCCCTTCTCGACGGCGCGCGCGAGCTGCTTCTCGATCTTGCCGAGCCCCTTCTGCAGCGTCTCCTCGTCCACCTCGCGCAGCACCACCTGATAGCCCGCCGCGGCGGCCACCTGCGCGATGCCGTGACCCATCAGCCCCGCTCCGAGCACTCCAACCTTCTCGATCCGCTGCGCCATCTGACCTCCCTCGAGCTCGCTCCTGTTTGCGCATCGGAGCCTAGTAGGTAGCCTGAGAGAGTGAGCGACGACAGCTTCGACCTGGCGGCCGCGGGCCTGCGCGGCGACGGCGCCGAGCTGGCGATCTCGGTCGAGGTGCTGGCTGCGAAGCTCGAGCAGGCGCTGCCCGGGCAGGCGCGCGTGGAGCGGCGCGGCGGCGGCCTGCTGGGTCGCGGCGAGAAGCGCGTGCGCGCCGTACGGGTCGAGCTTGGGACGGCCGCCTATCTGCTGGGCGTCGAGGACGGGCGGCTCGAGGGCTTTCGCGAGCGCCAGGTCGGCGGCATCGCGATCAAGCGCGAGCAGCTGGGACCGGACGAGTGGATCGCGGCGCTGACCGCCGATCTTCGCGCCGAGGCCGAGCGCAGCGCCCACGCGCGAGCGGCGCTGGAAGAGCTGCTGCGCTGATGGGCGCACCCGAGCCGACGGCGGCACAGGAGCGCGAGCAGGAGGAATCGCTCGCGCGGATCGAGGCCGGCGGCATCCCGCTGTCGGCGGAGCGGCGCCTGAAGGAGCTTGGCGCGCGGCGAACTGACGGCGCGGCCGGCAGCTCGTTCACCTCGGACCTGTCCGTGAACGGCTTCGCGCTGTGCCACCAGCTCGGCCTGAAGCCGCTGTCGCAGGTGATGGGCAGCTCGATCTACCAGCTGGGCTACCAGGGCGCATGGGGCGCGTCGGGCTACGGCAGCAACGCGATCCTGATTGAGCTCGACACGCTGTCGCAGGCGCTGAACGAGGTGCGCGGCAGGGCGCTCGCGCGGCTGGGCGAGGAGGCGCGCCATGTCGGCGCCGACGGGGTCGTGGGCGTGCAGACGCGCGCGGGCGAGAGCCAGCTGGACACGGGCACGCTCGCGCTCGAGCACGTCGTGGTCGGCACGGCCGTGCGCCGTGAGGGCGCGCGCGCCAGGCACCCGGTGTTGACCGAGCTGTCGGTCGCCGAGTACGCGATGCTGGTGCAGGGCGGCTTCGAGCCGCTCGGGATCGTCGCGTGGAGCGCGGTGTTCTTCACGAGCTACGTGTTCGGCGGGATGGCCGGCGGGGGGATGCTCGGCGGCGGATCGCTGACGATGGGCGTGCGCAACTTCGAGCTGCGCGAGTTCACGCAGGCGATGTACAGCGCGCGCGAGGCGGTGATGGCGCAGATCACGAGCCAGGCCTCGGCGCTCCGCGCCTCCGGCGTCGTCGGTGTGAGGATCGACCACAGCGTGCGCCCGCACACGCTCGGCGGCGGCGTCGGCGCGGGGGAGCTGCGAGGGCTGATGGTGACCTTCAACGCCGTCGGCACGGCGATCCGCCAGCGCGAGGACGCGACCGTCCACGCCCCCAAACCCACACTTGACCTGTTCGGCTGACAAGGAGCGCGACATGAGCGATGGCGAGACCGCATACGACCCGACCTCCCTGGAGGGCGTACCCGAGGCGGGCCGCGCCCGCCTGCAACAGAACCGTCAGGGCCTGTTCACCTCCGACCTTTCTGTGAACGAGTTCCTGCTGGTCAAGCAGGCGGGCTTCGAGCCGGTGGGACTGGTGGTGGGCAGCTCGATCTACCACATCGGCATCCAGATGTCCGGCTGGAAGAAGAGCCAGGAGATGACGGTCCTCTCCGAGGCGATGTACGGGGCGCGCGAGCTGGCGATGACGCGCATGGAGGAGGAGGCCGATCAGCTGGGCGCGGACGGCGTGGTTGGCGTGCGCCTGGACATCGGCCGCTACGAGTGGGGCCAGGACATGGCGGAGTTCATCGCGATCGGCACGGCGGTCAAGCACAGCGGCGGCGTGCTGCACCGCGCGCCCAACGGCAGGCCGTTCACGAGCGACCTCTCAGGCCAGGACTTCTGGACGCTGCTGCGCACCGGCCACCGCCCGGTGGGGATGGTGATGGGCAGCTGCGTCTACCACGTGGCCCACCGCGGCATGTTCCAGTCGATGGCCCAGACTGGGCGCAACGTGGAGCTCGCGAACTTCACGCAGGCGCTGTATGACGCGCGCGAGCTGGCGATGGAGCGGATGCAGTCGGAGGCGCAGGAGATCGGCGCGGAGGGCATCGTGGGCGTGCAGCTGCAGGAGAAGAGCCACGGCTGGGGCAGCCACACGATCGAGTTCTTCGCGATCGGCACGGCGATCGTCCCGCGCGAGGGCCACGAGGAGGAAATCGAAGCGCCGACGACGGTGCTGGATTTGAGCTGAAAAATTAAGGGGCTCCGCCTGCCGGCTCCGCTTCCCGGGGTCGCGTGGCTGGTCCGACGCCGCAGGGCGAATCGCCGGGCCACGTGACGTCTCATGGCGCTGCTACGCGGGCAGCAGTTCGAGCGCGTCGACGTGCCGCGGCCGCATGACCGCGAAGTGGCGATGGTCGAGCGTGGCGAGCTTCGGCTCGCGCAGGCGCTCGACGACGGCGAGCACGGCGGCGTCGACGAAGCCGACGCGCAGGTCTGCGTAGGTGCGCATCAGCTCGGCTGTGCGCTCGTAGTCCCGATCGGTGAGGCTCTCCACGACAAGTACGCCATCGCGAATCTGATCGATGAAAGCCGGAAACGCACCGGGACCGAACGCACGGGCAGCCATGTAGTCAAGCTCGGCGAGCACCGGCGCTGGCACGATTCTCGATCCCCTCACCGAGCGCAGCAGCTCGGCGCACGAGGCGTGCTGCTCGTCCTTGCTGTCAACGGCAGCCAGCAGCGGGCCGGTATCGACGACTAGCGAAATGGCTCGGGCTCGTACTCGTCTTCGCTGGCGCGACGCGATAGATCGCCATGCTCGGAGGAGAACGCGCCGATCAGCGTGAGCGGCGGGGCCAAGGGTTCCTCGTCCACGCCCAACTCGTGCTCCATGGCTTCGCGCACGACCTGCGCGACCGACACACCGCGCTCACGCGCGCGGCGCCTCGCCCGCTCGACGAGCTCCGGCTCAGCCTGGATCATCAGCCTCTGCATCATCGGTGCAATCATGCTAGCAGTTGCGTCCTTCCGTACGCTGTTGTCACCAATTGGCCCTGTACGAGGCTCATCCGACCGGAGGATGCCCGACGGGACGCTCATCGACAGGAGGCGCCGCCATGAGCATCGTCTACACCGAGGACCGCGGGCACGTCAGGCATGTGGTGCTGAACCGGCCGGAGAAGCGCAACGCGATGAGTCAGGAGCTGCTGCTTGCGCTCGGGCAGGCCCTGCGCGAGGCTGCGGCGGAGCCTTCAGTGCATTGCGTGGTGCTGCGGGGCGAGGGCAAGGTGTTCTCCGCGGGCGTCGACCTCGTCGAGCTCGCCGCCTCCGCCGGCACCCCCGGCATGCTGCGTCCCTTCCGCACGGTGTTCCTCGACTGCGCGAACATCTGCGAAGAGATGGCCAAGCCGGTCGTCTGCCAGATCCACCGCACGTGCGTCGGCGGCGCGCTGGAGGTGGCGCTCGGTTGCGACCTGCGGATCGCCTCCAGCGACGCCCAGCTCGGTCTGCCGGAGGTCAAGTTCGGGATCATCCCCGACGTCGGCGGCTCCACCCGCCTGCCGGCCGTCGTCGGCCTGGGACGCGCGAAGGAGCTGATCATGACCGCGCGCACGATCGACGCCGCCGAGGCGGAGCGCATCGGCCTGGTCAACCGCGTCGTCGCGCCCGAGGACCTCGAGCAGGCCACGCAGGCGCTCGTCGACGAACTGCTCGCCAACTCGCACATCGCAGTCGGCCGCGCCAAGCGCGTGATCGACGCATCGGCGCGCCCAGCGCTCGCACAGACGCTCGAGATGGAGGTGGCCGTGCAGGAGTACTGCGTGGCCGCCGCGCGCGAGGCGTCGCACGAGCAGACCTCAGAGCCCGCGCTCGCCGGCTAGCGGCGGTCTCATCGGCGGGCTGTCATCGATGCCAGTCGACCGGCCCGGCCACGAGCGTGTGGCTGCCGAGCGGGCGCCCGAGGAGCTCCTGCACGCGCCGCGCGCACGCGAGCAGCGCGTCGAGGTCGATGCCCGTGTCGATGCCCATCTCGTGCAGCATCGACACGAGGTCCTCGCTGGCGATGTTGCCGGTGGCGCCCGCCGGCACCGGGCAGCCGCCGAGCTCGCCGAAGCTCGACTCGAAGCTCTCCACGCCCGCCTCCAGCGCCGCGAGCACGTTCGCGAGGCCCTGGCCGCGCGTGTTGTGGAAGTGCGCGGTCAGCTGCACGTCCTGCCCCAGTCGCTCACGAGCAACGGCGAAGAACTCGCGCACCTGGCGCGGGTTGGCCATGCCGGTGGTGTCGCCGAAGCCGATCTCCTGCGCGCCCGCGTCGCGCAGGCGCGCGGCGATCTCCAGCACCCGCTCGGGCGGCACGTGACCCTCGTACGGGCAGCCGAACGACGTCGAGATCACGCCCTCGCAGCGCACGCCCGCGACGCGCGCGCGATCGAGCACGGCCTCCAGGCCGGCCAGCGACTCGGCGATCGAGCGGTTGACGTTCTTGCGGTTGTGGGTCTCCGAGGCGGACATGAACACGTTGATCTCATCGAACGCCGGGCGCCCGCCGGCGAGACGCTCGCGCAGCTGTAGCGCCGCGTCCAGCCCGCGCTCGTTGGGGATCAGCACCGACACGCTCACCTGTGCCGGCACCTCGATTCCCGCCAGCACCTCGGCGGCGTCGGCGAGCTGCGGGATCACGTCGGCGCGCACGAAGCTCGTCGCCTCCAGCCGGCGCACGCCGGTGCGCGCGAGCGCGTCGATCAGCTCGATCTTGCGCTCGGTGGGGATCACCTCCGGCTCGTTCTGGAAGCCGTCGCGCGGACCGACCTCCCTGACGCTCACCGTCCGTGGCAGCTCGCTCACGGTGCCGTGCGTCGCTCGAGCGTCATCCTCCGAAGCCTATACTCGGCCGCCGTGCCACCCTCCAGCCACGACCCCGTCGCGGTCATCGGCGCCTCCGGGGCGCTCGGCTTCGGCCTCGCGCTGCGGCTCGCGCGCACGGGCGTTCCGATCGCGATCGGCTCGCGCGAGGCCGCCCGCGCCGTCGACACCGCCGAGCGCGCCCACGCGATCGTCCCCGACGGCTCGTTCTCGGGATACGACAACGCCGGCGCCGTGCAGGCCGTCGGCGCGGCCGGCATCGTGGTCCTGAGCGTGCCGTTTCGCAACCAGTCCGAGACGCTCACCAACCTCAGGCATGCGCTCGTCCCCGGGCAGCTGCTGATCGACGCGACCGTGCCGCTGGCGGCCGCCGTCAGCGGCAAGGCCACGCGCATGCTCGGCGTGTGGCAGGGATCGGCCGCCCAGCAGGCGCTCGAGATGGTGCCCGAGGGGGTGCACGTCGTCTCCGCGCTGCACACCGTCAGCGCCGCATCGCTGAGCGACCTCGAGCACCCGCTCGAGCAGGACGTGCTCGTGTGCGGCGACTCGCGCGCGCAGAAGCGCCGCGCGGCGGAGCTGATCGAGCGCATCGACGGGCTGCGCTGCGTCGACTGCGGCAAGCTGGAGATGGCGCGCACGACCGAGGCGCTGACCGCGCTGCTGATCTCCGTCAACGCCCGCTACAAGGCGCACGCGGGCATCCGCCTGACGCAACTGCCCGATCAGCTTTGGCAGTGAGCGAGCCGGACATCGTGATCCTCACCGGCGGCACCGGCGGCGCCAAGCTGGCGCGCGGCATCGCCGACATCGCCGGCCCCGAGCGTCTGGCGGCGATCGTCAACACGGGCGACGACGTGGAGATCTACGGCGCGCACGTCTCGCCGGACCCCGACCTCGTGTCCTTCTGGCTGGCCGATCTGATCGACGAGCGCGGCTGGGGGCTTCGCGGTGACAGCTTCGCGGTGATGGACGCGCTGCGCGAGCTGGGCGTCGAGGTGTGGTTCAACCTCGGCGACCGCGACCTGGCGTGGTGCATCGAGCGCGCGCGCATGCTCGCCGCCGGCGTCTCCGCCACGGCCGCGCTGGCCCGGCTGAATGGCGTGATCGGCGTGCGCTCGCGGGTGCTGCCGATGAGCGACGATCCGGTGCGCACGTGGGTGCGCACCGGCTCCGCCGGCTGGTGCTCCTTCCAGGAGTTCATGATCCGCGAGCGCGCCGCCGGCCTGATCGAGGACCTGGAGTACCGCGGCGCCGAGCAGGCGCGGCCCAGCGAGCAGGCGCTCGCGGCGATCGCGGCGGCGCGCACGATCGTGATCGGACCCTCCAACCCGCTCGCGTCGATCGCGCCGATCCTCGCCGTGCCCGGGATCCACGACGCGCTCCAGGCCGCCGACGCGCCGATCATCGCCGTCAGCCCGATCGTCGGCGGCGAGGTGCTGAAGGGGCCCACCGCGTCGTTCATGGCGTTCGCCGCGCTCGAGTGCAGCGCCGACGGCGTCGCCGACTTCTACGGCGAGCTGCTCGACGGGATCGTCGCCGACGAGGACGTCGGGCGCCTCACGACCCTGCAGACCGACACGCGCATGGACGACGCCGACGGTCGCGCGCGGCTGGCCGAGCAGACCCTGTCGTTCGCGCAGGCCCTCGCCGGATAGCCGCACGCCGGCCGGACCCGCCGAGGCCGGCAGGCGCCGACCGCGACCTGCCCGCCCGCGCATCAGCCGGCGACGGGCACGCCGCTCTCGCGCCAGGACGAGAGCGCGCCGAGGGCGCCGTCGACGACGCGTTCCAGGAACGTGTCGCGGTCGTTGGCGTGCGGGAACGGGGTGTCGGGGACGTCCACCTCGAGGAACTCGCACAGGGGCTCCCAGCCTTCGCCGACCTCCCACACCAGCAGCCGCTCCGCGGGGACGACGCGCTTGACCTGCTCGTTGTGGGCGAGCGCCTGCTCGATCAGCTGCGCGGGCTGCGCGTGGCCGGCGGCGAACGTGCCCTGCGGACCCCAGAACATGCGGTCGACGAGCGCCATGTAGCGCTTCCAGCGGGGGTCGATCTGCGCGCGGGCGCGCGAGAGCAGCGGCATCACTGTCTCGCCGTGGCACATCGTCCAGATGGTCTCCCTGAAGCTGCGCTCCCAGGACTCCGGCTCGCGTACGCTCAGCAGCACCTTCGCGTGGGGATAGGCGTCCATCAGCTCGCGGTAGAAGTAGCCTCCGGGCCAGTCGGCGCTCGAGCGGCTGTCCTCGAAGATCTCCTCCCACAGCGACTCTCCGTCCATCGCCCGCTCCCACAGCGGCACCTGATCGAGATCAGCGATCAGATTCACCCAGTGATAACAGGGGCTCAACCCCAGCTCCTCGAACGCCAGCTTCTGCGTCAGCGTGCCCGTGCGCGGCAGACCCGCCCCTATCAGCTCGATGCTCATCCGCGTTCTCTCCCAAGACGCCTGTAAAGCTTGTAACCTACCGTGCTCGCGCTGCCGAGACCATTGTTTGAGGGCCAATCGAGCTGCGGGCGCGCGAAGAAGTCGATAAGAACCCCGCCTGGACACCCGCTAGTGTCCAACGTGCGCATATTGTCGGAACCACAACTTGGACCGTGCTGATCGGTTCCCAAAACGGTACGTCCACCGGCGACAAGGAGTCTCGACTGTGTACAACGGCTCGAATCGCGGCACCGGCGAATCGGCTCTCGCCGACCCGCTGGCTGACACGCGTCCGAGCGCCCGCCGGGCGGGCACGCGCATCGCCGCGATCGCGGTCTCCGACCCCGGGGAGGCCCTTACACAGGAGCAGGTGCTCGAGCGTCTGGGGCTGAGCGGCGACGAGTTCGCCGAGCGGATCTTTGCGCGCAGCGGCGTCAGGCGCCGCCACCTGAACCTCGGCGAGGACTTCCTGGGAAGGACGTTGCAGGGGCGCGCTCAGCAGATCGAGCAGGACCTGCTGCGCCACTCGATCGCTGCCGTCGACGCGCTCGAGCTCGACCCGCAGCAGATCGGCGCGGTCATCAGCTCGAGCCTCTACTCGCTCGGCTGTCCCACGCTCGCCCATCGCATGGTCGACCACTACGAGATGCATCCGGCGACCGACAAGTACCACATCAGCGGCGTGGGCTGCGCGAGCGGCGTGCCGCTCATGCGCCTGGCGATCCAGACGATGCGCGAGCAGCCGGGCAAGCAGGCGCTGGTCGTGACGGCGGAGAGCATGAGCGGCATCCTCACGCGGGCGAGGACCGATGACCCGAGGGCCAAGACGGTGGGCTCGGCGCTCTTCGGCGACGGCTGCGCCGCGGCCGTGCTCTGCAGCGACCCCGACGCGGACGGCCCGGTCATCCTCGACTCCCAGGTCCATCAGATCGCGGGCACGCTCGACGCCGTCCGCCTGGACCTCACCGCCGAGGACAGCTACCTGCACCTCGCCAGGGACCTGCCCGACATCGGCGGGGCGGCCCTGCCGGAGGTCGTCGACGGGTTCCTGCGCCGCAATCGCCTCGAGCGCTCGGACATCGACCACTGGATGGCGCATCCCGGCGGCAGGCGCATCGTCGAGAACGTGCAGAGCGCGCTCGGGCTCTCCGAGCAGGACCTTGCCACGAGCTGGAGCGCGCTGGCCGAGCACGGCAACGTGGGCACGCCCTCGATCCTTTACGTGCTCAAGGACACGATCGCGCGCTACGAGCCCGAGCCGGGCGAGCGCGGACTGATGGTCACGATCGGCCCCGGGGTGACCCTGGGGCTGATGCTGCTCGGCTGGTAGCCGCGGCGCTCGCAGCTGCTCGGCTGCTAGCCACGGCGCTCGCGCCACTATCGTCTGCGAGCACATGCGCACCGCAGCGATCCTGCCCGTCAAGCGCTTCGCTCGCGCCAAGCGGCGCCTCGGCGTGAGCGTCGCCGACCCCCTGCGGCTGGAGCTGGCCGCAGCGATGGTCGCAGACGTGCTGGCCGCGCTCTCGCAGTCGGAGTCGATCGAGCGGACGATCCTCGTCACCGGCGAGCGTTCCGTCGCGGCGGCCGCGCGCGAGCGCGGAGCGATCGTGATCGAGGACGACCACGAGCAGGGCCAGCCGGCGGCCGCGGAGCTCGGGGTGCGCCGAGCGCTGGCCGAGGGCATCGAGCGCGTGCTGTGCGTGCCGGGGGACTGCCCAACGCTCGACCCCGCGGAGCTGGACGCGCTGCTGCAGAGCGGCTCCGACGGCCGTCACGAACCCCAGGTGGTGATCGTGCCCGACCGCCACGGCGCGGGCACCAACGGCCTGCTGCTCACGCCCCCGGACGCCATCTCTCCCAGCTTCGGACCCGGCAGCTGCGAGCGCCACCGCGCGCTCGCGCATGCCGCGGGCGCGGCATGCCGGGTGGAGCGCGTACCGTCGCTGCTGCTCGATATCGACACCGGCGATGACCTGGACGTGCTGCGCGCCCGACTCGCGGCCCACCCCGCCCGTGCCGCTCGCACACGCGCTGTTCTCGGCCAGCCCGACCGCACGAACATCCTCTCCACTGCATCCTCCGCCTGAGCCGCCCGCGATCGTGGCGAGCCTCTCCGCACGTGGACTTCGCGGCCTCCCCGAGGTGCGCGCCGGCGATGACCTCGCGGCGCTGATCCTCGCCGCGCTGGGCGGCGAGGGCCTGCGCGACGGGCAGCTCGTGGCGATCGCCCAGAAGGCCGTCTCCAAGTCCGAGGGCGCGATCGTGGCGCTCGCCGACGTTCACCCGAGCGCGCGCGCGATCGAGCTCGCCGCCGCTGCGCCCGCCGGCCAGGAGAAGGACCCGCGCGCCGTCCAGGTGGTGCTGGACGAGTCCGTGGAGGTGCTGCGCGCCGAGCGCGGCGTGCTGATCTGCCGCACGCGCCACGGCTTCGTGTGCGCCAACGCCGGCGTCGACGCCTCCAACGCGGGGGCGGGTGGGACCGAGAAGAACGACGGCGAGACGCTCGTGCTGCTGCCGCGCGACCCCGACGCCTCGGCGCGTCGCATCCGCGCGCGCCTGCGCGAGCTGAGCGGGGCGAGCGTCGCGGTGCTCATCAGCGACAGCTTCGGGCGCGCGTGGCGCCATGGCCAGCTCGACGTTGCGATCGGCCTCGCCGGCATGCAGCCGCTCGACGACTGGCGCGGACGCACCGACTCGAGCGGCATGGAGCTGCGGGCCACGTGGCTGGGCGTCGCGGACGCCGCCGCGGCCGCCGCCGATCTCGCGCGGGCGAAGGACTCACGCGAGCCCGTCGTCATTCTCGACGGCCTGCAGCGCTACGTCACCGACGAGGACGGTCCCGGCGCGATCGCGATCATGCGCCCGCTGGAGGAGGATCTGTTTCGCTGACGCTCGACCAGAAGCGGATGAACTCGCGCTCGTGGCCGATCCCGCATTCCAGCGCCAGCAGCTGCCCGCGCGGAGCGTCCGCCATCGTGGCGAGCAGCCGCTCGTAGGTCTCCAGCCGGCGCCGGTGGGCCTCCAGCTGGCTCACCGCCAGCGCGGCGGGGTCGCCTCCGAAGAACAGCTTCAGCGTGCTCGCGTCGCGCAGTTCGTAGATGTCCGCGGTCGGCTCGTCGCGCCACCCGGCCAGCAGCTCGCGCCCGCGAGCGGTGAGGCTGTAGGTGCGCCTGCGCCGGCCCGTCTGCTCGCGGTGCTCGTCGAGCAGCCCCGCGATGGCGAGCCGCGCGCACTCGGTGTAGAGCTGGGTGTGGGGAACCGACCAGAAGTTGCTGGTGCTCAGCTGCGCCACCCGCTTGAGGTCGTACGGCGTCGCCTGTCCAGCCAGCTCGAGCAGGCCGAGGACGATGTAGGAGGTCTCGGTCAGGCGAGGCAGGGACCGGCCGGCCGGCTCCTCCGGCGTTGCGTCGTCGTGCGGGCTTGACACGCTCGCCAGGGTAGCGTACGGTACGTATGGTCCGTGCCGAACCATTCAGGAGGAATTATCATGTCAGCCGGCGCGACCACCGTGACCGAGCCGGCGCTGGGCTTCTCGACGCTCGAGCGGGAGGTGGTGGTCGACGAGCTGGCGCTCAGCGGCAGCCTTCCAGGCTGGCTGGAGGGCTCGCTGCTGCGCACGGGCCCCGCCAAGTTCGAGGTCGGCACCGCCGCGGCAGGCGGTGCTCAGCGCATGCGCCACTGGTTCGACGGCCTGGCGATGCTGCACCGCTTCACGATCGACGGCGGCCGTGTTTCCTACGGCAACCGTTTCCTGGACAGCCGCTCCTACCGCGCCGCGCGCGAGCAGGGCCGGATCGCCTACCCGGAGTTCGCGACCGACCCCTGCCGCTCGCTGTTCAAGCGCGTGCAGACGCTGTTCTCGTCGGTGAGCAACCTGTCGGACAACGCCAACGTCAACGTCGCGCGGCTGGGCGAGCGCTTCGTGGCGATGACCGAGACGCCGCTGCCCGTGCAGTTCGACCCGCACACGCTGCACACGGCCGGCGTGCGGCCGTTTCAGGCGCCCGGGCAGCTCACGACCGCGCACCCGCACCTCGATCGCGCGAGCGGCGGCATGCTCAACTACGCGGCCAAGCTCGGCCCGCGCAGCAGCTACCGGTTCTTCGCGCTCGAGCCCTCGCGCGCGGGCGGGCAGGCGCTCAGGCCGCGTGTGATCGCCTCGCTGCCGGTGAAGGAGCCGGCGTACATGCACTCCTTCGGCCTGACCGAGCGGTGGCTGGTGCTCGCGGAGTTCCCGCTCGTCGTCAACCCGCTCGCGCTCGCGCTGTCGGGGCGCCCGTACATCGAGAACTACCGCTGGAAGCCCGACCTGGGGACGCGCTTCACGCTCGTCGACCGTGCCAGCGGCCGGGCGCTGCCGGGCTTCCAGACAGAGGCGTGCTTCGCCTTCCACCACGTCAACGCCTACGAGGACGGCGATGAGGTGGTGGTCGACCTGTGCGCGTCGGCCGACGCGCACGTGATCGAGGACCTCTACCTCGAGCGCCTGCGCGCCGGCAAGCCGATCGCCACCGCTGAGCTGACGCGCTTTCGCCTGCGCCCGTCCGATCGCTCCGTCACCCGCGAACAGCTCGCCGACGGCGACATCGAGCTGCCGCGCATCAACTACGGGCGCTGCAACGAGCGCCCATACCGCTACGTGTGGGGAGTCGGCGGCGGGCCCAGTGGCTGGCTCGAGCGGATCGTCAAGATCGACACCGCCGAGCGCTCGACGCTCTCCTGGTCACAGCCCGGCTGCTACCCCGGCGAGCCGGTGTTCGTGGCGCGCCCGCAGGGTGCATCGTCACCGGAGGGGGAGGACGAGGACGACGGTGCGCTGCTGTCGGTCGTGCTCGACGCGAGCGCCGGCACGTCCTTCCTGCTGGTGCTCGACGCGAGCGATCTCAGCGAGCTGGCGCGCGCGCAGGCCCCGCACCACATCCCGTTCGGCTTTCACGGGCAATTCGCGCGCGGGTAGGCTGCGGGGGCGGTCAGCGCCGCCGCGGGCGGTGTGGGCGCCGGCCGTCGCTCGCGAGCTCGCTGCGCGAGCTGCCGAGTTCTCGCGCGACGGCCTCGGCGGACTACGGAGGCACCGTGGTCGTGCATGCGACAGCATCGAGATATGAAGCAATTCCAAGTACTGCTTCTCGGTGGTGTGTGCGCAGCCATGGCGTTGCCCGCGTCGAGCTCCGCGGAGATGCCGGCGCACCGCCCCATGACCGCCAGTGTCTCGCCCGCGTCCACGTGGCGCTCGGCGGTGCAGTCGGCGCCCGGTCGCGACGTCATGCCGATGGTGGGGCAGGAGTTCGTCCCCGACACGCTCGCGCTCGCGAACGGGAACATCGTCGTGGCCGGCGATGTCGAGGAAGCGTCCAGAACTCGGACGCCGCGCTGGACGCTCGCGGTCGCCGAGTTGGAGCCGGACGGTCGTCTCGATCCATCCTTCGGCGATCGCGGGGTGGCGCTCACGAGGATCAAGCTGGAGCCGTGGCAGATGCTGGCGCTGCCCGATGGGAGGCTGCTGATCCTGGGCCCGAGCCACTCTCCGGGGGAACAAGAGCCCAGGATCACGAGCTTCCCGGACTGGCAGTTGCTGCAACTCCTACCCAGCGGCACACCCGACCCCGACTTCGGTCACGCCGGCTTGCTGGACGTCTCGGGCGTGCCAGTGGGAGGCGAGGGAGCCGACCATGAAGTCGCGCCCAAGCTGGCGCCGAACGGAGACATCGTCCTGCCAACGGTCATCGGCCCTCTCTTCTCGCCGACGATGGTCTCCGGCCTGGTGCGCGTGAACCCGAACGGCTCGCGCGACACGAGCTTCGGAAGCGACGGACTGGTCGAGCTGCCGGGGGGCGTCGCGGCGTTCTCAGTGGGTCTGGATGGATCGGTCGTGGCGGTGGTGAGTCAACGCTCCACCGAGCTGCTCCTGCGGCTGAGGCAGGACGGAAGCCTCGATCCGAGCTTCAACGACGGCGCCCCGCTCCAGCTTCCGTTCTACAGCGTGGACAGCATGCTGGTCGTAGAAGACGGCGCGATCGAGCTGCACGGCTATCCGAGCGCCAACCGGCTGCTCGACAGCAAGATCTCGCGCTACACGCCGAGCGGGACGCTCGATGCGAGCTGGGGCTCCGCCGGCGTGACCGATCTCGGGTCGAGCTCCTCCGGCGGCTACCTCCACGAGCTGCTGCCCACTAGCGGCGGCGAGACGCTGCTCGTCACGATGGGCGTGCCGCAGCCCCCGGGAATGGAACGCTCGGGCGTGCAGATCACACGCCTCACCGCCGCCGGGGAGATCGACCCCACGCTGGGCGGCACCAGCGGCTTGCTGCTCGCGCTGCCGTTCGGCGGCGGCACATACGCGCCCGGCACCATCGCCAACCTGCATGAAGACAGCCTCGCGCCGACCGGCGTCATCCAACGCGCCGACGGCAGGCTGCTCTTCAGCGGGCTGCTCGAAGCGAGCGAGACGATCCAGACGGAGGGTGGCCCCGAACCGGTCGCATGGTTCACGGGGTTCGCGCTCGCCGCGCTCAACAGCTCCTATGGCCTCGACACCACGTTCACCGGTGCGAGGCCACCGCGACTGACCGTGCGCATCCGAAGCACCGGGCTGAGCCCGAAAGGCATCGCCGTCCAGCTCGGGTCCTCCGACGCGGCGATCGCGGTCGTGACCGCGAGGGCGGCCGGGCGAACGATCGCCGAGGGCACCGTGCCGTTCTTCTCGCTCGATCGGACAGTGACGCGGCAGGCAGCACGCATTCCCCTGACCCGCGCCGGCAGGCGTCTGGGACACCCGCGTCACCTGCGCGTCACCGTCACCGTCAGCTCCGTCGATCTCGCGGGCAACCACCTCAGCGCCCACGCCTCGAGAGTCCTCTGAGCAGCGATGCGGCGCCGGGCAGCATGGCCGGCGGCGGACGTGGACCATGCCAGCGTCACGCCTACACCGCCAACGGCAGCTCGCTCACGGCGGGCGGCGTGGCCAGCGGGAACTCGCGCCTGATCCCGTACAGCGTCGTGCGCTCCGCGGCCGGGCGCCCGGCCTCGTGGGCGGCGGCGATCAGCTGCTCGGGCTCCAGGCGGGTGCCGTGGTAGCTGCCGGCGAGGCGGCTGATGGACTCCTCCATGAGCGTGCCGCCGAGGTCGTTGACGCCCCAGCGCAGCGACTCGGTGGCGGCATCCAGGCCCATCTTCACCCAGCTGGCCTGCAGGCTCGGCACGGTCCGCCCGAGCGCGAGGCGGAAAACTGCGGTGTGCTTGAGGTTCTCCTCGCGCGAGATCTCCTCCACCCCGTGCGTGCGCCCGAGCAGCGTCTGGAAGGGGATGAACGACAGCGGCACGAACTCGGTGATGCCGCCGCTGCGCTCCTGCAGCTCGCGGATCACGCGCATGTGCTCGGCCAGCTCCCACGGCTCCTCGATGTGGCCGAACATGACGGTGGCGGTCGAGCGCAGGCCGGCCGCGTGTGAGGCTTCGATGATCTGCACCCAGCGCGCGACCGGCAGCTTGTTCGGCGAGATTCGCTCGCGCACGCCGTCGTGCAGCACCTCCGCGGCGGTGCCCGGCGTCGAGCCGAGGCCGGCGTCGCGCAGCCGCGCGAACACCTCCGCCGCTGGAAGCCCGGAGATGTCGCACATGTGCGCGATCTCCATCGGGCTGTATGCATGCATGTGCAGCTCCGCCCCCGCGTCCGCAGCGGTGGCCTTGGCCAGGCGCAGCCACCCCAGGTAGTCCTCGAGCTGCCAGTCGGGGTGGATGCCCGACTGGATGCACAGCTCGGTCGCGCCGAACTCCAGCGCGTCGTGGATGCGCGCCACGAACTCCTGCTCGTCGTGCTCGTATGCGTCGGGCGAGCGCTTGCCCTGGCCGAAGCCACAGAACGCGCAGCCGACGGTGCACACGTTCGAGATATTGATGTTGCGGTTGACCACGAACGTGACCGTCTCCCCCGCGAGCTCCGCGCGCAGCTCGTCCGCTGCCTGGCGCATGTCCTCGATCGCCTCCGGCCGCGTCTCCGCGAACATCGCCGTCAGCTCATCCGGCGTCAGCGCAAGGCCGTTGCGGGCGCGCTCGACCGCCCCGGGAACCAGGTCCGCGCGGATCGGCGCCGGCGGGTCGGTGCGGGTGGGCGGGCCTCCGGATCCCCGGCGCGGGATGAAGCTCCAGTACTTGACCTTGATCGTGTCCATCACACCCTGCGCCACCCACTCGGGGTTGATGTGCTGCGGGTACACGCACAGGCGCTCGGTCAGCGCGAAGCCGTCCTTCTGCAGCTCCTTGCGCACCTGGTGCGGCGAGGGAAACGGATGCTCGGGCGAGATGTGATCGCCGTTGGCGCTCAGGCCGCCGAGGTCGGTCGCGCCGGCGGCCACCAGCTCGCCCCACCAGTCGGCGAGGTTCGGCGGGATCTGGATGCCCACGTCGGGCATCAGCCGCCGGGTCTCTGAGATCAGGCGCTTCATGTCGTCGATGTTCACCGGACACGCCCACTCGGGCAGCGGCAGCTGCGGGCGCGAGTCCGCCACACCGGTGCGCCAGTACTCGCGCGCGGCCTCGTCGGCGATCTGCGCGGGCTCCTGGCCGTAGTAGCGCTGGTGCGGCACGAAGTTCTGCAGGATCACCTCCTGGATGTGCCCGTGCTCCGCGTGGGCGGCCGCGAGCGCCTCCAGCGACTGCACCCGCTCCTCCTCGGTCTCCCCGATCCCCACGAGGATGCCGCTCGTGAACGGGATCCGCAGCTCCCCCGCCGCGCGGATCGTCTCCAGGCGCCTGGCCGGGTGCTTGGTCGGCGAGCCCGCGTGCACGGTGTCCATCAGCCGCTCTGAGATCGACTCGAGCATCAGCCCCTGCGACGCGGTCACCTCGCGCAGGCGCGTGAGGTCCTCGCGCGAGAGCACGCCGAGGTTCGTGTGCGGCAACAGCCCCCGCTCGAGCGCGCGTTCGCACGTCCACACCACGTACGCGGTGAAGTCCTCGTGGCCATGGTCGCGCAGCCGCGCCGCCACCTCCGGATTGACCTCAGGCCGCTCGCCCGTCAGCACCAGCAGCTCCTTGACCTGCCGCCTGGCGGCCCCGTCGAGGATCCCCAGCACCTCCTCCGGCGCGTACAGGTGCGCCTGGTGGGTGGCGAACGCGCAGTACTTGCAGTAGCAGCGGCACGTCCGCGACAGCGACAGCGTCAGGTTGCGCGAGAAGGTGACGCGGCGGCGCATTGCCTGGAGTCTAGGACGCCATGCGTCAGCGGCCGCCTGCGGGCGGCTGCGGCACAGCTCATCGCCCCAGACGCCCCACCGTCGCGCGCGAGTCCTTGATCGAGAGGAGCAGGTGCAGTGGGTGTGTGGGCGAGCTTCAAGCCGACGTGCTGCCGCCGTCTACGCCCGCCCGTCGCGCTTTCAGCAGCGCGCGAGCGATCGTCAGCGGGTGGCTGATGAGCGTCGTCACGCGACCCGCGAGCGAGGCCGGATCGTGCGCGACGCCCAACTGGCGCAGGATGGTCGCCTGGTCGAAATACACCCGCTCGCACACGATGCGCTCACCCTCGAACAGGAAGAACGACGTCATGCGACAGCGAAACGCGCGGCCCGTTGGAGGCAGCGTCCGCAGCGGGCCGAGATGCGTGCCCAGGAGGTCGAACTCCGCTATCACCGCGTCGTCGGCGTGGTGCAGCGCGATCAGCTCGTTGCGCTGGTCGGGAAACGCAGTGCGGCTCTCGGCGAAGTAGCGCAGAACCTCCTGCTCGCCGTCATACACGTCCCCCGTGGCGATCAGCTCGTAGCGAGGATGCTCGAACGTCGCCATCGTCGCGTCGAAATCATGGCGGTTCTCCGACTCCATGTGCTCGCGAACGAGGGCTTCGCGGCGCCCCCGCAGCCCAGCATCGGCGTCGCTCGTGCTGAGGGTGGACACGAAGAGACTTGTAGCAGAGGACCGTGGCTGCGCCATCTCCCGGCTCGTGGCCGGACTCCGCGAGGATTACGCCTCGATCCCGCTTCCATCGGTACGCTCGTTGCTTGCCGAGGGCGCCGGTGCCTCGACGTAGAGCAGCGGTCAACCAGACGCACCTCACGGCTCACCAGACGCAGCTCAACCAGAAAGGGACAGGAGCAACACATGACTGAGAGCATCAGCGAGAGCGAGAATCCGGCGATCCCGAGCCCGACTCCCAAGGTGCCCAGTCCGAGGACGAACCACGACTGGTGGCCCAACCAGCTGGACCTGAGCGTTCTGCGCCGGCACTCGTCCCTGTCTGACCCGATGGACGAGGACTTCGACTACGCCAAGGAGTTCCAGGCCCTCGACCTCGACGCGCTGAAGGCCGACCTGATCGAGCTCATGAGCACCTCGCAGGACTGGTGGCCCTCCGACTACGGCAACTACGGGCCGCTCTTCATACGCATGAGCTGGCACGCCGCCGGCACCTACCGCATCGCCGACGGCCGCGGTGGCGGCGGCAGCGGCGCACAGCGCTTCGCCCCGCTCAACAGCTGGCCCGACAACGCCAGCCTCGACAAGGCGCGCCGGCTGCTGTGGCCGATCAAGCAGAAGTACGGCCGCAAGATCTCCTGGGCCGACCTGCTCGTCTACACCGGCAACGTGGCGATGGAAGCGATGGGCTTTCAGACCTTCGGCTTCGGCTTCGGCAGAGAGGACATCTGGGAGGCCGAGGAGATCTACTGGGGCAGCGAGGACACGTGGCTGGGCGACGAGCGCTACAGCGGCGAGCGCGAGCTCGCCAAGCCCCTCGGCGCCGTGCAGATGGGCCTCATCTACGTGAACCCCGAGGGTCCGGGCGGCAACCCGGACCCGCTGGCGGCAGCCAGGGACATCCGTGAGACCTTCGGCCGCATGGCGATGAACGACGAGGAGACGGTCGCCCTGATCGTCGGCGGCCACACGTTCGGAAAGACCCACGGCGCCGTCGACCCCAGCAACATCGGCCCCGAGCCCGAGGCCGCCCCCCTCGAGGAGCAGGGCCTCGGCTGGAAGAACAGCGCGGGCAGCGGCAATGGCGCCGACACCATCACCAGCGGCCTGGAGGGCGCGTGGACGAAGGAGCCGACGAGGTGGGACAACGGCTTCCTCGAGAACCTCTTCGAGTACGACTGGGAGCTGACGACGAGCCCCGCCGGGGCGAAGCAGTGGACCCCGAAGAATCCCGAGGCGCAGGGCACCGTCCCAGACGCGCACGACCCGTCCAAGCGGCACGCGCCGATGATGCTCACGACGGACCTGGCGCTGAAGCTCGACCCGATCTATGGACCGATCTCCAGGCGCTTCTACGAGAACCCCGACCAGCTCGCCGACGCCTTCGCCAAGGCCTGGTACAAGCTCCTGCACCGCGACATGGGCCCCATCGCGCGCTACCTGGGCCCTTGGATTCCGGCAGAGCAGCTGTGGCAGGACCCCGTCCCCGCCGTCGATCACGAGCTCGTGGGCGCCGCTGAGATCGCCTCGCTGAAGGAGAAGATCCTCGCCTCGGGCCTGTCGATCGGGCGGCTCATCGCCACCGCCTGGACGTCGGCCGCCTCGTTCCGCGGCACCGACAAGCGCGGCGGTGCGAACGGAGCGCGGGTCCGCCTGGCGCCCCAGAAGGACTGGGAGTGGGGCGAGCCGGCCGAGCTCGCGGGCGCACTCCAAACGCTCGAGCAGATCCAGAGCGACTTCAACGACTCGCAGTCCGCAGACAAGCGGATCTCGATGGCCGATCTGATCGTCCTCGGCGGATGCGCGGCCGTCGAGCAGGCCGCCAGGAACGCCGGTCACGACGTCTCGGTTCCCTTCACCCCGGGGCGCACCGACGCCTCCCAGGAGCAGACGGACGTCGAGTCCTTCGCCGTGCTCGAGCCGACCGTCGACGGCTTCCGCAACTACTTGCGCCCGGGAGAGACGATGCCGCTCGAGAATGGTCTGCTGGAGCGGGCCTACATGCTGAGGCTCACCGCTCCGGAGATGACGGCGCTGATCGGCGGCATGCGTGCCCTGAGCGCAAACCACGGACAGTCCCCGCACGGCGTTCTCACCAACCGGCCGCAGACGCTGAGCAACGACTTCTTCGTGAACCTGCTCGACATGTCCACGCGGTGGAAGCCGTCGGACTCGGCGGAGAACGTCTACGAGGGGCGCGACCGCGCGACCGGCGAGATCAGGTGGACCGCCACCTCCGTCGACCTCGTCTTCGGCTCGAGCTCCGAGCTCCGGGCGCTCGCGGAGGTTTACGCCTGCGAGGACGCCGAGCAGAAGTTCGTGGTCGATTTCGTCGCCGCCTGGGACAAGGTCATGAACCTCGACCGGTTCGACCGATCCTGACCGCGCGCTCCGCCACCCTGCGCCCCGCCACGGGGTACGGCGTCTACCTCGCCCGCCACGGCCAGACCGCCTACAACCACGAGGGCCGCTTCCAGGGCCAGCAGGCGGTGCCGCTCGACGACACCGGCCGCGCGCAGGCGGCCGAGCTGGCCGAGCGCGCCGCCGGCTACGACTTCCGCGCCCTGTGGTGCAGCCCGCTGCTGCGCGCCCGCGAAACCGCCGACATCGTCGCCGCGAGGATCGGCCTGAAACCGAAGGAGGACGCGCGGCTGATGGAGACCGACGCCGGCGACTGGACCAACCTCACGTTCGTCGAGGTGCGCGCGCAGGCGCCCGAACGCTTCGACGCGTTTGCCGCCGCCGACCCCGGCTTCGCGTTTCCCGGCGGCGAGTCCTTCGCCGAACAGGAGCTGCGTGTCAGCGCGGCGCTCGCGGACGTCGAACGCGGCGCGCTGCCCGCGCTCGTGGTCTGCCACGGGATGGTCATCCGCGCCGCGTTCGCCAGCCGTTCCACGGACGGCACCCTGCCGTTCAAACGCCTGCCCAACGCCGCGCTCGTGCCGCTGGCATCCCCCCCGGAGGGGGAGGGGGATCCGGTCGCGGCCGAGGGCGCCGAGCTCGGCGGCGGCGAGGCGACGCTCGCCAGCTGAGCCGGCCGCCACGCGACGCTCGCCAGCTGAGCCGGCCGCCACGCGACGCTCGCCAGCTGAGCCGGCCGCCACGCGACGCTCGCCAGCTGAGCCGGCCGCCACGCGACGCTCGCCAGCTGAGCCGGCCGCCACGCGACGCTCGCCAGCCGATCCACCGCGGAACGCTCCGGCTGCGGGCGCGCTACCCGTCGATCCGCGCGAGGCCGTTGACGTCCTCGCCGGCCACCAGCAGGAACTCGTTGCGCGCACCCCGCCCGCGCGCCTCGCGGTAGGGCCTGTATTCCTCGCTCGCGTAGAACTCGTCCGCCGCCTCCTTGGAGGGCCACTCGATCAGCACCATCACCTGCGGCGAGGGGCGCTCGCCCTCGACCTTCTCGATCTGAGCCGTCCTCGACAGGTAGCGCCCGCCGCGGCGCTCGACCATGCCGGTCACGTTCGCCACGTAGTCGCGGATCCAGCGCGGGTCCGTCACGTCCATCTCGGCAACCGCGTAGTACTTCATCGCCCCTCCTTCGCTCGCTGGGTCATCGTCCGCTACGCCGCCCGCCTGGCTCCTCGACGCCGATGAACCGGCGCAGCGCGCGCCTGGCGCCCGGCAGGCGCCGGCCCGCATCGAGCTCGCGAATCGCAAGCTCGGAGGTCATCGCCGCGAGCAGCTGCGCCGCCGCCTTCGGGTCGGGCCAGCCCATCGCCCTGAAGCTCGGGATCGCCGCCGCCGCCGAGCGCTCGTGGCGCGCCGACATCGAGGCCGTCAGCGCAGCATCTGTGCGCGCCTCGAGCGCCAGCGCCTTGACCGCACGGTCGGCCAGGCACACGTCCAGGTACGCCTCCACCCCGCGCACGATGCGCTCCGCTCCAGGGGCCGTGCCGGCCGTCGCCGCGGCGACCGCCTGCGCGACGCGCTCGTGGAAGCGCTCGTGCAGCGCGTCCACGAACGTCTCCCTGTCCGCGAAGTGCACGTAGAACGTGCCCTTCGCCACGCCCGCCTGCGCGACCACGCGGTTGACGCTCAGGCCCGCCAGCCCCTCGCGCTCGGCCACCGCCACGCCCGCGTCGAGCAGCATCTCGTACGTGCGGTGAGTACCGCCTGAAGCTGCGCCTGACGCGGCGATCGTGGGCGCGGGCATCCTCCTCAATAGATTATCCGACCGACCGGTCATCCTCTATGACCGACCGGTCGGTCATATGATAGGGTGCGGCTGTGCCGATGCTCGATCTCCCGACAGGTCACGTCGCCTACGACGAGCGCGGCAGTGGCGACACGCTCGTGCTGCTCTGCAGCGGCGCGCACGATCGCCACGACTTCGACGAGCTGCGCGCGCGCATTCCCGCGCGCCTGCGCACAGTCGCGCTCGACTGGCCCGGCCACGGCGAATCCCCGCCCGGCGAGGCCCCCGGGAGCGCCATGCACCTCGCTGACGTCGCCGAGCAGACCGTCGAGCGGCTCGCCGCCGGTGGCGCGATCGTGCTCGGCAACTCCGTCGGCGGGTTCTCCGCCGCGCGCCTGGCCATCCGCCGGCCGGAGCTCGTCAGGGGCCTCGTGATCGTCGACGGCGGCGGCTTCGCCGGACGCCCGCCGCACGTGCGCGCGTTCTGCGCGCTGATGGCCCGGCCGCGCTTCCTGCGCGCGATCTACCCCGCCTTCTCCGGCCTGTACATGCGAGCGCGCACCGACGCCGACCGACGCGCTCGCGACACCGGCGTGCGCACCACCAGGCACGACCCCGGGCTGCGCGCCGTCAGCGAGCTGTGGCGCAGCTTCGCCTCGCCCGAGCACGACCTGCGCCGCCAGGCGCCCGCGATCGCCGCCCCCACGCTCGTCGTCTGGGGGTGGCGCGACCCAGTCATCCCGCTGAAGGTCGGCAGGCGCATCGCCGCCACCATCCCAGGGGCCGAGCTGGTCGTGTTCGACAGCGGCCACGTCCCGCACACCACCGACCCGCGGGGCTTCGCCGAGCGCCTGATCCCGTTCGCCGACCGGGTGTTCGCGGGCGATTATGCAGGGGCGGGCGCGGGCGCCACAGGCCCGTCAGGCACGGGGGCAATACCAGCCGCTTGAGCCGCGCGGCGGCTCAGCCAAGGATCACGCAGCCGGTGCTCCCGTGGGCGATCAGCCGCTCGTCGTCCTGCGCGAACAGCCGGCCCTCCGCCGTCGCCGTGCGCTTGCCGATGTGCACCACGCGCCCCTCCGCGAGCACACGGCCGGTCGTGTGGCTCATCGCGCGGATGTAGCGAACCTGCAGGTCCGCCGTCGTGTACGCGACGCCCGGCCCGAGCGTGGTGTGCACCGCGCAACCCATGCACGAGTCGAGGATCGTCGCGGCGATGCCGCCGTGCACCGAGCCGATCGGGTTGTACATCCACTCCGCCGGCTCCATCGCGAACACCGCGCGACCGTGCTCGACCTCAACGATCTCGAAGTCGAGCAGCTGCGCGATCGGCGGCGGCGGCAGCGTGCCGTCGATGATCGCCTGCATGCGCTGCAGGCCCGACAGCTCCATGCCGGCTGCCGCCGTCGCCGCCGGGTCCTCCCACCTGAAGCTGCGCGTCCGCAGCCGCTCGAGCGCGCTCACGCCACGTTCTCCGGCACGAGCGACGCGTCCGCCAGCGCCTCCTCCACCAGCGGCAGGCTCGCGCCCCGCGCATCCGCCGCGGCGGTCGCCGTCGTGACCTGGGGCGCCGGGCGCCCGAGCGCCGCCAGCGCCAGGCCGGCGCTGAGGGCGCCCACGACGCTGATCAGCCACGCCGAGTGGAAGTCCGCGGCGTTCCGAGTCGCCGTTCCCATCACCGCCACCAGCAGCGCCACCCCCAGCGCCGCGCCGATCTGGCGGCCCATCGTCAGCACCGCCGCACCCGTCGCGAAGCGCTCGGGTGGGAGCGAGGACGCGCCCGCGCCCGTCAGCGTCGGGATCACCAGGCCCACGCCCGCGCCGCTGATCGCGATCCCCGGCAGGTACTCCGACAGGTAGGCGGGACGATCGCCCGTCTGCGTGATGTACCAGAGCTGGCCGGCGATGAACAGCACCGCGCCGAGCACGCCCGGGATCCGGTAGCCGACGCGCGCGCCCAGACGCGCCGACGGCACGCTGAACGCGGTCGCCATCGCCGGACCGGGGAACAGCATCAGGCCGGCGCTCAGCACCTTCTCGTGCCACACGCCCGTCAGGAACAGCACGCCCGCCAGCAGCATCGCGCCGAAGCCCGCGAAGAACAGAACCGACGCGCCCACCGCCAGCCCGAAGCTGCGCACGCGCAGCATCGCCGGCTCCACGATCGGCGAGTCGTGGCGCTCCGAGCGCAGCCAGATCGCCGGCAGCCCGACGACGGTGACCGCCAGCAGGGCGATGATCGTCGCCGAGCCCCAGCCCCATTCCGGGCCCTTCACGATCGCCACCACCAGCGCGCCGATCGCCACGATCAGCGCCCCCGCGCCGAGCACGTCCGGGCGCCCGGAGCCGAGCTCGCGCCGCTCCGTCAGCGTGCGCAGCCCGTATCCGAGGCCGAGCAGCCCGATGGGGACGTTCACCAGGAACACCCAGCGCCAGTCCGCCTGCACCAGCAGACCGCCCAGGGGCGGGCCCGCCGCCGCGGCGATGCCCCCGGTGGCGGCCCACACGCCGATCGCGACGTGGCGCTCGTGGGAACCGAACTCCGGCAGCATCAGCCCCAGCGACGTCGGCAGCATCAGCGCGCCGCCCGCCGCCTGCACGACGCGGGCGGCGACCAGGAAGCCGACGGAGGGCGCGAGCGCGCACGCCGTGCTCGCCGTCACGAACACACCCAGCCCGAGCAGGAACGCGCGCTTGCGCCCGAACGCGTCCGCCCACCGCCCCGCCGGCACCAGCAGCGCCGCGAACACGATCGAGTAGCCGCTCAGAATCCACGACAGCGAGCCCAGCGACGCCCCGCCGAAGTGCCTGCCGATCGCTGGGAAGGCGATGTTGACGATGAACATGTCGAGGCTCGCCATGAACACCCCGACGCCGACTATGAGGGACACGCGCCATTTCCGTTGCATGATGAAACGCACCCTAGCAAGGAGAGTTGCATCATGCAACCCATTCGTCTAGAATGCGTCGCGGGATGCTCGGCAACGACTACGACAGCCAGGTCTGCAGCATCGCCGGCGCCCTCGAGGTCGTCGGCGAGCGCTGGTCGCTGCTGATCGTGCGCAACGTGTTCCTCGGCCTGCGCCGCTTCGACGAGATCCAGGAGAACCTCGGCATCGCCCGCAACGTGCTGCACACGCGCCTGACGCGGTTGCTCGACCACGGCGTGCTCGAGCGCCGCCTCTACCAGCAGCGCCCTCCGCGCTACGAATACCGCCTCACCGACAAGGGACTGGACCTGTGGCCCACGATCGTCGCGCTCATGTACTGGGGCGACCGCCACGCCACCCCCGCCGGCGGGCCCGTGGTGCTGCTCGAGCACCGCGGCTGCGGCGGCGCCGTCGACGATCACCGCATGTGCGCGGCCTGCGGGGCGACGCTGTCAGTGCGCGACGTCTGGGCCACCCCCGGGCCGGGCGCGCCGGCCGATCACCCGCTCGTGCGCCGCGAACAGCGCGCGCAGGCCGCCTGAGCGCTCATTCCGGCGCGGGCCGCGAAGCGCCCTCGGGCGCCGGTCGGTGCGCGCCGGGCGCGAACGCGAGCAGCCCCGCCACCAGCGCGGCGCCTTCGCGCGCCATGCGCGAGCGCGGCACCACGAGCTCGATGCCGGCGCGCTCGCCGCGCTCGCGCGCCGCGACATCCACGTGCGAGTAGAAGCCCAGCGTGCGCGTAGCCGCGAGCGCGTCCCCATCCGCACCGATGCCGGCGAGCGATTCGACGACGCCCGCGCCGTCGAGCTCGCCGTCGGTCAGGTCCACGATCAGCACGTCCGCCGCCGCGCCGGCCGGCTCCGCGGAGGCGGCCAGCCGCTCTCGCAGGCGCGGCGCGTCGGCGATCAGCTCGACCTCGTGACCGGCCAGCGTCAGCGCGCCCTGCACCTGCGAGCCGAACAGCAGGTCGCGGGTCAGCGCCAGCACCCGCGCCATCGGCTACTGCGCCCGCAGGCGGCGAAACTCCTCGCGCGCGGACTCCGGGCGGCCCCACATCTGCGTGACCTCCACCCGCCCGCTGCGCGTCTCGCGCACCACCATCTCGCCCTCGATGCCGGCGTCGTCGAGCAGGCCCAGCGCGCCGTGCACGGCGGGCGCCGCGGCGGCGTGCCCGAAGCGATTGGCCACCAGCAGGCGCCAGTGCCAGTCGTGATGGGAGTACGGACGCGCGTTGCACGTCGCCAGGTACAGCGCCGCCTCGACGTAGCGCGACTCGTCGGCGATCCGCAGATCGAGCTCGAGGTCGGTCCAGTCCTCGGGGAGCGAGTCGACGACCCGCTGGAAGTCCTCGGCGAAAGCCATTGGTCGGAAGCCTAGCGCGGCTATTCTCGAATCAATGGCAGGCGCGCACGCGGACACCGTCGCAAGCACTCCAACCGGCACGACGACCGGTGCCGGCGCGGACGCGTTCGAGCGCGACTACGCGGCGCTCGTGGAGGGCTGCGGGCTGCTCGATCGCTCCGAGCGGGGCAAGCTCGCGCTCACCGGGCCCGGCGCGGTCGAGTTCCTGGGCGGCCAGGTGACCAACGAGCTGGCGACGCTGCGCCCGGGCGCGGGCTGCTACGCGGCGTTCCTCACGCACAAGGGCAAGATGCTCGGCGACCTGCGCATCCTCGCGGTCGGCGAGAGCGCCGACGCGCAGCCGTCGGAGCTGCTGCTCGACACCGAGCGCGTGGCCCTGCAGGAGCCTGTTCGACATGATCCGGCGCTTCAAGATCGGCTACAAGCTCGAGCTGCACAAGCGCACGCTCGAGCGCGGGCTGCTGTCGCTGATCGGCCCCCAAGCCGCGGCGATCGCCGGCGTCGACGCAGCCGAGCGCCGCGTTGGCGGAGGCGGAGCACGCGCACGTCGCGTCGAGATCGACGGCATCCACGCGCTGGCCGTGCGCACGGACGTCGGCGTCGATCTGATCTGCGACTCCGCCGACACCGAGGCATTGAGCGCGGCGCTGCACGCGCGCGGCGCCGGCCCGTCGGCGAGCAGGCGGCGGAGTGCCTGCGCATCGAGCACGGCCGCCCCCGCTACGGGATCGACCTCGACGACACCGTCATCCCCCAGGAGGCCGGGCTGAACGAGCGCGCCGTGAGCTTCACGAAGGGCTGCTACGTCGGCCAGGAGACGGTCGCGCGCCTCTACTACAAGGGCAAGCCCAACCGCCACCTGCGCGGCCTGCGCCTGTCGCAGCCCGTCGCGCCGGGCGAGCGGCTGGCGCTCGGCGAGCGGCAGGTGGGGCACGTCGGCAGCGCCGCCCTCTCCCCCAGGCTCGGGCCGATCGCGCTCGCGCTCGTGCGCCGCGAGGCCGAGCCCGGCAGCGTGGTCAACGTCGGCGAGCAGGGTGTCAGCGCGGAAGTGGTCGCGCTGCCGTTCGCGCTCCAAGCCGGCTGAGCGCGCTCCACGGGCCGCGCGCCCAAAAATGGGCCTCCGATCGCCCGCCCACTCCTCCCGCTCGTCCTGGCGCGGCTGGCTCTCGCGCGGGTGCTTGCGTGTGATGCATGACACACAAGCAACCATTGCGCCACCTATATGGTTGCGTTCATGCAAGCAACTTCAGAGGACACGCGAGCCGACCGCCGGGCGCTCACGCGCGACATGTACGCGCTCGCCAGCTACCTGATGCGCACGGCCAACGTCGGCACGTTCAACGCGATCGCCGAGCTCGACCTGTCCTTCACGCAGATCAAGGCGCTGTGCGCGCTCGAGGCCGACGGCGAAGAGCGCTCGGTGAAGGCGCTCGCCGACTCGCTCGGTGTCTCCCTCCCCGCGATGAGCCGCGCCGTGGACGGCCTGTTCGAGCGCGGCTTCGTCGGGCGCCAGGAGGACCCCGAGGACCGGCGCATGAAGCGCGTGCGCCTCACCGACGCCGGGCGCACGGTGCCGCAGGCGCTCAACGAGGCCCGCCTGTCGGCGCTGCAGGAGCTGCTGAGCTCGCTCGGCGACGAGGAGGCCGACGCGCTGGCGCACGCCCTGTCGCTGATCCTCGAGCGCCGCGCCGAGATCGCCGCCTACAGACCCACCAAGAAGGGAGCCGCCCGATGACCGAGAGGATCCGCTCGCTGCGCATGAACGAGGACAACCGCCGCTGGTGGGCGCTCGGAGCGATGTGCTTCGCGCTGTTCATGATCATGCTCGACAACACCGTCGTCAACGTCGCGCTGCCCTCGATCCAGCGCAGCCTGCACGCGTCGACCGCGTCGCTGGAGTGGACGGTCAACGCCTACACGCTCACCTTCGCCGTGCTGCTCGTCACCGGCGGGCGTCTCGGCGACCTGTTCGGGCGCCGCCGGATGTTCCTCACGGGCGTGATCGTGTTCGCGTGCTCGAGCGGCGCCATCGGCTTCTCCCCGAGCGACACGTGGCTGGTCGCCTGGCGCGCCGCGCAGGGCGTCGGCTCGGCGATGATGATGCCCGGCACGCTGTCGATCATCACCAACGCGTTCCCGCCCGCCGAGCGCGGCAAGGCGATCGGCACGTGGGCCGGCGTCTCCGCGCTCGCGCTCGCGATCGGCCCGGTGCTCGGCGGCTTCCTCGTGGAGACCGTCAGCTGGCAGTCGATCTTCTTCCTGAACCTGCCCGTCGCCGCCGGCGCGATCCTCGTGACGCTGTTCGCCGTGCGCGAGTCACGCGACGAGAGCGTCGCGCAGCGGGTCGACGTGCGCGGCGTGCTGACGCTCACGAGCGGCCTCGCGGCGCTCGTGCTCGCGCTGGTCGAGGGCAACGAATGGCACTGGGGCTCGCCGCGCGAGCTCGCGCTGTTCGCGGCCGCCGCCGTCGGCCTGGGCGCGTTCGCGCTGGTCGAGCGCCGCCAGTCCTCGCCGATGGTCGACTTCGGCTTCTTCCGCTCGCGCACGTTCCTCGGCGCCAACATCGTCGCGTTCATCGTCAGCTTCGCGATGCTCGCGATGTTCTTCTTCATGGCGCTGTACATGCAGAACGTGCTCCACTACTCGCCGCTGCAGGCCGGGCTGCGCTTCCTGCCCTCGACGCTGATGATCGTGCTGATCGCGCCGCTCGCCGGGCGCCTCGCCGACCGCGTCGGCCCGCGGCCGCTGATGACCTTCGGCCTGCTCACCGTCTCCGGAGCGCTCTTCTGGCAGTCCCACCTGACCGTCTCCAGCGGCTACGGCGCGCTGCTGCCCGGCTTCGTGCTGATGGGCATCGGCATGGCGTTCGTGATGTCGCCGATGAGCACCGCCGCGA
>CAVWMU010000005.1:0-446937 GCA_963756205.1 uncultured Solirubrobacteraceae bacterium
TGCCCTCTACTGGTTCGGTTCCGTATTGCTATCGTCAGCCGGCCCGAGCGAACACGCTCGAGCAGGCCAAGCGCGATCCACCGCGCCGTACGCTGCCCCCCGTCATGCTCGATACCCGCGGACGCGGGTGCACCGGCACGCCCTTGAGCTTCAGCGCGAGCGCATGGCCGTAGATGAGCGCCAGCACGCGCAGCGTCGCGCGCCGGGTAGCGCGCCGTGACGCGCGCCAGGCCGCCACGGGTCAGCGGCGAGCGGCGCAGCGCGAGCGTCGCGTCGAAAGCGCGCCGCTCGCGCTCTTGGCTCTCGATGTGAACCGCCAGCGTCGCGCCGGGCGCGGCGACGCGCCAGCGGTAGCGTTGCGTCCATCCCCATGAACGGGGACACGTGCAGCTGCCTTGTCGAAGCTGCCGGCGAGCCCGGCGGCGCCGTCGCCGCGGCGCGACGCGAGCACGTAGGCGTGGCGCTCGCCGCCACGGCGTGCTCGTCACCTCTCCGCCGAGCACCGCCTCACAGGGTTTCGACCGCCCGGTCCGAGGGCTGAAGCAGTAGTAGAAGCTGACCGGGTTGAAGCAGTGGCCGAACGTGCGCAGCTGCGTCAGCAGGCGGATCGGGCCCGCCGGGCAGTCCGCCGTGTCGCCCGCTCGACCTGCGTCGCGCACGGCGTCCGCGAGACGGAGCGGACGGGTCGCCGAGGTAGTCGGCGCGGCGGAAGCGCACGAGGCCCGGCCGGCTCGCGGTCAGGTGGCCGTCGAGCAGGCCATCAGCTCGTCGAGGTCGAGGTAGGCGAGCGCCAAGCGGTGGCTGAACTCGTGCGAGCGCACCGCGAAGCGCCGATGACGGATGGTGCCCTCGTAGATCGCGCTGGCCGTCATGCGCTCATCGGCCGCGCGCGCGAGCGCCGAGCTCGCGCGCGACCCGCAGCGCGCTCTGCACGCCGTCCTCGTGAAAGCCCCATCCCCAGTAGGCGCCGCAGTAGTGCGTGCGGTTGCGCCCGCTGATCTCGTGGTGGCGTGACTGCGCGGCGACGCCCGCGGGCGTGTACACGGGGTGCGCATAGCGGATCGTGCGGATGATCTGCTCCGGGTCGATCGCGGCCGTGCGGTTGAGCGTGACGCAGAACTCGCGGTCGGCGCGCAGCGACTGCAGGCGGTTCATGTGGTAGGTCACCGTGCAGCGGCCCGTCGCGCCCGCTCGGAGATGGTAGTTCCAGCTCGCCCACGCGCGCCGGCGCCGCGGAAGCAGCGAGCGGTCGGTGTGGAGCACCGCCTCGTTGCGCTGATATGGGATCGCGCCGAGTAGCTCGCGCTCGCGCTCGCTGGGGTCGGCCAGCAGCGCGAGCGCCTGGTCGGAGTGCGTCGCGATCACTACCGCGTCGAAGCGCTCCGGCTCGCGGCCGCGCGCTGACACCGTGACATGGTCGGGGTGACGAGCGACCTGCGTGACCGGCGTCGAGCCAGCCGCAGACGCTCGCGCCACGGGTCGCGTGAGCGCCTCGACGTAGGCGCGCGAGCCCCCGGTGATCGTCCGCCAGCGCGGCCGGTCGCGGAACCCGAGCATGCCGTGGTTGTCGAAGAACTCGACCAGGAAGCGCGCGGGAAAGGACCACATCTGCGCCGGATCGGCCGACCACACCGCCGATGCCTGCGGGACGATCAGCCGCTCGACGAACGCACGCGAGTAGCGCTGCCGCTGGCAGCCAACTCGCGCAGCGACGAGGAACGATTCTCATCGGAGGCCAGCAGCGCGCGGGCGTCCCGGTTGAAGCGGGCGAGGTCGGCGATCATCCGGTGAAAGGCCGGCGCTGAGCAGATTGGCGACGGCTCGCGAACAGGCCGTTCGGCGAGGCGCCGTTGTACTCGAAGTCGCACGCCGTCGCTCACCCCGAAGCTCATCGGCGACGGCTGCGTCGCCACGGCGAGCTCGTCGAGCAGGCGTTCGAAGCTCGGGTAGTTGCGGTCGTTGAAGACGATGAAGCCGGTGTCGACGTCATAGGCCCGGTCTCGGTCTCCGACGCGCACCGTGTTGGCGTGTCCACCCGCCTGCTCGGCCGCCTCGAACACGCACCAGCTCGTGCTCGCGCGTGCAGCAGGTGCGCGCAGACGAGCCCGGAGACCCCAGCCACCGACGATCGCGATCCTCATGTCGGTCTATACGCAGCGTGACACGCTGCGGATCATCCCGCCGCCGGGGCGCGCCGCGCGGCCCGGACGGCGGCGATCTAGGTTCTGCGGCTCAGCCGGCGAGAGCTAGATGATTGATTCCACGGGGGTTGGGTGGAACGGGTGGGTTTATAGGCAGCAGGGTCGAAGTCGGCGGTGCTCAAACACATCGTCGAGCCAGGAGGCCATGATGGACGCCGACCTCGACCTGCTGCTGACTGCGGTTTATGTCACGGCTGACGATCTCCTGCCCGCGAGGCCGGGGAACGCCAGAAGGAGCGTCACAGACGCGGAGGTCGTCACGCTCTGCGTCGCCCAGGCGATCATGGGAATCCCGTCTGACCGGCGGTTCCTGGCGGTCGCCTCCAAGTATCTGCGTCACTTGTTCCCGAGCCTCCCCGGGCAGGCCGGCTACTGCAAGCGCCGCCGGCGTCTGGCGGACACGCTGGAGTGGCTGATGGGCGTGTTCGCCAGCCAGAGCCCCGGCTATCGAAGACGACCTGCTGCTCGTCGACTCCACGCCCGTGGAGTGCGCCAGAAGCCGCGAGACGGTCAAGCGCTCGCAGCTCGGCCGACGCCGCCGGCTACGGGTACTGCGCCAGCCACAGCCGCTTGTTCTGGGGTTTCCGGCTGCATGCCCTGTGCTGCCCCGGACGGCACCCCGAGAGCGATCGCCTTGACGTCTCCCAAGCTCGACGAGCGCGAGGTCGCGCTGAAGCTGCTCGCCCGCGCAAAGCGCGAGGGCGCGGTCACCGTGATCGCCGACAAGGGCTACGCCGGCAGAGAGTTCGCCACCAAGGCCAGCGAACTCGACGCCACGATCGTGCGTCCCCGCCGCAAAGACGAGCCCGGACAAGGGCCACACCTCGCGCCAATCCGGCAAAGGATCGAGAGCATCTTCTGGACCTGCAAGGACATCCTCACGCTCGAGCGTCACGGCGCCAGAACCCTCGCCGGTCTCCGCGAGCGCATCCTGCAACGCCTCCTGACCCTCGCCGCCGCCATCACCCTCAACCACCAACTCGGCCGCCCAAGCCGCGCACTCGTCAACTACTGCGCCTGAACCCCGTGGAATCAATCATCTAGCGGCGGGTGAGCACCACGACCGGGATCTCCCGCTCGGTCCTCGCCTGGTATTCGTCGTACGCCGGCCACGCCTCGGTCATCAGCGTCCACAGGCGGGCGCGCTCCTCTCCCGTGGCCGTGCTCGCGAGCACCGGCACGGTCTCATCGCGCACCTCGATCGTGGCCTCGGGATCGGCCAGCAGGTTCTCGTACCAGCTCGGATTCGCAGGCGCGCCGCCCTTGGACGCCACGACGATCCAACGCTCGCCGTCGACGCGGTGGATGAGCGGCGTCGTCCTCGTCTCCCCCGAGCGCCGCCCGACGGTGCTCAGCAGGAGGATCGTCGTCCCGCGCCAGTGATAGCCGCGCTCGCCGCCCGTCTGGCGATACACGCGGACGTGCTCGGCGCCGAACAGATCATCGTCGGGATCGGCCACGGTTGCGAGTCTAGCGCCACGGCCCGCGCGCTGGCGGCGTCAGACGACGGTGTTGATCTCGACGTCTTCTCCGTTTTCCAGGGTCACGGCGGCCGTCAGCCCGGCCTGTTCGAAGGAGCCGCCGTTGAAGGACTCTTCGAGGACGTCCTTCGCGCCTCCGGCGAAGCTTTCAGGCTTCTGCTTGCCTTTCGTCGCCTTGGCCTTCAGCGCCAGAGTCGGCTCCATCTTGTCCGCCTTCAGCGGCAGGATCACCGAGCCGCGGACCGCCACTTTGGTCGCGCCGCACGTGAATTCCGCCAACAGCCCGGCTTTCCCGACGGGGTACAGCGCAAGGCCGATCTTGTTCTTGGCGCTCGTAGTCCCGAGCTTTTCCACGCCGAGAGCCCCTTCAAGCGCTTTGGTGATGATTTTTCCGCTCGCCGCGCCCGAGCTCGCGCATTTGGCGATGACGTTGCCGGTCAGTTCGCAGCCGGAGAGCCTCAGGACCACGCCGCCGACGGTCCTCGAGCTCGAGTATTCGCCGCTGCTCGCCTCGCCGGTGCATGTCACCTTCGTGCCTTTGATCGTTTCCAGCGTGACTTTCGTCACTTCGTTGCTTTCGAAGCGGGTGTTCGTCGCGCCGGGTTCCCATTCGTAGTGACCGGTGTGCGTTTCGCTCGCCTTCGTGCAGGTCGAGGAGGTGAATCCAGCTGCGCCTTCCGTGGGGGCTTTCACGCAGCGCCCGAGTTCCGGCGGCGATGCGACGACATCGGTCGTGCACGACCTGGTCGTTTCCAGCCCGACGTTGGAGACCGCGGTGCGCGTGGTCGTCACCTGCCCGACGTGCGAGGTGTCGATCGGAGCGCTTCCGCTCGGGTTGCTCGCCAGCCCCGAGTAGGCGTCAGCGGCGATGACCGTCGCCTTCACACCGGCTTCGCCGGCCAGCGCTGTCGCTGGGCAGGAGATTTCAAGGCTTGGCGGAGTCGCGTCGACCCGCACCGTCAGGCAGCCCGGCACCGAGACGTTGCCGACGTTGTCGGCGACCGTTCCGCACGCTTCGTGCGCGCCGCTGGTGTCGAAGCTCTTCGGTCCGGTGAGCGTCGCCGCGTTCACGCCGCTGCCCGGGCTGCCGTCGGACAGTTTCGGGTCGCCGTTTGATGCGAAGGACACTTCCACGCTGTCCTTGTACCAGCCGCCGCCACCCGCATAGTCAGGTTCGCGAGACGCGGTTGCCGAGGGCGGGTACGGCGCAGTCTCGTCGACCACGACAGGCGTGGATTCAGGCGAGTATTCGCTCGTCAGTTCGATCAGGGGGTCCGATGCCTGGACACGGTAGACCCACGTGCCCTCTTCCTCAGCGGGTTCTGCGAACTGGTAGCTCAGCGCTTCGATGCCGCTGGCCAGGGTCGACCAGGTTTTGGCGGCGGCGTCGTGCCCTTGCAGCGTGTAGCTCAGGCCGAAGTACCGCAGCGGACTGGGGCCGCTCCAGCCGAGCGTGAAGACCCCGTCCTTGTTCGGGCTTTTGCCGTGGGTCAGCGCCGGCCTGCCCGGGGTCGGCGATTCGACCATGGTCGTGCACGACTTGGTCGTTTCGAAGCCGAGGTTGGAGACCGCGGTGCGGGTGACGGTCTGGGCCCCGACGCTGCTCGTGTCGATCGCGACTCTCCCGCTCGGGTCGCTCGCCAGGCCCGAGTACCTGTCGGTGGCGGTGACCGTCGCGTACGCATCCGACTGGCCGGCGAGAACTGTTTCGGGGCAGGAGATTTCAAGTTCCGGCGTCGTGGCTTCGACACGCACCGCCAGACAGCCCGGTTTGGAGAGGTTGCCGGCGTAGTCGGTCACCGTCCCGCACGCCACGTGCACGCCGCTCGTTTCGAATGTCTGCGGCGGAGGGATCGAGGCCGGATTGACGCCGCTGCCCGGACTGCCGTCAGACAGAGTCCGGTCGCCTTCCGAGGCGAAGTGCACCGTGACGCTGTTCTTGTACCAGCCTTCGTTCCCCGCGTAATCCGGTTCGCGCGACGCAATCGCCGCCGGCGCGTACGGGGCGGCCTTATCGACCACGATTGGCGCCGACACAGGCGAGTATTCGGTCAGTTTTTCGTTGACGGAGTCAGCCGCCTGGACCCGGAAGACCCAGGTGCCTTCCTCCTCGCCGGCGCCTGAGAATTCGTAGCTCAGCGCGTCGATGCCGCTTTCCACGGACGTCCATTCCGAGGTGGCGTAGTTGTGCTCCTGCAGCGTGTAGCTCAGGCCGAAGTACTGCAGCGGGTCATCGCCGCTCCAGCCGAGCTTGAACAGGCCGGTGTCGTTCGGGCTTTCCCCGGCTGTCAATGCTGGCGCGCCGGGAGCCGGGTATATGACTTCGGTCGTGCACGACCTGGTCGTTTCCAGGCCGACATTGGAAACCGCCGTGCGAGTGACCGTCTCGGGACCCGTGTGGCTCGTATCGATCGGCACGGTCCCAGTCGGGTCGCTGGCGAGCCCCGAATACCGGTCGGAGGCCGTGACCTTAGCCGTCACGCCGCCTTCGTTGACCACGGCCGTCGCCGGGCATTCGACTTCGAGTGTGGGAGCAGTCGCGTCGACCTGCACCGTCACGCAGCCCGGTGCCGAGACGTTTTCTGCGTAGTCGGCCACGGTCCCGCACGCTTCGTGCGCGCCGCTGGTTTCGAAGGTCTCCGGGCCCGTGAGAGTCGCCGGGTTGACGCCGCTGCCGGGGCTGCCGTCGGCCAGCATTGGATCGCCGTTGGCGCTGAAGGAGACCGTGGCGCTGTTCTTGTACCAGCCGCCTTTACCGGCATAGTCCGGTTCACGCGTGGGAGCCGCCGTGGGCGTGTAGGGCGGCGTCCTGTCGACCTTGATCGGTTCCGATTCCGCCGAGTATTCGCTCACGCCGCTTTCGTTGCTCTCGTTGACGCGATAGGTCCAGGTCCCCTCTTCCTCCGGATTGCCGGCCGCGAAGGTGTATTCGCGCTTTGACAGCCCACTGGCGACGGTTGTCCATCCGCCGTGGGCGTTCTGGTGCTGCAGCGTGAACCTCGCGCGCAAGGTCGGTGCCGGCTTCCATTTGAGCGTGAACTGGCCTTTGTTCGGGCTTTTCCCGCTCGACAGATGCGGCGGGTGGGGCGTTCCCGGGAGCGGGATCTCTACGGGGAACAGGACCCCGATGCTCTTCTGCAGGGGCACCGTCAAGCCTTTTTCGGCGTCTTTGGTGCCGGAGCCGTACCAGACGACCTTGCTGTCGTCCTGCAGGAGTTCGAATCCGTCGCCGTTTGCGATCGGTTCCGGCACCGACGTGACCGAGTCCCACACGCCTTCGGGGGTGAGCGGGAGCGACGCGTTCAGCAGCACCGGTTCGTCTTCGGTTTCCCCGTCCCAGCCCCACAACTGGTAGAGCGTGTCGGACGAGTTCGCCGTGCTGGTCACGATCACGTATTCGCCTTCGGCGTTTTTGCTGATCTGGCGGATGCTGTAGCCGCCGAGGTTCCACTCCAGCGGAGTTCCGAAGGTCGCGTGGGTGCTGGTCTGCGGGTTCCCTTCGAACAGCGAGGAGAAGTTCGTGACGGGTACGACCAGCGCGAGGTTGCGGGTGCACGTGTCTTCGGTTTCTTGCGCCGTTGTGCAGTTCGGCTCCTCCGGCGCGCGGAACGTCAGATACGCTTCCGTGGTCGAGCCCGGCAGGAACGCCAAGCCTTGGACCTTAAACCCGTTGACGCGCTCGCCCGGCTGGCCTGGTGCAGCGGACTTGCCGAGCCCCAGCGGTTCGCCGTTCGCTTCGTCCCATGCGATCAGGTCTGCCTTCAGGCCTTCATAACTGCCGAGGTAGGTCAGTTGGGTGTTGGCGCCTTCGCCTGTGATCGTGGCGGCGAAGATGGTGTCGTGCGACGGCACCACTTCTCCGCTGTTGGTGTTGTCGAGGCTGCCGACGAGGTACAGCGTGTTGCCCGCCCGCGCCATGGAATGGATGTTCACTTCCGCCGAGCCGTACGGAAGCTCGCCGTTGAAGTTGAAGGTCCTGACGGGCGGGCCGGAGACCCGCTCGTGGTAGAGCTCCAGCGTGTTCACTTCGTCCCCGGCGACAATCATGTACCCGTCGCCGACGTCGATCGAGGCGCCCGAGTCGGCGGCGCCGGAGTAGTAGCGGTCGCTGGGGCTGCCCTCGTATGGGGAGACCCCGTAGACGATCTGGGTGCTCGTGAACACCCCGTCGGGCGCTTCGACGGTGAGCGTGAGTTTCGATTCGCCGACAGCGCCCGGTGTCACGTGCAGCGTCCGTTCGGTTCCGGTACCCGTGACCGTGATCCCGCTGACTGCGGCCACAGATTCCTTGGAGGACCTGACGCTCACCGTCAGTTCGCTGGCTTTGTAGGCGGAGTCCCCGACGGTGAGCGCCATCGTCGGGTTCGTCGGATCGCCGAGTGCCGCCGGAAGCGCGGTTTCGGCCGCCGAGATCGTGGGTGCCGGCGGCGGCGTGCCGCCGGAGCCGATCGTGGTGCCGGGCGCGAACGCGACGCCGCGGAATGCCTCGTTGGCGGGAGCCGTTGCTATTTCCACGGGGATCCCGCTGAGCGTGCCGTTCACACCGCTCACGTCTGAGATCCTGTAGAGGGTTCCCTTCTTGTTGCTGGAGCCACTGCTCGTTGCGTAGATCGTGACGGCGCCGCCCACGTCGTTGGCCGTGACCCCAGTCACTTCCGGTACTTCGACCGATCCGTCCTTGACCCATTTGCCGCCTACGAATCCATACTTGATCACGGCGGCCGCGACCCCTTTTTCGCAGGGGGTAGGGCAGTTAGCGACGTACAGTGTGTCGGGCGTCGAGCCGAGCCCGAGCGTTAGCAGGCTGAAGCCGTAGGGCTCTTCGGGCGCCTGGTTGGTTTCGAAGGGCAGGTTCGTGATCGGCGTCGTTTTAGCGGTCGTCGGCAGCCCGGTGCCCACTTTGGCGATCGTCAGCGCCCCGGCCTTGGTCGGGTCGGCGGAGACGTAGAGCTGTCCGTCCACGGCCTCGACCGCGCGGACGTTCGTGTCGCTTTCGTTGAGCTCGGTCGCGGTCGATTCGCCGGGTTTCGAGACGTAGTTCACCCCGCCGGTGCTTTTGTTGCCGTTGCTGCCGGTCCAGATCTTTTTGCATTCGCTCGATGTGCTGCCGCGCGTGTTGCCTTCGTTGCCGACGTTCGTCAGCGCCGTCGTGGTGTCGATTTCCCCTTTTTCGTTGATGAGCCCTACGGTGCGGGGGATTTCTTTGACCTTCGATTCAGTGATGCTTGCGGTGCCGATCGGGGCGTCGTAGCCGAACATCGCCACGCACTGGTCGTTTTCCGACAGCGTCAGCTCCCCGTCGGAGAGCGCACTGCCGCTGTCCAGCAGCGGTTTGTTCGAGCCGTTGACGGCCGTCGGCAGCGCGAGGGCCGCGACCAGGCCGCCGGTCGGTTCGAACTCGTTCAGGTAGACCGGCGTGGCCGAGCTCGTGAGTGCTTCGGCGCCGCCGTTCCCGTCGCGCTCCACCACGACATCGCCGGGGGTGAGCGACGTAGCGCCTGCCTGTGGCGCCCACCCGAGCGCTGCGGCCGTGACCGCAAGCAAGGCCAGACAACCCGGGATGCCCCGACCGCTCAGTTGCGAAGACCTCCGTGCCACGCCTGAAACGTCCCTCCCCAACTCGCGAATTACGAGACCCGCGTCTCGCCCACGGAACCGTACCAGATTATTGGCCGGCGGCTTCCCCGTTAACTCAATGTTCACCTCCTGCAAACCAGGCGACCGTTTCGGCGCTCCCAGAGGGCGGGATCGAGATCTCGCGCTCGCTCCGCGCCGGACATCCTCGGCGCCGAGCGGATCGTCATCGGAGCGCGCCATCGCCCGCAGCCGCGGCTCAGCGCGGTCCTGGGCGCATGCTGCTACTGATCTGTCGGTGACAGAAGGGCGCCACGCTCCCGCCCCCACCCGCACGCAGCGCGCGAGCTCGTTCGCGATCGTGGCGGACGAGTACGAGCGGGGCCGCCCCGGCTACCCGCGGGCGGCGATCGAATGGCTGCTCGGCGCGCAGCCGCTGGAGGTCCTCGACCTGGGCGCCGGCACGGGCAAGCTCACCGGCGCGCTGCTCGACGCCGGCCACCGCGTGATCGCCGTCGAGCCGCTCGAGCAGATGCGCTCGATCCTCGCCTCCAGGCTGCCTGCCGCGTGCGCGCTCGCGGGCACCGCCGAGCAGCTGCCGCTGGCCGACGCGAGCGTGGATGCGGTCACCGTGGGAGCCGCGTTTCACTGGTTCGACGAGCGCGCCGCCCGCGCGGAGATCGGGCGCGTCCTGCGCCCGCCGGGCGTGCTCGGGCTGCTCGGCAACGCTTTCGACGTCTCGCCGCCGTGGGTGGCGCGCGTGCGCGAGATCCTCGGGCCGCCGGCGATCCAGCGACCCGGCCACTGGCCCTCGGTCGAGGACCTCGGCGAGGACTTCGAGGAGATCGAGGACCGCGAGTTCCCCCACGAGCAGCTCATCGACCGCGCGAGCCTGCGCGACCTCGCCGTCTCGCGCAGTAGCGTGGCGCTCATGTCCGAGGCCGAGCGCGAGGGCGTTCTCGCGAGCCTCGATCGGCTGTGGGAGCAGGAGCCGGAGCTGATCGGGCGCACGGAGGTCTCGATGCCCTGGCTGGCACGGGTCAGACGCTGCAGGCGCGTGCGTTGAGCGCCCCGACACGGGCGGCGCGCCCGCAGCTCGAGCGAGGCCGACGATGATCCGCCTGGCCGGCGGCTTCCTGCCGAGCCCGTCGAGCAACGGCTTCCACCTGGGGCCGCTGTTCGTGCACTTCTACGGCCTCGCCTACGTCCTCGCGGTGCTCGCGGCCGTCGGCATCACCGTCCGCCGCTGGCGGGCCGTCGGCGGCCAGCGCCAGCTCGTCTACGACGTCGCGCTCGTGGGCTTCCCCGCCGGCGTGGTCGGCGGACGACTGTACTTCCTGGCCACCAGCTGGAACGAAGTCCCCCCGCATTGGTGGGGCCCGTTCGCCGTCTGGAAGGGAGGTCTGGGCATCTGGGGCGGCGTCGCGCTCGGCACGCTCGCCGGCATCTGGGTGCTGCGCCGCCGCGGCGCGAACGTAGCGCTGTTCATGGACGCGGCCGCCCCGGCGCTGCTGGTCGCACAGGCGATCGGACGCATCGGCAACTACTTCAACCAGGAGCTCTTCGGCCTGCCCAGCAGGCTGCCGTGGGCGCTCGAGATATCTCCCGCGCACCGTCCCGCCGCGTATGCGCGCTACGCGACCTTCCAGCCGACGTTCCTCTACGAGCTGATCTGGAACCTGCTGCTGGCGGGCGCGCTCGTGTGGCTCGGCCGCCGCCGGCGAATCAGGCCGCCGGGGCTCTTCGCCCTGTACGTGGCCGGCTACTCGTTCGCTCGCATCGGCGAGGAGCTGCTGCGCGTGGACCCCGCCCATCGGATCCTCGGGCTGCGGCTCAACCTGTACGTCGCGTGCATCCTGTGCTTCGCCGGGCTGGCGTGGTTCGCGCGCATACAGCGCGCTGGCACGCGCTAGCGAGCCCGCCTATGTGTGGTTGTAGCCGAGCAGGGCGAAGCTCTCGAGCGCCGTGTCGACGCCGGCCTCCGCTTCCCGGATCTTGACTTCGGCGGCGGCGTAGCCGGCCGGGCCTTCGGCGGCGGCCGCATCGGCGAGCGCGGTGTATGCGTCATCCGCGCCGATCAGCGCCGTGGCGAGCGCGGCCTGGGCGGCGCTGGCCGACTGCGGCGCTTCGAATGCGGCGAGCGTGGCGGCCGCGCCGGCGAACCTGGCGGCGAGCGTCTTTGCGAGCGTGCCCACCGCCGCCGCCTGCTGATGCATCTGGCGCCTGAGCGCCTGGCGTTCCTTTTCCAGCCCGGCGATCAGCCCGCTCAGCTGGGTGGCGTAGGCGGCGTCGGGGCTCAGGTCATATGAGGTCTGGCCCACGAGCGTGACCTTCGCCACGATCTGCGCGCACTGCTGCAGGTAGCTGGAGAAGCCGTTGGCCGCGTAGCACACCAGCGCCGTGGGGCTCTGCCCCACCGTCGGGATCACATACACGTCGAGCGTGCGGCCATAGCCGCTGAGACCGCTGTAGCTGTATGCCTGGAGATTGTCGAGCGTCACCACTTCGGTGTGGGGAGTTCCGCGTATGAGCGTCAGGAACGATGCGGGCAGCGGGCTCGAGCCGCCGGCGGGCAGCTGCCCGCTGAGCAGGCCGGCGCGATCGGAGCGCCCGGCGGGCGCGAGCAGCAGCGGCTGGGCGATCGGGAGCCCCGGGATCGCGGCTGCCGCGCCGGCCGGCTGCCAACCGCTGGGATATTCGAGCAGGACGCTCGACCCGGAGGCGATCCGCGTCTCCTGCGCAGAGCCGCCGGCAGACGGGGCCGAGGGCGGGCCGGAGGCGCGGTGGATGCCGATCAGGTAGCCGGCGATCGCCACCACCACGAGCACCGGCACCACGACGGGCGGCAGAGTGCGCCGCAAGCTGGACACGGCTCAGCCCGAGCTGTCGAACGGGGTGCCGCTCGCTTCGGGCTTGGCGGCGCCGCCCGAGCTCCCCGAGGATCCGCCGCGCGAGGCCGGCGACGTCCCGCCGGTGGACGATTGCGGTTGCGGGCGGGTCGGCGCGGTGGTGGCCGCCGGCGTGGTGGGGGCCGGTGCGGTCGTGGTCGGAGCCGCGGGGGTCTGCGCCGCGGGCGTCGAGGAGGAGCTGGGCGCCTGGGACGTGGACACGTGACTCGCGGCGGGTGTCGGCGCAACCGCAGGGGTGCTTGCGGCGGCGGGCGCTTCGTCGGCGATCGCGGGAGCGCTGCCCAGGCGGGCGGGAATCGCCGCGCCCGCGGCGGCGGCCGGAAGGCTCGGCAGGTGCTCGGAGGGCGTCCCCCCCGGACGCTCCGCGCGTCCGATCTCGAAGCTGGCCGCGAAGGCCGCGGCGCACAGCACCGCGGCCAGCGCCATCGTGCGCACGAGTGTGCCCGCGGGTCCGCGGCCGACATCGACAGCGGGTCTGGAGATGCGAACGGTGTTCATGACGGACACAGGATCGGCGTGGTGCCTGCCGGGTTGAGGCAGAGATCCTGGCGTGTCGGCGGCTTGCTGTGATGGATCACGAACTTCGTGAACTTGCCGATCTCTTCGCGGTCTGTGACCTCGATCTCGAGGACCGTGCCGGCCCGCAGCGGCCGCTCGAAGCGCTTGAGCGTGATCAGGATCGTCCCCGCTTTGCTTTTCGGTCCCGACGCCACCGCCATCGTCTCGGACTTGGTCGGGCAGCCCGCCCCGCGACACTTCACCGTCACCGTCGCCCCCACCGGCGCCAGCACGGTGAGCAGGCTGATCTTGACGCCCGCGGCATCGTAGGAGCCGGCCATGTGGACGACCGGGAACGGCTGGATGAGAGCTGGAGCAGCCGTGGTCACCGTGATCGTCTCGGTGGCGACGCTAGACAGGCCATCGGCGTCCGTCACACGCAGCTGCACGACGTGGGCTCCGGCGGCGCTGAAGGAGGTGGTGAGCGCCGATTCGCCGGGCGTGAACGCTTCGTTGCCCAACGGAGCCCAGGCGAAGCCCGTGATCGGGCTGCTCGGATCGGTCGACGTCGAGATCAGCGTCACGGGTTCGCCGGGGTGCGGCGTTGACGGTACCCACCGGAACGACGCGACCGGCGGCGGAGGCGGCGTCGGCGGCGTAGGCGGCGTGGTCAGCGTGAATGTCACGGGTTCGCTGTGGCCGACGTTGCCGACGTCGTCGCTCTGTTCGGCCTCGGCGGTGTAGGTGCCGGGGCCGAGGCCTGCGAGCGTCGCGCTCCAGCTCGCGCCCGAGGTCCGCACCGTCACGGGCGGGAGCGGGGCTCCTGCCGTCGTAGCACCGGAAAACACGCGAACGGTGACTTCCGGCAGGTCGCCGTCAGCGGTGCCAGCTGCCCCGCTCACGATCTGCGCAGCTTCAGATGCGGAGCTGCCACTCACCGGGGAGGTGAGGGTGACGTGGGGCGCGTCCGCGTCCACCGTGAATTCCTGTTCGACCGTGCCTTCGCCTTCCTGTTCGGCATGTACTACGTACGTTCCGTCTGTGAGGCGTTTGAACGGGCCCGTGGTCCACCTCGGGCCGACGGGCGTGATCGGGACCGATTGGATTTCTTCTGGAGTGCCAGAGGTCGTCCTGTAGACGGTCACCAAGACCGACGCGGCGTCTCCCGTGTTGGCAGTGCCGCTGAAGCTCGGTTCCGGGCCCGTCACCAGCTCTTTTTCTTGGCCTCTTTCGCGCTGTACAAACCCGGATTCTTCGAGCGAGAGCACCGTCGCGACTTCGAAGGTAACCGGGGTGCTCTTGCCCAGGTTGCCGGCATCGTCGGCCTGTTCAGCCTGCACCGTATATGGCCCGTTCTTCAGTTCGACGCTCGATGCGGCCGCCCAATGTTCACCGACCGGCGTGACGTGCAGCGTCTCGAGGGGAGTCCCGGACGCCGCGGTCCCGGTGTAGACGTTCAGCATGATGGACGGGTCATCTCCCGCCGCTACGCCAGCGAGCCCGCTGAACGTCGGCGTCGGGGTGTGCACTTTGGCTTTCTTCGCCGGCGAGGTCACCGACACGATCGGAGCTTTCGTGTCGAGCGTGAACGACACCGTGGCGCTCTTGCCGACGTTGCCGGCTTTGTCTTCCTGAGTCGCCTGCACCGTATACGTGCCATCGGCAAGTGCCTTCGCCGGCGTATACGACCACGTCGAGCCGGTGGTTGCGACGCTTCCCGACGCCGCGACTTTCCCGGACGTCGAGCTGCCTTCATAGATCGTCACAGACACGCTCGCATCATCGCCCGACAGCACTCCCGCAACGCCCGTCAACGTCGGCGTCGCGTCATTCGTGAAGGCCGCGACCGGGTTGATCGAGACCACCGGCGCCGTCGTGTCGACCGTGAACGTCACCGCTGCGCTCTTGCCGAGGTTGCCGGCATCGTCTTCCTGGGTCGCCTGCGCCGTGTAGGTGCCATCCGCGAGGGTGGATGTCTTGTAGGCCCATTCTTCGCCGCTGACGGCGACGCTCGGGGATTCGATCGGCGTGCCCGCGACGGTTTCGCCCTTGTAGATGTTGACCGTGACGCTCTTGTGGTCGCCCGTCGCCAGTCCGGCATGGCCCGCCAGCGTCGGCGTCTGATCTTTCGTCGGCGTGGGCACCGGATCGATCGACACCGCGGGCGGTGTCGTGTCGACCGTGAACGCGACCGCCCGCGAGGCGACGTTGCCCGCCGCGTCGCTCTGGGACACTTCGACGGTGTAGGCACCATCGCTGAGGGCGGATGCCGTGTACGACCAGGAGCCGGCGATGACGGCAACGCCGGAGGACTGCACGATCACTTCTGCAGAGGGTTCGCCCTTGTAGATCTTGACGGTGACGCTCGACTGGTCCCCATTCGCCACGCCGGCGGCACCCGAGAACGTCGGGGTCTTGTCGTTCGTCGGCGTGGCGACGGCGTTGATCGTGACCGCCGGAGCGGTCGTGTCGACCGTGAACGTCACCGCAGCGCTCTTGCCGAGGTTGCCGGCCTTGTCTTCCTGCGTCGCCTGCGCCGTGTAGGTCCCCTGGACGAGCGGTTTCGTCGGCGTGAACGACCACGTCGAGCCGCTGACCGCAACGCTCCCCGACGCCGCGACTTTCCCCGACGCCACGCTGCCTTCGTAGATCGTCACGTCCACGCTCGTGTCGTCAGTCGGCAACGTTCCCGCGCCGCCGGTCAACGTCGGCGTCGTGTCTTTCGTGAACGCCGCCACCGGGTTGATTGAGACCACCGGCGGCGTGGTGTCAACCGTGAACGTCACTTCCGCGCTCTTGCCGAGGTTGCCAGCTTTGTCTTCCTGCGTCGCCTGCGCGGTGTAAGTGCCGTCAGCGAGCGCTTTCGCCGGGGTGAACGACCACGTCGAGCCGCTGACCGCAACGCTCCCCGACGCCGCGACTTTCCCCGACGCCACGCTGCCTTCATAGATCGTCACGTCCACGCTCGGATCGTCGCCCGACAACGCGCCCGCGCCGCCCGTCAACGTCGGCGTGGCATCGTTCGTGGGACTCGCGACGGGGTTGATCGAAACGATCGGAGCCTTTGTGTCGACGGTGAACGTCACCGCGCTGCTCTTGCCGACGTTGCCGACGTCGTCTGACTGTTCTGCCTGCGCTGTGTACGTGCCGTCGGCGAGATGCGGAGCTTCGTAGGACCATTTGGCGACTTTCAGGGTGGCGGCACCCGTGGCTGCGACCGTGCCTCCCACCGAGCTGCCCTTGTAGATCGTCACCGTAACGGCCGCATCGTCGCCTGCTGCGACCCCCACCGCTCCGCTGAGCGTCGGCGTCGCGTCGTTCGTCGGAGACGGCACGGTATTGATCGTCACCGCCGGCGGCGTCGTGTCGATGGTGAAAGTCATAGCGGCACTCTTGCCGACGTTGCCCGCTTCGTCTGACTGTTCGGCCTGCGCCGTATATGTGCCGTCCGCCAGGTGGGTTGCCGCGTAGGACCATTCCGAGCCGGTCGGCGTGACGCTCGACGACTGCGCCACGGTGCCGCCCACGCTCGCGCCGTCGTAGATCTTCACCGTGACGCTCGCGTGATCGCCGCTGGCCTGCCCGGCGGCCCCGTTTAGCGTCGGCGTCGCGTTGCTCGTCGGAGAGGGCACGGCGTTGAGCGTGACCGCCGGCGCGACGGTGTCGACGGTGAACGTCATGGGGGCGCTCTTGCCGACGTTGCCGGCTTCGTCTGACTGTTCTGCCTGCGCGGTGTAGGTGCCGTCGGGGAGATGCGTCGCCTTGTAGGTCCATTCCGCCTCCGTGACGGCTCCGCTGGCGGACTGCTCGACCGTCCCCCCCACGATCGGGCCCACGTAGACCCTGACCGTGACGCTCGCGTGATCGCCGCTGGCCCGCCCCGCGGTCCCGCTCAGCGTCGGCGTCGCGTTGTCCGTCGGAGAAGCCAGCGTGTTGATCGTGACCGCCGGCGCGACCGTGTCGACCGTGAACGTGTCCGCGGCGCTCTTGCCGAGATTGCCGGCATCGTCTTCCTGGGTCGCCTGCGCGGTGTAGGTGCCGTCGGGGAGGTGCGACGCAGTGTAGGTCCATTCCGCGCCTTTCACCGTCGCGCCGCTTGCCTGGACCGGTTCGGTCGTCCCTTTGCCCTTGTAGATCGTGACGGTCACCGCGGCGAGGTCCCCGCTCGCCGTGCCCGCGACCCCCGTCAGCGTCGGCGTCGCGTCTTTCGTCGGAGTCACGGGTGCGTGGAGCGTGACGGCGGGCGGCGTGGTGTCGATCGTGAACGTGACCGCGGCGCTCTTGCCGACGTTGCCGGCTTCGTCTTCCTGCGTGGCCTGCGCCGTGTAGGTGCCGTCGGCCAGATGCGGCGTCGTGTACGACCAGCCGCCATCGCTCACCGATACGTTTTCGGAGGCGGCGACGGTCCCGCTGGCGGAGGTGCCCTTGTAGACCGTGACGGAGACCGTCGCTTCGTCCCCTGGTTCGACGCCCGCAACCCCGCTCAGCGTCGGCGTCGCGTCTTTCGTCGGCGATGGCACCGAGCTCATCGTGACGGCCGGCGGGGTGGTGTCGATCGTGAACGTGACCGGCGCGCTGCTGCCGGTTTCCGATTCGTCGGTCTGTTCGGCGACCGCCGTGTACTGCCCCTGCGCGAGCGGCGTTTCAGGCGTGATCTCCCAGGTGATTTCCCCCGGGCCGACTTCGACGGGCAGGATCGTCGGCGTCTGCACCGGCGTGCCGGTGGCGCTCGGCCCCGCGTAGATGTCGAGCGTGACCGCAGCTTCGAGGTCGCTGGTCGTGCCGCTGAACGGCAGGCTCTGGTCGTTGGTCGAGATCCCGCTGTGCGGGCTTTCGATCGCGATCGTCGGCGCGGCTGCCAGCGCGGTGCCCCCGCATGCCAGAACGAGCACGACGAGCATCGCGAGCACGGCCGCGCTCGCGCGCGCAAGGTTCCTTCGGGCCGTCATCGAAGCGCTGCTCCCAACTATGTCGTCTTCCATCCCACTCGGGCGCAGCGGCCTCGAACGGCCTCCATGTCCGTCCGGCAGCTTCCGCCGCTCCCCATGATAAGGGGATATGGCCCGCTTGTGGAAGCGCTGCACAACGCCGCCCGCAGGCCGGACGCCGCGCGTGGGGCGCGACATCCGGCCTTGGGACGGGAGCTAGGCGGACACGGCCGAAGCCCGCGAGCCGCCGGGCCCGGGGCCCGCGCCTATTCTTCGTGGCCGGTGAATTCGATCACCTGCTGGAAGGTGGAGCGGTTGGTCCAGCTCATCGTTCCGTGGAACAGCGGGTCGGGCGGGAACGTGATCCTCACTTCCGGAGCCCGCCAGGCGGTCGGGTTGGAGCCCTGCGTGGCTTCGAGCCCTTCGACCGCTTTCTGGATCGCAGCCCACAGCGACGCCCTGCAGGCTTCCAGGCTGCCGTTGCCGCAGTAGTGGCGACTGAAGGGCTGCGCGACCGGCTGACCGAGCTCCGAGCGCAGGTCCTTGTACACGTACCCCTCCCAGCCGCCGTCGAAGGACGACCCGCCGGAGTTCGGTGGGTCGTCGGTGCCTTCCAGCGATTCGAATTCCGAGGTGAGCGAGCCGAGCACCGGTCCGAGCACCGCCCTGGCGATCGGCGACCAGATCGCGTCCATGATCGCCGCGCCGGGTTCGTTCGGCCGGTTCACGCCGTACAGGCTGGCGCCGTTCGCCGTCCATTCGGTGACGATGTTGGCCGCCTGTTCGGCGAGTTTGCTCGGCGCCGGGCCGCCGGCGAGCACCTGCTCGATCGTCGGCCAGTCGGCGACGGCACGCAGATCCTGCGTGGCGGCGCGGTTCATCACCTGGGCGTCGTGGACCTCGTTCATGCCTTTGGCTTTGAAGCCGTTGAACATCTGCACCCGCTGTACGGGACCGTAGGAGTAGGTGCCCGACGCCGCCCCCCATTCGGGTGCCGGCTTGTTGTTCCAGCTCAGCAGCAGGCCGCTCGCGGGGTTGGCTTCGTGGGGGTGCTGCGCGAGCGACAGGAAGCCCTGCCAGTTGTATTCGCCGTTGCCGAGCGTCGGCAGGCTCGGGTCCGTGCCTTCCGCCGGTATCGGCAGGCGCCCGGTCGAGAAGTAGGCGATGTTTTCGCTGTCCAGGTAGGCCATGTTGAACGTCGTGCCGAGCTGGTCCGCCGCTTCGAAGAACGTCTGCGGCGAGTGCACCTGTTCGGAGTCCAGGCGACTGAACGCGAGCTCGCCTTCGGGCTCGTGGCCGCGGTCGGCGCGATCGGTGGCGACCGCGTAGGGCGCGCCTTTGACCGTCACCGTGCCGCTGACCGGTCCGTACACGGATTCTTTGAAGTAGACCTCGTGCGCCGCTTCTTTGCCGCTCGCGCCGAGTTCGCCCGCGTCGAACGTCGTCATTTTGATGCATTCGTGGTCGTATTCGTAATATTCGGATTCACGGGTGACCGGACCGTCTTCGGGGTTGCACAGCTTCAGCAGGAACTGCTGTTCGTTCTCGCTGTCGGCGCTCGTGAGGCTCCACGCGAAGTCGGTGCCGCGACCGATGAACACGTACGGCGAGATCGGGGCGACGATGCCCTCGGCGTTGATGCCGGGGCCGTGCAGCTGCGCCTGGAAGACGATCTCGGGGTAGAAGTAGCCGAGCTGCGGGCCCATCACCGCGACCGGGTGTTTGCTCTTGGTGCGGCTCGCGCCGACCACCAGGAAGTTCGAGGCGTTGCGGTGCGTGGTCTTTGCCGCCTTCATCGCGCGGACCGCCTCCGGGCTCGCGGAGCCGGGATCGATGACCACCGCCCCGGGCGTCGGCCCGCTCGGCGCGGTGTCATACGGGAACGCTTTTTCGGCGGTCGTCGGCGCTTCCGGGTCGTTGACCTCGCGCAGGTCGCGGAAGACCTTCTGGCCTTCCGTCGGCCCGAGGTCTTTCTGGAGGTTGGCGAGGAAGTTCGAGTCCGCGACTTCCGAGCCGCCGCCGTCGCCGAAGATCGAGCCGATGAACGCGAAGCCGGCGATCGCGTCGGCGAGCGTCACCGTGGGTATGCGCTGGGCTTCGGGCAGCGTCTGCTCGTAGCCGTTGATGCCTTCCGCCCATTCTTCGAGGTCTGAGATGACCTGTTCGCCTTCGGCGCCTTTTGCCAGCAGCGTCGACTTCTGCGCTTCGACGTAGGCGATCGCCTGCGCGCTCGGCTTGAACGAGCGGTCCTGGAGCAGCAGTTCGAACGCGTTCAGGCCCGGGACGCTCATCGCGGCCACGAACGCCGGCCCGAGGCCGAGCTGCAGCAGCAGCCCGCGGTCCTGGGCCGCCACCCAGCCGGAGCCGTACATCACGTCGCCGCGCGTGGCTCCGAAGATGTGCGGGATGTCGTGTTTGTCGCGCCAGATTTCAAGGCCCGGCCGGCTCGTGAACTCCTCCGTGTCGCCCGCTTCGTGGGGTTCCTGGAGCTTCTCGGAGACGTAGTCGTGGTTGATCGCGCTCTTGGTGACATTGCCCTGCAAATGCGTGAGCTTGTTGTACAGTTCGGCTTGGTCGTCGGAGAACGGGCCGGGTATAGCGCCGCCTTCCGCGCCCGGGGCGAGGATCTGGAACGCCCCGCCAGACAGGTCGGTGATCGCCGCACCCGATGGCGCCGCGCCAACTGCCAGCAGCAGGCAGCCTGCACCCACAGCCACCGCCAGTCGCCGGAGCGCTCGCGCTCCGCACCTCGAAACGATCCCTCGCCGAGAATCCCCACGCAGCTGCATGCCCGCCTCCTTAGCTGCCCGTCCCAAACGACGGGCAATCGCCTCCATCCTTGGGACGATCGTACCACCTACTGTCAACCCCTGTTTGGCTCGCAGCGCGCGGGGCCGGCGGTTACGAACGGCGCTGCAGGTCGCGTAGGAAGTACGCAACCGCCCGGTTCAGCAGCTCGGCGCGCTCCCACTGCAGGAAGTGCCCCGCCCGCTGCACGATGAACGGGCCGATCAGCTCGCTGAACGCGACTTCGCACATCTGCGGGAACTGTCTCCAGATGACGTGGTCGTCGGCCCCGTACAGCGCGAGCGTCGGCACGGCGCTCACCTCGAAGAAGCGCGGGGGCTCCGACAGCGGCCGCGTGCCGAGCGCGCTCTCGTAGTTGCCCCATCCCGCGCGCAGCCGCTGCGCGTCGGCGAACGGCTCGGTCATGAAGTCCACCTGCTCGGGCGAGAACGCGCCCGGCGAGGCCCAGAAGCGGTGGCCGTAGAACTCGCCCACGTAGCGGCGGCGGCGCTCCGGGCTGTCGAGCTCGGCGGCGAGCGCGTCCGCCTCGCGCCCCTGGCGCACGAAGTAGTCGGCCGCCATGCGCACCTCGGCCGGCGGCGCGAGCGGCACGCCCGCGGCCTCGTACTCGCGCGCCAGCAGCGGCAGCACGCTGTTGAACAGCACCTGGCGCTCGAGGAATCCCGCAAAGCGCAGACCCAGATCCTGGATCACGCCGCCGCCGAGATCGCCGCCCACCGCGCAGCAGCGCTCGTGGCCGAGCACGTCCGCCGTTAGCGCGTGCATGTCGCGCGCATGCGCCGCGAGGTCGTAGAAGCCGTCCGGCGCCAGCCCCGAGTCGCCGAAGCCGCGCAGGTCGGGGACGATCACCTCAAAGCCCGCCGCCGCCAGCGGCTCGATGTTGCGCCACCAGATGCGCTTGGTCTCCGGCCATCCGTGCACCAGCAGCAGCGGGTAGCCGCCCGCTCCCGCGCGCACGTACGCGATGCTGACGCCGGGGCGCACCTCCGCACGCTCGACTGGGAAGGCGTCGGGGCGCGGCGCGTCCGGCATCGGCGCCCACGATACACCCGCTCTCGCCGCTCGGCCCCGGGCGCGCTGGCGGGCGACGGGCGGCGCGGGCGGGCTCTAGACCTCCAGGAAGCGCAGCACGACCCGGCCGAGCACGATCACGTCGCCGTCGCGCAGATCGGCCTGCTGGACGCGCCTGCCGTTGACGAACGTGCCGTTGACGCTGCGGTCGTCGAGGATCCGCGCGCCGCTGGGACGCGGCACGAGAATCGCGTGACGCCGAGAGACGGAGCTGTCGTCGAGGCGCAGATCCGCCGCGAGGCCCCGTCCGATGTGCATCGCTGCCTCGGCCAGCGGGATCAGCAGCGTGCGATCGGGCCCCTGCAGCTCGATGTAGCGCCCGGGTCCGGCGGGCTCGCCTGCCACCGCGCGGTGGCGTGCGCGCTCGTCGAGGCACGCCGTCGGGTCGAACCTCTCAGTGATCCCTTCGGCGGCGGAGTGGATGAGGGTCTGCGCGCTCATACCAACAGCAAACCCCATGCTGCTCACGCGCACCTCAACCTACGTGAAGAAATAGAGAAGTAAAGAGCGCGTCGGGCGCGCGCATGGGCGTCCGCGCGACTGCCGCGGGGTGCGAGCGGGCGCCGCGGCTACGCGAGCGTCGCCGTGCCGCCGGCGCCTGCATCGCCGGACGGAGCCACTCTGCCCGCCTTGCCTTCGGCCTTGCGGCGGGCCATGCGCTTGGAGCTCAGCCAGCCCCAGCCGCCCACCGCGACGACGGGGACGACGTACATCATCGAGATGTACCAGTGCATCAGGCAGGCGAGCACCATGCCCGCAAAATCTAGCACCTCCTCACCACGCCTCCCCGGGCGAGCCGCCCGCGCCGCCGCTCGCCCCACCCGTGCCCCCGGCGAGGGCCGCCCGCGCGCGCCGGCGACGCACGAGCAGCACGAACGCCAGCCCTGCCACGACGATCACGGCGCCCAGGATGATCACCGCTAGCGGCGCCTTGGAGCTCTCGGGCGTCCAGAACAGCTGCCCGTCGATCGCGCCTCTGCTGGTCCCCACCGAGATCGGGACCTGCCAGTCGAAGATCAGCGTGCGCGTGCTGGTGTTCTTGACCCGCGCGGGGGGCACCGGCGACATCCAGTGGATGCGGTGGTCGTGCCATTCGAACTGGCCGGTGCGGTCGATCACCTCCCACTTCGGCGGGGCGCTCGCGTCGGCGATCGCCGGGACGGTCACCTGGGCGTAGAAGTTCGTGTTCAGGTAGGTCGCCGGCGAGCGCACGTTCTGCTCGACGGTGCCGTCGGCGAGCACGCGCGCGTAAGGCTCGCCTTCGTAGCCGTAGATCGTCACCGTCCTGCCCGTGTGGTTGACCAACAGGATGCGGTCGGCGAACTCGAGCACCTGGAAGCTCAGGCCGGGCACGCGCGGCGTGACCGCGGTGATGTTGGAGCGGTAGTCATAGCTCGAGCCCTGATCGTTGATCGGGTTGCCCGACTCGCTCGACGTCGAGGTCGACGTCGACGCCGGCGTCCGCGCCTTCGTCGTGATCACGGCCGCCACCGAGCTAACGGGGGTCGCCAGCGCGAGCAGCGCGAGACCGAGCAGGGCGGGAAGCAGACGGCGGGGCACGGCCCCGCAACCGTAGCGCAGGGTCCCCATCCTCACGTCCCGACCGCGGAGAGCAGCCACAGCCCGAAGCTCGTGAACGCGACCATCACCGCGAGCATCCAGTACTGGCTGCGGACCGCCTCTTCGGGGTCCTTGTACAGGACCAGCGCGCGGTCGTGCGCGAGCGCCAGGCCGCCGACGTGGCCGCTGACCAGCGCGGCCACCTGCACGTACCAGATCGCCGCGTAGGAGATCAGGTGGTAGTCGATCTGGAAGCCGCTCGTGCCGAACAGGTTCGCGCCGTTGCCGAGCGGGTCCGAGGACAGGTAGACCATCGCCTGGCTCTGCCACAACAGCAGCGAGAAGTAGTGCGCCAGCACGTACGCGAAGGCGATCGGCACGAGCGAGTGCACGAACGTGCGCGTGAGCGTGCCGCGGTCATAGCGCTCGCTGACCTTGCGCACACCGAGGATCCCCACCTTGTAGACGGCCGCGATCAACAGGATGCAGAACAGCAGGCCGACCGAGTACGCGAGCTCCTGCGCGGGCGTGGGGTGAAAGCCGAGGTCTTCGAACAGGCTCTGCACGTGCGGCTCGCTGCTGCGCCAGATGCCGCCGTTGCTGAAGCCGTCGAACGTGGTGGTGCCGATCTGCGTGCAGATGAACGCGACCGTGCCGACGCCGACCCGCAGGTCGGTGACGCCGCTGAGCGGGCGGCGCAGATACAGCGCGCCATCCTCGTCGCGCACGAGCGCCGAGAGCTTGGAGAGCAGGTTGAAGTACACGCCGAACCCGTCCGCCTGCGAGCTCCACTCCTCAATGCCGAACAGCGCCATGCCGGCAAGCATCGTCAGGAAGTAGCCGAGCGACAGCGCCGCGAGGATCGACGGCCGGTCTTTTTCGACGTACACCAGCTCGAGCCACGCGAAGCCCACGATCCCGGCGCTCGCCGGCCACAGGCCAAGCCAGCGCGGGTAGCGCAGCGGCGGGCGGCCGGGGCGCCCGCGGCGCAGCGCCCGCACGAGCGCCGCGCACACGCGCGCGCACGTCCGCCACGGGCTGAGCGCGCGGAACACGTCCCCGAACAGCACGCTCGCGACCGGCGTGCCGACCCAGAAGATCACGTAGATGAACGTCACCGAGAAGTTCGCCTGCGTGACCTGCGCGCCGGCGAAGCCGCTGTAGATCACGACCGCGAACAGGAACACGCCCAGCAGCCCCGCCAGCCATTCCAGCGCCGCCGGCGGCCTGAACAGGCGACGAAGCCGCGGCTGCTGCAGCTGCGGGCGCGTCCACATCGTCGACAGCGCGACGAACGACACCACGAGCACGATCGCCGCCGTCCAGCTGAACAGCCACACGGGGATCGGCAGATCGGCCTTGCCCACGATCCCGTGCGCCTGTGCGCTCGCGGGCAGCGCGAGCGCCAGGAGCGAAAGCCCGCCCAGCAGGGGCACCAGCATGCGACGGGGCGGCGCTTTCATGCGCGAGGGAGTCTAGGCAACCGCCCGCCCGGCCTCGCCGATCGGGCCGCGCTCGCGTACCCTGACGCGCATGCTGAGCGCTCCGCTGGCCCTCTCCACGGGCACCTCCGCCGCCTTCCAGCTCGGGCCGCTGGCGATCCTCGGGCTGATGTACGCGCGGCGCGCGCACACGCTCGCCGCCGACGAGCACCCGGTGCCCGGCTGGCGCCAGGCGTGCTTCTACGGCGGGTTCGTCGTGATCGGCGCCGCGCTGACCTCGCTCGGCGCCGCCAGCCAGGACCTGCTGTGGGTGCACATGATCGAGCACCTGCTGCTCGGCGACATCGCCGCGCTCTTGATCGTGCTCGGGCTCACCGGGCCGATGCTCGCGCCGATCCTGCGCATCAAGCTGTTCGACCGCCTGCGCGCGCTCTCGCACCCCGCGATCGCGTTCCCGCTGTGGATGGTCGACCTCTACGTCTGGCACGTGCCGGCGCTGTATGAAGCGGCGCTGCGCCACGCGGGCGTGCATGCGCTCGAGCACGCGATGTTCCTCGGCTTCGGGATCAACATGTGGATGTGCCTGTTCGGCCCGCTGCCGACGCCCGCCTGGTTCGGAAACCTGGGCAAGCTCATCTACATCGTCGCCGTGCGCCTCGCCGGCACCGTGCTCGGCAACATCTTCCTGTGGTCGGGCACCGTCTTCTACCCCTACTACCTGGGGGGCGAGGCGCGCTTCCACATCTCCCCGCTCGCCGACCAGAACATCGCCGGGGCGATCATGATGGTCGAGGAGTCGATCCTCACGCTCGGCCTGTTCTGCTGGCTGTTCCTGCGCACCGCCCGTGAGAGCGAGGAGCGCCAGGAGCTGCTCGAGTACGCGCAGGAGCGCGGCCTGGAGCTGAGCGACGAGCGCGCCGCGCGCGCGGTCGCCGCGGGGCGCGGCGCCGAGCTGCGCCGGCGCCTGCAGGCACGCTCTGCCCCGCCCGCAGGCGACGATGGCGCAGCCTCGGACGCGCCCGCGCCGCTGCAGACGAGCTCCGGCGCACCCGAGCGCTCCTAGCCGCTACCCTGGGGCCATGTGCGCCGGTTGCGCGATGGCGGCCGCCTCGGCTGCGAGCGGCTTCAGGACGTGGATGCAGAGCCAGAACATCCCCTGGCTCACGCCGCGGCGGATGCGCCGCCTGACGATCGCCGCGATGTGCGCCGCCGGCCTCGTCTCGACGATCGGCTTCAGCGGCTCGACGCCCGCCACCACCAGCGCCAGCCACACCATCCAGGCTGCTGCGCATCGATCCGCGCGCTAGCGCCTCGCTGAGCAAGCGAGACACGGACGCAGGAAGCGTGGCGTGCTGTGCACGCGAGCGACCGAGGACACAGCCTGGCGCCGCTCGGCGAGGCGCTAGCCTCCCGCGACCGCCGGCAGGATCGTCAGCTCCGCGCCGTCGGCGACCGGCGTGGCGAGCCCGTCGAGGAAGCGGATGTCTTCGCCGGCCAGGTACACGTTCACGAAGCGCCGCAGCGAACCGTCGTCGTCGGCGATGCGCGCGCGCAGCTCCTCATGGCGCTCGAACAGGCCGTCCAGCACCTCCTGCACGGTCGCGCCGTCGACCTGCGCCTCCGCCTCGCCGCCCGCGGCCGCCCGCAGCTGCGTGGGGATCTTCACGACGACGCTCATCGGACCCCGCCGGAGACGGCCGAGGATCGAGCAGGGGTGGGACGCAGAGAGCGAGGTGTGCTCGGCACACGAGCGACCGAGGACGACGCCCTGCGAAGGTCGTCGTCCGTCTCGAATGCCTGCACGGTCGGCTCGATCGTGCTGGTCTCGAACGTGCCGCGCACGGCATCGAGCGTCTTCAGGCCCTCGCCGGTGATCACCAGCACGACGCGCTCGTCCGGGTCGATGTCCCCGCGCGCGGCCAGCTTCGCCAGCACCGCGGTCGTGACGCCTCCCGCGGTCTCCGTGAAGATCCCGGTCGTCTCGGCCAGCAGCTTGATGCCCGCACGGATCTCCTCGTCGCTGACGGCGTCCACCGAGCCGCCCGTGCGCCGCGCCAGCTCCAGCGCGTAAGGACCGTCGGCGGGGTTGCCGATCGCCAGGGACTTGGCGATCGTGTTCGGCTTCACCGGCCGGCAGACCTCGTGGCCGTCGGCGAACGCGCTCGCCACCGGCGAGCAGCCCTCGGCCTGAGCGCCGTTCATGCGCGGCAGCTCGCCGTCCAGCAGCCCGAGCTCGGTCCACTCCTGGAAGCCGGCGGCGATTTTCGTGAACAGCGAGCCTGAGGCCACCGGCACCACGCAGCGGTCAGGCAGCTCCCAGCCCAGCTGCTCGGCGATCTCGAACGCGAGCGTCTTCGATCCCTCGGCGTAGTAGGGGCGCAGGTTGATGTTCACGAACGCCCAGTCGCGCTCGGCGCACAGCTCCGTGCACAGGCGGTTGACGTCGTCGTAGCTGCCGCGCACGCCCACCAGCCTCGTGCCGTAGACGCCCGTGGCGAGGATCTTCTGCTCCTCGAGGTCCGCGGGGATGAACACGTAGGAATCGAGGCCCAGCGCCGCCCCGTGTGCGGCGACGGAGTTGGCGAGGTTGCCCGTGGAGGCGCACGCGATCGTCTCGAAGCCCAGCTCACGCGCGCGCGTGACCGCGACCGATACGACGCGGTCCTTGAACGAGTGGGTCGGGTTGGCCGCGTCGTTCTTGACCCACACCTCGCGCAGGCCCAGGCGAGCGGCGAGCCTGTCGGCGCGGATCAGCGGCGTGCAGCCCGCCGGCAGGCCCACGCGCGAGGCTAGGCGTCCCGAGGGGCCGGGGGGTCCGCCGGCGAGCGGCAGGAAGTCCGCGTATCGCCAGATGTTCTGCGGTCCGCCCTGGATGCGCCGGCGCAGCTCGCCTACGTCGCGGCTGGAGCGGCTGTGGTCGTAGGCGACCTCCAGCGGCCCGAAGCAGCGCTCGCACACGTACAGCGCCTCCAGCGGATACTCGGCCTTGCACTCCTTGCACTGCAGATGACTGACAGCCATTGGGGCTCCTTCGCTCTCGACTTCACCGTGTCACCGGTGTGGCGAAGAGCACGAAGGCCCGCCACACATCTCTCTGGAATTGGCACCTTCCCGCTGTGACGGACGGTGGTTGCCGGGGTTTCGTAGGGCCAGTCCCTCCACCCCTCTGGATGTGTCCAGCTATGTTGCGCGACAGTCTAGCAACCGTATCGGCGAACGCAAAGCGAACCGTGAGGAGGCCTGGACGAGCTGGCGCGCGGGTAACGTAGCCGCGTGCCCGGTGTAGGCCAAGCCGTGAGCAGCACCACGCGCGCGCAGGACGAGCATACCGGCCAGGCCGACGCACCCTTCCGCTTCGCCTCGCCGGAGAGCAAGCGGCGGATGCTGATCATCGTCAACCCCTACGCGACGACTGTCTCCGACCGTCTGCGCCACCTGGTCGTCTACGCGCTGCAGGGCCGCTTCGAGGTCGACGCGGTGGACACCGAGGCGCGCGGGCACGCGACCGAGCTCTGCCGCGAGGCCGCGCACGAGGGCTACGACGTGGTCGTCGCCTTCGGCGGCGACGGCACCGTCAACGAAGCCGCCAACGGATTGCTGGGCTCGCCCACGCCGCTTTGCTGCCTGCCGGGCGGCTCGGCGAACGTGTTCGGCAAGATGCTCGGCATCCCCGGCGACGTCGTCGACGCGACCGAGCACCTGCTGGCGATGGCCGACGACTGGCACCCGCGCAAGGTCGATCTGGGCGTCGTCAACGGCCGCTGCTTCACGTTCGCCTCGGGCCTCGGCCTCGACGCAAGCGTCGTCGAGCGCGTCGACGCCAACCCGAGGATGAAGGCGCGCCTGGGGCCCTACTTCTTCACGTGGGTCGCCGTCAGCACCTTCCTGCGCCGCTACCTGCTCTCCCCGCCGCACTTGCGAGTGCAGGCCGGCGACGGCGGCGAGACGCTCGAGGGCGTAACCGCGATCGTCCAGAACGGCTCGCCGTTCACCTACTTCCAGAACCGCCCGATCGAGATCGCCGACGGCGCGGCGCTCGACTCGGGCGCGCTCGCCGGCGGCGTGCTGCATCGCGCGACGCTGCTGTCGATGCCCTCGATCGCCTGGCGCGCGTTCTCGCCGCGGGCGCGCGTGAGCAGGCACCGTCAGATCACCCCCCTGCACGATCTGCACGAGCTGGTCGTGCGCAGCGCCGACGGACGCCCGCTGCCGCTGCAGGTCGACGGCGACTACCTCGGCGAGGTCACCGAGGCGCGCTACTCGATCATGCCCGACGCGCTCAGCGTCGTCTCCTGAGCGCGTGCTCGCGCTCTACGCCGCCGCGCCCGGCGTCACGCGATAGGCGTCGAACACCGACTCGGTGTTGCGCAGGCGGGTGATCGCGCTCTTCAGCGAGTGCGTGTCCGCAACCTCGACGACGAAGCGGTTCTTGACCATCGGCGGCATCGACAGGCAGCGCGCCTCGAGGATGTTGGCGCCGGACTCGGAGAACGCGCGCGAGAGGTCGGCGAGCAGGTGGTGGCGATCCCACGCGTCGATCTGGATTTCCACGACGAAGCCGGTCGACTGGTCGCCTTCCCAGGAGACGCTGGTGAAGCGCTCGGGGCTCTTGCGCAGCAGCGTCGCGTTGGGGCAGTCCTCGCGGTGGATGGTGATCCCGCGGCCGAGCGAGATGTAGCCGACGATCTCATCGCCCGGCACCGGCCGGCAGCACTTGGCCAGGCGCAGCATCACGTCCTCGACGCCTTCGACCCTGATCCCATACTGGCCCGAGGACTTGGTCGGACGCCGGCGCGCGCGCCCGACGCGCAGCAGGTCGGCCGCGCTGTCGCCGCCGTCGGCTGACTCGCCCTGCTTCAGGCGCTGCATGACCTTGTTGACGACGAGCTTCGGCGAGACCTTGGCCGCGCCGAGGGCGATGTAGAAGTCGTCCGCCTTGCGGTAGCCCACCTCGCGGATCACGTCCGCCAGCAGCGCCGAGCCGCGTGATCTTCTGCGCCGGCAGCCCCTGTTTGCGCAGGTGCTCCTGCAGCAGCTCGCGCCCGGTGTGCTCGGTGTCCTGGCGCGGACTCGGCCTTGAACCAGGCCTTGATCTTGTTGCGCGCGCGGGTCGTCTTGACCATCGCCAGCCAGTCGCGCGAGGGTCCGCGCTCGCGCTTGGCGGTGAGGATCTCGACGATGTCGCCCGACTGCAGCTCGTAGTGCAGCGGCACGATCTTCCCGTTCACGCGCGCGCCCACGCAGCGGTGGCCGATCTCGGTGTGCACCTCGTAGGCGAAGTCCAGCGGCGTGGCGCCGGCCGCCAGCGACTTGACTTCGCCCTTGGGCGTGAAGACGTAGCACCTCGTCCTCGAACAGGTCGGTGCGCAGCGTCTCCATGAACTCGTTCGGGTCCGAGAGCTCCTTCTGCCAGTCGAGCATCGAGCGCAGCCACTTCAGCTTCGCGTCCTCGCCGGCGATCGCCCAGCCGGAGCGCTCGTCGCCGGCGCCGTCGGGCTGCTTGTAGACCCAGTGCGCCGCGACCCCGAACTCGGCCATCTCGTGCATCTCCTGGGTGCGGATCTGGATCTCCAGCGGCTGGCCCTCGGGCCCGATCACGGTCGTGTGCAGCGACTGGTACATGTTGAACTTGGGCATCGCGATGAAGTCCTTGAAGCGGCCCGGCAGCGGCTTCCACAGCGAGTGGATCACGCCGACCGCGCCGTAGCAGTCCTTGACCGAGTCGACGATCACGCGCATCGCGGTGAGGTCGTAGATCTCGTTGAACTCGCGGCCCTTGTTGGTCATCTTCGAGTAGATCGAGTAGAAGTGCTTGGCGCGGCCGGCGATCTCGCGCCTGGATGCCGACGGCGGACAGCTCGCCTGTGCAGGTACTCGCCGGCCTCGCTGACGTAGCGCTCGCGCTCGTCGCGCTGCTGGGCGACAAGGCCCTTGATCTCCTGGTACTTGCGCGGGTGCAGCGTCGCGAACGCCAGGTCCTCGAGCTCCCACTTGATCGCGTGGATGCCGAGGCGGTGGGCCAGCGGCGCGTAGATGTCGAGCGTCTCGCGCGCCTTCTGCATCTGCTTCTGCTTGGGCATCGCCTCGATCGTGCGCATGTTGTGCAGGCGGTCGGCGAGCTTGATCAGGATGACCCGGACGTCGGTCGGCCATCGCGACCATCATCTTGCGGTAGTTCTCGGCCTGCGCCTCGTCGCGCGACTGGAAGGTGATCCCGGTCAGCTTGGTCACGCCGTCGACGAGCGTGGCGATCTCCTCGCCGAAGCGCTCGCGCACCTCCTCGATCGACGCGGAGGTGTCCTCGACGGTGTCGTGCAGCAGCGCCGCGCACAGCGTCTCGGTGTCCAGGCGCATGCTCGCGCAGATGCGCGCCACGCCGACCGGGTGCACGATGAAGTCCTCGCCAGACTTGCGCCGCTGGTCGGCGTGGTGCTCGCAGGCGAACACGAACGCGTCCTGGACGCGCGCGCGGTCGATCTCGATCGCGGAGTCGGTGGCGTGCTCGGAGACGATCGCGAACAGGTCGCTCAGCAGGCGGCGCTCGGACGGGCTGAGGCCGAGAGCCGCCTGCGTGCTCTCCCCCGCCTTCGTGCCGTGCGCGCCCGGCGCAGGCGACTGGCGCACGCGCGCCGTGCCGTCGGCCACGTCCCTCACGGCCGTGGCATCCGCCACTCCCGTGGACTGCGAGCGCTTGGGATCTTCGGCGATGGCCATGCTCTAAGGGTAGGGGACGGTCGGGGCGGATTGAAGGCGCCGGGCGCTCACGGCGCGAACAGCACGAGCTCCTCCACATCCTCCGCGCCCGACTCTGGCGCGCGGTCCTCCTCGACGCCCTGCTCGCCAACGCCATCCAAGCCGGCGCGAGCCCGCTCTGCGCTCGCAGCGTCTGCGCGCGCGTTCGCGGGGAGATCCTCGGCGCACGCGTCCGCCGCCTGCGCTCGGCGCAGCACCAGCCGGGGCTCGCTGACGCCGTTCCACTCGTTGACCTCCAGTGTGAACGTCGCCTGGATGGCGCCCGCCCGCCCGTCCGCGGCGTCGCCCGAGGCGAGCGCCAGACGCCCGCCCATCCCGAACGCCACCGCCCGCGCGCGCGCGCCGCGCGACTCGACCGTGAAGCGGGCGTGCCTGCCTTCGCCCATCGGCCTGACGTCGGCGAAGGTGGCGTCGGCGATCATCAGCGACACGGGCGGGTTGCCACGCCCAAGCGGGGCGATCATCTGCAGCTCCTCGGCAAGCTCCATGCCGAGCTCATCGCCGCCGACGAGCGCGTCCACGCGCTCGACCGCCACGAGGTCCTGCGGGCGCAGGACACGCTCGGCGTGCGCACAGAACGCGCTGGCGAAGTCCGCCACGCGCCCGCGCTCGATCTCGAGGCCCGCGGCCGCGCGGTGGCCGCCGAAGCGCAGCAGGTGCTCGCCGCACGCGGTCAGGCCCGCCAGCAGGTCGAATGCCTCGACGCTGCGCCCGGATGCCTTGCCGCTGTCTCCGTCCAGCGCGATCAGCACCACGGGACGGCCGCTGCTCTCCACCAGGCGCGAGGCGACGATCCCGATGACCCCCGGGTGCCAGCCCTCGCCGGCGAGCACGTACGCGGGCCGCTCGCCGAGCTCTGCCATCTGCGCTTCGGCCTGGAAGCGGATGCCCTGCTCGACCTGCCGGCGCTCGCGGTTGGCGTAGTCCAGCTCGTCGGCCACCTGCGCGGCCCTGCGCGGGTCCTCGGTGAGGATCAGCTCGAGGCCCGCATCCGCCGTGTAGAGCCGGCCGGCGGCGTTCAGTCGCGGCGCCAGCGCGAAGGCGACCGAGCGCGCGTCGACCTTCGCCGGGTCGACTCCCGCAACCGCCATCAGCGCGCGCAGGCCCGGCTTGGTCGTGCCCGCCAGCGCCCGCAGCCCGCGGCGCACGAGCGCACGGTTCTCGCCGAGCAGCGGCACGACGTCGGCGACGCTCGCCAGCGCCACGAGATCGAGGTCCTGCTCGAGCGCGCGCCGCGCCAGCAGGCTGCGCGCGTGCTCGGCGCATCCCTCTCCCGAGTCGCCGCGCGCGGCGGCCTGCAGCAGCGCCTGCGCCAGCTTGTAGGCGACCGCGGTGGCGCACAGCTCCGGGCACGGATAGCCGCATAGCGCCGGATGCATGAGCGGCGCCTGCGGCAGCTCGCCGTCGGCGCGCGGGGCGTGGTGGTCGGTGACCACCACCTCCATGCCCAGGGCCCGCGCCTGCGCCACCTCCGCCACCGCCGTGATCGCGCAGTCGACCGTCACCAGCAGCCGCGTGCCCCGCGCCGCCAGCCGCTGCACGGTGTCCGCGTTCAGCCCGTAGCCGTCGCCGGCGCGATCGGGCAGGTAGAAGTCGACGTCCGCGTGCAGCCCTCGCAGCGCGCGCACCAGCACCGCCGTCGAGCAGATGCCGTCCACGTCGTAGTCGCCGTGGACCGTGATGCGCGTGCCCCGCGCGAGGTGGCCGAGGATCGTCGCGACCGCCTCGCCGATGCCCGCGAAGGCCTCCGGCGGATGCTCCTCCTCGCCGGCCAGGAACGCGCGCGCGAGCTGGGGGTCGGCCATGCCCCTGCGCACGAGCACCTGCGCGAGCGCCCCGCTCACGCCCAGCTCGCGCCGCAGCCGCTCCACCGCGGCGGGCGGGCAGTCGGGTATCTCGAAGCGGCATGCGAGCACGCCGCGAGACTACGGCCAGGGTGAGACGGAATCGCGAGCCGGGATCCGCGGCGGCCCTACCCGGGCGCGATCTCCTCGGCCGCGCGTTCGCGACGCATCCCCTCGAGATAGATCGCGGCGATCCCGATTAGCGCGCCCGGTACGGCGTACAGCACGACGCCGATGTCGGTCGCCTTTTCGCCGGGGATGCGCAGCGCGGAGACCCGCACGCCATAGATGATCAGCCCGACGACGATCGAGCCGATCAGCGAGCCCACGAACGCGCCGACGATCCCGCCCCAGAAGCGGTCGGGCAGGAAGATCGTGAAATGCCAGATCGCAAGGCCCATGATCACCCAGGCGAGCAGTCCCATCAGCGCGACCGCCCGTGACGTTTGTTGCGACGCGCGCCCGCCCGCCGGGCCTTCTGGCGCGGCTTGGGGTCTTCCTTGAGCACGAGGTCCTCGGGGGTGAGGTCGGCCGTGGGGTCGCGCTCCGTCTCCGGGGAGGATGCGGGAGGCGCGGGCGGCGCCGCCGTGGCGCTGGCGTCCGCCCCACGCGCGCGGCGTCCGCGACCACTCGTGGGGGTCCCGGCGGGCGCGCCGTTGGGCGTGCCCTCGACGTCGAGATCGGCCACCAGTTCCCGGAACTCGTCCCGCGAGATCTCCTGGCCGGGCGCCTCCGGCGCGACCAGGCTCCCGCGCCGCGTGCGCCGGCGCTTGCGCTCGGGCTCGACGTCCTCGGGCGCGCCCGTCGCGGTCGTCGCGTAGGCGGGCACGGCACCCAGTTCGCGCACGATCCGCGCCCGGCGCACGCGGTAGCCGGGCTCGCGCTCCTTCCAGTGGGTCAGCACGGGCGAGGCGATGAAGATCGAGGAGTAGGCGCCCGAGGCCACGCCGACCATCAGCGCGAAGGCGAAGTCCTTGAGCGTTTCCCCGCCGAACAGCAGCAGGGCGAGCACCGGCAGCAGCGTGCAGAAGCTCGTCGCCAGCGACCTGGTGACGACCTCGGACATCGAGCGGTTGACGATCTGCGAGAACGCGGCGCGCGGCATGCGCGGGACGTTCTCGCGCACGCGGTCGAACACGATGATCGTGTCATACAGCGAATAGCCGAGGATCGTCAGCAGCGCGGCGACCGTCGCCGTCGTGACTTCCCTCCCCGTCAGCGAGTAGACGCCGGCCGTGATCAAGAGGTCGTGCATCAGCGCGATCAGCACCGGCACCGCGTACTTCCACTCGAAGCGCAGCGCTATGTACGCGGAGATCACGAGCAGCGAGGCGATGATCGCGATCACCGCCGCGTTGGCGACCGTTTTCCCGAACGTCGGTCCGATCGAGGTGGATGAGAAGTCCTTGGTGCCCGGGTGGGTCGGGCCGTTGCCGAACTTCTTGTCGAGAGCCGCCTGGATGTTCTTGACCTTTTCCGGGATGAGCGTCTTCGTCGAGATCTGGTAGCCGTTGCCGCCGATGCTCGTGTTGGTGAACTTCTGCACCTGGGCGTTCGGATAGCCGGCTTCCTTCATCACGCTCGCCACTTCGCCCTCGGAGGCGGGCCTGATGAACGCGGTCTGGATGCGCGTGCCGGACTTGAAGTCGATGCCGAAGTTCAGCCCCCGCCCGCCGATCGCCAGCGCGCCGATCAGCAGGATCGTGCCCGACAGCGAGAAGAACCACCGCGAGGCGCCCATGAAGTCGAACGTCCAGCCTTTGCCCCGCCGCGCCGCGCCGAGCGCCGCCGGATGGGCGACCAGCCGCGAGCGGCTCATCGCGCCGAGCGCCGCCTGCGTGGCGAGCACGGCGGTGAACAGCGACACCAGCACGCCGATGCCGAGCATGAACGCGAACCCCTTGACTTCCGCGGTCGCCAGCGCGAACAGGATGAACGCCGTCATGAACGTCACCACGTTCGCGTCGACGATCGCCGCGAAGCCGTGTTTGTAGCCCGTGGCGATGCCGGAGATGATCGACCTGCCGCCGCGGATCTCCTCCTTGACACGCTCGAAGATCACGATGTTCGCGTCCGCCGCCACGCCGATCGTGAGGATCAGGCCGGCGATGCCCGGGAGCGTCAGGGTGACGGGGATCAGCTTGACCAGCGCGAAGAGGTACGTCCCGTAGATGACCAGGCCGCCGACGGCGATCGCGCCGAGCACGCGGTAGAAGAGCAGCAGGAACAGGCACACCACGAGGAAGCCCGCGATCATCGCCGTGAGGCCCTGGTTGAGGGCCGTTTTGCCGAGCGTCGCCGAGACCTGCGAGCGGGAGATCAGCACCAGCTTGATCGGCAGCGCACCGGACTGCAGCTCGTTGGCGAGGTTCTGCGCGGAGGTGAGCGTGAACCCGCCGGAGATCTCAGAGCCGGTCGAGGCGTCGATCCCTTCGGGGTACTTGTTGAAGTCGATCGACGGCACCGTGATCAGCTGGCCGTCCAGCACGACGGCGAAGTGCTGCAGCGCCGCTTCGTGGCTGATCCCCGGAAGCTGGGCTTCCTGGCCGCGATGGGCGATCGCCTTGGTGACCCGTTCGAAGACGGTCTTGCCGTGCGAGTCGAAGCCGAACGTCACGTCGGGCTGGCCGGTCGATTCGTCGTTGCTCTGCGTCGGGTTGGTGATGTCGCTGCCGGAGAGCACCGGTTCGTCGTTGAGCACGTACCAGCTGTTGGGCGAGGGGTTGCTGATCTTGCCCGCCGCGCTTTCCACGGGGTGGGCCTGGACCAGCACGGTGCCGGGATTGACGCGCACCGCCTTGAGCTTGGCGCCGGCAGGCTGCTTGGGGAGGTCCGAGTAGAGGTTGTGTTCGGTTTCTTCAGGGCCGCGCACGACCTTTTCGTGGGCCGTGTCGAGCAGGTACCAGCTGCCGTAGATGCATTCTTTCACCTGCGCCGGGGTGCACCCCGGCCCCCAGGTCGTGTCGGCGCGGCGCAGGATCGGCGCGCGTTTGGCGGCGCGCAGCACCGCCTGATACTCGGGCAGCCCGGCGGTCACCCCGCCGGCCCCGGTGCTGGTGGAGTCGCCGGTGACCGTGCCTTCGCTCGCCCCCGCTTTCTGGCCGTTGGGGCCGATCACGTTGGGCTCCCAGTCGTAGAACTGCAGCTGCGCGGTCCTGCCGACCTCTTCCTGCGCGCGCGTCGCGTTGCTGACGTCGGGGAGCGCGACGTCGATTTCATCGCCGCCGGAGCGCTGGATTTCCGGCTGGGCCACGCCCAGCTGGTCGACGCGCGTGCGCATGATGTCGATCGCGCGTTCGAGCGATTCGGGGGTCACCTTCGACTGCGGGGTCGGCTTGCCCTGGTAGACGAGCTCGACGCCGCCCTTCAGGTCGAGCCCGAGGCGCGTTTTCATGGTGGTGATCGCGGCCACGGACGCGATCACGAGGCCCACCACGAGCAGGAGGATCAGGGCGTTGCGTCGGCGATCGGTCATCGTCGTCAGAGACTACTTGTCAGGGGTGAGCACCAGCAACAGCCCGCCGTCGTCGTCGTAGGCGGGGAACATGTCCGCTTTGGCGCTGGCCGTCACGTCGCGTTCGCCGCTGACGCTGACCGGAACCTCGAGCGCGCGCACGCCCCACTCGAGCACCGTCGAGACCGGATCATCGCCATTGGCGAAGCTCAGGCCGAGCACCTGCTCGACGCGCTGGCCGATCACGTCTTCCTCCTCCAGGCCCGTGAACGCGAACGAGTTCTTCCCGCACCCGACCACGCGGCCCTCGCCGTCGCACACGAAGAACGCCGCGTCGGGCGCCGGGTAGTAGTCGTCGAGCAGTTCGAACAGGAACGCGAAGCCGCACTTCGAGCAGCCCTTGGGCTGACGCGTGAAGCCGATGTTGCGGTCGAGCTCGCTTGTGCGGTGCCCGCAGTTCGGGCAGATGAACGGATGGGCCATGGTGTCTCCCACACAGACTACCCAGGGCCGCGCCGGGAACGCGCCCCTCCGAGCGCCTGTTCACATCCCGGCCACGCGCGCGCTGGGCCTCAGAACAGCGACGCTCCCGCGTGCGGCGGGCGCCTGCAGGCCGAGATGCTCGTACGCCGCCGCCGTCGCCATCCTGCCGCGCGGCGTGCGCTTGATCAGGCCCCGCTGCAGCAGATACGGCTCGTACACGTCCTCGATCGTGTCCTGCTCCTCGCCCACGGCGACCGCGAGCGTCGACAGGCCGACGGGGCCGCCGTCGAACTTCTCGCAGATCGTGCGGAGGATCTCGCCGGTCGAGGCGGTCGAGCCCGCGCTCGTCGACCTCCAGCAGCTCGAGCGCCGCGTCGCGCCGCGCTGCGCGGTGACGACGCCCGCCGCTCGCGCACCTCCGCGAAGTCGCGCACGCGCTTGAGCAGCCGGTTGGCGACGCGCGGCGTGCCCGCGGCTGCGCTGCGGCGATCGCCAGCGCGCCGTCCGTCCTCGATCTCGATCTCGAGGATCCGCGCCGAGCGGCGCACGATCGATCGCGAGCTCCTCGCGGCGCGTAGTGCTCGAGGCGCTGCCTGGATGCCGAAGCGGTCGCGCAGCGGCGTCGTCAAGCAGACCGGTGCGCGTCGTCGCGCCGATCAGCGTGAACGGCGGCAGCTCGATGCGTCACGACGCGCGCGCCGGCGCCCTGCCCGACGGTGATCGGCAGCCAGCGGTCCTCCATCGCCGGGTAGAAGGTCTCCTCGAGCGTGCGCGGCAGCCGGTGGATCTCATCGACGAAGAACACGCCGCGCGGCTCGAGCGCGGTCAGGAACGCCGGCGATGTCGCCCTTGCGCTCGAGCGCCGGTCCCGCGGTCTGCACGAACGGCACGTCCAGCTCGGCGGCGACGATCTGCGCGAGCGAGGTCTTGCCGAGCCCGGGCGGGCCGGCGAGCAGCACGTGGTCGAGCGCCTCGCCGCGGCGCGCGGCCGCCTCGATCGAGACCGCCAGCTGGTCGCGCAGCGCCTCCTGCCCGACGAACTCCTCCAGCCGCCGCGGGCGCAGCGAACGGTCGAGCTCGTCGTCGGCGACGAGATGCGGGGTCTGGATGCGGGGCGCGGCGGTGTCGGTCATCGGCCATCGCCTCACGTCGCCGAGCGCGCAGGCGCGGGCGCCGATCAGCTCCTCGGCGGTCTCGCCCTCGGCGCCGGCGAGCAGCTCCTCGGCCTCGGCCGGCCGTAGCCGAGCCCGAGCAGGCCGTCGCGCGCGAGCATGCGCGGGTCTGCCGATCGCCGCGCCGCGCGACGATCGGCGTCGCGCCGCGCGGGCGAGTGGGCTCCGATCCCGCACGCCCACCTTCTCGCGCAGCTCGACGATGATCCGCTCCGCCGTGCGCTTGCCGATCCCGGGAACGGCCTGGAAGCGCGCGGCGTCGCCGCGCCGCGAGCGCGCGCGATCAGCTCCCGCGGCGCGCCCGCCCGAGAGCACCGCGAGCGCGACCTTCGGTCCGACCGACTGCACGCCAGCAGCATCAGGAACAGATCGCGCTCCTGCTCGGGTGGCGAAGCCGTAAAGCGTGAGCGCGTCGTCGCGCACGATCAGATGCGTGTGCAGCGTCACCTGCTCGCCGATCGCGGGCACGTGCGCGAGCGTCTGCGCCGAAACGGCAGCGCGGTAGCCGACGCTGCCGCTGAGAACACCACGTGGTCGCTGCGGCGCACGGCGACCTCGCCCCGCAGCAGCGCGATCACCCGCCCACCCCCGCCTGCGCGCCTGCCAGCGCCATCGCCAGCGGCGCGCAGTTGACGTGGCAGACCGCGACCGCGAGCGCGTCCGCCGCGTGGTCTGGCCGCGGCAGCTCCGGCAGGCCGAGCAGCGCCTGGACCATGCGCGCCACCTGGTCCTTCTGCGCGCGTCCGCTGCCGCAGACCGCGCCCTTGACCTGCTGGGGGGTGTAGCCGGCGCACGGCACCCCGTGCTGGCCGGCCGCCAGCAGCACCACGCCGCGAGCCTGCCCGACGGCGAACGCCGTGCGCACGTTCTGACCGAAGTACAGCTCCTCCAGCGCGACTGCGTCGGGCTCGTGCTCGACGAGCAGCGCGTCCACCGCCGCGTGGATCTCGGCCAGACGCCGCTCGGGCGCGAGCCCCGCGCGCGTGGCGATGACGCCGCCGTCCAGCGCCAGCAGCCTGCCGCTACGGCGTGCCACGACGCCGTAGCCGGTGCTGGCTAGGCCCGGATCTATGCCGAGGACGATCACAGCCTGTGATTCTGCGCCCGCTGCCGGACGCCTGCCCGCCTGCCTGCCTGCCTGCGCCCTCCGGGTGTGCTCCGCGAGGGGATGCGCCCCACGGTGTGCCCTACGCTGCGCGGGATGCCCGCGCCGCAGATCGACTTCGCCGCCGAGGGCCTGCTCGACGGCCTGGAGGGAAGGGCGCGCGCGGAGCGCCTGGCGCTGCTGGAGCAGCTGAGCCGCGAAGGCGTGGCGCTGTCGGAGCTGCGCCGCACGACCGCCAGCGGCACGATCATCTTCCTGCCCGCCGACCGCGTGATCGTGGGCAACGAGCGCTATACGGCGGCGCAGGTGGCCGAGCTGAGCGGCGTCGAGCCGGAGTTCCTGGCGGCCGCGCGCCGCGCGATGGGACTGCCGATCCCGGAGCCCGACGAGGCGGTCTACACGGAGGCCGAGATGGAGTCCGCGGCGAGGATCGTGCTGGCGCGCGAGGCGGGCATCTCCGACGAGGACATCCTCGACCTGCTGCGCGTGCTCGGCCGCGGCCTCTCGCAGGCCGCCGACAGCCTGCGGCTGCTGCCGCTGAAACTGGTGCTCGAGCCGGGGATGAGCGAGCGCGACCTCGCCAGCCGCTACGGGCAGGCGGCCGCCCAGCTGTACCCGCTGGTCGACCCGATGCTCAGCAACGTGCTCGCGCTGCACCTGCGCCACACGGCCCAGAGCGAGGTGATCAGCGCGCTGGAGCGCGACGGCGGACGCCTACCCGGCTCGCGCGAGGTGGCGGTGTGCTTCGCCGACCTCGTCGGCTTCACGCGCCTGGGCGAGGAGGTGCCGCCCGAGGAGCTCGGCCACCTCGCCGCGCGCTTGGAGACGCTGGCCTCCGAGGTCGCCGAGCCGCCGGTGCGGCTGGTGAAGACGATCGGCGACGCGGCGATGCTCGCCGCGCCCGAGCCCGAGCCGCTGCTGGAGGCAGCGCTCAACCTGATCGACGCCGCCGACGCAGAGGGCGAGGACTTCCCGCAGCTGCGCGCCGGCGCCGCCGTCGGCCTCGCGCTGCCGCGCGCCGGCGACTGGTTCGGGCGGCCGGTCAACCTCGCCAGCCGCATCACCGCGATCGCCCGCCCCGGCAGCGTGCTCGCCGAGCGCGAGGTGCGCGAGTCGGCCAGGGACAGCTACGGCTGGTCCTACGCGGGCGAGCGTCGCCTGCGCGGTATCCGCGAGCCGGTGCCGCTGTTCCGAGCGCGGCGGCTGCCCGTCTGAGCCTCGGCCGCGTCCGAGGGGCCCGGCTGGCCGGCCTGCGGCCGGCTGCGCCACCCTGGACCGATCGAGAAAGAGGGGCCCGGCTGGCCGGCCTGCGGCCGGCTGCGCCACCCTGGACCGATCGAGAAAGAGGGGCCCGGCTGGCCGGCCTGCGGCCGGCTGCGCCACCCTCTGCTAGCCGGCGACACGCTCGAGCACGTCGGCGGAGACGTCGAAGTTGGCGTGCACGGCGCTGACGTCGTCGCTGTCTTCGAGCGCCTCGATCAGCCGCATCAGCTTGCCGGCCTGTCCCTCGTCGACGGGCACCGTGCTGGACGGACGGTAGGCCAGCTCGGCGCTCTCCATCTCCACCCCCGCGTCCTCCAGCGCCTTGCGCACAACGGCGAAGTCCGCCGGCGCGGTGATCACCTCGAAGACGCCTTCGTCGGTGGCGATGTCCTCGGCGCCGGCATCGACCGCGGCCATCAGGTCGTCTTCGCTGTAGCGCGCGCCGTCGATCACGATCATGCCCTTCTTCTCGAACAGGTAGGCAACCGAGCCGGGCTCGCCGAGGTTGCCGCCGTTCTTGGAGAACGCGTGGCGCACATCGGCGCCGGTGCGGTTGCGGTTGTCGGTGAGCGCCTCCACGAGGACGGCCACGCCGCCGGGCCCGTAGCCCTCGTAGAGCACCGTCTCGATCGCCTCCGCCTCGCCGCCCTCGCCGGTGCCCTTGGCGATCGCGCGCTCGATGTTGTCCTTCGGCATCGACGCTTCCTTGGCCTTGCGGATCGCCAGGTCGAGCGCGGGATTGCCGACGGGATCGCCGCCGCCGTCGCGCGCGGCGACGGTGATCGCGCGCGTGAGCTTGGAGAACTGCGCGCCGCGGCGCGAGTCCACGATCGCCTTCTTGTGCTTGATGCTCGCCCACTTGGAGTGTCCTGACATGGCGAGAAGGATACTTCGAGGGGCATCCGGCGCCTCGTTCTGATGGTCACGGGCGAGACCGGCGGTCACCCGTGACCGCCGGTCTCGCGGTGCGGCTCTAGGATGCGAGCCCGCATGACGGCCGTCTCGCCCGACATCTTCAAGGCCTACGACATCCGTGGCCTTTACCCGCAGCAGATCGACGGCGATCTGGCGGAGCTGATCGGCGGCGCGTTCGCGCGCGTGCTTGGCCGGCTGGCGGGCAGGCCGGTGGCCGCGCTGCGGATCGGCCTCGGCCGCGACATGCGCCTGAGCGCGCCGGAGCTCGCGGCGCGCTACCGCGAGGGCCTGCTGGCGGCGGGCGCGAACGTCATCGACGCGGGCCAGGTGGGCAGCGAGATGCTGTATTTCCTGGTCGGCTCGCGCGAGCTGGACGGCGGGCTGATGTGCACCGCCTCGCACAACCCCAAGGCGTACACGGGCGCGAAGCTCGTGCGCGAGGGCGCAATCGCGCTGTCGGGCGACTCCGGCATCCAGGACATCCGCCGCGAGGTAGAAGCCGAGCTCGCGGCGGGCGCGGGCGCGCGCGGCGGCGAGCCCGACCGGCGGGGCACGCTCGAGGAGGTGCAGCTGTATGAGGAGTTCCAGACGGCCGCCCTGGGCTTCATCGACCCCGAGGTGATCCGCGCCTCGAACAGAAGGCTGAAGGTGGTGGTGGACGGCGGCAATGGGATGGCCGGCCCGATGGTCGGCCCGGTGCTGGAGGGGTTGAACCTCGAGCTGATCGAGACCTACTGGACGCCCGACGGCAACTTCCCCGACCACGAGCCCAACCCGCTGCTGCCCGAGAACCGGCAGCTGATCATCGAGAAGGTCCGCAACACGGGCGCCGACCTGGGCATCGCGTGGGACGGCGACGCGGACCGCTGCTTCTTCATCGACGACACTGGCGCGTTCGTCGACGGCGACTTCCTGACGGCGCTGCTGGCGCAGTCGCTGCTGCGCAAAAACCCGAATCCCGCGCCCCGAGGCGATCCTGTACGACGTGCGCGCCTCGCGCGCTGTGCCCGACACGGTGCGCCAGGCGGGCGGCACCCCGTACATGAACCGCGTGGGGCACGCGTTCTTCAAGACGCGCATGCGCAAGGAGGGATCGCTGTTCGGGGGCGAGGTCTCCGGGCATTACTACTTCCGCGACTTCTACTGCGCGGACTCCGGCACGATCCCGGCGCTGCTGGTGCTCGAGCTGCTGTGCCGCGAGGGCAAGCGCATGTCCGAGCTGCTGGCCCCCTACCACTCCAGGTACTTCATCTCCGGCGAGGTCAACTCCGAGGTCGCCGACCCGGCCGCCAAGATGCAGGAGATCGCCGCGCGCTACGCCGACGCACGCCAGGAGCGCCTGGACGGGATCTCGATCGACTACGAGGACTGGCACTTCAACGTGCGCCCGTCCAACACCGAGCCGCTGCTGCGCCTGTGCCTGGAGTCGCTGGTCTCGCCCGAGGACATGCGCCGGCGCCGCGACGAGGTCCTGGCGCTGATCCGCTCGCCTGTGCCACCCAGGGTATGAGCGACGCGGAGGACCCGCAGCGTCAGGAGGCCGAAGCGCAGGACGCGCAGGCGCGGGCCGAGCGCGAGGCGCTCGCGCTGGCCGCCGACGCGGGCGTCCACCGCCTGGCGATCCCGACGCCGTTCATGGTCGGGCGCGTGAACGCGTACCTGATCGAGGACACGCCGCTGACGCTCGTGGACTCGGGGCCAACTCGGCGAAGGCGCTGGACGAGCTGGAACAGGCGCTGGCCGGACACGGACACGCGATCGAGGACATCGAGCTGCTGGTGATCACCCACCAGCACATGGACCACTTCGGGCTGGCGTCGATCCTCGCGCGCCGCTCGGGCGCGGAGGTCGCTGCGCTCGACCGGCTCGCGCCGTTCCTCGCCAGCTACGGCCACCAGACGGACCTCGAAGACCGCTTCGCCGAGCGCCTGATGCTGCGGCACGGCATCCCGCCGGAAATCGTGACCGCGCTGCGCGCCGTCTCAGCGGGCTTCCGCGCGTGGGGCACTGCAGTGGAGGTGACGCGCCCGCTGGCCGACGGCTCGGTGCTCGAGCTGCGCGAGCGCTCGCTGCGCGTGCTGCACCGCCCCGGGCACAGCCCGTCGGACACGGTGTTCGTGGACGAGTCGCGCGCGATGATGCTGGCCGCCGATCACCTGATCGCGCACATCTCCTCCAACCCGCTGCTGGCACGGCCGCTGGAGGCCGACGAGGAGTACAGCGAGCCCCGTCCGCAGGCGCTGATCACCTACATGGAGTCGCTGGAGAAGACGCGCGCGATGGGGCTCTCGCTGGTGCTGCCCGGTCACGGCCGCCCCATCACCGACCATGCGGCGCTGATCGACGAGCGCTTTCGCATGCATCGCCGCCGCGCGGAGAAGATGCTGCGCCTGATCGCCTCGGAGCCGCGCACGGCGCACGAGATCGCGCAGGAGATGTGGGGCAACGTCGCCGTCACCCAGGCCTACCTGACGCTCTCGGAGGTGCTCGGCCACGTCGACCTGTTGCTGCGCGACGGGGCGGTCGTCGAAGAAGAGCGCGCGGGCGTGGTGCGCTTCCGCGCGGCTTGAGCGGTCGGTCACAACGTGCCAGCCGGCGCGAGCCACTCGCTCTCGAACACCAGACTGGTGTGCTCCGCGAGGACGTCGTAGTCGGCGTCGTAGTGCAGCACCCCAGCTTCCGCTCGGTGCGCACACGCGGCGATCATGACATCCATCGGCGCGAGCCGATGGTGACCGACCTCGGTGAGCTCGCGCTGCGCCTGTGAGGCCAGGCGTTCGACCTCGCTGTCGATGGCGATTCGCGGCAACTCGTCCAGACGCGCCATCAGCGCCTTGCGGTCCGCGGCCGAGCGGGCTGAGAAGCCGACCTCGAGCAGGAACGGCAGGCAGACGGCGATCTCCTGCGCTTCCATCGCCTCCGCGATCGTCTCCGCCCGCGCCTTCGCAACGAGGCCCTGGAGCAGCCTGGCCCACGCGGAGTTGTCGAGCAGCAGCACGCTACTCGTCGTAGTTGGCGCTCTGCCCGAGGTACTTGACCTCTTCGGCCGCAGCGATGTCCAGCTTGGGCCCGCTGCCGCCGCGGATCCATTCCGCCAGCTCTACACGCGCCCTGCGGGCCTGCTCGCTCGGATCGGCAAGCCGGCGCGCCTTCGCGTGAGCGCCCAAGATCACCAGCTCGGCAAAGTCGATCGGGTTGCCGCTCAGCTTTGCGCGCAGCTCGTCGAGCGCCTCCTGCACGGGCGGTGTCTCGGTGATCGTGTGACGCGGCCTGGTCGTCGGCACCAGCTGAGTGTAGCACGGTGCAACACCGATTACGCCCGCGCGCGGCCCAGCTTGCTCCATGACCGCTGCGCAGGTTCCGTGCGAGACGGTCCCGGCCCGCGCTAAACTCATCTTGTCGATGCCATCAGTGCACAAAAGCACGCTCTTCTCGTTCCCGGATCCCGTCAACGAGGTCTCCGCCCGCCTGGTCGCGGCCGGCGTGGTGCTGCTGAGCGCGGCCACGATCGCGCTGAACCAGCCGTGGCTGACGGCGCTGATCGCGTACGGCTTCCTCGCGCGGGTGGCGAGCGGCCCCACGCTCAGCCCGCTCGGCCAGATGGTGACGCGCGTGGTCGTGCCGCGCCTTCCCGTCACCGCCCGGCCGGTTCCGGGCCCGCCCAAGCGCTTCGCCCAGGGGATCGGCGCGACGCTGTCGCTCACGGCGGCGGTGCTGGCGCTGGGCTTCGGGCTGAGCACCGCGGGGTACGCGCTGCTGGGGGCAGTGATCGCGGCGGCGACGCTCGAGTCGGTGTTCGGCATGTGCGTCGGCTGCAAGCTGTTCGCGCTGCTGATGCGCGCCGGCGCGATCCCGCCGGAGGTGTGCGAGCGCTGTGCGAACATGGCGACGGAGCTGCGCGGGCCGGCATGAGCGAACGCTCTCCCGGCCGGGGAACGCCCTGATGCTGTTCAAGCAGATAACCCACGACGACCTCGGCTGCGCCTCGTATCTGATCGGGGACGAGCACGCGGGGGTGGCGGCGGTGGTCGACCCGCGCTTTGAGATCGACGAGTACCTCGAGCTGGCGCGCTACCGCGGCGTGAGAATCGCGCACGTGCTGGAGACCCACAACCACGCCGACCACGTGTCCGGGCACGGGCGGCTGGTGGCGGCCACCGGCGCGCGCATCCACGTGCACCGCCTGGCGACGCCCGACTACGAGCACGAGCCGTTCGACGACGGCTGGGAGCTGCAGCTGGGATCGCTGACCGTGCGCGCGCTGCACACCCCGGGACATCGTCCCGAGCACACGGCGTTCCTGCTGATCGACACCGAGCGCGGAGCCGACCCGTGGGCGGTGCTGAGCGGCGACAGCCTGTTCGTGGGCGACGTTGCGCGCACCGACCTGGCGATCGAGGCCTCGCAGGGCGCGCGCGAGATCTTCGCGTCGGTGCGCGAGAAGCTGCTGCCGCTGCCTGACGACTGCGAGCTGTGGCCGGCCCACCTGGGCGGGTCGATGTGCGGCGGCGCCGGCATGGACGCGAAGATCTGCTCGACGATCGGCTTCGAGCGCCGCCACAACCCCACGCTGGCGATCGAGCAGGAGGCGGAGTTCGTGGAGCAGGCGCTGGCCAGGCTCGGGCCGCAGCCGCCCAACTTCGAGAAGATCGTGGCGCTCAACCGCGGGCCGCTGGTGACCAGCGGCGTGGAGGTGCCCGCGCTGTATCCGCACCAGGTGCAGCTCAAGCGCGAAGAGGGCGCGCTGCTGGTGGACGTGCGCACCGATCTGCAGTTCGACGACGTTCACATCCACGGCTCGATCTGCATCCCGTCATTCACCTCCGGCTTCGGCTCCAAGCTCGCGTGGCTGGCCGATCACGACCAGGAGATCGTGTTCATCGGCCGCGACGACGCCGACGGGCGCCGCGCGGCGAAGCTCGCGCTGGCGGTCGGCGTGCGCAACATCGCCGGCCTGCTGGCGGGAGGGATGACCAACTGGCGCCAGGAACGCCACCCGGCCGAGCACACCGACCGGGTCGCGGCGGCCGACCTGCGCGGCTGGCTGGCCAAGGAGCCGGACCTGCAGCTGCTGGACGTGCGCGAGCGCCACGAATGGACCGCGGGCCACGTGCCGGGATCTGTGTTCACCGCGTGGCACGACCTCACCGAGGTGCCGCGTGGGATCGATCCCACGCGACCGATCGCGGTGATCTGCGCGGGCGGCGTACGGGCGGCGACGGCCGCCAGCCTGCTCAAGCTCCACGGCGCCCAGGACGTGATCCACGTGGTCGACGGCGGCGTGCCGGCGCTTGCGGATGCCGGCGTGCAGCTGGAGTCGAGCCCCGGGGCGCCCGCGGCGAGCGCCGCCTGAGCTAACCGCCCCGCTCGATCGCCGCGAGGCGCTCGACGTTCGCCCGGTCCTCGACCTCGGCGCTGGGCTCGGCGGCGAACCACGCGTCGAGGATCTCCGACAGCTCGGCGTGGGAGGTCGCGCGCAGGCTGAGCGCGAGCACGTTGGCGTCGTTCCACTTGCGCGCTCCGGCGGCTGTGGGCGCGTCCAGGCACAGCGCGGCGCGCACGCCGTCGACCTTGTTGGCGGCGATCGACGCGCCGGTGCCCGTCCAGCAACACACGATGCCCTGCTCGGCGCGCCCTTCGGCGACGTCGCGCGCGACCGCCTCCGACGCCCACGCCCAGTCCGCGCGCTCACCCTCGGCGAGGGCGCCGTGGCGGAGCGTGTGGTGTCCGCGACGCTCGAGCTCGCCGCGATCGCGGCGGCCACGCCGGTGAGCTCGTCCGCGGCGACCGAGACACGCACGGTCTGAGTATCGCCGATGCCCCGTCGGACGCCGCCCGGCCCAGGGGCGGGGCGACCCGGCAGGGCCGTGCTCTCCTGGCGGTTGCTCCCCGGTCAGCTCGGGAACGGTTCGGGCGCCCGCGTGCCCGCGACGTAGCTCTCCTCGGGCTCGAGCATCGCCTGCAGCTGTGCGCGCAGCTCCGGGGTGTCCTGGTGGCCGTGCGCTGCAACGGCGTGCTGCGCGGCGGTGGCGATGACCTCGTCCTCCTCGCCGATGATCGTAAGCGAGCAGTTGTTGTCGCTCTCGAAGCGACGGCAGTCTGCGATCTTGCGTCCCATGAAGCTCACCTCTCAGGGTTGGAATGGTCAGGTGTCGCCGGCGCGGCGCGCGTCGGCGATGGGTCAGGCTTTCTTGGCGTAGTCGCTGGCGCCGAACCAGTCGATGACCTTGACGGGCTCATCGCCCACCACCCAGGCGTCGTGCCCGCTTGGCAGCGAGGTGACGTCCCCGGGGCCGGCGACGAACTCGGTGCCGTCGTCCATGAGGATGGCGAGCCGGCCGCTGACGTGGTACTGGAAGTGCGGCGCCTGGCAGCTGGCCGTGTTGGCGATCGGCTTGACGTCGTTGGACCAGCGCCAGCCCGGCTCGAAGACCATCATCCCGATCTCGCCGCCGCCCATCTTGAGAATGCCAGCGTGTCCGTGGGGGAAGTCGCGTGTCTCGTCAGGCGCGTCGAAGCTCCTGTGCTCCGTTGTCTGCATCGGCATCATCCTCCCGTTGCCCTGGGTGCTCGTTCCCGCTATTCTTACCTACTAGTAGGTTGAATGTCAAGACGAGCGATAAACGGCCTTATGCGAAAATTCGAGACATGGCGGTGACGCAATCTCAAGCGCCGACGAGCACGGCGCAGCGCATCCTCGACGTCGCCGAGCGACTGGTGCAGAGCCAGGGCTACAACGGGTTCAGCTACGCGGACATCGCAGTGGAGCTCGGCGTCACGAAGGCCAGCCTGCACTACCACTTCGCGAGCAAGGCCGAGCTTGGCGAGGCGCTGATCGAGCGATACTCCGCCCGCTTCGAGGAAGCGCTCGAAGGCATCGACAGCACTAGCTCCGGCGCCGGCGCGAAGCTCGACGCGTACGCCGCGCTCTACGCGGGCGTGCTGCGCGGAGACCGCATGTGCCTGTGCGGGATGCTGGCAGCGGAATACCAGACCCTGCCGCCGCCGATGCGCGGCGCGGTGGTTCGCTTCTTCGACCACAACCTCGCGTGGCTGGCGAGCGTGCTCGCGGACGGCCGGGCAGAGGGAATGCTGTCCTTCGACGGATCTCCCGCGGACGTGGCCCAAACGGTCCTCGGCGCCCTTCAGGGGGCGATGCTCGTCGCACGCCCCTACGGCGACGTGGCGCGCTTCGAGGCCGCCGCGAGGCACACGCTCGCCGCTCTCAGCAGCACGCCTGCTGCCTAGCCGCGGCCGCTATCCGGTCGCGGCAGCCGGCCCCGTGGCCGGCCCCGCGGCACGACTCTCCCCCACGAGATCCAGGAACAGCCGGTGCAGGCGATCGTCGGCGCCGAGCTCGGCGTGGAAGGACACCGCCAGCGCCCTCCCCTGGCGCGCGGCCACCGCGTGGCCGTCCACCTCGCCGAGGATCTCCACGTCGGGCCCGTGCTCGGCGATCCAGGGCGCGCGGATGAAGATGCCGCGGATGGGAGGCCCGTCGATGCCGCGCACCCGCACGTCGGCCTCGAAGCTGCGGATCTGGCGGCCGAAGGCGTTGCGCTCGGCGCGCATGTCCATCACCCCCAGATGGTCGCGGTCGAGCATGATCAGCCCCGCGCACGAGCCGAGGATTGGAATCCCGCCGGCCCCGCCGCCGGCGGCGAGCTCGCGCAGCGGCTCGGCGAGGCCCTCGCGGGCGATGCCGAGAGTCATGGTGGTCGACTCGCCACCGGGCACCACGAGCCCGTCCAGACCGTCGAGGTCGCCGGGCACGCGCACCTCGCGGGTTAGAGCACCCAGACCTTGCAGCATCCGCTCGTGCGCCTCGAAGCCGCCCTGCAGCGCGAGCACGCCGATCAGCGCAGAACGGTCCATGACCTTCGCGCTGCGGCGTCCTCGGTCGCTCGCGTACGTAGTACGCCACGCTCCCTGCGTCCTTGCATCGCTCGACCCTGAACCGTCCTGGCGGCCCACTTTGGACGCAGCGCTACCACCCACGTTGCGCGAGGAGCTGCTCGTCCTCCAGCTTGGAGCTCTCCAGGCTGACCATCGGCGTGCCGAGCCCGCGCGAGGCGCGGGCGACGCGCTCGGCGTCCTGCCAGTGAGTGGTGGCCTCGACGATCGCGCGCGCACGCGTGGGCGGGTCCTCGGACTTGAAGATGCCGGAGCCGACGAACACGCCTTCGGCGCCGAGCGCCATCATCAGCGCGGCGTCGGCGGGCGTGGCGATGCCGCCGGCGCAGAACAGCACGACGGGCAGGCGCCCGGCGACGGCGACCTCGCGCACGAGATCGAGCGGCGCGGCGAGCGTCTTTGCGGCGGTCGCTATCTCGTCGGCGCCGAGCGTCGCCAGGCGGCGGATTTCGCCGGTGATCTGGCGCATGTGGCGGACCGCCTCGACGATGTCGCCGGTGCCGGCCTCGCCCTTGGAGCGGATCATGGCGGCGCCCTCGCCGATGCGCCGCAGCGCCTCGCCGAGGTTGGTGGCGCCGCACACGAACGGCACCTTGAAGTCCCACTTGTCGATGTGGTTGGCCTCGTCGGCGGGCGTGAGCACCTCGGACTCGTCGACGTAGTCGACCGCCAGCGCCTCGAGCACGCGCGCCTCCATGAAGTGCCCGATGCGCGCCTTGGCCATCACGGGGATGCTGACGGCGTCCTGGATGCCGGCGATCATCTCGGGGTCGGACATGCGCGCGACGCCGCCGTCGCGGCGGATGTCGGCGGGCACGCGCTCGAGCGCCATCACCGCGGCGGCGCCTGCATCCTCGGCGACCTTCGCCTGCTCGGGCGTGACCACGTCCATGATCACGCCGCCCTTGAGCATCTCCGCCAGGCCCGTCTTGACCCTGAATGTCGCTTCGTCGCGCATGCGCCTCAGTCTATCCGGGAGCGCGCGCGCACTTTGAGGAGCTGTTCCAGCCGGCGCATGCGCCGGCTGGCCGAGCCGTACATGTACGGCTCGCAACGGGGCCGCACATGTGCGGCCCCGACCACGCCGCATGCGGCGTGGTGAGGATCGAAAGAGGCGAATCCGACCGTGAAAGGGTGCGATGATGCGGCCGACCGTGTTGAAGATCGTCGCGCAAACCCGGACCGAGCTCGAGGCCTCACTGCTGATGGGGCGCCTCTCTGAAGCCGGCATCCAGTGCATGCGCAAGGCCGGCGGCGGGCGCGGCAGCCTCGCGGGCGGCGGCAGCATCCTCGTGGAGGACACGGACCTGGAGCGCGCAAGAGAGGCCCTGAGCCCCGACGAGGGGGACTTCGACGAAGCGGAGCTGACACGCCTCAGCGAACAAGCAGGCGCAAGGCTGGCTGAGCAGAAGTCCTCCGAGCAGCAGCCACCCCGCGATCAATCAATCCAAGCTGGCGATCGAGACGCGGCCAACGCATCCACCAGAGCTCCAGCGCAATCAACCAAGCACGGTTTCCTAGGTGCCGTGGGGCGGCTAACCAAGCGAAAGTGGCCGCACCGAGCAATCGCCTAACCCCTTCGGCCACTGAGAGCGTCCCCCTCACGGCCCATGGAACGCCAAGCGAAGCCGTGAGACGATCGGCTCGCCCGCCGCGAAGCGGCCGCGAGACGAGGCGGCTCACGGCGTAGCGTCGCGTCACTTCAAGCGAAAAGCCTTGATCCGATCGTCGTACTGCGCGGTGTCGCGCGCATACACCCCATAGGCGAGCGCCTGGATGACACTGAGCAAAGCGGTGTGCGAGCGCACGTAAGCGGGACTGTTGGAGGAGTAGTACAGCTTGATCTGCGCGAGCTTTGCGACCTCCGAAAGCGTCGCGTCGGTGATCGCCGCGGTGTGCGCCTGGCGGTGGCGGGCGAGCTTCATCGCGCGCACCACCAGCGGGTGCGGGCGCCCGGCGGAGAGGCCGATGACGAGCGTGTTCGCGTCGATGCGCCCGAGGCGGCTGAGCGCCTCCTGCGAGGGGCTTGCGACGACGTCCACGCGCAGGTCGAGCAGCATCAGCAGGTGGCGCAGGTAGCTTGCGAAGAACGCCATCTGGTCGGTGCCCGCCACCAGCACCTTCTCGGCGTCGACGATCGCCTCGATCAGCGCGTCGACGGAGCCGCGCGAGACCTTGCGCGCGGTGTCCTCCACATTGAGGTGGTCGGCGGCGAGCGCCGCCTCGAACTCGTTCTGGTCGAGCGAGAACAGCGGCGTCGAGGATGACGGCCCGCCCGCCGCGTCCTTGCCGGCCTTGGCGTTCACGCGCCTGTATTCCTCGCGCGCGGCCGCCTGCAGCTCGGGGAAGCCCTCGAACCCGAGCGCCTGCGAGAAGCGCACGACCGTCGAGCTGGAGGTGTTGGCGCGGCGCGCGAGCTCCTCCGCGGTCTGAAAGGCGGCCTCGTCGAGGTGGTCGACGATGTACTGCGCGACGTCCTTCTGCGAGCGCGAGCACTCGTCGAAGCGCGCCTGGATGTACTTGGACAGGCTCTGGTGCTCGCTCGTGCCGTTCGCGGGCGGCGCCTCGGCGGTCTTTGTCGCTGCGCGCTTCATCGTCGGCGCTTCTGTTCGACGTGTCCGGCTCGCACTCCTTCTGGGCAGGTAGGGTCTCGCCCATGAGGCGCAGCCTGTTCGAGGACGTACACGAAGACTTCCGCGCGAGCTTCCGCACGTTCCTCGAGCGCGAGGTGATCGGCGAGCAGGGCCGCTACGGCGAGTGGGAGCGCGCGGAGATCGTGCCGCGCGAGCTCTACGAGCTGGCCGGCAGGGGCGGCTTCCTGGGCATGGCCGTGCCGGAGGCCTATGGCGGCGCGGGCGCCGAGGACTTCCGTTTCAACATGGTCATCGGCGAAGAGACCCAGCGCGCGGCCGTCGGCAGCGTGGGGCTGGGAATGTCGGTGCACACACGACATCTGCGTGCCGTACTTCCTGAGCTACTGCACCGAGCCCCAGCGCGAGCGCTGGCTCGACGGCATCGCCTCGGGCGAGCTGATCACCGCGATCGCGATGACCGAGCCGGGGATCGGCTCGGACCTCGCGGCGATGACCACCAGCGCCAGGCGCGAGGGCGAGCACTACGTGCGTCAACGGCGCCAAGACGTTCATCACCAACGGCATCAACGCCGACCTCGTGATCGTCGCCGTCAAGACTGGGGTGGGCGGGCATCAAGAGCGACACCGCGGCATCAGCCTGGTGGTCGTCGAACGCGGCATGGAGGGCTTCGAGCGCGGGCGCAACCTCGAGAAGATCGGCCAGCACGCGCAGGACACCGCCGAGCTGTCGTTTGCCGACGTGCACGTGCCGCTGGACAACCTGCTCGGCGAGGAGGGCGAGGGCTTTCGCTACCTCGTCTCCAACCTCCCCCAGGAGCGCCTGTCGATCGCCGCCGCCGCCGTCGCCGCCGCCGAGGCCGCGCTCGGCTGGACGCTCGAGTACGTGCGCGAGCGCCACGCGTTCGGCCAGCCGATCGGCTCCTTCCAGGCCTCGCGCTTCACGCTCGCCGAGCTCCACGGCGAAACGCAGATCGCGCGCGCGTTCGTCGACCAGTGCGCGCTCGCGCTCAACGCCGGCGAGCTCACCCCCGAGGACGCCGCCACCGCCAAGTGGTGGTGCACCGACCTTCAGGGCCGCGTCGTCGACCGCTGCCTGCAGCTGTTCGGCGGCTACGGCTACATGCTCGAGTACCCCATCGCGCGCGCCTTCGCCGACGCCCGCGTCACCCGCATCTACGGCGGCGCCAACGAGATCATGAAGGAGATCGTCGGGCGCTCGCTGGGGCTGTGAGACGCGCTGTGATCGTGAAACGCGCTCGCCCCCTCGCCGGCGCCGTCGCGCTCGCGCTGCTCGCCGCGCTCGCAGGGTGCGGCGGGAGCAACGGCGACCAGACGCGGCTCGTCAGCCAGGCCGTGCGAGCGCCGCTGCACGCCTTCATGGATCGGGACGCGGCCGCGCTGTGCGCCGCCTTCACCCCCGCCGCCGCCGAACGCCTCGCCCCGGGGGACCGGACGTGCGTGCGGGGAGCCTCGAGCGCGTTCGCGCGGATGATCGACGTCCACGTGTTCTACGGGCGCGCCGAAACGGCAGCCGGGCTGCGCGTGAGCGACGTCAGCGTGCACGGCGACACCGCGCACGCGCGCACCGCCTGGCCGTGGCCGCAGCCGCCGCGAACGGGCACCGTGCAGCTGCACGAGCAGGATGGCGCCTGGCGCATCTCGAGCGACGCGACGCTCGTCGAACGCGTCTTCTGCCAGCTGCGGCTGCTCGCACACCGGCCCTGTCCGGTCTCCTACGCGCTCGAGCTCGGTGCGCGCCCCGCGCGCGTGATGGTCGGCGGGCGCGGCACGCGCAGGCCGATCGGGGGCTGAGCCTAGCTCGCGGCCCCTGCTAGGAGCAGCCGACCTTGACGTGCTCTAGCTGCCGCTCGATGAGGTCGGTGACGTTCGCGACTTCATGGCCCGCGGGCGGCTTGGGAATCGCCTGCGGCCCGAAGTCGAAGTATTCGACCCTGACGCGCATTTCGCTCTTCCCGGACGTGCCGGGCATGCACTCCTGCTCAGTGAATTCCTGGCGACGCACACGGTGCTTGGCGTCGATCCACACGTCGACTGTCTGACTGGACGAGCCGGTCAGCCGCTCGAGCGTGGCGACGCTCTCGCGCGCCGCCGCGCGCTCCGACGCGGGGACCCTTTCCGGGTAGCGCGCCCAGTCGACGGTCGCGCGGTAGTGCGTCGTGGGCACCCCCTGGACCTGCTGAGCACCGATCCGAGTGACCGCTCCCCCGACGGCTCTCAGATACGAGAGCTGTTCGCTGGGGTTGGAGGACGTGCTCGACGGGGACAGGGACGACACCTTGACGCCGAGCGCAGCGTCCACGTCACTCACGTCGTACTCGATCCACTTCTTGCCATGGGTGATCGACGAACTCTGCGCTCCAGGCAGATTCAGGTAGAGCTCGCCGCCCGCATACTGGGCGGTGGTCGTGTAGGACTTCCCGTCCGCATGCGCCTGTGCGCTCACGACCGCGCGCCGCCCATCGCGCTCGAAGTCCTCGGTCCCCGACGCGAACAGGACCCGCGAGCCCGGCGCGCGGATCTGCTCGTAGAAGGACGCCTTGAACCCGGGCGCCAGTTCGGAGACTTCGGCCGCCTGGGCGACCGGGTCGATCGCCGAGCTGACCGCGCTGCCTCCTGAGCAGCCGCTGAGCGCGATCGCCGCCGCGGCTGCGCCGCAGGCCACGAGTGCACCTGTCGCACATCCCCTCACGCTCACCGGTCCCAGTCTAGTGAAGGGCTGAGCGTCGCAGCCGACGGGCTTGCACAACCTCCAGGTCGCACAAGCCCGCACGGCTGCGTGAGCTCCTAGCTTTCTTCCTGTCGCGTGTCGGCCTCGATCGCTTCTTCGTCATTCTGCGTTCCCGCAGCGCTCAGGCCGGAGAACATGGCGGGCGCGCCGCCGATCGAGGTGAACGGGACCTGCCACGCGGCCCCTTCGCCGCACCGCACGGGTTCGTAGCAGCTGGGCTCCTGGGTGCCTTCCTTGCCCGTCTGCAGCAGCTCGGCTTCGCTGCTGAGCGACTTGTCGCGCTTGATCACGCGCAGGATCGGGCCTTCGATGAGAACGCTCGTGCCGCCGCATTCGAAGCTGGCGAGCGCACTGCCCAGCACGGGCGACCAGCGGATCAGCGCGAGGCCCCAGTATTCCTGCTTGCGGGTGACGAGCAGGCCTTCCAGCGGTGCGAACTGCACTTCGCCGGCTGACGCTTCCGCGGACTGGCAGGTGGCCGACCCCATGGCGCAGCCCGTCAACGTCAGCTCGAGGCTCTCGGTGTTGGCGCCCGTGAATTCGCCCATCGCGCTCGACGCCGAGCAAGTGAGCACCGGCTTCGCCTTTTGACGGGTGATGATCCCAGACCACTGGGTGAGCGCGACACTGCCCGTGGAAGCGGTGAAGCCCGGTTTGGGACCGGGTCCCGGCAGCCAGTGGAAGCGGGCGCCCGACGCGACCACGCCGGTGCACGTGGAGTCGGAATAGCCGCTACCGGATTGCCCCTTCGAATACTTGACGCAATGCCCGAACTGCGGCGGTACGAATCTGGAGCTGGCGCTCGCCGTGCCTGCCGACACGAGAGCCGTGGTGATGACCGCAGCCGCAACCAGTGCGAGGCGCAACGTTCTCATGAATTCCCCTCCTCCGCGCCATCGCGCGGCATCCCTCCTTGCGCGCAACCCGGCCTCTTCCAGGTGACGCCGTGCAGACAACTATACGCCTGGCGGTGCGCCGGATGTCAACTGGTCGGGGAGTCGCTCAGGCCAGCTCCCGGGCCAGGTCCACGAAGTAGTCCAGCGAATGCGGGTTGGCCAGCGACTCCACGCTCGCGGCCTGCTCGGGGGGCGTGCCCATGAGGATGCGCTTCACCGGCACCTCCAGCACCTTGCCCGACAGCGTGCGCGGGACTTCCTGGATCTGGCGGACCTCGTTGGGCACGTGGCGCGGCGAGCAGTCCTCGCGGATCCGCCGCTTGATCCGCGCCGCGAGCTCGTCGTCCAGGACGACGCCCTCGCGCAGCGTCACGAACAGGATCATCGACAGCTCGCCGGGTGGGTGGGCACCGGTCCCGGCCGCGTCCCGACCCGGGATGTCGACCACGAGCGCGTCGAGAACCTCGGGGACGCCGCTGGCCGCCCGGTAGATCTCGCTCGTGCCCATGCGCACACCCTGGCGGTTGATGGTCGAGTCCGAGCGACCGTAGATGACCGCGCCGCCGCGCGGGGTGATGCGGATCCAGTCGCCGTGGCGCCACACGCCCGGGTACATCGCGAAATAGCTCTCGCGCAGCCGCGAGCCGTCCTCGTCGCCCCACAGGAACAGCGGCATCGACGGCATCGGCTCGCGCACCACCAGCTCCCCCACCTCGTCCACCAGGCTGTTTCCCTGCTCGTCCCACGCCTCCACCGCGCAGCCAAGCGCGCGGCACTGCAGCTCGCCCTCATAGACGGGGAGAAGCGGGCAGCCGGCGACGAACGCCGTGCACACGTCCGTGCCGCCGCTGGTCGAGAACAGCCACACGTCGCCCTTCACGCGCTCGTACACCCAGCGGAAGCTCTCCGGCGCAAGCGGCGAGCCGGTCGAGCCGATCGCCCGCAGCGCGCCCACGTCGTAGTCGCGGCCCGGCTCCACGCCCGCCTTCTCCGTGCTCGCCAGCAGGCCTGCGCTCACCCCCATGCACGTCATCCCCGTCCGCTGCGCGATGTCCCACAGCACCCCCAGGTCCGGGTGCGCGGGGCTGCCGTCGTACAACACGATCGCCGCGTCGCTGTGCAGGCAGCCGACCAGAAAGTTCCACATCATCCAGCCCGTCGTCGTGAACCAGAACATGCGGTCGCCCGCGCGCAGGTCCAGGTGCATGCGCTTCTTCAGCTGCTCCACCAGGATGCCGCCGTGGCCCTGCACGATCGCCTTCGGCAGGCCCGTCGTGCCCGACGAGTACAGCACCCAAAGCGGGTGGTCGAACCCCACCTGCTCGAAGCGAAGGTCGGAGCCCGGGGTGGGTGGGTCCAAATCGAGGAGCTCGGCCCACGTGAGGACGCTGCGAACGCCTCCCCCGCCGAAGGCGGCCATATCAACTCCATCATCCGCCAGGTACGGGAGCGCGACCACGTGCTCGACCGTGGGCAGCTCGGAGAGGATCCGCTGCACGTTCTCGCTGCGATCGAAGTCCTTGCCGCCGTGGCGGTAGCCGTCCACCGCCAGCAGCACCTTCGGCTCGATCTGCGCGAAGCGGTCGATCACGCTGCGCGCGCCGAACTCCGGCGCCGCGCTCGACCAGATCGCGCCGATGCTCGACACCGCCAGGAACGCCACCAGCGTCTCCGGGATGTTCGGCATGTACGCCACCACGCGGTCCCCGCGCCCGACGCCCACGCTGCGCAGCCCCCCCGCCACCGCCGCCACCTGCTCGGCGAGCTCGCGCCACGTGAGCTCGCCGAGCTCGGGGCGCAGCTCCGAGCAGTGCAGCACCGCCACCTCGTCAGCGCGATCGGCCGCGCGCGCGAGCATGTTCTCCGCGTAGTTCAGCTCCGCGCCCTCGAACCAGCGCGTGCCGGGCATCTCGCGCGAGGCCAGCACGCGCTCGTAGGGCTTTGACGCGCGCACGCCGCAGAACTCCCAGATGCACGCCCAGAACTCCTCGAGCTCGTCCACCGACCAGCGCCACAGCTCCTCGTAGTCGGCGAACGGGCGTCCGCGGCGCTCGCCGGCCCACTCCATGAAGCGCCCCATCTCCACCTTCTCGCGCTGGTCGGGCGGCGGCTCCCACAGGGGCTGCTGGCTGTCGGCGCTGGCCATGCGGGTATTCTCGCGGTTTGTGAGCCTGCCGGGGTTGCGCGACGAGTTTCCCGTTCTTCGCACCCTTGCGTATCTGAACGCCGGCACCGACGGTCCGCTGCCCGCCAGCGCCGCGCGCGCCGCCCAGCAGGAGCTCGAGCGCGAGCTGCGCGACGGCCGCGCCATGGCGCACTTCGAACGCCGTTCCGAGCTGAATGCGCAGCTGCGGGCCGCGTACGCGCTCGCGCTCGGCGCCGAGGAGGCCGACGTCGCGCTCACAACCTGCACCACCGAGGGCATCGCGCAGGTCATCGGCGGGCTGGAGCTCGCGCCGGGCGAGGAGATCCTCACCAGCGATGAGGAGCACCCCGGCCTGCTCGGCGCGCTGTCGGCCGCGCGCGAGCTGCGCGGGGTGAACGTGCGCGAAGTGCCGCTTCAGGATCTCGCAAGCGCCGTCGGCCCGCGCACGCGCCTTCTCGCCTGCTCGCACGTCGGCTGGGTCAGCGGCTCGCTCGCGCCCGCCGAGCTCGCCCAGCTGGACGTCACCGTGCTGCTCGACGGCGCCCAGGGCGTCGGCGCCGTGCCCGTCGACGTGCGCGCGCTCGGCTGCGACGCCTACGCCGGCGCCGGGCAGAAGTGGCTGTGCGGCCCCGACGGCACCGGCGTGCTCTACGTCAGCCCCGCGCTGCGCGAGCGACTGACTGTCTCGAGGCGCGGCTACGCCAACCTCGCCGATCCGAACGACGGGCTCGACGCGCAGCTGCACGAGGACGCGCGGCGCTTCGACACGCTCTCGCAGAACGCCGAGACGACCGCCTGCGCGCTCGCCGCCGTGCGCGTCCTGCAGGACGCCGGCTGGGCCGCCGTGCACGAGCACGCGCGCGCGCTCGCCGAGCGCCTGTGCGCGATGCTGGCCGAGCGCGGACGCGAGCCCGCGCCGCGCGGGCCCACCACGCTCGTCTCCTTCCCCAGCCCCGACCCGCCCGCCGAGCGCGCGCTGCTGGCCGAACGCGGCGTGATCGTGCGCAACATCCCCGACCGGCCGTGGCTGCGCGCGTCCGTCGGGGCATGGAACGACGAGCACGACCTGCAGCGGCTCGTGGAGACGCTCCCCGGGTGAGCCGTGCGCGGCCGTACCTCCGACACGCCGGCCTGCCCGCCGCCGTAGCGCTCTCCGCGGTGCTCGACACGCACCGCCTCGCCCAGAACGGCTACGCCAACATCTTCTACTCGGCGGGCGTCAAGTCGATGCTGCGCTCGCTGCACAACTTCGTGTTCGTGTCGTTCGACCCCGGCGGCCTCGTCACGGTCGACAAGCCACCGCTCGCGCTGTGGGTGCAGGCCGTGAGCGCCAAGCTGTTCGGCTTCTCCCCCCTGTCGCTGCTGTTGCCCGAGGCGCTCGCCGGGGTGCTCGCGGTGGCGCTGCTGTACGTCGTGCTCGCGCGGCGCCTCGGCGCGGCGGCGGCATTCGCCGGAGCGCTCGCGCTGGCCGTGTTCCCCTCGTTCGTCGCCGTCTCGCGCGACAACGGCGTCGACCCCGTGCTCATCCTGCTGCTGCTGCTCGCCTGCGGCCTCGCGCTGCGCGCGTGCGAGACCGGGCGCTGGCGCACGCTCGTCGGGGCCGGCGTGATCGTCGGGCTCGCCTTCAACACCAAGACGCTCGCCGCCGCGCTCGTCGTCCCTCCGATCGCGCTCGGCTATCTCGTCTGCGCGCCCGGCTCGCCGCGGCGGCGCGTCGCCCAGCTGCTCGTCGCCGGCATCGCCATGGCCGTCGTGTCCTTCGCGTGGATCGCCTTCGTCGAACTCACCCCCGCCTCCAAGCGCCCGTACGTCGGCAGCTCGACCAACAACACCGAGCTCGGCCTCACCTTCGAATACAACGGCCTCGGCCGCGTCGAAGGCCAGCTCGGCGGCCCCAGCAGCATCTTCGTGCGCCCCGGCGCCTACGTGCCCGCCGCGCGCCAGCAGGCCGTCAACGCCGCCGCCCGCGAACACCCGCGCAAGCCGGTCGCTGCCTCCGCGCCCGTGCGGCTGCGTCCCGCCGCCACGCCCGCGCCCGCCCCCACGGTCAACGGCAGGGAAAGCCAGCCGATCCCCTTCGGCGAATCGCCCAAGCCGCTGCGCCTGTTCGGCAAGGGCCTCGGCGACCAGGCGGGATGGATGCTGCCATTCGCGCTGTTCGGGCTGCTCGGGCTCGCGGCGCTCGTGCTCGTCGATCGCCGGCTCGACCGGCGCGATCCGCGCCTTGCGACGCTGCTGGTGCTGGGCGGCTGGTTCGTGGTCGAGGCGGCGGTGCTCAGCCTGTCCAAGGGGATCATCCACCCCTACTACGTCTCCGCGCTCGCGCCCGCCACCGGCGCGATGGCCGGGGCGGGCGCGGTCGCGTTCGTGCAGCTCGCCCGCCGGCCGCAACCTCGCCAGCGGATCCTCGGCCTCGCGCTCGCCGCGGGCGCGCTCGCCAGCACCGCGCTCGCGCAGGTGGCGCTGATGCACCGCGAGCACTACATGACGTGGTTCGTGCCGGTGCTCGCCATCGGCATGGCCGCCGGCTTCGCCGCGCTCATCGCGCTGCGCCGGCTGGCTGCGCCGGCGCTCGCGCTCACGTTCCTGCTGGCGCTCGTCGTGCCCACCGCATACGCGAGCACCACATGGCTCGCGCCAGTCGAGGGCACGTTCCCGGTCGCAGGCACCAGGGCGTTCGCCGGCGCCGGCGGCTACGGCGTCAACGCCAACGAGCTCGCCATCTATCGCGCGCTGCTGCGCTACGTCGCCACCCACCGCCCGGGCTCACGCTGGGCGCTGCTGACCGTCGCCGCCGACACCAGCGCGCCGCTGATGCTCCTGGGGCTGGACGTCGGCGCGCTCGGGGGCTACAGCGGCACCGACCCCGCCGTCGACGGCCCCCAGCTCGCACGCTACGTCACCCGCGGCGAAGCCCGCTACGTGCTGCTCGGCGGCGAGTACTCGCTGCGCGGCGGCAACCGCGCCACCAAGGCGGTGCTCAGCGCGTGCACCGAGCTCGCGCCGTGGGAATGGAACAGCCCCGTCGGGAATCCAAACGATCTCGTGCTGTTCGACTGCGCGGGCGAGGAGAAGGGGCTGGCGGCCGCGGGCTGAGGCTCGGCGGCATTCAGGCGTCCGGGACGCCCGCGGTGGCGCTCAGGCGGCCACCGACAGCTCGCGGTGAAAGGCCCGTGCGAACAGCTCGCGCTCGCGGCTGGCGGCCCAGCGCGGCACCGCGGACTCGCCATCGGCGATCAGCCGCAGCTCGACCTCGCCGTCGCTGAGCTCGAGGCTGGTGCCGCGCACGAGCTGGTCGCGCGAGCGCTCGAGGTCCTCTGCGAGGCGCAGCAGCGTCGCGCAGCGGTCCAGGCGGGCGGTGTCGCCCTCGCCGAACAGCGGCGCAAGCGGCCCGGGCACGGGCATGCCCTTGCGGTGGTAGCGCGCCGCCTGCGCGACGATCGCGGTCTCGACGGGCGTGAACCCGGGCAGGCTGCCGTTGAGGATCAGGTAGCGGGAGTGCTTGTGGTGGTCGTCGTAGTCGATCGACATGCCGATGTCGTGCAGCATGCACGCCGCCCACAGCAGCTCGCGCTCGCGCGCGTCGCCGTCGTGCAGGCCGAGCTCGGCGAGCTCGTCGAACATCCCCAGCGCCAGGCTGGCGACGTGCTCGGTGTGGTCCATGTCCACCTGGTACTGGGCCGCCATGTTCAGCACGCTCGCCCGGCGCACGTCCTCGAACAGCGGCTGTTCGCGCCCCGCCAGCAGGCGCTCGAAGAAGATCCCCTCGCGCAGGCCCGCCTCGGTCGTCTCCAGCGCCTCGAAGCCGCCTGCCTGCAGCACCCCCTGCACCACGAGCGCGCCCGCGAGGATCAGGTCCGCGCGTGCGGGCTTGATCCCGGGCACGCTCGCGCGCTGGGTGGCCGGCAGCGCCGCGAGGCGCTGCACGAGCTCCTCGAGGGCCTCGGCCTCGACGACCATCCCCTGCACGCCGTTGGAGGGCAGGCCGGCGGCGCGCTGCGCGGCGGCGGCTAGGTTGCGTACCGTCCCGCCGGTTCCCACCAGGCGCCTCGCGCGATCCTCGGCGGCGTCGCGCACCAGCCACGAGGCCTCCGCGAGCTGCCCGGCCACGTGCTCGCGCAGCTCCTCCAGCTGCCTGCGCTTGGCGGGGCCGTTCGGCGGTAGGAAGCGCTCGCTCATGCGCACCGTGCCGATCGGCCACGAGCCCGAGCTCGCGATCAACCGCTCGGCGACGCGCACGAGCTGCAGCGAGCCGCCGCCCAGGTCCAGCACGCTGCCGTCGCGCAGCGTCGTCGAGTTGACCGCCGCCAGGTAGCCGTAGCGGGCCTCCTGCTCGCGGCTGAGCACGCGGATCGGCACCCCCAGGCACGCGCGCGCACGCGCCAGGAAGGCGTCCGCGTTCTCCGCGTCGCGGATCGCGCTCGTCGCGACGGCATCGACCGATGCCTCCGCAAGCCCGGCGGCGCGGCAGAAGTGGGCGAACACGTCCAGTGTCGCCAGCGCCCGCTCCATCGGCTGCTCGCCGAGCACGCCCGTGGCCATCATCCCTTCGCCGATGCGCACCGGCTCGTAGATCTCGTCGGTGCGCTTCCACCAGCCCTCGCCGGCCATGAACACCACGAGCCGGAAGGAGTTCGATCCGAGGTCGATGACCGCGAGTCGCTCATTTGGCTGCATGTGTTGAGCGTAATCACCGCGCCGGAGGGTCCCCCGGGGCGTGCTCAGCTCGACGACGCCGAGCCCGTGCGCCTGGCGACGCGCATCGCGCAGTCGGCCGCCAGCAGCGCATCCTCGGCGCTGTCGACGTGCTCGTCCACGAGCGTGAAGCCGATGCTCGCCGACGGGTGCACGAAGTCGTCTCCGACGTCTACGCCGCAGGCGGCGATCACGCGCGAGAGCCCCTCGGCGACGACCGCGAGCCCCTCCAGGTCGATGTGCGGCAGCAGCACCGCGAACTGGTCGGCGCCCAGGCGCGCGATCAGGTCCGTCTCCCTGAGCCTGCGGGTCAGCGCCCTGGCGATCGCCTCGAGCGCTTCGTCGCCCGCCTGCTCGCCGTGGCGCTCGTTGACGCGCCGGAAGGCGTCCACGTCGATCAGCATCAGGCCCGCGACCTCGCCGTAGCGGCGGCAGCGGGCGACCTGCAGTTTGAGGTCGTGGCCGAACAGCCTGCGGTTGCGCAGCCCCGTCAGCGGGTCGTGGTCGCCGAGACCGCGCATGTTCTCCTCCAGGCGCTTGCGCTCGGACACGTCGTGCAGCTGGGCGACGTAGTTCAGCGGCGTGCCGTCGCGATCGCGCACCAGCGACATCGACAGGATCGCCGAGACGGTCTCGCCGGCGGCGTCGAAGTAGCGCACCTCGACGCTGTATGCGGGGATCTCGCCCGCCAGCAGGCGCCGGCGCTGCTCGCCGTCGTTGCCGACGTCCTCCGGATGCACGATCCCCTCCAGGCGCCCGCCGACGAGCTCGTCGGCGGTGTAGCCGGTGATGTCGCACAGCGCACGGTTGACCAGCAGCCAGCGGCCCTCGCTGTCCAGCAGCCCCGTGCCGATCGGCGAGCGCTCCAGACGCTCGACGTGTTCCTCGAAGGCGCTTTCGGGACGCGGCGCCAGCAGCTCGGCCCGCCTGCGCGCCGTGATGTCGAGCACGACCGCGATGCCGCCCGCGATGCCGTCCTCCACGCCGCCGTCCGCGCCGCCGTCCGCGCCGTGCACACGCAGCGGGCCGATGTCCACCATCACGCAGTGGCGCTGCCCGGCCGTCCAGATCTCGCGTGAGCGCGTCTCGCCGGCGAGCGCCGAGCGCAGCAGCGGTGCGATCGCCCGCCACAGCTCCGCCGGCAGGGCGTCGACGAGCAGCCTGCCCTCGCTGAAGCTGTCGGGGTCGCCCAGGCGCTCGAGCGCCTGGCCGGCCGTGCGTACGAACCGCAGCTCGGTGTCGAACACGAGGATCAGCGCGTCGGGCAGCTCGCGCAGCGCCGCTTCGGCCGCGCGATCGGCGCCCGCCCGCAGCGGGTCCGTCCTCGGCTCACGCGCGAACGACACAGACACCCCCAAGCATCGGCCGTTCGCGCGCATTGCCTGAGCGTCGCGCCCGTCAGCTCGACGGCGCCGGGCGGGATCTTGCAGCGATCCGCCCGGCGCCGGCCGCGCCGGCGCTACTTCACCGCGTGTCCGGAGGCGCTCAGCGCGTACCAGCTTCCGCCGAACGCGCTCACGCCGACGTACGACGTCGAGCCGCGGCTGTCGGCGACGTACGTGTACAGCGCGCGGCCGTCGTAGGTGACCTGCTTGGCGCCGCCGGCGATGCTGATGCTCGACAGCAGCGACGCCTTGACGCCCGCGCCCGCGGTGGGCCTGGCGCTCGTCGTCAGCGCCGGCCACGCCTGCGCGCATCCGTGGACCTTAACGCAGCTGTCTTCGCGCGTCCTGTCGCGGGTGAACTCGTACAGCGTGAAGCCCGATGAGGTCGTGAGGATCGTGCCGATGCTCGTGTGGCGCAGCACCACCTCGGTGGCTCTGCTCGCGTGCGCGCTCGACGCGCCGGCCTGCGCGCTCGACGCGGCCGAGCCGCCGGCCAAAGCGGCCAGGACAACGGCCAGGAGGGTGTACGTTCGCTTCATTGGTTGCCTCGCAATGTCGGGGGTTGGGGGAATCTGGGAGGTGGATCGATGCTCGACCACCTAAGACACCGCGCGCCGCGCAACCTTCCCGGCGTGGGAACTCCGCGGAGCTTGCGGCTTTCCCAGTGCCCCGCCTGCCGAATTGGTGGACTTCCGTCGGCTGCCGGAGCTAGGGTGCGGGGGTCGTATCTCTCGTCCATCCCTCGAAGGGGCCGCGTCCCCGGGACGCGGCCCCTTTTCGTGTCCGTGCCACGACGCCGCGCCGACTCAATCGGCCTCGCGCGCCGGCGCCACGGGCTGCAGGCGTGACTGCCCGCTCTCCAGCTCGAGCAGCAGCCGCTTGCGCTCCACGCCGCCGCCATAGCCCGTGAGCGTCCCGTTCGCCCCGATCACGCGGTGGCAGGGCACGATCACCGCGATCGGGTTGCGCCCGTTCGCCAGGCCGACGGCACGCGCCGCCGAGGGCTGGCCGATCCGCCGCGCGAGCTCGCCGTAGCTGATCGTCTCGCCGTAGGGGATGTCCTGCAGCGCACGCCACACACGACGCTCGAAGGCGCTGCCGTCCATCGCCAGCGGTGTGTCGAACTCGGTGCGCTCGCCTGCGAAGTACTCCTCGAGCTGCGCCCGCACCTGCGCGAAGGGCTCCGGCGAACGCTCCCAGCCCGCGTCGATCGCGATCGGGCGGCGCCCGTGCTGCATGTACAGGCCATGCAGCGCGTGGCCGTCGCCGAGCAGCAGCAGCTCCCCGATCGGGCTCTCGAGCGTCGTGTACACGGTCTGCGTGGGGCTCATGCGGCCAGCCTTTCGGTCTCGCGCACCGGCGCAGACGCGCCGGAGGCTGGGATGGATTGGTGCAGCGATGCCCACAGGTGCGCGACCGCGTAGGAGCGGTACGGTCGCCAGCTCTCGGCGAGCCGCGCGGCGGCGGCGGGGCGACCGTCGTGGCCGAGCCGCTGCAGCGCGTGGCGCACGCCCAGATCGCTCGCCGGAAACGCGTCGGGGTCGCGCAGCGCCCGCATCGCGATGTACTCGCTCGTCCACGGTCCGATGCCCGGCAGCGCCAGCAGGCGCAGGCGCGCCTGCGCGCGGTCGGCGCCGGCGTCGAGCGCGAGCTCGCCGCTCGCCAGCGCGCCGGCGAGCGAAAGCAGGGCGCGCCGGCGTGCGCGCGGCATCGCCAGCCGCTCGGGGTCCGCGTGCGCGAGCGCCTGCGCGGTCGGGAACGCGTGCGTGACGGTGCCGAGCGGGCGCCGCAGCGGCTCTCCGCAGCCCTCCAGCAGGCGCGCGGCGAGCGTGCGCGCGCCGCGCAGCGACACCTGCTGGCCGAGCACCGCGCGGATCGCGAGCTCGTGCGCGTCGACGTGCCCCGCCACGCGGCGCCCGGGCGTCGCGCGCACGAGCGCGCCGAGGCGCGGGTCCCCGCCCAGGATCTCGACCACGCTCTGCGGGTCCGAGTCGAGGTCGAGCAGCGCGCGCGAGCGCTGCATCGCCGCCGCGAGGTCGCGCAGGTCATCGAGCCGGAAGCGCGCGCCGACGTAGCCGTCGAGGGGGCGCAGCTCGACCGTGCCGCCGCCGTGCGGCAGCCGCAGGCTGCGCCGGTAGGCGCCCGCGCGGACCTCCTCCAGGCCCGGCACCGCGCGCAGCGCCAGGAATGCGAGCAGCCCGTCGGCGTCGAACGGGGCGCGGTAGGGCAGGCGCAGCGAGAGCTCCCCTCCCCCGTCCGCGCGCCCCGAGCGCCTGGCGCGGGCGCGCAGCTCTCCGGGCGTCATCGCGAAGATCTCCCTGACCGTCGCGTTGAACTGCCGCACGCTCTGGAAGCCCGCGGCGAATGCCACGCCGGTGATCGACACGTCGGTCGTCTCCAGCAGCAGCCTTGCGTTCTGCGCCCGCTGCGCGCGGGCGAGCGCCAGCGGCCCGGCGCCGACCGTCGCCACCAGCTGGCGGTGGACGTGGCGCTCGGTGTAGCCCAGGCGGCCGGCGAGCCCGCCGACGCCCTCGCGGTCGACCACGCCGTCGGCGATCAGGCGCATCGCGCGCCCGACGAGATCCGCGCGCAGATCCCAGTCAGGCGAGCCCGGCGTCGCGTCCGGCCGGCAGCGCTTGCACGCGCGAAAGCCCGCCGCCTGCGCCGCGGCCGCGGTCGCGAAGAAGCGCACGTTCTCGCGTTTGGGCGTGCGCGCGGGGCAGCTCGGGCGGCAGTAGATGCCGGTCGTCCTGACCCCGCAGAACACCCATCCGTCAAAGCGCGGGTCGCCGAGCTCGAGCACCTGCCAGAAACGCTCCGAGTCGAAGATCACGCCGACACCGTCGCACATCGCACGGGCGATGTCTGGCGGGAATCGGACCTGGTGGTGGCGCCCGTTCGGCTCAGACGCGCGCGAGAACGTCGGCGCCGTGTGCGGTGCTGATCGCCACGGGCAGCGGCGGGCCCGTCCTGTTGGTGCGTGCGCGGCGCGCCATCTGCTCGCGCCGCAGATGCCGGGCGAGCATGCACGCAATCTCCTGTGCGGGCGCCTCCATCAGCTCGAGCTCCACGAGCCCTGCGATGCGGTCGCGCAGCTCATCGTGCAAGGCGCCCTCGAGGACGGGCCACAGCTCGCTCGAAGCGACCAGCGTCAGCTGATCGAAGGCACGGCGCCGGTGCGCGCGCAGCAGCAGTCCCGCGAGGCGCCGCGCGTGCTCGGCGAGGTGCTCCTCGGTTGGGCAGGTGCAGCTCGGCTGCGAGCAGTCGCCAGGCGCACGCCTGCGGTGGCGTTCGTCGTGGACGGCCGCGAACTCGACGAGCAGTCGCGGCGCGCCCCGAAACAGCCGCGCCGCGCGCCGGTCGATGACCGCGACACCGCAGTCTCCGGCGGTGAACAGCCCGGCCAGGGGCTCGAGCCACGGCAGCGTGTCGACGACCGCCATCGGCTCGACGGCGCTCGGCAGCGCGACGGCCGCGCAGGCGGCCCCTTCCGCGGAGGAGAACAGGGCGAGGCCGCGCGTTCCGTGCGCGAGCGCCGGCATGCCGCGCAGCAGCTCGCGCAGACGACTCGCGTCGGCTTCGACGGCTTGCCGCTGCGCATCGGCGAACAGCCCGTCGAGCTGGTGCTCACACGCCGCCGCGCACGCAGCCGTCCCGGGGTCGAGGCCTAGATAGACGCTCAGGACGGGGTGGCCGGCGGTGTCGAGCTCGCCCAGGCGACGCAGCGTGCCGATGCCGACCACCGGCGGCGCCATCAGGCACGGCTCCCGCCAGGGAGACCGCCGCGCGGCCGACCGTGCCCGCGCGTGGCGAAGACGCGGACGGGCGCGCTGGGGTCGGCCGCCATGGCGGCTCAGCTCGCAGACTGCAGGATCGGGGCCCGAGCGCTGCGGGGCGCGGGACGGTCCGCCGGGTCGACCAGGGACCCGGGCTGGCCACGCCCCGCGAATCGCGCGGCGCCGCCCGCCGCCGCGCGGATCGCGCGCTCGTAGACGTCCTCGTAGCCTTCGGCGACGATCGTCGCGTCGTAGCGCGAGGCGACGCTCTCGCGGCAGCGCGCCGGGTCGATCTGCCCGAGCGATCGCGTCGCCTGCGCCATCGCCTGCGCATCGGCGACGTGGAAGCCGTTCTCGCCGTCGATCACGATCTCGCCGACGGCCCCCTCGGGGAAGGCGATCACCGGGGTTCCGCAGGCGAGCGCCTCGATCATCACCATCCCGAACGGCTCCGGCCAGCTGATCGGCATCAGGAACGCCTTGGCGCGCGCGAACAGCTGCTTGCGGCGCACGCCGCCGACCTCGCCGGCGTAGACGACCTCGAGGCCGTCGACGTGCGGCTCGATCTCACGGCGGAAGTACTCCTCCTGCCCGGGCTGCACCGGTCCCGCGAGCACGAGCCGCATGTCTGCCGCGCGTGCCGCCGCGATCGCGCGCTGCGCGCCCTTGGCCGGGTCCATCCGCCCCATCCACAGCAGGTAGTCGTCCTTGTCCTCGCAAAACGGCCAGTCGGCGACACGGATCGGGTTGGGCACAACGTCGGCGACGTTCACGCCCGCCGGCGCGTGCTCGAGCTGGAAGTCGCTGATCGCCACCAGTCGCGCCTTGTGGCCGTGACGTGCATAGAACGGACGCGTCTCGTCGTTGAACGGCGCGTGCAGGGTGTGCACGACCGGCACCGATACGCGGCTGGCCATCGCCACCGCCGTGAAGCCCGAGTGGTCGTGCACGAGATCGAACGGCCGGCCCTCCGCGCCGGCGCGGTCGACCGCGTCATAGGCAGCGCCGACGTGGTCGGACTCGTACAGCGAGGAGCCGATCTGGTCGGCGTGGGTGCCCTCCAGCGGGGAGCACACCCGGGCGGACGAGTGCGATCCGGGCGCGGCGAACAGCGTGATCTCGTGTCCGCGCGCGACCAGCTCGTCGCACAGCAGCGCGACGACCGCCTCGATCCCACCGTAGCCGGGCGGCGGCACCGTGATCCACGGCGGGGCGAGCACGGCAACCCGAAGCGCCCCCCGCTCGGCGCGGGCGATGGTCGTGATGTCGTGAAGGGGAGGCGCGTTCATGGTCGAGGACTGCTCAGCGCCAGTTGACATCTGCCGGTCCGGCAGGCTCTTCAGCTGTACCGCGCAACCTAGTCTCAGCCCGCCGCAAGGTCATCCGCAGGCCACCGCCAGGATCGAGGCGGAAACTACGGAACCCAGCCTCGCCGAGTAGAGGTCTACGATCGACTGTAGGTGATGAGAGCGGCACAACCGTGAGCCGGGAGCAAACAGCGGGGCCGAAAGGCGCCCGGAACGGGCCCGTTGCGGCCGCCATGCCGGCGGGCGAGCAGGCCGTCGTCAGCCCGCGCGGCGAGCAGTTCGAGGTCCTCGGCCGCGCCGGCCCGGTCGAGCTGCGCGGCGCGCCGGCGATCCCGGCGGAGGCGCGCGAGGAGCTGCTCGTGATCAAGGACGGCGAGCTGTTCCTGTGCGCGCGCACGGACGGCGACGTCGCGGCGCCGCGGGTCTCCGGCGAGGGCTTCTACGCTCACGACACGCGCTACCTGTCGGAGATCCGCTTCGAGGTCGGCGACGCCGCGCCGGTCGCGCTCTCCTACGCGGCCGTCGACGACCGCGCGATCGTCGACTCGACCAACGCAAGCCTGGCGCGCGGAGCGCTCGCGCCCGTGCCGCAGCAGTCGTTGAGCATCAGCCGCGAGCTGATGATCGCCTCGGGCCGGCTGTACTACCTCGTGCGCGTGCTCAACTTCCTGCGCGAGCCGGTCACGACCAGCGTCTCGCTCGCGCTCGCCGCCGACTTCGCCGACATCTTCGAGGTCCGCGGCGGGCCGCACAGAGAGGCGCGTGGGCATGCGCTCGCCCCCAAGCAGGTCCTGCGGGGGCTCGTGCTGGCGTATGTCGGCGAGGACGAGACGTTTCGCGAGGCGGTCATCGAGCTCGATCCCCAGCCCGCCCGGCTCGAGCTGGACCCAGACTGCGTGCGCGCGCACTGGGAGGTGACGCTGGCACCGGGGGCGCCGGTGACGATCCTCATGACCGCCGAGCCGTCGATCGGCGGCAGCCGCCGTCCACGGCGACGCATCGAGACCGCCGCGGCCGAGCTCGCGCAGGCGGGATCGGAGTGGGAGTCGCGCTGCACGCGCATCGCCAGCGACAACGAGCTGTTCGCCAGCCTCACCGCAACGTCGAGTCGCGACCTGCGCGCGCTCGTGATGCCGGCGCCGGGAGGGCGCATCCTGTCCGCGGGGATCCCCTGGTATGTCGCGCCGTTCGGGCGCGACGCGCTCGTGACGGCCGGCGAGGCGCTGCTGCTGAACCCCGACCTGGCGCGCGACGCGCTGCGCGTCCTCGCGAAGCTGCAGGCGGTCGAGGACGACCCCTGGCGCGACGCCGAGCCGGGCAAGATCATGCACGAGCTGCGCGTCGGCGAGCTCGCGCGGACGGGGATCGTCCCCCACACGCCCTACTACGGCACCGTGGACGCGACGCCGCTGTTCCTGATGTGCGCCGCCGACTACTACGCGTGGACCGGCGACCTGCAGACGCTGCGCGCGCTGCGCCCCGCACTCGACGCCGCGCTGCGCTGGATCGACGAGTTCGGCGACCGCGACGGGGACGGCTTCATCGAGTACGAGCGCCGCTCACCCGCCGGCCTGCTCAACCAAGGCTGGAAGGACTCGCACGACTCGGTCGTGCACGCCGACGGCAGCCTCGCCGAGGGCCCGATCGCGCTCGTCGAGGCGCAGGGCTACGTCTACCGCGCCAAGCTGGCGATCGCCGAGGTCTACGCGGCACTCGGAGAGCCAGACACGGATCTGCGCCTGCGCGGCGAGGCGCAGCACCTGCGCGAAGCGTTCAACGCGGCGTTCTGGAACCCCGAGGAGGGAACGTTCGCGCTGGCGCTAGACGGGCGCAAGCGCCAGGTCGCGAGCGTCACCTCGAACCCCGGGCACTGCCTGTACTGCGGAATCGTCGAGCCGGACAAGGCCGCCGCCGTGGCCGAGCGGCTGATGGCGGCGGACATGTTCTGCGGCTGGGGCGTGCGCACGCTGTCGAGCAGCTGCCCTGCGTACAACCCGATGAGCTACCACAACGGCTCGGTGTGGCCGCACGACAACGCGATCATCGCCGCAGGCCTGAAGCGCTACGGCCAAGACGGCGCCGTCCGCCGGATCGCCGACGCGCTGTTCGACGTCGCCACGGGCGCCCGCGACTTCCGCCTGCCCGAGCTCTACTGCGGCTTCGACCGCTCCGAGCGCCCGGCGGTGGTCGCCTATCCCGTCGCATGCATCCCCCAGGCATGGGCCGCGGCCGCGCCCTTCCTGCTACTGCAGACGCTGCTCGGCATCTCGCCCGACGCACCGGGCCGCGCGTTGAGGATCGAGCGGCCGCTGCTGCCGGACTGGCTGGAGCGGGTCCGGCTCGAGCGCCTGCGCGTCGGGCATGCGAGCGTGACCCTCGACTTCAAACGCGACGGCCGCGTCACGGGCTTTGCGCTGCTCGAGCAGCACGGCGAGCTCGACGTGACGATGGTCGCCGCTCCATGAGCGGCGCGATCACCGCGCCATGAGCAGCGTGGGCGCGCCGCCGGGAGCGCTCGACAGGCGCTTCGAGGCGCTGATCTTCGACTGGGACGGTACCGCGGTCCCCGACCGTGCGGCCGACGCCGGCGCCCTGCGCGCCGCCGTCGAGAGCGCCTGCGCCCTCGGTCTCGAGCTCGCCGTCGTCAGCGGCACCCACGCGGGCAACATCGACGGGCAGCTCGGCGCGCGCCCGCGCGGGCCCGGGGAGCTGCACCTGCTGCTCAACCGCGGCTCGGAGATCTTCCGCGCGGGCTCGCAGGGTCTGGAGCTGATCTCGCGCCGCACGGCCTCGCAGGCGGAGCAGCGCGCGCTCGACCGCGCCGCGGCGCTCACGGTCGAACGCCTCGGCGCGCGCGGGCTGGACGCGAGAATCATCGCGCCGCGGCTGAACCGCCGCAAGATCGACCTGGTCCCCGCACCCGAGTGGGCGGACCCGCCGAAGGCGCGCATCGCCGAGCTGCTGGCGGCCGTGGAAGCGCGTCTACGTGAGAGCGGGCTGGACGGGCTGCGCGCCGCGGTCGAGCTCAGCGAGGCCGCGGCCGCCGAGGCCGGGCTCGAGAGCGCATGCGTGACGAGCGATGCCAAGCACGTCGAGATCGGCCTCACCGACAAGTCCGACTCCGCCCGCTGGTACTTCGAGCGCCTGTGGCTGCGCGGCATCTGCCCCGAGCAGGTCCTGATCGTGGGCGATGAGCTGGGAAGCCTCGGCGGCCTTCCCGGCAGCGACTCCATGCTCCTGATCGACGCCGCCGCCGGCGCCACCGTGGCGTCGGTGGGGGTCGAGCCGCACGGCGTCCCGGCCGGGGTGATCGCGCTCGGCGGCGGGCCGCAGGCGTTCGCCGGGCTGCTCGAGCGCCAGCTCGCGCTGCGCCGGCGCGGCGCCCTGCCGATCGTGTCCTGCGACCCCCGCTGGACGTTCTCGGTCCAAGGCGTCGATCGCGGGCGCGAGCGTGGGCGCGAAGCGCTGCTGACGCTCGCCGACGGCAGCCTCGGGACGCGCGGGAGCGTGCTCACCCCGCACGGCGGCTCGACGCCGGCGGTTCTGATGGCCGGCGTCTACAGCGGCCACGGCGAGCTCTCCGAGCTGCAGCCGGCGCCGCTGTGGAACCGCCTTGCCCCGCTCACACCGGCGGGGCGCGTGCGCCGCGTGCTCGATCTGCACGCTGGGAGTGCTCTGCCAGGAGATTCCGGGCGAGCTCGAGGCGCTGCAGTTCTCTTCGCTTGCCGAGCCCGGGCTCGCGGTCCTGCGCGCGCTCGCGCCGCGAGCGGCGCTCGAGGCCAGCCCGCCGCTCCTCGCGCCGGCGCACACGCGCGCCGAGCTGCGAGGACGACGGTGCGCTGATGCGCATCCCCGTCGCAGACGGGCGCGCTCGAGGCCGCCGCCGTGCAGTCGATCGCGCGGCAGCGGCGCAGCACGCGGCGCTCGAGCGCATCGCGGCCTATGTCGCGACGGCCGCCGAGGATTCGAGCAGACCGGCGCTGCGACGGGTGCACCGGGCGCAGGGAGGCGGGCGCGAGCGGCTGCTGGTCGAGCATCGACGCGCGTGGGCGCAGCGCTGGGATGCACGCCGACGTGCGGATCGACGGCGACCCCGAGCTGCAGCTCGGCGGTGCGGCTGGCGCTGTTTCACCTGATGGCGTGCGCGCGCGATCGGGGCGAGGCGGCGGTCGGCGCTCGCGGCCTGAGCGGACGGCGGTTATCGCGGCCACGTCTTCTGGGACAGCGACGTGTTCGTGCTGCCGTTCCTGGCCGCCACCCATCCGGCGGGCGCGCGGGCGATCCTCGAGTACCGCGTCAGGCGCCTGCCCGCGGCCCGGGCCGCGCGCGCGCGCAGCCGGCCGTGCCGGCGGCGCGCTTCGCGTGGGAGTCGGCCGCCGGCGGCGAGGACGTGACGCCGCGCAGCCGCGCGCGACCGCGCCGGGCGCGAGGTCGCGATCTACACCGGCCAGCGCGAGGAGCACATCGTCGCCGACGTCGCCTGGGCGGCCGGCTGCTACATCGACTGGACCGGCGACGAGGCATTTCGCGCGCGGACCCGGGCAGGCGGCTGCTCGTCGAGACCGCGCGCTACTGGGCGTCGCGGATCGAACGCGACGCCGACGGGCGCGCGCACATCCGTGGCGTGATCGGCCCGGACGAGTACCACGAGCTGGTCGACGACAACGCGCTTCACGAACGTGATGGCGCGCTGGAACCTGCGCCGTGCGCTCGCCGAGACGGCCGACGCCAACGTCGAGGTCGAGCCGAGCGAGCGTCCTGGCTGGAGCTGGCCGACGCGCTCGTGGACGGCTATCGGGCCAGACAGCGGCCTCTACGAGCAGTTCGCCGGCTTCTTCGAGCTGGAGCCGCTCTGATCGTCTCCGAGCTCGCGCCGCGGCGTCCGATCGCCGCCGACCTGCTGCTGTGCCCCGAGCGGGTGCACCGGCGCGCAGGTCGTCAAGCAGGCCGACGTGCTGATGCTCCACCACCTCGTCCCCGAGGAGGTGCGGGCCAGGCTCGCTCGCAGCCAACCTCGACTTCTACGAGCCGCGCACCGCGCACGCGAGCTCGCTCTCACCCGGGGTCCACGCCGCGCTGTTCGCCCGCGCCGGCAGCCTCGTGCAGGCGCGCGACGGCGCTGGCGCTGGCCGCCCGCATCGACCTCGACGACGTCTCGGATCGACCGCCGGCGGAGTGCACCTCGCCGCGATGGGAAGCCTGTGGCAGGCGCTGGCGCTCGGCTTCCCGGCGCGCGCCCCCGCGCCGACGTGCTGGAGCTGGACCCGCGGCTGCCGAGCGGCTGGGAGGTGCTGGAGCTGCGGCTGCGCTTTCGCGGGGCGCAGGCTGCGCGTCGGCTGGTGAGCGCGGAGGAGATCGAGGTGCGCAGCCGATCGGCCGACGCTCGTCAGCCTCGCCGGCGCGCAGGCCGTGACGCATCGGGCCGGGCGACTACCGCTTCGAGCGCACATGAGCCCCGCCGCGAGCGCACTCACCGTAGTTGCCCGCATCAGGACCCGGTGCATGTGCGGATGCGCGACGGCGTCGCAGCGGCGAAGCTGGCGGGGCGATGTCACTCGCCTCGCTGCTTCGCCCCCGCCCCCGCCCGGCGCCCGGCGAGCCGCCCCGCTTCGGCAGCTACGTCACGGACGGCCGCAGGCTGTTCCGGGTCGTCTCACAGTTCGCCACGGCCGGAGAGAACGTGTTCGCCTCGCTCGAGGACTGCAGCACGCTCGAGGTGCAGGCGTACTCACCGGGCGAGCTATGCGCAATGGGACTGCGACCGATCCAGAGCGCCGAATGACGATCCATGAGCTTGGCGCCGACGCCCGACCGCCGGGTCGACCGCCGAGCTCCCGTCGATGAAGGTCATCGCCGCGATCACCGACGACTCCGCGGCGCCGGCCGTGCTGGCGAGCGCCGGCGCCATCGCGGGCCTGTTCTCGGCGAGCGTCGAAGCACTGCACGCGGGCGAGCCGAACGCCGCGGTTGCCCGGGCGGCGCGCGCGGCAGGGCTGGCGCTCAGGCCTCTCGCCGGTGCAGCCGTCGAGGCGATCGCCGACGCGGCCGCGGCCGACGACGTCGCCGCGGTCGTCATCGGCGCCCGGGGCATTGCGGCCGGCAAACGTCCGGCCGGAAGCACCGCCACTGCGCTGATCAGCTTGCTGGATAAGCCCGTCGTCGTCGTGCCGCCGAACGCTGCGCTCGAGCACCGCATCGAGAGCGTGCTCGTGCCGCTGGATGGAACCGCGCCAAACGCGGCGGCGCTCCAACAGACCCTGGAGCTCGCGTCGAGCGCCGAGCTGCGGATCGTCGTGGCGCACGTGTCTGCGCAGCGCTCGCTGCCCGCGTTCAACGACCACCTGCCACACGAGGTGCAGGCGTGGCGCGATGAGTTCATCGCCCGCCACTGTCCCGCGGCGTTCGGTGCGACGCTCGAGCTGCGCGTCGGCGAGCCGCACGAGCACCTGCTCGACATCCTCCGTCGCAGCCGCTGCGACCTCGTCGCGCTCGGCTGGAGCCAGGACCTCACGGGCGAGCATGCCGCTGTCGTGCGGCGGATGCTGGCCGACTCGCCGGTGCCCGTGCTGCTGACGCCCGCGGATCACCGCCCCGCGCGCGCGCTGGCTGGGAGCGCACCCGCCACGCAGGGCGTGCGCAACGGCCCATGACCGGTCGAGGCGGCAGCGTCATCCGTGCTTCTCGAACACGAGCCTGCGGTGGTCGAGCAGCTCGCGCTCGAAGCAGACCATGTTGGCGCTGACGCCCGAGGTGAACGCAAGGCGAAAGTCGACGCTGGCGAGCCAGCGGGGAACCAGCTGGAGCTTCAGCAGCGTCTTCCTGGGGCTCCGAGCTCCGATCCGCCTGTTCCACTGGGTGATCGTCTGGATGTAGTCGAGACGGCCGTTGCTGCTCGACACCAGGCGCAGGCCGGGCCGTGCGCAGTCGATGACCTGCTCCTCGCAGAGCGGAAGCCAGGAGCCGGGGAACTGGCGCTGCAGCAGCGCCAGATACCAGGCGTCGGAGTCCCGCGGGGCGTGGACATCGACCTGCTGCAGCGGGATCATGTTGCGCCCGAAGATCATCGTCTGCAGGTAGAGGCGCCCGTTCTCGGGCAGCACCGTCGCGATCCGCTCGAAGATGTCCCGGTAGATCGGCTCCTGGCGTCCGGCGCGGTACTCCTCGACCGAGCAGAAGTGCTCGAACGCGCCGAGGCTCGCGACGGCGTCGAAGCGGCCGGCGCTCTCACGATGCAGCTGCCGCGCGTCGTACAGGTGGACGTCGAGACCGTGCCGGCGACAGGCGGCCTGCTGCGCACGGGACAGGGTGACCCCCACTCCGATCGCTTCCCGGCTGCGGGCGAAGTCGAGCAGCGCTCCCCATCCGCAGCCCAGGTCGAGCACGCGCCTGCCGGGTGCGATTCCGATCTGCTCGGCCACGTACTCGTGCTTTCGGCGCTGCGCCTCCTCCAGGCTCAACGAGAAGTCGCCGTCGTACTTGGCGCCGCTGAAGTCCGCGAGCTCCCCCATGCTCAGCCGGAAGACGCGATCGGTGAGCGAGTAGGTGAAGTCGATGTCCTCGCGATCGGCCATCGCGACAGCCGGCGATCAGAGCGCGCTCGGGTAGGTCTCCGGAGGCTCGCCGAGCTCCCACGTGCCCGTGCGCTCGAGCGGCTCCACCGCGCGCGTGAGGTCGATGTGTACGAGCGCGTCGAACTGCTGCGCGGCGCACGCGGCGAACCAGTGGCTCTGGCGTTCGCTCTCGGGCCGATAGATGACGCCGATCGCGCGCTGCAGCCGCGGCTCGCGCAGGACGCGCCCGGAGGCGCTCGTGCGCAGCGGGCACAGCAGGAAGGCGGGGATCTCCGTGGCGTGCAGCAGCGCCTCGTAGCTGTCCGCCAGCGCCGGGCGCACGCGCTTGCGCTCGGCCGGCCCGCCCCACTCGGAGGCGGCGGTGACCGTGCCGGCGTAGGTGCTGAAGCCGACCAGCACCACGTCGCGGGCGTGGCGCTCGCGCATCAGCTGGCCGAGGTTCAGCTCGCCGCGCTGGGCCATCTCGGTGGAGCGGGCGTCGCCGACGTGGGAGTTGTGCTCCCACACCACCACCCTGCCGGCGTCCGCCGTGGCGGGCGAGGTGGACCTGGAGCTGGTCCAGCGTGTCGGCCATGTGCCGGTCGCGCAGGTTCCACGACGGCGCGGGACCGCCGAACATCGTGCGGTAGTACTCCTCCGCGTTGGCCACGACGATCGCGTTCTGCTCGGCGCAGGAAGTAGCCGTCCTCCGCCACGGAGCCGTCCGCGCGCAGGTAGTCGCCGGCGTGGCGGCGCAGCTCGACCAGCTGCTCGAGCACATGCCGGCCGGCACGGCTCGCTGACGCCGAGCAGCACCGCCTGCCCGTAGCCGGAGCTGTCGCCGGAGAACGGATGCAGGCACTCGTAGCGCCGCGCGCGCCCGCGCGGCGCCGGGCGGGTCCACCTCGTCCAGGTAGGCGACGACGGCCTCCATCGACGCGTTCAGGCTGTACAGGTCAAGGCCGTAGAAGCCGACGCTCCGCCGCGTGATCGGCGAGCCGCTCGTTGTGGGCGCGCAGCCAGCCGACGAAGTCCAGCACGTCGGCGTTGCGCCACATCCAGGTCGGGAAGCGCTGGAAGCCGCGCAGGGCCTCCTCGGCGTCGGCGTCCTCGCCGACGCCCTGCACGTAGCGGTTGACGCGGTAGGCGTCGGGCCAGTCGCCCTCGACCGCCACCGCCGTGAAGCCGTGCTCCTCGATCAGCCGCTTGGTGATGCGCGCGCGCTCGCGGTAGAACTCGTGCGTGCCGTGGCTGGCCTCGCCGAGCAGCACGAGGCGCGCGTCACCGACCAACTCCAGCAGCGCGTCGTAGTCGTCCTGGCCGCCGGAGAGCGGCCGCGCGTCGAGCCGCAGCGCGTCGAGCGCCGCCGCTTCGCCGATAGGGAGGGCCAGCGGCGAGGCCACGACTCATCCAGCCCCGAGCGCTGCGGGCGTCCGCGTGGCGAAGGCCGAGTCGCGGTACCACATGTCCACCCCGAACAGGCGGGGCGGCACCTCCAGGCAGATGACGCGATCGGCTTCCTCGGCGAGCATCGACACCGCTTCGCCGCAGCCCACCGGGACAGCCACGACGATGTAGCCCGCGTCGCGCTCACGCAGCGCACGGACGGCGGCCAGGCTGGCCGCGCCGGTCGCCAGCCCGTCGTCGACGACGATCACGGTGCGCCCCTCCACGGGAATCGACGCGCGCGCGTCGAGCTGGCGCGTGACGCGCGCGGCGAGGATCTCGAGCGGTGCGCCGAGCCCGCGCGCCACCTCGAGCGCGACCGGCACGCCGCCACGTGGCAGGGCGACCACCACCGGCTGCTGAGCCCGCAACGACTCGAGCTCGGATGCCAATCGACGCCCCGCGTCCCGGCGATCGAGAAACTCCATACCGAAATCGTCTCCGCTCCCGCCGCGCCGCGCCTCCGGGGATGCCCGGAAACACGCGCGGCAGACTACTGAGGCTGTGCGGCGCTCCAGCGGGAAACCTGGGTGAGAGGTTCACGATCAACCCTGGAGGCATGGCAATCATGAGTGACACCGAGCCGAGCATCATCCAGCACAGCGTCGAAAAGACACACATCTGGCTGAACGAGGTGGCGGACGCGCTCGGCAGCGGCGCGGACCGCCAGTACGCCTATCGCGCGTTGCGCGCGGTGCTGCACGCGCTGCGCGATCGCCTGACCGTGGACGTGGCGGCCAAGCTCGCCGCGCAGCTGCCGACGCTGATCCGCGGGGTCTACTACGAAGACTGGGACCCGAGCAGGACACCGCTGCCGATCCACGACGTGGCCACGTTCCTCGACCATGTCGCCGAGGAGGGCCACATGGCCGGAGAGACCGAGGCGTCCGTCGCGGTGAGCGCGGTCGTGCGGGTGCTGCGGGCGCACGTGTCCGGCGGCGAGATCGACGGCGTGCTCGCGGTCCTGCCGGACAGCTTCGCGGCGCTGATCGACGCCTGAGCAGCCGCGCGCCTCGGGCGCGGTCACACCACGGAGGCCGCTCAGTAGTTTCGCTCGGCAAGCTGCGGCAGCGAGCGGATACGCGGACGGCGCCGCGACCGTAGGTTGGACCGAGACACCGACACTACCCCGGTTGGTGTCAAGGAGCACCTCTCCCGATGCGCGAGCCCTCCGCTCACCGCACGCCTGGCACCCTGCGTGCGGCGCGGAGGGCGCGTCGGAGGGGGCTATTCACCGTGGAGAGGCAGGTGCGCGCCACATGATCCTGGTGACCGCAGCGAACGGCAGGACCGGCCGCAGCGTGGTGCGGGCGCTCACCATCGGCGGTCATCGCGTGCGCGCGATGGACGTCGCCGCCGGCGTCGAACGGCTACTCGACGAGGGCGCCGCGGAGGCGGTCGTCGGCGATCTGCTGCAGCCAAACGACGTGCGCCGCGCGCTCGAGGGCGTTCGCTCGGTGATCCACATCGGGCCGCCGATGCACCCGCGGGAGGCGGAGATCGGCCAGGGCGTGGTGAGTGCCGCGCGCGCAGCCGGCGTGGAGCACTTCGTGCAGTTCTCGGTGACCCACCCCCAGCTGGAGCCGCTGCTGAACCACCAGGCCAAGCTGGCGGTCGAGCGGGCGGTGCTGATGTCGCGCATGCCGTTCACGATCCTGCAGCCGATGCACTACATGCAGAACGTGAACGTGGCGCGCGCGGCGCGCGAAGGCGTTCTGCGCCAGCCGTACTCGCCCGGGACCCGTCTGGCCCACGTCGACCTGGAGGACGTCGCCGAGGTCGCCGCGCGCGTCGTGGATGACATGCACCTCCACCGCCACGCGACCTACGAGCTCTGCGGCGAGGCCTTCCACAACGCCATCGAGCTGGCGCAGATGATCTCCGCCGCGGCGGGTCGCCCGGTGACCGCCGAGCACAGCTCGCCACCCGCGCCCGCGACCGGCGCCCCGGCCCCGGACGAAGCCGCCGATTATCGCGGCGAAGCAACGAGCAGGCTGTTCGAGCACTACGGGCGCCACGGCATCACCGGCAACTCGAACGTGCTCGGGTGGCTGCTGGAGCGCCCGCCCACGGGCTTCGAGGAGTATGTGCGCCGCAGCCTCGCCGAGGCCGGGCCGGCGGCTACCCGGCCTGCCCCGGCCGGAGCAGCGCTGGTGGAGGCAGACAGGCCCTGACCACGGTGCCGCGCTCGCCGGAGGCGATACTCAGCTCGCCGCCGGCCAGGCTGGCGCGCTCGCGCATCCCGGACAACCCGAAGCCGGCGCTGATGGCGTCGGAGTCGAAGCCCGCGCCATCGTCCTGGACCTCGACCTCCACCCCGGCCGCGGACTCGCGGACGCTCACGCGCACTGCGCTCGCCCCGGCGTGCTTCTCGACGTTGTTGAGCGCCTCCTGCACGAGCCTGTAGACGGCGCTCTCCAGCTCGGGGTCGAGCCGCGCGCCGCGCTCCTTGGGGGTGAGGACCGCCAGCTCGCTTTCGATCCGGAACGCGCCGCGCTCGCGATGGCGCGCCAGCAGCGATTCGATCGCGGCTCGCAGCCCGAGCTCATCGAGAGACGCCGGTCGCAGCTCGGTGATGATCGCGCGCAGGCTCTCGATCTCTCGCTCGACGTGCGCGACGGCCTGGCGAATCCCCTCGCGGGTCGGCGCCAGCCCGTCGTGGCGCAGGGCGCCGGAGAGCAGCACCCGCAGGGCGCCGAGACCCTGGAGCGTCTCGTCGTGAAGCTCGCGCGCCCATCGGCGCCGCTCGGCGTCGGCGGCTGACAGCGCGCCGCGCAGACGGTCGGCCTGCACACTCTGGGCGAGCGCGACCGCGGTTGCGGCGCTCACCGCGAACGTCTGCAGCAGCTGCTCGTCGTCGTCGCTGAAGACTTCGCCATCACCGCCATCGTCGAGCGCGACCAGCACGCCCGTCGCCTCGCCGCGATGGAGCATCGGCACGAGCAGAACCGACTCGGAGTCGGCGATGCCGAGCTGCTGGGCGAGCGGACCGCGGTGCATGCTCATGTCGACCAGCCGCGTGGGGAGCCGGCTCTCCAACACCCTGCCCGACGCCGTGCCGGCGATCGGCGAGCGCACGCCGCGCGCGTCCTTGGCGACGTGCCCGGCGCTCGCCGCCACGACCAGCTCCTCGCCGTCGCGCAGCCAGATCAACAGGCTGCGCGCGTCGATGAGCGCGCGGCCGCGCTTGGCGATCAGATCGAGAACGCGATCGACCGCTATCTCCCCGCCGACCGCCACCGCCACATCACGGCTCACGCGCAGGCCGCGAGACGCCTTCTCGGATAGCTCGCGGCGGCGCTCGCTGAGCTCGAACAGCCGCGCGTTCTCGATCGCGATCGCGGCCCACTGCGCCAGGATCACCGCCGCCTGCTCGTCCTGGCGCGTGAACTCGCCACCGGCCTTCTCGGTCAGGTACAGGTTGCCCCACACCTGCCCGTGGATCGCGATCGGCACCCCCAGGAAGCTGTGCATCACCGGGTGCCCGGCGGGGAACCCGTAGCTGCTCGGGTGCTCGCTGACGTTCGCCAGCCGCAGCGGCTGGGGCTGGGAGATCAGCGCGCCCAGCACGCCGCGCCCGCGCGGGAGCTCGCCGATCCTGCCGCGGGTCTCCTCGTCGACGCCCGCGGTCACGAAGCGCTCGAGCGCGCCGCGCCGCTCGTCCAGCACGCCGAGGGCCGCGTAGCGTGCGCCGGTCAGCTCCCGCGCGGTCTCGAGCACGAGCTCGAGCACGACCCTCTGATCCAGCTCCGAGGTCAGCGCCCGGCCAACGTCCAGCAGGCGCCTGAGCCACACCTGCTCCGAACCGTCATCCACGCTCATGCGTCCAGATCCCGTCCGGCGCTCTTGAAGGAAGGACCCACGAGGAGGATGGAGCAGCCAAGAGAAACCAACAAGCGGGAGCTCAGAGTGTAGTGCGGCGCGTTTGCGACCGGCCGGACGATCGATCCTGTCGAGTGCCACGCAAACACGTCCGTAGCTTGCCTGGTGCGCGTCTGTGCGGAAGTACCGATGACGCACGGACGCCCGCGCGGAAAGCTTCCAGCGTGGCGAATGCGCGCGCAACAGCTCGGCGGGCTGGGATCGCACCGCTGCAGCACGCGCGGCGGGCGGCTGACGCGCCGCCGCGGCGCTGGTGGACGCTCGTGGTGCTGTGCGTGCCGCTGCTGATCGTCTCGCTGGACAGCACCGTGCTGAACGTGGTACTGCCGACGCTGGTGCGCAAGCTCCACGCGACGACCAGCGAGCTGCAGTGGATCGTCGATGCCTACGCGCTCGTCTTCGGGGGCCTGATGCTCGTCGCCGGCAGCCTCGCCGACCGGGTGGGCCGCAAGCGAACCTTCGTGGCGGGTCTGATGGCGTTCGCCGCCGGCTCCACGTGGGCGGCATTCTCCGGCAGCGTCGGCGTGCTGATCGCGGCCCGCGCGAGCATGGGTATCGGCGCGGCGCTGATCATGCCATCCACCCTGTCGATCATCACCGCGACCTTCACCGACCGCAGCGAGCGCCAGCGCGCGCTGGGCGTGTGGTCGGGGACGAGCGGCGCGGGCGTCGCGCTCGGGCCGATCGTCGGCGGGCTGCTGCTGGCCCATTTTTGGTGGGGCTCGGTTTTCCTGATAAACGTGCCGGTCGCACTGCTCGGCGTGTTCCTCGCGGTCCCGCTGGTGCCCGACTCCAGGGACCCGCAGGCGCAGCGCGTGGACACGGGCGGCTCGCTGCTGTCGATCGTTGGCCTGGGACTGCTGCTTTGGGCGATCATCGAAGCGCCGGTGCACGGCTGGTCCTCGGCGATCGTGCTCGGCGCCGGCGCGGGCGGGCTGGCCGTGCTCGCCGGCTTTGTCGCGTGGGAGCGCTCGAGCGCACATCCGATGCTCAACCTGCGCTACTTCGCCGCGCGGCGGTTCTCGGCGGCGGTGATGTGCAACGGCCTGCTCGCGTTCGGGCTCTACGGCGCCCTGTTCGTGCTGACGCAGCTGCTGCAGTTCCAGCTCGGCTACACGCCGTTGCAGGCCGGTGTGCGGGTGCTGCCCGCCGCCGGCGCGATCGCCGTCGCGGCGCCGCTGTCGACCGTGCTGGTCCGCAAGCTGGGAGCAAAGCTCCCGGTCGCGGCCGGGCTGGCGCTCGCCGCCGGCGGCCTCTTGCAGATCTCCGGCGTCTCGGTCACAACCACCTACGGGGGCGTGATCGCGGGCATGGTCATGATCGGCGTCGGCGCGGGCCTGGTCATCCCCTCGGCGACCGGCGCCGTCATGGGCTCGCTGCCCTCCGCCCACACGGGCGTCGGCTCGGCCACGAACGGCTCGTTCATGCAGGTCGGCGGCGCGCTCGGCGTGGCGATCATCGGCAGCCTGCTCTCCACCCGCTACCAGCACCGCATCTCGAGCCTGCTCGCGCCCTACCGCATACCGCACGAAATTCAGGAGACGATCCGCGGATCGCTCGGGGGCGCGCTCGGGGTGGCCAAGCAGCTGGGCGGAAGCACCGGGCAGCTGCTCGCCCATTTCGCGCACTCGGCGTTCGTCAGCGGCATGGACCTCGGGCTGGCGGTGGCGGCAGTCGTCGCTGTCGCCGGGGCGCTGTTCGCGCTGCTCGCGCTCCCCTCCCGGCCGGCGCGCGAGGAAGGCTGAGGGAGGCCCGAGCAAGCGCCCACCAGCGGGACCCGAGCGCGTCGAGGGCGCGCCGGGCGCTCGCGGCATGCGAGTATCGGCCGTGCGATGCCCGACGCGAGCCTCGAGCACCTGCGGATCGTCGACTTCTCACGCGTGCTCGCGGGGCCGCTGGCGACGATGGTGCTCGCCGACCTCGGCGCGAGCGTCACCAAGGTCGAGCGCCCGGGCACGGGGGACGACACGCGCGCATGGGGACCGCCCTACGACAGCGACGGCACCGCGACGTACTTCCAGGCGGTCAACCGCAACAAGCAGAGCATCGTGCTCGACCTGCGCGACGCGGCGGACCTGCGGTGCGCTCGCGAGCTGGTGGCGCAGGCGGACGTGCTCGTGGAGAACTTCCGCCCCGGCCTGATGGACGACATCGGCCTCGGCTACGAGGAGCTGCACCGCGCGCAGCCGGGGCTCGTGTACTGCTCGATCACCGGCTTCGGCGCCGCGAGCGCGAGCGCGGCGGCGCTGCCCGGCTACGACCTGCTCGTGCAGGCGCTCGGCGGCCTGATGAGCATCACCGGCGCCGCTGACGGCGAGCCGCAGAAGGTCGGCGTGGCGCTCGTCGATGTGATCTGCGGGCTGTTCGCCGGGGTGGGGATCCTCGCCGCGCTCGCGCACCGCGAGCGAACGGGCGAGGGCCAGCGCGTCGAGGTCAACCTGCTCTCCTGCCTGCTCGCCGCGCTCGTGAACCAGGGCTCGGCGTACACCGTCGCGGGCGAGGTCGCCCGCCGCATCGGCAACGCGCACCCGAGCGTCGCGCCGTATGACCTGCTGAAGACCGCCGAGGGCGAGCTGGTCCTGGCCGTGGGCACCGACAGGCAGTTCCGCGCGCTCACGCAGGTCCTCGGCTGCCCGGAGCTCGCCGAGGAGGAGCGCTTTGCCACGAACGCAGCGCGGGTGCTCGCCCGCGAGCAGCTGCGAGAGTGCCTGGAGAGCCGCCTGAGCGCGAGGCCGGCCGCGCACTGGGTGCGCGCGCTGGCGGCCGTGCGGGTGCCGGCGGGCGAGGTCAATGACATCGCCGGCGCGTTCGCGCTCGCCGAGGAGCTCGGCCTGGATCCGATCGTCGCGGTGCCCGGCCCCGACGGGCGTGTCACCCGGCTGACGCGCAGCCCGATCGGGCTGTCGGCCACGCCGCCGAGCTACCGCACGGCGCCCCCCGAGCTGCCGAGGATCCACGGTCAGCGTCCGTTCGATCGATGAAACGGACGTAGCGCAAACAAGAAACATACGAGTCTTTGATATCTGCCGGGGCAACTCGTATTGGACTTTTCCCGATGGTTGACCGAAGCTTCCTCGCAGCGTGCCCGCCGTCCTCATCCCCATCGCCTGGGTGATCATCGTCGCGTTCGTCCTCGCCGCCTGTCGCACGTCGGCGCTGGCCGACGACGCCCAGGCCCGTGAGATCCAGAAGGCGAGCACCGCGTCGCGCGCGCGGAGCGCACGCCGCCGCGATTGGAGCGTGCGCCGCGGAGACGCCGCCCCGCGGTGTCACCCAGCCTCCGACTGTCCGGCGCGACCGCGCTCCTCGCCCCTGCCCGAGCGGCGCTGGGTGCAGATCGACCGCCCCTGAGCATCGGGCCCGCGCGTCGCGCGACGCGGTCGCAGGAGCCGGGCGCTCAGGAGCCGCCGGTGACATCGGCCTCCGCGTCCGGAGCGGGATCGTCGATCCCGCGGGCGAAGCCGAGCAGCGTCTCCACGAGCGGGTTGGCGCGATCCTCGTGCCCGACGAGCGCGATCGTCGCGGGGTGCGCGTCGCGCAACGGGATCGCGACCACGCCCTGCAGCAGATCGGGGATGAGGTTCGCGACGGACGCCGGCACGGTGGTGATCGCGCGTCGCACGGCGAGCGAGGCGATGACCTCGTGCGGGTTGGCCGCACGGTCGCGCGTCAGCCGCTGCGGAGGCCCGCCGCGGTGATCGTCGAGGCTCCAGAACCCCGCCCACGCGGGCTCGATCGAAGGATGCAGGCCGATGAACGTCTCCTCGAGCACCTCGGCGACTGACAGCGCCGGCGACTGCGAGATCGGGTGACGCCTGGGCGCGAGCACGGCGCGCGGTTCGCTGCGCAGCACATGCACCCACACACGCGGGTCGGCGGGCGGGCGGTGGCAGACGGCCAGATCGACGCCGGCGAGCCAGGAGCTCGTCGCAGCCGACGGGAACGGAAGCTCGCGATAGCAGACGTCGATCTCGGGGTTGGCACGGGCGAACATCTCGAGCAGCCCCGGGCTGTCGAGCCCGGGTGGCATCCCCACGAACCCGAACTCGATCGTCCCGTGGCGGACCCGCGCCATCGAGCGAGCCGTCTCGGCCGCATCCGACCAGGCCGACACGGCCGCTCGCGCGTTGACCAGGAAGGCCTCGCCGGCCCGTGTGAGCGTGACGCCGCGGGCGTGGCGATCGAGCAGCTTGAAGCCCAGGTCGGACTCGAGCTGAGCCATCGCCTGCGAGAGCGCGGGCTGGGCGAGGTTCAGCTTCCGCGCGGCGCGAGTGATCTGCCCCTCGTCGGCGACGGTCACGAAGTACAGCAGGTGATGGCGCTTAAAGTTCATCGTCACTCGAGCAGAGGCGCTGCGCGGCCTCGACGAGCTCCTCGACGAGCTGATTGCCGCCGTCGGTGCGCCACACGAGAGACACGACCGCCGGGGCCGCGTCGCGCAGCGGAAGCGCCACGACATCCGGGAGGACCTGCGCGACGAGCTTCGCATCGGCGTGCGGAAGCGTCGTGATCGCCCGCGGCGAGGACAGGATCCCGAGCATCTGCAGCGCGGTCAGGGCCTCGTCGCTCGTCAGATCCGCGGGCGGCCCACCGCGATGATCGTCGAGGCTGTGAAAGCCCGCCCAGGTTGGCTGCACGTCGGAGTGATAGCCGACGAACGTCTCGTCCAGCACGTCCGCGAGCTCCAGCTCGGCACGCCCGGCGAGCGCATGATCGCGATGAACGACCACCGCCCGCGGTTCCACCCGGACCGGCTGCGCGCTGACCCCCTGTTCGATCGTGGGCAGGTGGCACAGGGCGACATCGACCGCCGCGAGCCAGCTCCATGTCCCGCCGTGGGGAAACTGCAGATCCTGAAAGGAGACCTCGGCCTCCGGGTTGCTATCGGCGAGCGCCGCGAACAGCCTCGGCGTGGTGATCGCCGGCGGGGGCCCGATGAAGCCGACCATGATCGTCGCGCTGGCGGCGCGCCGCAGCGACAGCGCCATCTGCGCTGTCTCCTCCTCGGCGGCAAGCGCCGCACGAGCCTTGACCAGGAACGCGCGGCCGGCCGGCGTCAGCGTGACGCCGCGGGGATGACGCACGAACAGCTCGATGTCGAGCTCTGACTCCAGCTGGGCGAGCGCCTGCGAGAGCGCGGGCTGCGCGATGTGGAGCTTCCTCGCCGCGCGTGTGATCTGCCCCTCCTCGGCGACCGTGACGAAGTACCGCAACTGCCCTGGGCTGAACATAAGGCTCTCCTCCGGCCACACCACCGGCCCGCTCACCACCGTTGCGAGGATCCCCCCAGGAGGCCAGCACGGGCTCTGTGGACCTACGACTCCGATAGAAGTATTCAGTTGGTTGGGATATGCCGGCTTTATATCATGCCCACCCAGGACGCGCTCGTTGCACTATCCGGACGCCTGCATAGTCGATGGTTATGTGTAACCGGGAAAGACATATGCCACTCACATAAATTCGGTGAGATGCGTGTGGTAGCTTGCCGCCGCACGGTCAATCTGGGGCTCCCGGCAGTGTGAAACTTGACGGAGGGCGGGAGTCCCGGCGCCTACAGAACGAATGGAGAGTGACATGATGGGAAGGACTCCTACAAGCGGCTCGCGAGTGGCCGCAGCGCTGGTTGCGGCAATCGCCATCGTCGCGACCACAGCCGGGCCCGCGAGCGCAAGTCCGTCGTCCGCTCAATCGGCGAATTTGGTTCGCTCGAATAAGTCAGGGCCGCTCTCTCGGTTCGCTGCGAACACGAGCGTCCCGTTTGAAACGGAATACGACGCCGAAGGCTATTACGGCCCGGTCAAGTGCAAGGGCAAACACCAGACCAGCGAAAAGGACGGCTACCCGGGGACTGCTCCGGGCGTCCTGCCGGCGGAAGGCGGGCGTGACGTGGAGAGGTGCAAGAGCACGACGGGAGCACCGCTCATCGGCCTCGCGCCCGGGGAAGCCGTCGCGCTGGGAGGCTGGTTCCCCGGCTCAAGCGGCTGGGACTCCGACTACGACGGCCAGGCCGCCGACGCGCTCGAATACACGGTGTCGGCAAGCGCCAAGTCCTTCAGAGTCGTGGCCTATTACCCGTTCGCCGGCTGAGCGTCCCGCGGGCCCCGGTCCGGCGGCCCGGTCCAGGCGGTGCGATGTGGGGCGCGCTGCGGGCGCCCCACGTCAAATCAAGCCTCTGATGCTGAGATCGGCCCAGACGGTCGCCTCGCGATAGACCTGTTCGATGTTCGGCTGGCGGCGGATCAGCCCGGCGGCGGCGTCGAAGTCGCCGCGCTCGTATGCCATGACTTCGGTGAGCAGCTCGCCGAGCTCGCCGGCGCCGTGCAGGAGCGCGGCGGCGATGTCCTCGCGGAACGGGAGCTGACCGATCACGTCCGGCATCGACGCGTTGGCCAGAGCGTCGGCGACGGAGAAGAGGCCGACGGTGAAGTACGAGTCCCCGACGACGTCCTCGCCGGCGCCGGAGAGCATCTGACACATGTGCGCGCGCACGAGCGCCGTCACCAGCAGCACGTCGGGGACGTCGCGGGCGCCGGCGAGCGCGACCATCAACGCGAAGCGGCGCACCGTCTTGGCGCCGAGCCAAGCGAGCGCCTCCTGGACGGAGCCGACGCGGCGTGGCACCGACACGTACGCCGAGTTGGCGTAGCGCAGCAGACGCATGCTCAGGCCGGCGTCGCGCGTGATGATGCGATGCAGCTCGTCGAAGTCCTCCGTGGCGCTCAGGTCTGCCATCCCGCGCAGCGCCGCGATGCCCTGAGACGGCAGGCGCTGCTGGCGCACGCGCGACGGGCTCGCGAAGAAGTAGCCCTGAAAAGCCTCGAACCCGAGCTCACGACAGCGCTCGAACTCCTCGCGCGTCTCGACCTTCTCCGCGAGCACCGTCAGCGAGGGGCGATGCTCGCGCAGGCGGGCGAGGAGATCGCCCAGGGCGTCCCCGGTGTGCTCGAGCACGTCGACCTTGACGATGCTCGCGTACTTCAGCAGCTGTTCGGTCTCTGCGGTGAAGCGAAAGTCATCCAGCGCGATCGTGAAGCCCTGCTCGACGAGCTCCTCCAGCACCTCCAGCAGCTCGTCGTCGACCAGCTGGTCCTCGAGCAGCTCCAGCACGACGTGCTCGGCCGGCAGCGGCAGCGGGCGGACGCTGAGCAGGAAGTCGCGCGAGACGTTCAGATAGGCGGGCTGCTCGCCGACCAGGTCGAGCAGTCCGACGTCGAGCAGGCCGTCGACGATCACCGCGGCCGTCGCCTCTCGATCGTCGAGCACGCCTGCGGCCTGTGCGAACGGCGCGCGGAACAGCAGCTCGTAGCCGATCAGGCCCGCATTGCGATCGAGGATCGGCTGGCGCGCCACTCGCGCCACGGCCGGCTCGGCGGCCGCCAACGGCACGCCCGTGCGGCGGGCAGGCCTTGCTCTCGTTTCGCTGTCGGTGGCCCCCACACTAACTTGTCGGCCCGCTCCGAAGACGCCTTGAGTGCGGGGAAGCTACCGAGTGGACGAGTGTTGCCGAACTCGTCCGCGGCGGAGAACCGTTCGAATGGATCGCATTCGACTGTTCAATCGAGGACGAGCCTCTGGGCGAAGAACGAGAGGATCTCGTCACGGGCGGCAATCGTCGGCTGGCCGGCCTCGTCGATCAGGTGTGCGGTGACGACGCTATGCGGGCTCGCGACGACCTGCTCGAAGAACGGCGGCGTCTCGGGGTTGGCGGCCGTGTCGGGAAGCACCCTCGGGATGAAGCGCTCGCCGAGCGCCTGCGAGTAGGCGGCGAACCGCTGCGCCCTGCAGAACCGGTCCCCGGCGAAGCGGTAGGCCATGACGGTCAGATCCTCGCGCTCCAGGCGCTCTCGAACGGCGGCGAGCTCAGCGGGGGCGATCTCGAGCCCCGCGGGGTCGTCCAGCGGCAGCGACGGCTGCGATAGGACCGGTGCGAGCATCGCCGGCTCGAGCATCATCGTGAGCGCGAAGTTGCCCGTGAAGCACATGCCGATCGCGCCGACGCCCGGGCCGCCGCACTCCCCGTGCGCGAGCCTCGCCAGCGAGCGCAGCCAGACGGTCACGGGGCTCGACTCGTTGGCGGCGAACGCGCGGAACTCGGCGCTCACGCACGCCCGCCGGAAGACGACCGTGCCCTCCTCCACGCCCGGCACCGCGCCGTCGCGGCCGAACAGTGAGGGCATGTAGACGGTGAATCCCGCGTCCCTCACCCAGCGGGCGAAGCGGGCAACGTGCGGGCTGACGCCCGGCATCTCCGTCATCACGATCACCGCCGGCCCGGCGCCGGCGACATGCACGACCTTGGCGACGCCGTCGAACGCGATCTCGCGAGGGTCGAAGTCGGCGAGCGGATCGTCCTCGCCGTTGTTCGCTCGAGCCATCTGCATTCATCTCCCTGCCCGGCGGCCCTCGGGTCTGTGCCCGTCGAGCTCCGCGCGCCAGGCGGCGCGCGCGTGCGCGACCCCCGCGGGGTCCTCCAGCAGCTGTCGCTGCCAGTTGGCGGCCATGCCCAGCGCGTTCAAGCGGAAGGCCATCGCCGCGGGGTCGACCTCGCCGCACAGGTCCCCCGCGGCAACCGCCGCCCGCACGTTGGCGCTGAGCACGGCGAGCCATTCGCGCATGACCGCCGCGACCGCGTCGCGGACGGGGCCTGGGCGACCATCCATCTCCGCCGAGGCGGCGCTGAGGAAGCAGCCACCCGCGAACACGTTTGACGCGAGATAGTCGCACCACGCCTCGCCGATCGCCAGCAGTCGGGGCAGGCCCTCCTCACTCGCCATCGCGGGCGTGATCACCTGGTCGATGAGGATCGCGCGCGCGGCCGCGAGCGTGGCCAGCTGCAGCTCCTCCTTGGACCCGAACAGCGCGAACACGCTGCTCTTGTGCACTCCGAGGTCGGCGGCGAGCGCGCCGACCGTCAGCCCTTCGAGCCCCTCGCGCGAGGCCATCTGCACCGAGCGCTCGAGCACCGCCCCGCGGCTTCGCATGCCCCTGGCGCGGCGACCGTCGGTGGGCGGCTGCGCGGGCGGGCCCTTGACCAGCGGCGCGCGGCTCTGCCGGGTCATCGCTGGTCCTCGCGGCTCCGGAGCTTCGGTCTGGCGGCACCTCGCACGATGCCCACCCTACAACATAAACGTCCGATCGTCTACATAGAGCGCCATCGACCCGTGCGGCTACGCGCTGAGCGCCGGCGCGCGCAACTCGAGCGCGATGCGCCGAGCCCACGCGCGGATCTCCTTCCAGTCGCGCAGATCGCGGTACTGCTCGGGGGTGTTCTTGGCCATCGCGCGCTCGATCGGACCGCGCGGCTCGGCGGGCACGCGTCCTCCGAAGACCACGTGATCGCGAACGCCGAGCTCCTGTGCGCGCTCGACGATCCGCGGCGGCTCGAGCCACGAGGGATCCGGGGACTCACCGGGGTCCCCCACGGGGCCCGAGCTGAACACCCAGAACGGCCGCTCGCAGAGCGCGTTGGCGTGGCGACGCAGGAAGTGCTTGGCATCGCCGCGCCAGCGCTTCATGTAGACGGCGCTGCCGAGCACCACCGCGTCGTAGGAATCGAGCCCCGCAACCTCGCCGGCCGCCCTGCAGTCGACCTCCAGGCCGGCTTGCGCCAGCTCCTCGGCGATGGCGCGCGCGATCTCCGCGGTCGAGCCGCGCTTGGACGCGTGTGCGACGAGAACGCGCGTCTTGCGAGCCTGCTCGCCTGCGGTCATGGCCGCAGCCGAAACGGCGGGTAGCGGTCGGTCACGAGGATGAATGCATACGCGGCGACCCGATCGTGCCAGCGGATCGCGCCCTCGATGTAGCCGAACATCCCCCGCGGATAGCGGCCGGTGAAGAGGATCGCGAGCCACGCCCCGATCACCACCGCGATCGCGCCGAGATCGACGAAGAACAGCACCACGTAGTGCGGGAACGCCAGCAGCCACTTCACCAGCGGCAGCCAGCGATTGAGCTCCTGCCGGACCTCCGGGTAGGCGAAGTCGAGATGCACCGCCTGCTGCTCCTCGGTCGAGGGATAGCGATCGTCCATCAGCGCGAGATAGGCCGCGACGCGGTTGCCGAATCGCATCAGCTGCAGGTTCCAGTCAAACCACCAGCGCGGGTAGCTCTGCCGGAAGACGATCATCAGCAGCGGCGGCAGGAACAGCAGCCCGGTTCCGCCCACGGCGATGGTGCTCGCCCCGCCGCTCCCACTCCCCCACCTCGCGCTGTAGCCGACTATGGCGCCCAGCACGATCGTGATGGGTATGGCCCAGACGATCCGCAATGCGGAGCTGAGACGGTCCAGATGGCGGTCGGGGTAGTCGATCGCGAGGGCGATCGGGTAATCGCCGCTCATGGCGCGACCCCGTCCACATCGCGGAGCGCCACATGTCGGGGGGCGTTCGACGCCATCCACGAGAGCATGCGCCGGCCGAGGTCGCACGCCATCGGGGCGAGCACCGATCTTCGCGACGGAGAAATACGGACATCGAGCGGGGCGGGTGCACGCGCACCGTCCGGCCGTGTGGCGCACACCGTCCGCGCCGCACGACCGGACGTAGTTTGCGCGCGAGCCCCGTCGGCGTTGCTCGGATGCGAGCCGCTCGCCCACCCGGCAGGCTTCGCGCATGGACATCCTCGTCGGGGCCTGCTGGGCGGCGGTGGCGCTCGTGTGGCTGATCGGCGCCGTGTACAACCTGCGCCGAGCGCCCCGCGTCGGGAAACGCTCCGGCCGCCGCGTGCTGCTCGCGGGCGTGGTCGTCGCGCTGCTGATCGTCAACGCGCTCCCGCCCAGCGCGTGGAGCTGGAGCGAAGCGCAGACGTGGGCGCTGCGGGCGCCCGGGCTGGCCCTCGTGGTGGTCTCCGCCGCGTTCGCGCTCTGGGCGCGCCTCACGCTCGGGACGATGTGGTCGTCGACCGCCGTGGTCAGGGAGGAGCACCGCCTGCGCACCACGGGCCCCTACGCGGTCACGCGCCATCCGATCTACACGGGGCTGCTCGGGATGCTGCTCGGCACCGCGCTGGTCAACGGCCTGGGAGGATGGCTGATCGTGTTCGCCCTGGGCGTCGCGCTCACCGAGCTGAAGATCGCCACCGAGGAGCGGCTGCTCAGGGAGGCGTTTCCGGGCGACTACGAGCGCTACCGCCGCCAGGTGCCACAGCTCGTCCCCGGGTTGCGCCTGCACGCTCGCCCGCGCCATGCCGGGTGAGCCCGATGACTGGAGAGGCGCCGAGGTTGAGGCTGATCGGCGCTGTCCGATGACCGACGACCCCTACCGGCTGCAGCGCTTCGTCGACGCCCAGAACGAGGGGGGCACGTACGAGCGCGCGCTGTCGGAGCTGCGCGCGGGCCGCAAGACGAGCCACTGGATGTGGTTCGTGTTTCCGCAGATGGCCGGTCTCGGGCGCAGTCCGACGGCGACGGCCTACGCGATCTCCTCGCTCGAAGAGGCGCGCGCGTATCTCGCCCATCCGGTTCTCGGCCCCCGCTCGCGCCAGTGCACACGCGCGCTGGCGGAGCTCGAGGGGACGAGCGCCGGCGACGTGCTGGGCGCGCTCGACGCGATGAAGCTGCGCTCCTCGATGACGCTGTTCGCCCGCGCCGCACCGAACGAGCCGCTCTTCCAGCAGGTGTTGGATCGATACTTCGACGGCGTCGCAGACGAGGCGACCGAGCGACGGCTGTGATCACGCGGACGTAGCCACCTTCGAGCCAATATGAACGCACCCGAATCGCACAGCACCGACGCGGGCACGCCGGCCACGCTCGTACAGCTCAGCGACCTGCATCTGTGCGAGGGCGAGGGCGGGCGCGGCCCGGCGGCGCGACTGGAGCGCGCGGTGCGCCGCGCGGCCGCGCTGCAGGTGCCGCCACGGGCGGTGCTGTTGAGCGGCGATCTTGCCGACACGCCCTCGAGCGCGGTCTACGAGCACGTGCGCGAGCTGCTCGCACCCCTCGATGTGCCGGTACATGCGATCCCCGGCAACCACGACGGACGCGACCTGCTGCGCGCCGAGTTCGGGCCTGGCCCAGCGCCCGCCGGCACACCGGTGAACCTCGACGTCGACTGCGGGCCGCTGCGCCTGGTGGGCTGCGACAGCACCAGCCCCGGCGACGACGCCGGTGCGCTCGGCGACGAGCAGCTGCGCTGGCTCGATGAGACGCTGCGCCGGCAGCCCCAGACACCAACGCTATTGGCGCTGCACCATCCGCCGGTGCTCACGGGCGTGCGCGTGATGGACGCGATCGCGCTGGCCGCCGAGGACCGGGTCGCGCTCGAGGCGCTGCTGCGCGAGCACCCGCAGGTGCAGGCGATCACGTGCGGGCACGTGCACACGACGATGACGAGCGCGTTCGCCGGGCGGCCCGTGCTGATCTGCCCGAGCACGAACTCGGCGATGCGGTTGGACCTGCGTGCGCGCGATGACCTGCCGTTCACCGTGAGCGAGCAGCCGGTCGGGTTCGCGGTGCACGCGCTCGTGGATGGGCGCATGGTCTCGCATGTGCAGGCGGTGGAGCAGCTGCGCGAGGCGTGATCGGACCTTCGAGCCGGCCATGGGTCCAGGGGACCCGCCAAAGCTCCGCTCTCAGCCGTTGAGCTCGGCCATGCCGATGCGGTGTCCTGCGACCCACGCCACCACGGCGTGACTCCCGGCACCCGCGAGAGCGGCTTCGCGCAGCACGCCGGTGGCGAGCGTGCGCGGCGCGATGATGGCGCCGGCGGCCTCGCGGACGGAGTACACGAGCCGCTCGCGGTCGAAGGCGCCCTCACCCCACACCAGGATCGCGCAGTCGCTCGTGGCGGCAGCCGTGGGGTACCGGGAGAGCGTGCTCGGGGCACTCACCTGCCGAGGAGCGGAATAGCCGCCTGCCGACTGTCCTGTGACCGCCTCCAGGGAACCGGTGAGCGGGCTTCCCTCGGCCGAGGATTCGCGCCCGCTCGTCCACGCGACCAGCGGACCGCCGTGCGAGGGAAGCGCGACGACCGGCCCCGTGAACCAGGTGATGAACGGCGGCGGGTTGGGAACCTCGCCCGCCAGCTGCGGCTCAGCGAAGGACAGACCGTTGCCAAGCGTCGAGACCTGCAACTGCCACGGCAGCGTGCCCTCGACGTTGTAGCTGACGGCGACGCCGCCAGGGCCGGAGAACACACTGGCGCTGCCCGCCGAGGAGAATGGGATCGAATGCTCTGTGCCGATCGAGAGAACCTGCGAGGGATCGAACGTGGAGGAGGTCGCCGGCAGCACCGCGGCGGCTGCCTGCGTGCCCTGCGAGCCGATCACCAACGGCGTCTGGTAGGCCACCGCGATGTCGCCGGCGGCGTCGGACACGGCCCCGCCGAGAGCTGCGTAGTACGCGTAGGCGATCGTGCGTGCCCCGGCAAATCTCGTATTCGCTGCGGCGATGGCGTAGCGAATCTCAGAGCGTGTCGCCGAATCCTGGCCGGGCACGTCCTGTCCCCAGACGGCGACCACGCGACTGTTCGTCGCCACGATCCTCTGGCCGACCACGTTGGCGAGCACCGACAGCAACCGCTGCGGGCGACCGAACGGCTTGCCGGGAGGAGCGATCGCCGCCATCACCAGTCGGCGCCCATGCCCGCCGGGCGGGCTGGACTGCCAGATCACCGCAGCTGTGCCGTCCTGCGCGATCGACACGTGCGGACCAGAGCCAATGCCGAGGTTCTGCGTCGCGCCCAGGCGTCCGCCGCTGCCGCGACGCACGAGAATGCCGGCCTGGGCCGGCCACGCCACCACGATCTGGCCCGCCGGGTCGACGGCTACCGAGGGTGGCCCACTTAGTTCAGGCACGCCGCCGGAGGCCACGATCATCGGCCGTCCAAAGCGCGGAGCGGCGATGCCAGCGGCAGAATGGCCGAAGAGCGTCAGCACGGCCGCCAGTGCGGCTACCGCCAGGCTCATATCCGGGCGAGACATGCCACGAGTCTCGCGGACGCCTCCTGCGGCTACATCCGTAGGCGACCTACCTACTGTGGGTGGGCGACTACCGATCGCCCGGCGAGGCTCACGCCGGGCGCGCCACGGTTTCGGCGGCGGACGCGACCTGGTGAGGATCTTCTGCGCGACGCTGGCGACGGAAGTGCTCGAGAATGAGGAAGCTGACGAGCGCTGCGTAGACGCACCACACAGATGTGAAGTCGGCTTCTCGGATGCTGAAGGCGATTGCGACACCGACGAGGTTCGCCGCGCCAAACCACTGCAGATAGCGGCGGCTGGAGAGCAGCGCCGGCGTGCATGTCGAGATCACCTGTGACCGAGCTTGTGGATCGCGCTCAGGATCACATATTTCCGGTCCACGGTGCGAATGGCGCGGCGTTTACGGCGTTCTGAGCGATCGAACGCGGTAGACCGGCTTTCGCCGCGAACTGAGCGAGGCGAGCGCGAACAGACCCTCGAGAAGAGCAGCGGACCGTGATCGGAGACGAGCCCGGGCCATAATCCCTGTTCTTGGCATCGATACGAGAGGCGGATCCATGGCGGTGAGGGTGGTCGGTGCCGGACTCGGTCGTACTGGAACGAACTCGCTGAAGCTCGCTCTCGAACAGCTGCTCGACGGGCGCTGCTACCACATGTACGAGCTGATCGAGCGACCGCAGGACACGGCGAGCTGGGAGAGCGCGGTGGCGGGGCAGCCCGTCGACTGGAGCGCGCTGCTGAGCGAGTATCGAGCGACCGTCGACTTTCCGGCGGCGCTCTTCTGGCGGGAGATCCTCGCGGCGAACCCCGATGCCGTGGTCCTTCTCTCCACCCGCGACTCGCCCCAGACGTGGTGGGCGAGCGTCGAGAAGACGATCGTCCCGTCGCTCACCGGAGACATACCTGCCGACCGGCCTGACTGGGCGCGACGCCGCGCGATGAACCTCGCGATGATTCGCACGCGCCTCACGCCGCAATGGCCGCAGGCGAGTGCGGTCATGGCAGCGTACGAGCGACACAACGCGCAAGTGCGCAGCGAGGTCACGGGCGACCGGCTGATCGACTGGCGCCCCGGCGATGGATGGGAGCCGATCTGCACCGCCCTCGGGCTCGATGCACCCGCGGAGCCGTTCCCGCACGAGAACACGACAGCCGACTTCCAGACGAGAATCGGCGTCCAAGCCGGCGAGTGATACCCCGCGGGCGCGACCAGCCATGCGCCGAGCTGCCCGGCCACATGCTCGATGCCACCCATGCGCCCGATAGACATTGGCGTTCGCCGCCAGCCGGACGATCGACACCGGGCGCAGCCAGAACCCAATCGGGCGCTGAAGGGCACAAAGCGTCATCTGCAGCGATCTGCTCTGGCCCTGGCGGGGTATGTCGTGGCCGCTGGTCTCGTGCTCAGGTTGATCCCGGCGTTGAAGCAGGCGCTGGAAGACCTGGAGCACGTTCGTTGGCAGTGGGTGCTCGGGGCACTGGCTCTCGAGATCCTTTCCGAGATCGGATTCGTCGTTTCCTGGCGCGCAATCGTCGATCCCGATGACCTCCTCAGTCGCGACGGCCGCGGCGAGCGACTCGACAGCCGTGTCGCGTGGACACAGCTGGGCGGGGGCATCCTCGTTCCCGGCGGACCGCTCGGCGGCGTAGGGGTAGGCGCGTTGATTCTGCATCACTTCGGGATGCCGACCAAGCTCATCGCCGAGCGCCAATTCAACCTGAGCTTTCTCAACACCGCCGTCGATGCCCTGGCATTGATCGTGTTCGGCCTCGCCCTGGCGAGCGGCGTCCTGCCGGGCGGTGGAAGTGTCCTGCTGACGCTGCTGCCGGCAGCCGTCGGCGCGGGCGCAATGGCGGCGGTCCTGCTGATCGCGCGCCGGGAGACGACACCCGCCGAGCGCAAGCCGATCAAGCACGCCAGGATCGCGGTCGTGATCGCCACACTCTCCGTCGCCGTTGAGGACACACAGCGGCTCCTGTTCCACCGCGGGAGCCACAGGGCCGTGTTCGGCGCGCTCGCCTACCTCGGATTCGACCTGCTCGTGCTCTGGATCGCCCTGACCGCCGTCCACGCCCATCCCGCCCCGCAGCTCGGCGTCGTGGTCATGGCCTACATCATCGGCGCACTCGGCGGATCGCTCCCCCTGCCCGTAGGCGTTGGCACCGTCGCTGGCATCGCGGGGATGCTCATCCTCTACGGCGTCGGCCACGAGGCCGCACTAGCCGCAGTGATCTTCTACCAGGCAATCGGACTACTCGTGCCGCTCGTCGGCGGCGGAATCGCCTACCTGCGTCTTCGCCGTGATCTCAGCTCCACACGCCCCCGCCCGCCAGTCGCATCCTAGGGTCTGAGGCGGCCGTCGCTCAGCAGAGGCAGAGTGCGGATGCGCGCTTGACATGCATGAAAGATCGCATTGGCGAGGGCCGGGGCGATCGCGACGATCGGAGTCTCGCCGGCGCCGGCGGCGGGAATCTCGGGTCGGTCGATCAGCACGATCTCAATCGGCGGCACGTCGGTGAATCGCGGGACGCGGTAGCTGTTCATGGAGGCGTTGCAGATTCGCCCGTCGTGAAAGTGGATCGCCTCGAACAGCGCGCCGCCGAGTCCCATCAGGAGCGCGCCTTCGATCTGGCTCTCGACGTTTAGAGGGTTGACGATTGCGCCGCAGTCGTACGCCGTGACGATCCTTTGGATCTCGAGCTCATCGCCGCTGAGCTGCACCTGCGCGCAGGTGGCCACACGGCCCTCCTTTTCGATGCCGCAGGCGATGCCGATGCCGACTCCGGGTCTCGCGTGCGCGCGCGCGGCGCTCCAGCGGGCGCGCTCCGCGACCGTGCGCAGCACCTCGGCGAGGCGCTCGTCAGCAACGTTGCGCAGACGCAGATCCAGCGGGTCGAGATCGAGGAGATGCGCGAGCTCGTCGATGTGCGACTCGCGCGCGAAGTGGTTTGCCGTAGATGCCAGCGCGCGATAGGGGCCCTGAGGGAGCGGCGAGTCGGCTGGCTGGAAGGCGAGGCGCCTGTTGGCGATCTTGTACGGCGGCGCGAGGCCGGGCGCGCCGGAGTTCACGTTGAGGAAGTCCCACGCGGTGATCGTGCCGTCGCGGGTGGCGCCGCTGCGGACATCGATCACGGCCGCCGGACGCATGAACGTGTGGCGGAACTCTTCCTCGCGGCTGAGCGCGACCCTCACCGGCGCGCCGGCGGCGCGCGCGAGTCGAGCTGCGGCGATTGCCTGCGCCTCGGTGTGCTTGGAGCCGAAGCCGCCGCCGAAATCGGGCACGATCACGCGCACCTGATCCTCGGCCACACCGAGCGCGGCTGCGAGCTCGTAGCGCACGAAGAAGGGCTGCTGCGTCCCGGTCCATACCGTCAGGCGCTCCTGCTGCCATTCGGCGAGGGCGACCCTCGTCTCGAGCGCGACGTGGGCGATATACGGGCTGGCGTATGTCGCCTGCAGACGCGCGTCGGCGCTGGTGAGCGCGGCCTCCACGTCGCCCTCGGCGTGGCTGCTCGCCCCTTGCCAGCCGAGCACCTCCACAGGGTGCGCGCGCAGGTACGCCGCGAGCTCCGCCTCGCTCGGCTGTGGCGAGTCGCTCCAGTCGGACTCGATCGCCGCGAGCGCCCGCGTGGCGGTGGCGAGGTCGGGGCCAGCCACGGCAACGAGTTCGTCCTCGTGCACGACGGTCACGCCATCCATTGCGGCGGCTGGGGCAAGGTTCACCGCCTGGAGCTTTGCGCCATAGGCGGGTGCTCGCAGCACCACGCCGTGGAGCATTCCTGGGCGACTGAGATCAGACGGGTAGCGATGCTCACCCGAAACGAGCACGCGCCCGGTCGCGCGTTGCGCCGGATGACCCGCATGGCGCCAGGCGCGCGGCGGTGTTCGCGGCGCTCCTGGCGACGCGCTGGCCAGGCGGCGCTGGCCACGCACGAGCTCCCCGTAGCGGATCGTCCTTCCGCTGCCGCGGAGCTCGCCAGCGCGGAGCTCGAGATCGCCGCGCGGCAGGGCAAGTCGCTGGGAACCCAATTCGATCAGGAGCTCGCGCGCGGCAGCCGCCGCCGTGGCGAGGTCCTCCCCGGCGTCGGGAAGGGAGCGGCTGCCGAACGTACCCGGGTCAGACGGACACAGGTCCGTGTCACCCATCACCAGGCGCACAGCATCAGGCTTCACTCGCAGCTCCTCCGCCACGAGCAGCGAAAGCGCGGTGCGGTTGTCCTCGCCCATGTCGATCTTGCCCGTGAACGCAGTGACGATCCCCTCCGCGCCGACGTGCAGCCATGCGCCGCCCTGGGGGCGAAATCCCGCCGGCTGCATTCCGCCTGATCGGGCGCCGGGGGCGAGCACGACGACGAGCCCGTCGCCGAGCAGCTCGAAGTACTCGCGCTGCGTGGGCTCCACGCGATCCCATGGCACCGCTGGACGAAACTCGGAGAAGCTGCCCGACGACGGATGCGACACCTCGATCCGCTCGCGACGGCCCGCGTCAGCCGCGAGCGCCGAGTCGATCTGCGACGCTTGCGCCGCACGCAGCACGGCCCGCTCGATCCGCGGATACGCGCAGCAGCGGCACACGTTTCCTGAAAGTGCAGCCCGAACCTGCGCCGAGGTCGGCTTCGCATTCTGAGCGAGCAGCGCGGTCGCAGCGACGAGCATCCCCGGGGTGCAATAGCCGCACTGGACGGCTCCCTCGGCGAGAAACGCCTGCTGCAGCGCGCTCAGGCGCTCACCCTCGGCAAGCCCGGCCACAGTCGTGACCGAGCGACCGACGGCGTCGCTAGCGGACGTCACGCACGCGCGCACAGGCAAGCCGTCGAGCAGCACCGTGCACGCACCGCACGCTCCCTCCCCGCACGCGGGCTTGGCGCTGGTCACATCGAGCTCCTCGCGCAGCACCGCAAGCAGCGAGCGCCCGCCCGCGACGCTCGCATGACGCTCCTGACCATCCACCTTGAGCTGACCACGTGGGAGCCCCCCTGAAGGGCTGGCCGTGCTCTGCGACGAGCTGTGCTCACCGGTGCTCATGACCCTGTGCCCTAATCCGAGACTTCCTGCAGCAGCGGCCCGGCGGACGCGTGCGAGAGCCTCTAGCGATGACCGTCCTGGGTGGCGCGTTGCAGATTACGCTGCTTGCCTCGCGGGCGCTGCATCGGCAGCACGCGAGCCTCTCATCGCCCTGCGACTGTGTTCCGGCCGCAAGCGCGAGTCGGCCAATGGGCCCGGCTGGACTCGAACCAGCGACCTACCGATTATGAGTCGGCAGCTCTAACCAACTGAGCTACGGGCCCGCCGCGCGCTCGGATCGTGGGCCGGGCGCGCTCGCCAGACGCTACCAGCGGAATGCGCGCGCGAGATGTGGGATGCTCCCGCGCGCCGCTCCGGCGTTGGAGTGGCTGCTTGGATTCGGCCTACCACCGGGGAGGGACCCGCAGATGTCAGCAGAGCGTGCAGCGATCGTCACCGGAGCGTCCAGCGGCATCGGCCTGGCGATCGCCAGAGTGCTCGGCGAGGAGGGCTATGGCGTCACGATGGCCGCGAGAAGGCCGGAGAAGCTCGAGGCCGCGGTCGCGGGCCTGGCCGCCGACGGGCTCGACGTGCACGGCGTCGCTGCCAACGTCTCCGACGAGACCGAGATCCAGCGGGTCGTCGCCACCCACCGCGAGCGCTACATGCGCCTGGACGTGCTCGTCAACAACGCCGGTGTCGGCGTCGGCCAGGCGGTCGCCGAGATCGAGACCAAGCGGCTCGACATGCAGCTCGACATCAACCTGCGCTCGATCGTGCTCTTCTACCGCGAGTGCGTGCCGCTGCTGAAGGAGGCCGCCGCCGAGCACCGCAACGCGCTCGTCGTCAACACGTCCTCCATCTCCGGCAAGCGCGGCGAGGCGTGGCTGTCCGTCTACTCCGCCACCAAGCACGGCGTCGTCGGCTGGACCGAAGCGATGAACAAGGAGCTTGGCGCCGACGGCATCAAGTCCACAGCACTGTGCCCCGCGTTCGTGGACACGCCCATGACCGACTTCGTCAAGGAGCACGTGCCCGCCGAGGACATGATCCGCCCCGAGGACATCGCCGAGGCGGTGCGCTACCTGCTGAAGGTCTCCCCCGCGTGCGTCGTGCCGGAGATGATGTTCGTCAGGCCCGGCGACGCGCTCTAGCCAGAGGCGGCGGCGCCGACCAGGCGCCGCCGCGAGGGCGTGCGCAGGCGCTTTGCCCTGATCTCGCCAGACGGGTCCGCCGCGTCCGCGAGCCGCCGGCGCGAGCGCAGGCGCCGGGTGATCAGCGCGCGGTGCTCGGCGATCGCCACATCGAGGTCCACGCCGCTCGCGCTCGCCAGGCTGTCCTGCAGCTGCGCGATCAGGATGCGCACCTCGCGCTCCGTTGCGGCTCGCGAGCCACGGGTCGCGCGCGTGAAGCGGTCCCACGAGCGCGCGAACGACAGCAGGTCCGTGCGCCCGCCCGCGCGGTGCGCAGCGAGCATCGGGCACACGCCGCCCTCGCCGTCCACGTATGCGCCCGCGATGATCCGCTCACTCGCGCTCACGCCCGCGAGCATCGCTTCGCGCGTGCCCACCGGCAGGCAGTCGATCGCCAGGCGCAGGCGCTCCACCGGGCTGGAGCTGTGGCGGCGGCGGTTTCGCATAGGCTGTGCACCGCCGTCTTGGCCGTCCAGCCAATGCTCGGTGGTGCGCGGCCAAGCGTATGCCACGCACTCTGAGCCGGCAACGGATTCCCTCCCCCTGAAAGGAAACTTGCACATGAAGCTCGGCGTGCACATCGGCTACTGGGGCATGGGCCTCAGCTCCGAGGACCAGCTCGAGATAGTCCAGGAGGCCGAGCGACTGGGCTATGACTCCGTGTGGGCGGCAGAGGCCTACGGCTCTGACACCGCCACCGTGCTCGGCTGGCTGGCGGGGCAGACCAGCAAGATCCGCCTCGGCGCCGGCATCTTCCAGATGCCCGGCCGCTCGCCCGCGATGACCGCCATGACCGCCGCCACCATCGACCAGCTCTCGAACGGGCGCATGATCGTCGGCATCGGCTCATCGGGGCCGCAGGTCGCCGAGGGCTGGCACGGGCAGCGCTTTGCCAAGCAGCTGCAGCGCACGCGCGAGTACGTCGCCGTCGTGCGCATGGCGCTCGCGCGCGAACGCGTCGAGTTCCACGGCGAGACGCTCGAGCTGCCGCTCCCCGACGGCCCCGGCAAGGCGCTCAAGCTCACCATCTCCCCCGTGCAGGAGCGCATCCCCATCTACCTCGCCGCCATCGGCCCCAAGAACACCGCGCTCGCCGGCGAGATCGCCGACGGCTGGATCCCCACGCTGTTCTCGCCCGAGCACGTCTCCGAGCTGCGCCCGCTGCTGCAGGAAGGCGCCGACCGCTCGGGCAAATCGCTCGAGGACTTCGACATCGCGCCCACCGTCAGCCTCTGCATCACCGACGACCTCGAGGCCGGCCGCAACAGCATGCGGCCGTTCATCGCGCTGTATGTCGGCGGCATGGGCTCGCGCAAGCAGAACTTCTACAACCAGCTCGTCCAGCGCTACGGCTACGAGGCGGAGGCGCAGGAGATCCAGGACCTGTACCTCGAAGGCAAGCGCGAGGAGGCGATGGCCGCGATCCCCGACGCGCTGATCGACACCGTCTCGCTGTGCGGCCCGCCCGACGTCGTGCGCGAGCGCCTGGCCGTCTACCGCGACGCGGGCGTCGGCACGCTCGGCGTGACGCCCACCGCGTTCACCGCCCCCGAGCGCCTGCAGCAGCTGCGCCAGCTCGCCGAGCTCGCCGCCTGAGCGGCCGCGCCATGGACGGCAGCGCTGCACCTCCAGGCGCGGGCAGTCCCGATGCGCGGCCGCCGCGGCGGGTGCTGCTCGGCGCCTTCGGCGACCCGGGCCACGCCTTCCCGATGATCGCGCTCGGGCGCGCGCTCGCATCCCGCGGGCACCACGTCACGCTGCAGACGTGGCGGCGCTGGCAGCCGCACGTCGAGGCCGAGGGGATGGACTTCGCGCCCGCGCCCGAGTACCAGGTGTTTCCCCAAGGCCCCGAGCCGCTGGACTTCTATGAGGCGGTCGTGCACGCCACGTTCGACACGCTGCCGCTCGTGCGCAAGCTCGCGCCCGACGTCGTCGTCGCCGACATCCTCACGCTCGCCCCCGCGCTCGCCGCCGAGCTCGACGGGCGCCCGCGCGCCACCCTCATCCCCCACGTCCACCCGCACGGCGCGCCCGGCTTTCCCATCTACTCGCTCGGCGCGCGCCTGCCGCGCACCGCCGTCGGGCGCGCGTTCTGGCGCCAGGCCCAGCGCGCCTCCGACCGGGGGCTCGAGCGGGGCCGCGTCGAGCTCAACCAGACACGCGCGCGCGTGGGACTGCCGGCGCTCGACTACGTCCACGGCGGCATCAGCCGCCAGCTCGCGCTCGTCGCCACCTTCCCGCAGCTCGAGTATCCGCGCGTCTGGCCTGCGCACACACACGTCGTCGGCCCGCTCATGTGGGAGCCGCCCGCGCGCGACGTCGAGCTGCCCAGCGGCGGCGCGGGCGTCGCACCCGACGCGCCGCTCGTGCTCGTCGCGCCGTCCACCGCCCAGGACGCCGAGCACACGATGCTCCGCGCCGCGCTGCGCGGCCTAGCCGACGCGCCCGTGCGCGTGCTCGCCACCTACAACCGGCGTCTGCCTCCCCGCTCGCTGCGCGTGCCCGCCAACGCGCGCGTCGTCGACTGGGTCTCCTACTCGCGCACCATGCCCCACTGCGACCTCGTCGTCTGCCACGTCGGCCATGGCACGCTCGCGCGCGCGCTCTCCAACGGCTGCGCCGTCGTCGCCTGCCCGGCCGTCGGCGACATGAACGAGAACGCCGCCCGCGTCGCCTGGGCGGGGGTCGGGGTGCGCGTGCCGCGGCGGTTCGTCACGCCGCGCGCGCTGCGGCTCGCCGTCGAGCGCGCACTCGGGGATCCGGCGATCAGGGCGCGGGCCAGGGAGTTCGCGGCGTGGGCCGGCAAGCACGACGCCGGGGAGACCGCCGCGCGGCTCGTGGAGGAGCTGGCCGACCGAGTGGCCACTACCTAGTGAGAAGCTCCGGGGGTGGGACTCGAACCCACAACCTCTCGATTAACAGTCGAGCGCATCTGCCAGTTGAGCTACCCCGGACCGAGCTACCCCGGACTGGAGCCGGAGTCCGCGTTGCATTCTACGCGGACGGAACCGTCGGACGCGAGCGAAACCAGCCCGGCCTCCACCTCGGCGTGGCAGTTGGCGCAGAGCAGGACGCACTTGCACGCCTCCTCACGCAGCCGGCCGATGGCCACCGCGGCGCCTCCGGCGTTGATTTCCATGCGCTTCATCGAGGGGTCGAGATGGTGGAAGTGCAGGGCCCTCGCGTTTCGGCTGTAGCCGCAAACACAGCAGGCGCCGCCAGCCTCCGCGACCAGCAGCTCCTTGACCCTCCGGCGCCGCCGCGAGACGGATGCGGAGCGACACCGCTTACAGCGGTAGTAGCCACGCCGGTCGAGAACGAACGCAGTCTCGCCATGATGCCTGCACGCGAGCATCGTGACTTCGAGGCCAGCCTCTCGAGCATCCGCGACCTCGACGCGCACCCGCCGTCCCAGCGCGCCGTGTGTCTTCAGACCGTATCGCGCAAGCCAATGGCGCACCGTCGCCTTGCTGCGACCGACCGCCTCGGCGATCTGCGCGATCGACATGCCCGCCTCGACCAGCGGGTCGAGCTCCTCGCGTGCTAGACCGCCCCTGGCCTCGTGCTTGCCCCGGTTGACCGCCTCCAGCCCATATCTCTTCAGCCAGTAGCTGACCGTCGCTTCGTGTCGGCCGATCCGTCGGCCGATCTCCGCCAGCGAAAGCCCCTGGCCCAGCAGTTGCTCGAAAGAGGCGCGATCCATTCACTGCATTGTCACGCGAACATATGTACGTGTGTGTGACCTCTGTGCCGACTATGTGACTTCTTAGGACCACGGCCGTAATACCGCCGCCACCTGCGGCCGAGCCCCGGCCCCGGCCCCGGCCCCCTCACCCCTCCCGATCCCCCGTCTGCTCGAGCACGCGCCCGTACGCGCGGTCGAAGTCGCGCTTGACCTCGGCCTTGCGCCGCGCGAGCGAGCTGATGTCGCCGCGGTCCTGCCCGCGCGCGCGCTGGATCTGGCGGTCGACGCGCGCGAGCTCCAGCTGCAGGCGCTGCACCTCGAGCATGGAGGTGTCGGCGCGCTCGCGCCCCGCTTCGACCACCAGCTCGGCGAGCAGGCCCTTCAGCTGCGGATCGTCCTCCAGTCGCACGTCCGCGTCCACGGGATCGCTCATCGGCGCGCGCAGGTCGCCCGCGCGCAGGCGCGTGGCCGCGCGGCGCAGCAGGCCGCTGGAGAAGTACTCGTCCACGTCCAGGCCCTCCAGCGCCGCCGCGCCCTCGTCGGGCGAGGCGATGCACAGCGCCAGGAACGCCCGCTCGGTCTCCTCGCGGCGCGTCATGTCGCTCACCCGCGGCTGGCGTGTGCGCGCCGGCCGGCCCTCGCCCGCAGCGCCGCCATCGCCGCCGTGTTCGCCGCGCGCGGCGCCCCTACCGGCCTCCGGCCCGCGCGCTGCGGCGCGCGCGGGTTGCGCGAGCAGCTTCTCGGCGAGCCCGTCGCGCAGCGCCATGCGGCTGTCGACCGTCTGCGTCAGCTCCATGCGCAGCGCGCTCGGCGGCAGCTCCGCGAACACCGGACGCAGCTCCTCGATCATGCGGTCCTGCTCTTCGGCGTCCGACGGGTCGCCGCTCGCCAGCACGCGCTCGGCGCGGAAGCGCACGAACGAGATCGAGCCCTTGACCGCCGCCTGCATCGCGGCCGCGCCGTCGCGCTGGATCGCATCCGCCGGGTCGGCGCCCTCGGGCAGCATCACCACGCGCAGCTCCAGCTTGCGCTTGTTCGCCAGCCGGAACGCCTTCAGCATCGCCTCCTGCCCAGCGCTGTCCGCGTCCAGCGCCAGCAGCACCGTCTGCGCCATGCGCGCCAGCTCGCCCACCTGCTCGGCCGTCAGCGCGGTGCCCATCAGCCCCACCGTGTTGCGCAGGCCCGCCTGGTGCAGCGCGATCACGTCGGTGTAGCCCTCGCACAGGATCACCTCGCCCGCGCGTGTGGCGTGCGCGCGCGCCAGGTCCGCGCCGTACAGGTGCGAGCCCTTGTGGTAGATGTCGTTGTCGGACGTGTTCAGGTACTTCGGCCGCTGCTCATCGCGCGTCGCGCGCGCGCCGAAGCCGAGCACGCGCCCGCGCACGTCCGCCAGCGGGAACATGATCCGCGAGCGGAAGCGGTCATACAAACGCCCGCCTGTCCTCCCGGAGGGAGGGTTCTCCTTCGAGCGCTGCGCAAGCCCCGTCGCGTACAGCTCCTGCTCGGAGAATCCGCCCCTGCGCGACGCCAGCAGCACGCGGTCCCACGCGCTCGGCGCGTAGCCCACGCGAAACTCCCTCAGGATCGCCTCCTGCAGGCCCCTGCCGAGCAGGTACTCGCGCGCGCGCGCCGCCTCCTCGGACTCCCACAGATAGCGCTGGTAGTAGGACGCCGTGCGGCTCAGCAGCTCCAGCAGCCGCTCCCTGCGCCTGCGCCGCTCCTCCTCCTGCGGGTCCTCCGCCTCGCGCGCCAGCTCCACCCCATAGCGTTCCGCCAGCAGCTCCAGCGCCCCTTTGAAGTCCACGCCCTCGGTCTCCTGCACGAACGTGAACACGTCGCCCGAGGCCTGGCAGCCGAAGCAGTAGTACACCTTCTGCACCGGGTCGATCCCGAACGACGGCGAGCGCTCGTCGTGGAACGGGCACAGGCCCTCGTAGCGGGCGGGGCCCGCGCGGCGCAGCTCCGTGCGCGCCGACACCAGCTCCACGAAGTCCACCGCGTCGCGCACGCGGTCCTTGGAGTCGTTCGTGTACAGCGCCACGCCGCTACGCTAGCGGGCGAACGCCCGCGGCACCTGCAGCTCCGTGTACTCCCTGATGCAGTACCGGTCCGTCATCCCCGCCAGGTAGTCCGTCACCCGCTCCGCAAGCTGCGCCTCGCCGCGCGGCGCAGCCTCGCCCGGCCCCAGCGGCAGCAGCTCGGGGTGCTCGCAGTAGTGCTCGAACAGCCTGCGCAGCACCGCCGCGATCTTCGTGCGCTCGGCGCGCACCGCCGGCCCCAGGTACACGCGCTCGAACATGAACTCGCGCAGCTCCGCCATCGCCGGCCCAGCCTGCGGGCCCTGCACGATCTCCCCCGCGCGCTGCGAGTGCTCGACCATGTCGTGCACCAGCGCGTCGATCCGCGCCGAGCCGCTGTCGCCGAGCACCGCGATCGGCTCGCGCGGCAGCTCGTCCTCGCGCAGCAGCCCCGCGCGCACCGCGTCGTCGATGTCGTGGTTGATGTACGCCACGCGGTCGATCACGCGCACGATCCGTCCCTCCAGCGTCGTGCGGCATCGGCGTGCGGCTGGAGTGGCGCGCGATCCCCTCGCGCACCTGCTCGGTCAGGTTGAGCCCCGCGCCCACCGACGAGCTGGCGCTCGCCGGTGCCGGCTCGAGGCGGTCGACGATCCGCAGCGAGTGCTCGTAGTGGTGGAAGTCGCGCCCGAAACGCTCTTTCAGGCAGCCGTCCAGCACCTCCTCGCCGATGTGGCCGAACGGCGGGTGCCCGAGGTCGTGGCCGAGGCCGATCGCCTCCACCAGGTCCTCGTTCAGCGCCAGCGCGCGCGCGACCGTGCGCGAGATGCTCGTCACCTCCAGCGTGTGCGTCAGCCGCGTGCGGTAGTGGTCGCCGCGCGGCGCCACGAACACCTGCGTCTTGTGCGTCAGCCGGCGAAACGCCTTGCAGTGCACGATCCTGTCGCGGTCGCGCTGGAACGGCGTGCGCAGCGAGCAGTCCTCCTCCGCGCGCGCCCGCAGCGCCGGGTAGGAGCGAGCCGCCAGGGGCGAGAGCAGCTGCTGCTCGCGCTGCGCCCAGCGAGCCGCGAACTCCGCCGCGACCGTGTTCTCCTCGATGGCTGCGCTCATGCTTCGATTGTGCCACCGGCCCCGGCCGGTGCCGCGCCGTCCCCGCCTCGGCCCGGCGCTCGCGCGGCGGCGCCGGCGCTCAGCGCTCGCGCAGCCAGTCGCCGCGCAGCGTCGCCTTGTGCACCCAGTGGTGCCAGCCCTTCATCTCGCCCGGGTCCTCGTCGAACACCGGCGCCCCGCCGCCCGGCTGCGGCAGGCTGTGCGCGGCCGCCGAGTCGATGCTCAGGTCCACCCCGAGCTCGTGCAGCGACGCCACGTCCGCCGCCTCCACGAAGCGCAGGCCGTGCTCGGGGGTCGAGATCACGATGCCGTGGAAGATGTCCTTCTCGGGCGCCGACACCACGTGGTGCACCGTGCCCACCCGCTCGCCGTCGGACGCGAGCACCGGGATGCCCTTCTCCAGCACCTGATATGCGATCGGCAGGCCCTCGTCCACGACGCACCACGATACCGGGATGATGTTCCGGTCGGCACATGTGCCGACCGGCCTGCCCGCACATGTGCGGGCAGGGGCCATGCCGCATGCGGCATGGCCTTCCAGAACACGATCGAGACCGATCAGCCGGCGCGCCCGGCAGCGGGCGTCAGGCGCACGTGCGCGTGGTGCTCGAGCGTCGTCGCGATCGCCCGCTCCACCTGGCCGAGCGCGTGCGCCGCCGCCTCCGGGACGTCCGTCAGCGCGCGGCCGAGCGCCTGCGTCATGAACGCGTACGCGTCCTCCCCCAGCGGGAACGAGCCCGCCTCGCATGCCGAGCACACCACGCCGCCCGCCGCGCCCGAGAAGCCCACCAGGTGCTCGCGCTCGCCGCAGCTCGCGCACGCCGCCAGCTGCGGCGCAAGGCCCGCCGCCAGCAGCAGCTTCAGGCGAAACGCCAGCGCGCTCGCGCGCCCGCCCGCCGATGCCAGGGCGCCCGCGCCGGTGCCCGTGCCCTCCCCCGCCCCCGGGCCGGCCGCCCTCGCGCCCGCGTGCGCGTCCAGCAGCGCCAGCTGGCGGCACAGCAGGTTGAACACGCCCGGGTGCGGCTCGGAGGTCTCGAACAGCCGCCCCACCGCGTCGCACGCCCGCGCCGCCGCGTCCAGCGCGCGCGCGTCGCCGCGCAGGCGCGCGTGGCCGTCGATCGTCTGCGCGCCCGTCACCGTCAGCAGCTCGCCGCGGCCTTCGTGCAGCTCCACGTGCAGGCGGAAGAACGGCTCCAGGCGCCCGCCGAAGCGGCTGCGCGCGCGCCGCACGCCCTTCGCGATCGCGCCCACCCGCCCGCGGTGCGGCGTGTACATGTGCAGGATGCGGTCAGCCTCGCCGTAGCGCATCGAGCGCAGCACCACCGCTTCCGTCTTCACCGACCGGCTCGACATGACCCCTCATGGTGACCGATGCGCCCGACGTCGCCGCGCGACCCACGCGCCCGGCGTCAGCGCGCGCCCGGCGTCGCACGTGCGCGACGCCCCGGGCCGTCGCGCACCCGGCGCCCGCCCCATCGTCTAACTTGCGCACACGTGCAGGAGCTCGATCACAGGCAATACGAAAAGGAGCTGCTGCGCCTGCAGACGGAGCTGGTGTACCTGCAGGAGTGGGTCGTCGCCAGCGGGCAGCGGCTGGTGGTGCTGTTCGAGGGGCGCGACACCGCCGGCAAGGACGGCGTGATCAAGCGCGTCATCACCTACCTCAACCCCCGCACCTGCCGCGTCGTCGCGCTGCCCGCGCCACACGAGCGCGAGCGCACGCAGTGGTACTTCCAGCGCTACGTCGCGCACCTCCCCGCCGCCGGAGAGATCGTGCTGTTCGATCGCAGCTGGTACAACCGCGCCGGCGTCGAGCGCGTGATGGGCTTCTGCACCGACGAGCAGTACGAAGAGTTCCTGCGCTTCTGCCCGCTGTTCGAGCAGGCCCTGCAGAACGACGGGATCACGCTCGTCAAGTACTGGCTGTCGGTCAGCGACGACGAGCAGGAGCGCCGCTTCGACAAACGGCTGTCCGATCCGCGCAAGCGCTGGAAGTTCAGCCCCATAGACCTGCAGGCGCGTGCCCGCTGGGTCGACTACGCCGAGGCCAAGGACCGCATGTTCGAGTACACCGACCTCGACTCCAGCCCCTGGCACGTGGTCGAGGCCGACGACAAGCGCACCGCGCGGCTGAACCTCATCAGCCACCTGCTCTCGCTCATCCCCTACGAGCACGTCAACGAGGGCAAGACGCCAAAGCTGCCGCCGCGCCAGGAGCGCAGGTACGTGCGCCCGCCCAAGCAGACCGAGCGCCTCGTCCCCACGCGCTACGTCGTCGACGAGCACTGAGCGCGCGCGGAGCCGAATAAGCTGCTCGGCGATGCCAGAGCTGCCGGAGGTGGAGACGATCAGGGGCCAGCTGGCGCCGCTGGTGGAGGGCCGCAGGCTGGAGCAGATCGAGATCCTCGACCCGCGCTGGTCGCGCCCGCTGACGCCGGCGGAGCTCGAGGATGCGCTGCGCGGTCGGCGCGTGCAGCGCCTGGGCAGGCGCGGCAAGTACCTGGTGTGGAGCTTCGACGGCGACGTGCACCTGGCGCAGCACCTGCGCATGACGGGCGCGGTGCTCGCCGACCCGGACCCCGCCCAGCGGCACGTGCGCGTGCGCATGCTGCTGAGCCGCACGCGCCCGGCGCGTCCCCGCGACCTCGTGATCGTGGACCCGCGGCGCTTCGGCACGGGCGAGCTGCTGCTCGGCTCGCAGGCGCTGGAGGCGTTCTTCGCGGCGCGGCTGGGGCTCGAGCCGTTCGACGAGCGCTTCACGGCGGAGCATCTGCGCGAGCTCGCGCGCGGGCGCACGGCGCCGATCAAGGCGTTCCTGCTCGACCAGCGCAGGATCGCTGGGGTGGGCAACATCTATGCGGACGAGGCGCTGTTCCGGGCGGGAGTGCATCCGCGGCGGCCGGCGGGCGGGCTGACGCGCGAGCAGTACGCGCGGCTGCGCGAGGGCGTGATCGCGGCGCTGAGCGCGGGCATCGACGCGCGCGGGGCGAGCATCGACGACTTCCGTCACGTGGACGGCGTGCGCGGCTCCTTCCAGGACCGGTTCCTGGTGCACCTGCGCGAGGGCGAGCCGTGTACGAGATGCGGCTCGACGATCTCGAAGATGGTCGTGGGCGGCCGCGGGACGTACGCGTGCGAGACCTGCCAGCCGCCGTTCAGAAGGCGCGCGGCGCTCAGGCCGCCAGCAGCTCGTCCAGGCGGCCGCTCTCGGCGGCGGCCTGCACCTCGGTGAAGCCGCCCAGCAGCTGGCCGTCGACGATCACCTGGGGGAAGCTCAGCATGCCGGTCTCGCGCGCGAGCGCGGCCCGCCCGTCGGGGTCCTTGGCGAGGTTGATCTCGGCGAACTCCACGCCGCGCGCCTTCAGCAGCCCCTTGACGCGGGCGCAGAACGAGCACGGGTCGGTCGTATACACGGTCACCAGACTCATTACTTCATAAAGTATAGCGATCGCGTGCTGGGAGGGCTGACGTTCGTGATCGGGAGGGCGTGGCACCGGTCGCCGCGTGCCTCACGATCGAGCTGTTCCACCACCCCGGGCGCGTGTCAGATGAACGACTCCCCGGGCAGCTCAGCATCCCGGCGGCCGGTCAGCCACGCGAGCACCGTCGCGCCGACGTCCGCCAGCGGGCCGTCGTGGCGCGCGCCGCCCAGGGCGCCGCCACGCCGATGGCGGGCGAGCATCTCGCCGCTGACCGCCAGCAGCGGCGCGTACTCGCGCGTGTGGTCGGTGCCCGGGTGCGCCAGGTCGACGCCGTGGTCGGCGGTCACGATCAGCAGCTCCCCCTCGCGCATGCGCTCCAGCATCGCTGCCACGCGCGCGTCGATCTCGCGCAGCGCGCCCGCGAAGCCGCTCGCGTCCTTGCGGTGGCCGTACACCTGGTCGGTCTCGATCAGGTTCGCGAACACCAGGCCGCTCCCCTGCCGCGCCAGCAGCTCCTCGACGATCTGCAGCGCCCGCGCGTTCGTCGCCGCGTCGTGACGCACGCTCACCCCCACACCCGCGAACAGATCGCCGATCTTGCCCACGCCGTGCACCTGCACGCCCGCGTCCTGCAGCTCCTGCAGGTAGCTGCGCGCGGGCGGCTCGAGCGCGAAGTCGCGCCTGCCGTCCGTGCGCACGAACGCGCCCGGCGCGCCCGTGAACGGCCGCGCGATCACGCGCCCCACAGCGTGCTCGCCGCGCATCGCCTCGCGCGCCGCCGCACATGCCCGGTAGAGCTCCTCGGCGGGCACCCGATCGACGTGCGCCGCCAGCTGCAGCACCGAGTCCTGCGACGTGTACAGGATCAGCGCGCCCGTGCGCACGTGCTCCGCGCCGAACTCCTCGATCGCCGCCAGCCCGTTGTCCGGCCGGTTGCAGATCAGCGCGTGGCCGCTCGCGCGTTCCAGCAGCGAGACCACCTGCGGCGGGAAGCCCTGCGGATAGGTCGGCAGCGCCCGCTCCTGCACCACCCCCATCAGCTCCCAGTGGCCGCTGATCGAGTCCTTGCCCGGCCCCAGCGGGTGCAGGCGCCCGTGGATCGCCGGGTCCGCGCTCGGCGCCACGCCGCGCACCGCAACGATCGAGCCGAGCCCCAGCGCCTGCAGCGCCGGCAGCTGCAGGCCGCCCAGCGCGTCCGCCAGGTGCGCGAGCGTGTTCGTGCCCGCGTCGCCGTACGCCGCCGCGTCGGGCAGCGCGCCCACGCCGCACGCGTCGATCACCAGCACGAACGCGCGCCGAGGGGCGGGCGGGGACTCCATCTTCATCGGCGGATGTCTACCGTGTGCCGGGCACCCGTGTCTACGGGGCGCTCGTCGCGCGCGGGTGCGCGCTGAAGTACGCGTGCTTGAGCCGCTCCGCCGACAGGTGCGTGTAGACCTGCGTGGTCGCCAGGTCCGCGTGCCCCAGCATCTCCTGCAGCGAGCGCAGGTCGCAGCCGCCCGCCAGCAGGTGCGTGGCGAAGCTGTGGCGCAGCGTGTGCGGGCTCATGCGCTCGTCCAGCCCCGCGCTGCGCGCGTGGCCCTGCACGATCTTGTACAGCCCCTGGCGCGTCAGGCCGGTGCCGCGGCTGTTGACGAACAGCCGCGTCTCGGCTCGGCTGGGGGAGTGCGCGTGGGACCGCATCAACCGCGGGCGGCCCGCGCGGCAGTACGCGCGCAGCGCCGCCACCGCCTGGCGCCCGATCGGCACGATCCGCTCCTTGGAGCCCTTGCCGCGCGCGCACAGCAGCATCTCCTCGACGTCCACGTCCGCGAGCTCCAGCCCCACCGCCTCCGAGGCGCGCAGGCCGCACGCGTACATCAGCTCCAACAGCGCGCGGTCGCGCAGCGCCAGCGGCTCTGTGCCCAGCGGCTGGGCGAGCAGCCGCGCGACCTCCTCGCGCGTGAGCACGCGCGGCAGGCGCTGGGGCTTGCGCGGGCCGCGCAGCTCGGCCGTCGGGTCGTGCACGATCGCGCCCTCGCGGCGCAGGTGCCGGTAGAAGGAGCGCAGGCACGCGACCTTGCGCGCGAGCGTGCTCGGCGCCACTCCCAGACCCGACAGGAACGCCGCCAGATCGCCGTGCGTCGCGTTCGCAGCCGTCAGCCCGCGGCGCTCGAGGAACTCCCCGAGCTGCAGCAGGTCCGAGCGGTAGGCCTCCAGCGTGTTGCGCGACAGGCCGCGCTCGAGCTCCAGGTAGGCGAGGAAGTCCAGCAGCAGCGGCTCGATCCCGGCGACGGTCGGCGCCAGCGGCGGCACGGGCGAGGGGGGTGGTGCTGGCGGGGCGCTCGAAGCAGGCGGGGCCGGCGAAGCTGGCGGGGCGGGCGAAGCCGTCTGCGTTGGCGTCATGTCCTCAGCTTCGCTGACCGCGCGGGCGCTCCTTGGCGGTGCAATCAGGCATTCAGCCGGCGCGCCAGCCACATCAGGCCGATGAGCGTCTTCGCGTCGAGGCACTCCTCGATCGCGCGCTGCAGCTGCGCCAGCGGCCACGGCACGATCTCGATGCGCTCCTCCTCGTCGCTGTGCGCGTTCGCGGGGTACAGGTCGGTCGCGCAGAACAGGTGCAGACGCTCGTCGGTGAAGCCCGCGCCCGAGTAGTAGGCGACGATCGGCTCCCAGCAGCGCGCGCCGCGGCCGATCTCCTCGGCCAGCTCGCGCTGCGCCGCCTCGAGCGGCTGCTCGCCCTCCACGTCCAGGCGTCCCGCTGGGATCTCCAGCAGGTCGGCCACGCCGACGGCCTCGCGCGGCTGGCGCACGAGCCACACGTGCTCGGCGTCGTGGGCGACGATCCCCACCGCGCCGCGGTGGCGGACGATCTCGCGCGAGACCTCCGCGCCGTCGGCGTGGCGGAAGCGCTCGATGCGCACGTCGAAGAAGCGCCCGCTGTAGACCGTCTCGCCGCCGAGCGCCTCGAACTGGCTGCTCACTCGCGCTCGTCCGTGCCGATCAGCTCGGCCAGCACGCTGCCGCCGGCGAGCGCAGCGCCGAAGAACAGCGGGTCGGCCGCGATGCCGCGCCCCATCGTCTCGGCGGGAAGGCCGCTCGCGGCATACGCCGGCAGGTCGACGCTCGCGGGCCGCCAGTCGTGGCGCGCGACGCGCGCCGGGCGCTCGACGTCGAGCGCCAGCTGCCGGCGCTCCTCCGCCGGCTGGCTGCTGGGCATCGCACCGCCGAACACCGCGCTCAGGCCGGCGCGCAGATCGGCGCCCACAGGAGAGCGCACCCCCGCGGGCAGCGCCACCGTGACCGGCTCGAGGAGCAGATCGAGCACGGTGAGCGTGTGATGGGAGATGCCGCGATGGCGCGCGCGCTCATCGCCGGAGGACATGCGCGCGACCAGCAGCGTCGGGCAGCCGAGCGCCAGCGCCGTGTGGGCGGAGTCCAGCGCGACCATGCCGCCGTGTCCGAGCACGGAGCTCGAGCCGACGATCCCCGGGCCGGGGCCACACACGGCCGCGTCCCAGCCCAGCACGCGCAGCCCGTGATACAGCGCGCCGGCCGTCGTGATCGCCTCCCGCTCGCCGCCGAACGCCGCCCCCGCGGTCAGATGGCCGGCGAGCAGCCCGCGCTCGCGCAGCATGCGCACCGTGCGCGAGTGCCCGCCCGGCAGCGCGCCGCCCGGCGTCTGCACATACCCGAGCTTCGCCCCGGGTGCCGTCTGCGCGAAGGCCCACGCCACGCCGGCGAGCTGGCCGTGCAGCGCGAGCACCGCCGCCGGGCGGCCCACGGGGACCGTCGGCGACCCCTCCTCGCCGGCCGCTTGCTCCTCGACGGGCTCGACGGCGTGCTGCAGGCTCGTGTAGTTGAGCTTCATCACGTGCGCGCGCGCCGAGCGCGTGGCAGCGTCCTCGCCGCCCCGCAGGCCGCGCGTGAGGTTCACGTGCACGACGTCGAAGCCGCCCGAGCCCAGCCCGAGGTCGAGCGCCTGCACGTTGACGATCACCTCGTCGCCGACCTGCGAGCTGCCCACGAGCGCGACGTCCGCGATCGCTTCACGGCGGCTGTCCGGATGCCCGCCCACCCGGGCGGGCTCCGAATCGCCGGCAAGCTCGATCACGAGCCGCTGCTCGGCGCCGCCCGCGGCCGAGCGCTTGGCGCCATCGACGCCCGCGGCCGCGCCCGCGCCCGCGCGGCGGGTCTCGACGACGGTGGCGAGGCGAAGCTTCAGCATCGGCGCTGCAAGCTACAGTGCGCCGGCCGGCCGCACGCTGGCCGCCTCCTCCAGCAGGGCGAGCACGACGTCGAGCATCTGCTCGAGCGCGATCACGCTCACGCGCTCGCCGGGCTCGTGGTTGCGCTCGGTGCCGTTTGCGAGGTTGACCGTCGCGAAGCCCTGCGCGATCAGCGCGTTGGCGTCCGAGCCGCCGCCGCTGGCGATGTGCACCGGCTCGTGCCCGCACGCTCGCAGCGCCCGCTCGGCGACGTGCACGGGGGTGCTGTTCACGGGCAGCTGGTAGCCGGAGAAGGTGCGCTGGACGCTGACGTCGACATCGCAGTCGCAGTCGGGGAGGTTGGCCGCCTCGTGCATGCGCTCGACGATCTCCGCGACGATCCCCTCCGCCCGCTCGTCGCCCAGCGCGCGCGCCTCCAGCGACAGCGAGCAGCGTTCGGCGACGACGTTGAGCGCGCTGCCGCCGGCGATCGTGCCGAGGTTGACGGTCGTCTCCTTGTCGACGCGCCCGAGCGGCATCGAGGTGATCGCGCGCGAGGCCGCGAGGATCGCGCTGCGGCCGTCCTCGGGGCGCACGCCCGCGTGCGCGGCGGCACCGCGGAACGACGCGTCCACGCGGAAGTGCGTCGGCGAGGCGACCACCACCTCGCCGATCGGCGAGGCGTGATCGAAGACGAACCCGAAGTCGCTGTTCAGGCGCGAGGCGTCGAATGCGCGCGCCCCCGCCAGCGATCGCTCCTCGCAGACGGTGAACAGCAGCTCCACGTCGATCGGCGCGCCCTCGCGGCGGATGTGGCGCGCGAGCGCGAGCAGCACCGCCACCGCCGCCTTGTTGTCGGCGCCCAGGATCCCGTCGTTGGCGTTCGTCCAGCCACCGTCCAGCAGCACCGGGTCGATCGGCGCCTGCACCGGCACGGTGTCCAGGTGGGCGCACAGCAGCACCGAGCGCCCGTGCTTGTCGTCATCCTCGGGGGCGCTCGGCCACGCCGAGGAGATGTACGCGCGCAGGTTGCCGCAGTCCGAGTGCGCACGCGGCCCCGCGTCGTCCTCGTGGGTCTTGATGCCGAGCGCGCGCAGCTCCGCGATCACGCGCTCGGCGCACCTGCGCTCGTGCCCGGACGGGCTCTCGATCCTGCACAGCTCGACGAACGTGCCGTGCAGGTAACGGCGCTCCAACTCTGCGATATTCGACACCGCCGCGCGACCGTCAGGACAGGCCGGCGCGCTGCGCCGGCGTCGGCGACGGCTGCTGGCCCTGCTCCTGCTCCTGCTCCCGATGCGAGGCATCCGCGAAGCTCGTGCCCGTGCCGGCGCGTGCGAGCGCGGCAGCGACGAAGTCCCGGAACAGCGGCGCCGGGCGCTCGGGACGCGACTTGAACTCCGGGTGGAACTGCGAGGCGACGAAGAACGGGTGCTCGTCGAGCTCGATCGACCTCCACCAGGCGCTCGTCGGGCGAGGTGCCCGAGACGCGCAGGCCGGCGCTCTGCAGGCGCTTGCGCAGGCGGTTGTTGACCTCGTAGCGGTGGCGGTGGCGCTCGTAGATGACCGCCTCGCCGTACATCTCGCGAGCGCGCGACCGCCCGCGTGCAGCTTGATCGGGTCGGCGCCCAGGCGCATCGTGCCGCCGAGGTCGGCGACCTCCTTCTGCTCGGGCAGCAGGTCGATCACCGGGAACGGCGTCTCGATGTCGAACTCGGTCGAGTTGGCGCCGTCCATGCCGGCGACGTGGCGGGCGAACTCGGCCACCGCGACCTGCATCCCCAGGCAGATGCCCAGGTAGGGGATCCGCTGCTCGCGCGCGAACCGCGCGGCGCGCGATCTTGCCCTCGATCCCGCGCCCGCCGAAGCCGCCGGGGATAGGATCCCGTCGGCGTCGCCGAGCCTGTCTCGCGATCTCCTGCTCGTCGCCGCCCTCCAGGCTCTCGGAGTCGATCCAGTCGATCTGCACCCTGCTGTCCTGCAGCGAGGCGGCGTGGCGCAGCGCCTCGGACACCGACAGGTAGGCGTCCTCGAGCTGCACGTACTTGCCGACGAGCGCGATCCGCACCGTGCTCCTGCGCCCGCGCGGCGCGTTCGATCGGCTCCGTCCAGCGGCGAGAGGTCGGGCGCGGGCGCGTCCACGCCGAAGTGCTCGAGCAGGAAGTCGTCGACGCCCTGTTCGTGGAAGGTGAGCGGCACCTTGTAGATGTTGTCGACGTCGCACGCCGAGACGATCGCCTCGGACGGCAGGCTCGCGAACAGAGCGATCTTCTTGCGGATGTCCGCCGACAGCGAGCCCTCCGAGCGGCACATGAGCATGTCCGGCGCGATGCCGATGCGCCGCAGCTCGTTGACCGAGTGCTGGGTGGGCTTGGTCTTCAGCTCGCCGGCGTGGCCGATGTACGGGCACGAGCGTCAGGTGGATGAACATGCAGCGCCGGCGCCCGACGTCGACGGGGAACTGGCGGATCGCCTCGAGGAACGGCAGCGACTCGATGTCGCCGACCGTGCCGCCGATCTCGGTGATCACGAAGTCGACGTCGGCTCGACTCGGCGATCAGCGCGATCCGCTGCTTGATCTCGTCGGTGATGTGCGGCATGACCTGCACGGTCCCGCCGAGGTAGTCGCCGCGGCGCTCCGGCGGATGACCGTGTCGTAGATGCCGCCCGCGGTGACGTTCGAGGCGCGGCTGGTGTTGGCGTCGGTGAAGCGCTCGTAGTGGCCGAGGTCGAGGTCGGTCTCGGCGCCGTCCTCGGTGACGAACACCTCGCCGTGCTGGTAGGGCGACATCGTGCCCGGGTCGACGTTGATGTACGGGTCGAACTTCTGCAGTCCGACCGTGAGGCCGCGCGCGACGAGCAGCCGCCCGATCGAGGCCGCCGCGATCCCCTTGCCCAGCGAGGAGACCACACCGCCGGTCACGAAGATGAACCGGGTCTTGCTTGGCGCCTGCGCGTGGCGGTCGGGGTGGTGCATGCTCATGAGGGCCTGCCCAGGGAGTCTAGTTGGCGAAGGAGCGGTGTCCGTTCGATCAGCGCGGAAATCGAGCGCAACTCTCCATATAGCGTGATTACGGCGAGCAGCACGAGCGCCACGAGCTGCCCGGTGCCGGACAGCGTCAGCACCAGCCACAGGCCGGCGAGCGCCCCCAGCAGGTTCGCGCCGGTATCGCCCAGCATCACGCGCTCGCGCAGGTCATAGGCGCCGGCGACGAGCGCCGGCGCCGCGAACAGGCCGAGCGCCCACAGCGTGTGCAGGTCGGCGGAGCCGATCGCGAGGCCCGCGCCGAGCAGCACGAACGCCTTGGTCGCGCGGCCCGGTCGCAGGTCGAGCAGGTTGAACGCGTTGGTCGCCAGCACGAGCACCGCGGCGGCGAGCAGCCAGCGGCCGTTGGACAGGCCCAGGTAGCTCATCGCCAGCAGCGCCAGGCCGAGCGAGCCGGCGGCCTTCAGCGCACCCGTGGACAGCTCGCCGCGCAGCGTCGCCGCGCCGTGTCCGCGCCATCCGCGCTGGCGCAGGCGCCCGCCCGCGCCGTCGGCGTGCGTGTCGGCGTCGGTGTCGGCGTCGGCGTTGGCGTCGGGCGCGAGCGTGTCGTCGAGCAGCCCGAGCGCGAGCACGCCGAGCGCGTAGGTCGCGATCGGCAGCAGCTGCGCGGGCAGCACCTGCGTGGAGGCCAGGCGCTGCAGCGCCACCAGCGGGATCAGCGCGATCAGCGCGGCGGCGAGCGTGAGCACGCCGAATGGAAACGGGAGCGTGCGTTGGCGATAGTTCGCTCGCGTGTGCCCGCCGTCCCTGAGCGCCCGCAGCAGCGCCGGTGCCAGGATCGCGGCGGCGGCGAGCGCGACGAGGAAGGCGAGAGCGTGCACTCAGCGCAAGCTAGCGACGCGGGCGGACGCGCTGCTCAGGGCCCGGTGGAGCTCGCGGTGACGCTCGGCAGCAGCGATTCGGCGGTCGACTTGACGCCGAATGCGCCGTGGGCGCCGGCGAGGGCGTAGTCGAGCGCGGCCTGCCCGGCGAGATGGTCGAGGTCGTCGACGCTGGCCATGCCCTTGCCTTTGTACCAGGCGATCTGCGTGGGTTCGCCGCCGCTGAGCTCGACCCCCACCGCCGGGACCTTGACGGCTGCCACTCCGGCGAGCAGCCCCGAGTCGAACGCGGCGCTGGCCGCGCTCTGTTCGGCGCTCATGCCGGTCGGTTCGGCGCGCATCACGACGACGCCTTCCAGGCGCGTGAGCTGCCCGTCGAACGCGCTCAGCAGGCTGGCGCGCACACGGCTGATGAGCTCGCGTCCGACGAGCGCCCCGCCGCTGACGAGCTGGCGGCCGATCAGGGCGCCGAAGGCTTCCAGCAGCTGCGTGGAGCCGGTCAGCGACGCATAGTGGGTGCCCGCCACCTCGTGTTCGATCCCGGCGAGGTCCAGCGGCTCGCGCACGGCGACGACGGTGGTGACGCTGGCGCCAGCCTGCGCGACGGCGTCGCGCACGAGCGAGTCGACTTGATCGGAGGAGCCGCCGAGGAACACCAGCCCGATCGTGCGCCCGGCCAGCAGTTCGTGCACCGCGAGCGGGTACAGGCCGTTGGCGAACGCTTCCTCGTCGGTGAGGCGGCTCTGGAGCGCGCCCGCCTGCTTGCGCGCCTGGCTGACTTCGGAGTTGAGGTCGTGGACGATGCCGTTCTTGGCCGAGGAGACGAGGTTGGAGTCGCCGATCGCGACGCCCAGGAGCACGCCGAGCGCCAGCGCGAACAGGACAGCCGCCAGGGACAGCGCGTGGTAGCGGTAGTCGAACATGGGCGCTCGCCCTGGTTGGGGTCAGCCGGCGCCCGCGGGCGCGAGCACGGCGAGCGTCTTGAGCTGGATCCACAGCAGTTCCGCGACGTCGCGCAGCGCGGGGGTGCTCCAGACGACGGCGATCATCGCGACCAGCCCCGCGACGATCACGACGAGCAGCGGGGTGAGCCCCGGCCGGGGTTGATAGAGGCGGCTGACGCCCTTGGCATCGACGAGGATCTCGCCGATGCGCAGGCGCGTGAGGAACGTGGAGGACATGCCTTTGCGGTTGCGGTCGAGGAACTCGACGAGGTTGAACTGCGAGCCGACCGAGACGATCAGGCGCGCGCCCTTCTCGGCCGCGATCAGCATCGCCACGTCCTGGCTGGTGCCGGGGGCGGCGACGAGCTTGAACGGCAGCCCGAGCTCCTCCAGGCGGTGGCGGCCGGGCGCGCTGCCGTCGGGGTAGCAGTGCACGACGAGCTCGGCGCCGCAGCGCAGCGCCGCCTCGCCGGCGGAGTCCATGTCGCCGACGATCATGTGCGGCGTCAGCCCGGCCTCGAGCACGGCGTCGGCGCCGCCGTCGACCGCGACGATCAGCGGGCGCTCGCCGCGGATGAACGGCCGCAGGGCGCGCAGGTCGCGCTGGTGCCCGACGCCGCGGACGACCACGAGCGTGGAGCGGTCGCGGAAGTCGGTCGCGAAGCGCGGAAGCGGGATCCTGCCGGCCAGCAGCTCACGCTCCTCGCGCATGTGCTCGATCGTGTTGCGGGCGAAGCGCTCGAGCGCATCGCCGATCTCGCGCCTGCGCAGCTCGGTTTCGGCGGACACGCGCTCGAGGTCGAGCAGCTCGCCCTGTGCCAGCAGCTCGCCCTTGCGCAGGATCTCCGCGCGGGCGGGGCGCTCGGCGCGCGTGGGCCGCGCAACCGGATCGCCGGCGGCGGGCAGGACCTGGACCACGACCGGATCCCCGTCGGAGAGCACGTCGAACAGCGAGTCGTCGGGTAGGTCCACGAGCACGATGCCCGCCTCCGCCAGCAGCTGCGGCCCGAGGTTCGGATAGGAGCCGCTGGAGGAGGGGCTGCAGTTCAGCACGGCGACCGCGCCGGCGGCGATCAGCTCCTCGGCGGAGACGCGATCGATGTCCCGATGATCGACGAGCGCAACGTCGCCGCGCACGAGATGCCTGACGAGCAGCTTCGTGCGCCGTCCGGGCCGCACCGGGCCGGCGACGGTCAGCACGGGCGCGAGCGCCGACGCGGGCCCTATCGATTGCGTGGCCACAGCTGCGAGGGTAACGCCCGCGGAGCGCAAACGCCGCACGTGCGGGGGTTTCGCTCTCGCCGCCCGCGCGGGGACGGACGTCTCAGGCGGCCTTGCGCAGGTCGCGGGCGTGCCGTCGCGCGGCGGTGTCGTCGGTGTCGGCGCCGAGCATGCGCACGAGCTCGCTGACGACCTCGCCCTCGCCGAGCTGCACGACGCTCGTGCGCGTGGGCTCGGCGCCGGTGTCCTTGACGATCGAGAAATGCCGCGCGCCGAGCGAGGCGATCTGCGGTAGGTGGGTGATGCACAGCACCTGCCTGCGCTCCCCCAGCTCGCGCAGCCTGGCGCCGACGACGCGCGCGGTGTGACCGCCGATTCCGGCGTCGACCTCGTCGAAGACGAGCGCTGCGTCCTGTGGCGAGGCGCCCGCGACGCTCATGATCGCGAGCATCACCCGCGAGAGCTCGCCGCCGGAGGCGATCTCGCGCAGCGGTCCCGCGGGCACCCCGGGGTTGGGAGCGATCGTGAACTCGACCGCGTCCCCACCGGTGGGGCCCGGCTCGCGCTCCTCGAGCACGACCTCGAAGCTCGCCTCGCCCATCGCCAGCGAGCGCAGCTGCTCGCGCACGGCCCCCGCGAAGCTCTCAGCCGCCGCCGCGCGCGCGCGGCGCACGGCCAGCACCTGGCGCTGCAGCTCGGCGCGCGCGTCGCTCAGCTGCTCTGTCGCCTGCGCCAGCGCGACCTCGGCGCCGGCCAGCTGCTCGTGGCGGGCGCGAGCCTGCGTGGCGTAGTCGAGCACCGCCTGGACGCTGCCGCCGTGCTTGCGCGCGAGCCGCTCGATCGCCTCCAGGCGCTCTTCCAGCACGTCGAGCGAAGTCCCGGCGCCTGGCTCGCCAAGGACCCCACCGTCCGGGCCATGCGCGCCGAGAACGCCGTCCAGCGCGTCGGCGCCCGCCCGCTCGCAGTAGGCGCGCAGCTCGCCCGCGAGATCCTCGGACTCGATCGCGAGCGCTCGCAGCCGCTCGGCGAGCGCGTCGAGCGCTGGGTCGACGCCGGCGAGCGCGTCCAGACCGGCGGCGGCCGCGGCCGCGAGCTGCACGGCGCCGCCCGCCTCGCCCGACTCCGGCGAGAGCGCTTCCGCACCCGCGCCGGCGGCCGTGCGCAGCGCGTCCAGCCGGCGCAGGCGCTCGCGCGCGGCCGAGCAGCTGCTCGTACTCGCGCTCGTCGGGGGCGAGCGCATCGATCTCGCCGAGCTCGTACGCGAGCAGGTCGAGCTCGCGCTCGCGCTGCGAGGCGAGCTCGCTCAGCGTCCGCAGGCGCTCCTCCAGCTCGCGTGTGCGAGCGAAAGCCTCCGCGCACGCACGCAGGTGCGCGGAGTGCTCGCCCCCGCAGTGGCCGTCGAGGATCTCCAGCTGCGCGGCCGACAGCGTCAGCTTGCGATGCTCATGCTGGCCGTAGAACGCCAGCAGGCTCGCGCCGACGTCGCGCAGCTCGGACACGGTGGCCGAGCGGCCGCCGAGGTAGGCGCGGGTACGCCCGTCCGCGCTCACGCGGCGCGCGAGCGTGAGCTCCTCGGCGTCTGCGGGCAGGCGCTCGCCGAGCTGCTCTCGCAGGCTGTCGGGAAGGTCGAAGACACCCTCGACGTACGCCTCGGCGGCGCCCGGGCGCACGATCCCCGCTCGCGCGCGCCCGCCGAGCAGCAGGTCGAGCGCGTGAGCGAGCACGGTCTTGCCCGCGCCGGTCTCGCCGGTGAGCACGTTCAGCCCCGGCGCAAGCCGCAGCTGGGCCTGCTCGATCAGCAGTAGATTCTCGACGCGAAGCTCTTGCAGCACATCAGGTGGTCTACCAGCGCACGGGGACGGATCGGCACGGCTTGCCCCGGCGGGCGGCGACGGGCATAATCGTGCGGACGGTCCAGGAGGGACCCCCGCACGGGCGTACACTCGTCCGCTACCGGCATGGCTGCCAGTGACCCCAACCCGCGCTCCGATCGGCCCCCCTCGGGGGGGAGCGAGTGCCTGAGCCCGGCCGCGCTGATCGAGCGCCTGGAAGAGGAGATCGGCCGCGCCGAACGCCACGGCACCGGGCTGAGCTGCCTGCTGGTGTCGATCGAGAACCTCGACGAGCTGGCGCGCGAGCACGGAGGCGAGCTGCGCGAGCAGACGATCGCCTACGTGGCGGCGGCGCTTGCGGGCGAGCTGCGGCGCTTCGACCGGGTCGGCCGGGCGGGGCAGGACGGCGCGGGCGCCGGCGCCTCGGAGAACGATCTGCTGATCGTGGCGCCCGGCGCGGACTCCTCGCGCGGGGAGACCGTGGCCCGGCGCGTGCTGCAGCGGCTGCGCACGATCAAGATCGAAGCGGCGGGCACGCGCGAGCCGCTGGAGATCTCGGTGGGGCTGGCGAGCTGGCAGCGAGACGCGAGCGCACAGGAGCTGCTGGACCGCGCGCGGGCGGCGCTGCACAGCGTCAACGGGGAGCCCGGAAACGGGCTGCCGGCAGCGGCGGGCGTGCCCGATCGCCAGCCGGCGGAGAGCCGCTGAGGAGGGTCTGAGCGCGCTCGCCGCGCCGGCGTCCATAATCACTCGATGCTTTCCGGATCGGAGCTCTGGCTGCTGCGCCTGATGGCCGACCGCGGCCTGGCGCTGCTCGACGCGAGCACGCTGCTGGTGGTGATCGAGGAGCGCGGCGAGCTGCGTGTGGCGGCGAGCAGCGGCACGCAGTCGGTGCGCCTGCGGATCACGCGCGTGCAGGGCAGCGCCCTGGGGGCGCTGTACCTGGAGGGCTCCTCGCTGTCGCTTGACCGTCCGCGCGGCCAGGAGGCGGCGTGGCTGCACGAACTGGGCCTGGAGGCGCGCGCGGCACTGGTGGAGCCGCTGGACATGGAGGGCCACGGCGGCGGCCTGGTGATCGCGCTGCGCGAGGACGGCAGCTTCCGCGATCCCGACCGCCAGGCGCTGAGCGCGTTCGCGTCGAGCGTCTCGCAGCGGCTGGCGGCCGAGCGCTCGGTCGAGATCGAACGCCTGCGCTACGGCATGGAGGCGCGCGAGCGCGAGCGCACGCGCTGGGCGCGCGAGATCCACGACGAGAGCATCCAGGGCATCGGCGCGCTGCGCCTGCAGCTCGCGAACGCCCGCGACCTGGAGGACCCGCTGGCGCTGAGCGCGGCGGTGGACACTGCGCTCGAGGGCCTCGGCACGGAGATCGACGGCCTGCGCCATCTGATCACCGAGCTGCGTCCCGCGGCGCTCGACGATCTCGGGCTGGCGGCGGCGCTCGAGGCGCTCGCCCGGCGCGCCCAGGCGATCGACGGGCTGGAGGTCAAGACGGAGATCGACCTGGGGACGGACGCGGGCGACGGGCAGGACGCGATCGCGGCGAACGGCGGCCGGCGCCTGGACGCGGAGCTCGAGAGCACGATCTACAGGGTCGTGCAGGAGGCGCTGACGAACGTCAGCCGCCACGCGGAGGCGACGAAAGCGGTAATCAGCGTGATCGGGCGCGACGGCGTGGTGACCGCGTCGGTGACCGACGACGGGCGCGGACTGCCGCAGAACGCACGCCTGGGTCCGCGCGGCGACGGTCTGGAGGGCGGCTTCGGGATGTCGGGCATGCGCGAGCGCGCGGAGCTGGTGGGCGGCGAGCTTGAGTGGGAGCGGGCGCCGGAGCGCGGGACGATCATGCGCCTGACGGTGCCGCTGGCGGGCCGCCCGGCGCACACCGACGAGACGCCGGGGTCCTGAAGCTAGGCCTCCTCGCCCCCGCTCTCCCCCTCCATCTCCCCTTCCTCATCCTCGCCGCCGTCGCGCCGCAGCCACCCGGCGAGCTGCTTGCCGACGGAGTTGATCGACTCGCCGGCGTCGCGAAAGCCGTCGCGGATGCGCTCGGCGTAGAAGGTGACGGCGTCGCTGCTGTCGGCGCGCGGGTCGACGGGATCGCCGCGGCGCGGATACTCGCCGCCGACGATGCGCTCGTACTCGCCCGAGCGCACCCACTCCATGAGCTCGTGCGTGCGCTTGACGGGCAGCGGATGCGTGACGCCGAGGTCGAGCATCAGCCTGGTGAGGCGCTCGATGCCGCTGCCCTTCTCCTGGTAGTCGAGGCCCTGGCGCATGAACAGGTCGAGGTCGAGCTGGTCGACCATGGCGCCGGCGGCGAGCGACATCAGCGTGCGGCAGACGACGAGCGGGTCGCGCGTTACGAGCGCGGCGGCGCGGTCGGCTGACAGCTCGGTCGCGCGGCCCCACTCCATCAACGCGGTGCGCACGGGCGCGAGCGGCAGCGGCAGGCGCGAGCTGCGCGTGAGCAGCACGAGGATCGCGAGCGCCGTGCGGTAGAGCTGGTGGTCGGAGAGGATGTGCGCGGCCTCGTGCGCGAACACGGCGCGCCGCTGCGGCGCGTCGAGCAGCTGCACGAGCTCTGACTGCACGACGACGATCGGCCTGCGCGCGCCGATCGCGAGCGCGTTGGGCGCGGGGTACTGCGTGAGGTACAGGTCGGGCACCTCGTCCATGTCGAGCGTCGCGTACGCGATCGCGTGCTCGCGGTAGACGTCGCCGAGCTGCTCTTCGGAGAGCCGCACCGACGAGCCCAGATAGCTCTGGCGCAGCGCGCGCTCGTAGCCGAGCTCGATCAGCTTGCGAACGACGGTATCGAGGTACGGGATTGACCCCAGCGCCGCGGTGGCCGCACGGTCGGCCGGGTGCTGGAAGGCACGCGGGGAGATCTCCGTCAGGCGGTAGCCCTCGGCGGGAACGGCCGATCCCGAAGCAGCCATCGGTTCAGCGTACTAGTCGGCGAGACCCGTGCGGCGCACGTATGCGGTGATCTCCGCGCGCGAGGAGAAGCCCAGCTTCTCGATCGCGCGGGCGCGGTAGGTCTTGACGGTGCGCTCGGCGACGTTCAGCTGCTCGGCGATCTCGGGGTTGGTGTAGCCATTGGCGATCAGGCGCACCACCTCGCGCTCGCGCTCTGAGAGCACGACGCCGTCGGTGACGCCGTCCTCGCCGGTGGCCATCAGCGCGCCGAGGCGCGGATGCAGGTAGTTGCCGCCGGCGACCGCCAGGCGGAAGGCCTGCAGCAGCTCCGCCGGCTCGGCCTCCTTGAGCACGTAGCTGCGCGCGCCCGCGCGCAGCGCCTGGCGCGCGTACTCCGGGTCCTCGCGCATGGTGAGGATCGCGACGGCGAGCGTCGGATGGGAAATGAAGCACGACGGCAGCGCCCCCAGGCTCGAGCCGCCCGGCATCGTCAGGTCGAGCGTCAGCAGGTCCGGCTTGTGCTCGCGCACCTCGCGGATCATCGACGGGATGTCCGCCGCTTCGGCGACCACGCGGAACTCGCCGCCCTCGCGCAGCAGCACCGCGCGGATGCCGTCGCGCACGACCGCGTGGTCGTCGGCGATGATCACGTCGATCGGTCGCGTCACCCCTGGCGTGCCGGCCTCCATCCGATGGACGGTAGCGGCTCCGCATGACCGATCCAACGTCTGCAAGGGACGACGTGCGACTGCACCTTTGGGACGACACGATCGGCACCATCGGGCCGACATGCAAACCGCCTCTCAGAACCCATCATCTTGAATTATGGGGGGCGACGCGGACACCAGGTCCGGCGCGCCGCGGAGCGGCGCCCGCGCCGCGCTGGGCCTCGCCGGAGCGGGCGCGCGCGTGCTCGTCGCCGACCGCGACGCCCCCAGGCGCGCCGCGCTGCTGGACGAACTGACGCAGAAGATGCCGGAGCGCACGAGCTTCGTGGAGGCCGCCACCGTCGCGCAGGCGCTCGAGCTCGCGCGCGACAGCCGCATGGTGGTCATCGGCGGCCCCGTGCAGGGAGCCTCGCCGAGCTCCCTCGCGCGGCTGCTCGCGCGGCGCTATCCGGACGTGAGCGTGCTCGACCTCACGGCCCCGAGGCGCGGCGCCTGTTAGCTCGCAGGCGGGCGCGCCAACCTCACGAGAGGAGTCTCCGCGCGCGCGAGATCCTTTGTATCGGGCTCGTTGCGCTCCTCGATACCGTCGCAGTCAACCGTTAGCGTGGCGGGCGTGAGCACCCCGCTGTCATCGCCGCGCCTGCGCAGGATCATCGTCGCCTACACCGTCAACCGGCTGGGGTCGTGGATCGGCCTGGTGGCGCTGTCGCTGGCCGTGTTCGACCACACCCACAGCGCCCTGGCGGTCGCCGCGCTGCTGTTCGCCTGGCAGGCGCTGCCGGCGTTCCTCGTGCCTGCGGTCGTCGCGCGGGTCGAGGCGTCATCCCGCGGCAGCGAGCTCACCGCGCTGTACGTCTTCGAGGCGGCGACCACCGCCCTGCTCGCCGTGCTGCTGTGGCATTTCTCGCTGCCGGCGGTGCTGCTGCTGGCGGCGCTCGACGGGACGGCCGCGCTTGCGGCCAGCGCGTTGTTGCGCGCGGAGGTGGCGCGGGTCGCGCGCGCGCAAGTCGCCGATCAGCCGCAGGACGGGGCGCTCGGAGACGAGCTGCTCGAGGACGCCGCGCAGGAGGCCGAGCGCAGGGCGAACGCCGCGCTGAACGTCGCCTTCTCGATCGCGTTCGTGGCGGGCCCGGTGATCGGCGGCGCCGTGGTCGCCGCCGCCGGGGCGCCGGCCGCGCTGTTCATCGACGTCGGCTCGTTCCTGATCTGCGGCGCGCTGCTGTGGGATTTGCATCCGCATGTCGAGGCGGTCGGCGCGGACTCGGTGCGTGCGCGCGTGCGCGCGGCGTGGGTGCACATCAACGAGGTTCCCGCCCTGCGCGCGCTGCTAGTGGCGGAGGCGATCGCGCTGCTGTTCATCCAGGCCGGCGGACCGATCGAGGTCGCCTACGCGGAGGCGACGCTGCACGCCGGCTACCGCGGCTACGGCCTGCTCGTGACCTCCTGGGGAGCGGGCGCGGTGCTCGCGAGCGTGGTGTTCGCGCGCTCGGTGCGCCGGCCCCTCGGCGCGATGCTGACCGGCGGCATCTTTGCGCTGGGGGTCGCGTTCATCGGGTTCTCGCTCGCGCCCTCGCTGGCGCTGGCGTGCGTCGCCTCGCTCGTGGGCGGGGTCGGCAACGGCCTGGAGTGGCCGTCGCTGATCAGCCTCGTGCAGCGACTGACCCCGCAGCACCTGCACGGTCGGCTGATGGGCGCCGTCGAATCGCTCGCCGCCTTCTGCCTGGCGATCGGCCTGCCGCTGGGCGGCGCTCTGGTCGCGCTCAGCTCGCCGCGCGTGGCGTTCCTGGTGCTCGGACTGGGCGCAGCGACCGCGACGGCCGCCTTCGTGCGCCTGACGCTGACGGGCCTCGAACCGGCGAGGGACGGCGAGCTCGACGCCGCCGCCGCGACGGACGAGCTGGTCGAGGTCGTCGGCCCGACGGCGCCCGAGCCGGCGACCGAGTGAACGTCCGGCGCCGAGCGGCCAGCGCACCACGGGACCTCGGCGCGGCGACACGGCTCGCTCGCGCGCGCTGCCCCATGCCGGCGCTCGTGCATCACCTCAAGTACCACGCCGCGCCGGTCGAAAAGTACGACAGAGCCAGCAATGCCTTCGCCCAAACTCACGACACGTCTCTTCTGGGTGGCCGAGGTGCTGCTGCTGGCGGCGATGGTGTTCGTATCGACGTGGTACTCGCACCCAGCGGAATGGCATCCGCTGACGCTCGTCGGGCTGCTGCTGGTGATCGCGCTCGGCGGAGAGTGGTTCACCGTCGAAACCAGCCACGGGGTGCTGAGCGCGTCGTTGGGCGCGATGGTGCTGGCGATGGGCCTGCTGGGACCGGCGCCGGCCGCGGCGTGCGGCATGGCCGCGATCGGGCTGCACTCGGCTCTCGGTCGCCGCTCGCTCGCCATCTGGCTGAACAACCTCGTCGCCTTCGGCGCCGCCGCGTTCGCGGGCGGGCTGGTGGTGCGCGTGGCGGCGGGCGACGTCGCGGGCGTGCACAGCCAGCACCTGGCTCAGAGCATGATCTTCGGGCTGGTGGTGCTCGGCGCGCTGATCGTCCTGCTGGTCCTCAACTTCGTCCTGTTCGCGCTCGATCTGTGCATCAGGCAGGGCCGCTCGCCCTCGCGCCTGACGCGCGACCTGTTCCTGCCGCTGCTCCCGGGCGAGCTCGCCGTGGGCGTGGTGGCGACGGTCCTGGTGATCGCATACCGCAGCGCCGGACTGCCGATCCTGCTGGCCGCAATCCCCGTCCTGTTGATCTTCCGCCACCTGACGGTCGCGCTGCTTCGCTCCGAGGACCGCGCCGAGCAGCTGCAGGCGCGCACCATCCACCTGGTCTCGCTGCAGATGGGCGTGCTCCGAACGCTGGTGCGGGCGCTCGAGATGCGCGATCCCACCACCAGCCGCCACGCATCCGCGGTCGCCCGCTACTGCGCGGCGCTGGCCAAGGAGGTCGGCTGCTCCGAGGAGGAGCAGGAAGTCCTGCGCACGGCCGGCCTGCTGCACGACATCGGCAAGTTCACGTGGCCGGACAGCGTGCTGCACGCCGAGGTCGTGCGCCCCGAGGACCAGGCGATCGTCAAGCGCCACCCGCAGGACGGCGCCGAACTGGTGGGCGCCCTCGACGGCTACGGCTCCGCGGCCGACGCGATCCTCTACCACCACGAGCGCATGGACGGCGGCGGCTACCCGGCGGGCCTGATCGGCAAAGAGATCCCGCTGGAGTCGCGGATCCTGGCGATCTGCTGCACCTACCACACGATGACCGCGCGCGAAAGCTACCGCGCGCCGATGACCCCCGAGGAAGCCATGAGCGAGCTGCGCCACGCCGCCGCCAACGGCCAGCTCGACGGCGAGCTCGTGGAGAGCTTCATCGCGCTGCTGGAGCGCGATGACCCCATGTTCGGCCACGACGCCGACTTCGAGACGGAGCTCGAATTCGATCGGCGCGTACGCGACATGGCCGAACCGAAGGCCGGCGCGGACGTGACCGCGTCGCGGCCCGGCCTGCCCGCGATCCTGCGCCGGCACTAGCCGCGGGCACACCCGGAGCGCCGGGCTGCACACTGGCCCTGCAGACGACGAGGGCGCCATGCATATCGCAGGGCGCCCTCAGGTCGCACTCATAAGTCTTTGTCTACTGGCGTCTACTGGCCGTGAGGCTGTGACATCTTGGTCTCCTTCTCCAGCGCCATAGGCGACTTTCCTAGCCGCGACCTGCCCTCGTAGACTCAGGAACGCGACCACCTTTGAGTAGGTTTGCGCTGCATCCTAGCGGAATCGCGCGGAACCGTCTACCCCACGTAGAGACGTGCAGGAATGCTTGCAGAGGGAGGGGTCTGTGCGCCGATGAAGACCTTTCGGCTTCCGGCAGGCCGAATGGGGCCGGCGCATGCGCCCGAGGCCCGTGCTCGAAGCCGGCGCAGGAAACGCAAACGTCGACAAACCTCACCGGCACTCAAGTTCTGCGCCGGTGATGACGAAACATGCAGCGACCCCTATCGATCGAGGCCAGCCGATGCCCGTGTCCATGTCCCCAGCCCCACCACGCAACGAGCGCCAGCTCGTGTTCACGAGCTCGCAGGCGGCCCGCTATGTGGGCGTGTCGCTGGCGACCGTCCGCCGCTGGACGGACGCCGGCCACATCGAGTGCTACAGGACCCCAGGCGGCCAGCGGCGCTTCTCGCGGGCCCAGCTCGACGAGTTCATCGCCTCGATGCAGCGCACCGGCGCGGTCGAGCAGGAGCCGGTGGTCGCGCGCCGCGGCGCCCACGTGGCCTGAGCGCTGAGCCGGGCGGCCGCGCGCTCAGCTGGCCAGGCGCCCGAACTTCTCGCGCAGCCGGCGGTAGAACGAGGAGCCGGGCAGCTGGGCGATGGTGCCGACGTCGTTGACGAAGCGCGCCTCGATCCGCCCGCCGGGCGCGATCTCCCCCGCGGGGCGCCCGTCGACGGCCACATCGAGCGGCTCGCGCGAGCGGTTGTAGATCGTCATCCGGTCATCGGGCGCGACCACCAGCGCGCGCGCGCTCATCGAGTGCGGCGCGATGAACGACACCACGAACCCCTCCACGCCCCACGCCATCACCGGCCCGCCGTTGGCGAGGTTGTAGCCGGTCGAGCCCGCGGGCGTGGCGACCACCAGGCCGTCGCAGCGCACGCTGCCGGCCTCCTCGCCGTCGAGCGCATACGCGAGCTCGGCGACGCGCTCGCCGACCTTGCGGTGGATGGCCACGTCGTTGATCGCCGTCTGGCTGCCGATCTGCGCGCCACCGCCGCTCGAGGCCTCGGCGGGCACGTCGAGCACGATCGCCGGCAGCCGCAGCAGCTCGAAGTCGCCGCGCAGCGCGCGCGAGATGCCGGCCTCGATGTCCTGCGGCTCGACCGTCGCCAGAAAGCCGATCTCGCCGAAGTTGATCGCGAACACCGGCACGCCCGTGTGCGCATAGCGCTGCAGCGCGCGCAGGATCGTGCCGTCGCCGCCGAGCACCAGGCACAGCTCGACGTCGTCCTTGGCGGGCGCGTCCACCGTCATGCCGGGGACGGCCGTCAGGCTGTGCTTGCGCGTCTCCTCCTCATCCAGGCGCAGCGTCACGCCGGCCTGCGCGGCGCGCTGCGCGAGCAGCGCCAGCGCAGCCTCGGTGTCGTCCGGGCGGCGATGGGTGAGCACCGTCATCTCCCTCACGGCTCGACCTCGCGCGCCATCCGCTCGAGCTCGCTGCGCACGCGCGTGCCCTCGCCGCGCGCGGGGTCGACCAGCCACACGAACGTCTCGAGGTTGCCCTTAGGGCCGGGCAGCCCCGAGGAGCGGTAGCCGACGACCGCCGCGCCCAGCTCGAGCGCCGCCTCGCCGGCGCCGATCAGCGCCTCCCGGCGGTCCTCCGCGGCGCGCACCACCCCGCCTTTGCCGACCCGCCCGCGCCCCAGCTCGAACTGCGGCTTGACCAGCGCCAGCACGTCATAGCCGTCGTCCAGGCAGCCGAGCACGGCCCCCAGCACCTTCGCCAGCGAAATGAACGACACGTCGACGCTCGCGAGATCGGGCGGCGAGTCTCCCCCCACGCGCGCCGCCGGCAGCATCTCGGGCGTGAGCGTGCGGGCGTTCGTGCGCTCCATCACCGACACGCGTGGATCGTTGCGCAGGCGGTAGTCGAGAATCCCGTAGCCGACGTCCACGGCGATCACCTCGCGCGCTCCGCGCTGGAGCAGGCAGTCGGTGAAGCCCCCCGTCGAGGCGCCCACGTCCAGCGCGCGCCTGCCGCGCACGTCCACCGCGCAGGCGGCGAGCGCGTTGGCGAGCTTGATCCCGCCGCGCGAGACGAATTGCGGGCGCGCCTGCACGCTGACGCGCTCCTCGGCGTCGACCAGTTCGCCGGGCTTGCTCGCGCGGCGCTCCTCAGCGCCGACGCGCACCTCTCCCGCCATCACCGACGCCGCCGCCCGGCTGCGCGACGCAAACAGCCCGCGCTCGGCCATCAGGGTGTCGAGACGGCGCTTGCCCATCATCGGAAACCCTAGCTGGCCGGCGCCCCCGGCCCGCTCGTCTTCCCGATGGGCCGGCTCGCCGCCGCCACTGTGATCGATATCACACACACCCGGCCGCGAGATGGCCATCATGGTTGTCGATCGAGAGCGCAGCATCGACTCTCCTGAATCCCTCCTCCCGAAACGGCCCGCTCTCCCCGGCGGGTCGTTTCATTTAAGCGTCGCGCCCAGTCGCCCGGCGCCTCGCGTCGGCGGCTCGGCCGCCCGCAGGGTCACGCGCCGACGATCGCCGGGCCGGCACCTCGCGGCCGAGGCCTTCGGATCGTGCGACGGTCGCCGCGATCGGACATCGCCGCGGCGACGCGTTCGGCGATGCGCTCGCCGGTGAAGCCGACCTCCTCGTGCAGCAGCGCGGGCTTGCCGTGCGTGACGTAGCGGTCGGGGAGCCCCACCCGCAAGATTCGGACCCCACCCGCCCCCACGCCGGCGTCGTTGAGCGTCTCCCACACCGCCGAGCCGAAGCCGCCCGCGAGCACCCCCTCCTCGACCGTCACCAGCAGGTCGTGCTCGGCCGCCAGCTGGGCCATCAGGCCGGCGTCGATCGGCTTGGCAAAGCGCGCGTCCACGACCGTCGTCGCGATCTCCTGCCGGCGCAGCTGCTCGGCGGCGGCCAGCGCCTTGGAGACGCCGCTGCCGTAGCCGATCAGCGCCACGCGGCCACCCGCCGGCTCGCCGTCCGACGCGCTCGCGCCGTCGGCCTCGCACAGGATCTCGCCGGTGCCGATCGCGATCGGCACGCCTTCGGCCGGCAGCTCCGCGCCTGTCCCCTCCCCGCGCGGGTAGCGCAGCGCGATCGGGCCGTCGTACTCGAGCGCCGTGCGCAGCATGTGCACCAGCATCGCCTCATCGCGCGGAGCCATCAGCACCATGTTCGGCAGGCAGCGCAGGTAGGCGATGTCGAACGTCCCGTGGTGGGTCGGCCCGTCGTCGCCGACGAGCCCGGCGCGGTCCATCGCGAACACCACGTTGAGGTTCTGCAGGCAGACGTCGTGCACGATCTGGTCGTAGGCGCGCTGCAGGAAGGTGGAGTAGATCGCCGCCACCGGCTTGACGCCCTCCAGCGCGAGGCCGGCGGCGAACAGGATCGCCTGCTGCTCGGCGATGCCCACGTCGAAGTAGCGCTCGGGCATCGCCTTCTGCAGGATGTTCAGCCCGGTGCCCGAGTTCATCGCCGCGGTGATGCCCACCACGCGCTCGTCGCGTTCGCATTCGCGCACCAGCGCCTCGCCGAAGACCTGTGTGTACTGAGGCGCGGGCGCGGGCGCCGAGCCCTGCCCTGAGCCGCTCGCCGCCACCGACGGGCGGGTGGGCGAGCCGTTCAGGATCGACTTCGGCTTGGCCGCGTGCCACTTCTCCATCCCCTCCAGGCCGCCCTCCTCGGCCGGCGCGAAGCCCTTGCCCTTGACCGTCGCGATGTGCACCACCACCGGGCGCTCGGCCGCGAGCGCCTCGCGCAGCGCCTCGCGCAGCGCGCGCACGTCATGGCCGTCGATCACGCCCATGTAGGCCCAGTCGAGCTCCTCCCACCACAGCCCCGGCGCCCAGAACGCCTTGATCGACTCCTTCAGGTGCGGCCCCAGCCGCTCGAACGCCGAGCCGATCCCGCCCGGCAGGCTCTTCAGGCCGCCCTCCACGCCCGAGCGCGCGCGCCACAGCTTCGGGTTCAGGCGCACGCGGTTGAAGTAGCGCGACAGCGCGCCCACGTTCGGGGCGATCGACATGCCGTTGTCGTTGAGCACCACCACGATCGGCGTGCCCAGCCCGCCCGCCTGGCCGATCGCCTCGAACGCCACCCCGCCGGTCATCGCGCCGTCGCCGATGACCGCCACGACCTTCCCGTCTGCCCTGGGCCCGCCCGCCGCGTTCAGGTGGCGCATGCCCTCCTTGATCCCCACCGCGTAGCCGATCGAGGTCGAGGCGTGGCCGGCGCCCATGATGTCGTGCGGAGACTCCGCGATCGAGCAGAACGGCGCCAGCCCGCCGTACTGGCGGATCGTGCTCAGCTGGTCGCGCCGGCCGGTGAGGACCTTGTGCGGGTAGGCCTGGTGGCCGACGTCCCACAGGATCTTGTCCGTGGGCGATTCGAGCACCGAGTGCAGCGCCACCGCCAGCTCGCACGTGCCGAGGTTGGCGCCGAAGTGGCCCGCCGATCTCCCCGACCGTGTCGATGATGTGCTCGCGTACCTCCTGTGCGAGCTGCGCGAGCTCCTGCTCGGAGAGCCCGCGCAGGTCCTCGGGACCGTCGATCTTCTCGAGCAGGCTCATGAGGTGCGGGTGTAGATGAAGTCGGCGATCCCCTCGAGCTCCGCCGTGGCGTCCTCGACGGCGGATCTGGCCGCGACCTGCGCGAGCGCCTCGCGCGCCATCCGGTGCGACTCCGCCGCCAGCTCGCGCGCCCGGTCGATCCCGAACTCGCTCACGTACGTGCGCTTCCCGTGACGCTCATCGCTACCTCGTGGCTTTCCAAGTGCATCGTCTGTGCCGGTCACATCGAGTATGTCGTCGACGATCTGGAAGAGAACGCCCAGCTCGGCCGCAAACGTGCGGAAGGGAGCCATCTCGGGTCCATCTTCGATCCCCGTCAACAGTAGTACGCACAGCACCGACGCACCGATCAGACGTCCGGTCTTCAGCTCGTGCAGGCGGCGCAGCGTGGCGGGGCCGGCGCGGCGTGCGCGCGCTCACGTCGGCGTACTGCCCGCCGACCATGCCGCTCACGCCGGTCGCCGCGGCGAGCTCCGCGGCCGCTGCCAGCACGCGCTCGGGCGCGGAGCGCTGGCGGGTCAGCAGATGGCGGAAGGCCTCCGCGTACAGGCCGTCCCCGGCGAGGATCGCGACGTCCTCGCCGAACTTCACGTGGCAGGTCGGCAATCCGCGGCGCAGCTCGTCGTCGTCCATCGCCGGCAGGTCGTCGTGGATCAGCGAGTAGGTGTGGATCAGCTCGATCGCGCCCGCCAGCGGCAGCACCTCGCGCTGCTGCAGGCCCACGGTGCGCGCGGTCGCCAGCGCGAGCACCGGGCGGATGCGCTTGCCGCCCGCCAGCAGCGAGTAGCGCATCGCCTCCTCCAGTCCCTGCGTGATCGGCTCCTCGGAGAAGCGCAGCTGCGCCAGGTAGCGCTCGACCTCTTCGCGCAGGTGGTCGGGGTAGCTGGCGGTCACTGCGCGAGCGGACGATGGCTGGGCGGCCGGTGGGTGAGCGGTGGGTCCTATAGAAGCGTGTCCTGGCCGGGCGCCGGAGCGTGAACCTCGGCGCGCGTGAGCTGCTCGAGCTCAGCGGCCGCCTGCGTCGCCAGCGACGCGCAGTCCTCGACCATCGTCGCGGCGGCATCCGGCGAGAGCTCGCCGGAGCGCAGCTGCTCGGCCGCCCGCTCCAAGCGTGCGATCAACTCATCAAGGCGCTCGATGCTGCTCATCCGATCCGCGCATTCTCGCGCACCTCGCGCAACACTGCCGCGAGCACCCCGTTGACGAAGCCGGGCGCCTCCGCTCCGCAGAAGGTCTTGGCGCTCTCCACCGCCTCCTCGATCGCTCCCTCCGCCGGGATCGGCTCGTCCGCCGGGGCCGCGTCGGGGTGCAGGATCTCGATCAGCGCCACGCGCATGATGCTGCGCTCGAGCGGCTGGATCCGCTGCACCGACCAGCCGTGGGCGTGGCGGTCGATCACCTCGTCGAGCTCCTCCGCGCGGTCGGCCGCGGCGTGCGCCAGCGCGCGCGTGAACAGCGACGAGTCCGGCTTGAGCGTGTCCGCGAGCGGCCGGCCGGTGAGATCGTGCTGGTAGAGCGCCACCACCGCGTCCCTGCGCTGATCGGAGCGCCGCATTCAGGCGCGCGCGACGTAGTCGCCCGAGCGCGTGTCCACGCGGATGCGCTGTCCCGGCTCGACGAACAGCGGCACCTGGATGACCGCGCCGGTCTCGAGCGTCGCCGGCTTGGTGCCGCCGCCGGAGACCGAGTCGCCGCGCAGCCCCGGGTCGGTCTGGGAGACCTCCAGGTCGACCGCGCTCGGCAGCTGCACGTCCGACGGCTGATCGTCGATGAACAGCACGTCGACCTCGCTGCTCGGCGTGATCCAGCGCAGCGCGTCCTGCACCGCCGCCTCGGCGACTGCGATCTGCTCGAAGGACTCCGTGTCCATGAAGTGCGCGTCCGCGCCGTCCGCGTAAAGGAACTGCATCGTCCGCGACTCCGTGCGCACCGGGCGGAACTTCTCGCCCGCTCTGAACGTCCGATCGATCACGTTGCCGTCGGAGGCCCGGCGCAGCTTGGTGCGCACGAACGCGCCGCCCTTGCCGGGCTTGACGTGCTGGAACTCGAGGATCTTGTAGACGGTGCCGTCCACCTCGATGTGGTTGCCGTTCTTGAATTGATTTGTGCCTAGCACGTATTCAGCTTACCCTTGTTTAGCGTGACCACTACAGCCAAGAAGCCTAGCCGCATGGATCAGTATGTGCGGGTCAGCCGCGTTGCGGGCCGCTCGGGGGAGAGTTTCATCTCGCCCGACCTGCAGCGCGAGCAGGGAGCTGCGTGGGCGTCTTCGCGTGGCGTCGAGGTCGCGGTCGTCCATGAAGACCTCGACCAGTCGGGCGGCAAGCTGGAGCGTCCGGGCCTGGATGCGCTCATGGAGCGGATCAGATCAGGACAGACGGACGGCGTGATCGTCTCGAAACTGGACCGCCTGAGCCGCTTGGGTGTGGCCGACGCGCTGCGGCTGGTCGAACAGATCACAGAGGCGGGCGGCTCGATCGCGGCGCTCGACCTCGGCCTCGATCCGACAACGCCGTTTGGCGAGTTTGGCATGACGATCATGCTCGCGCTCGCGCGCATGGAACGGCGACGCATGAGCGAGGCGTGGGAGCACGCGAAGACGCGGGCGCTCGATCGTGGCGCGCGCATGGGGCCAACGCCGTTCGGCTATACGCGCGACGATGACGGACTGCTCGTCCCGCATCCGAAGTGGGCGCGCGTCGTCAAACGAGCGTTCAAGATCGCCGCAGAGCAAGGCGTCGACGCGGCGCTCGCGTATCTGCGCAAACAAGTACCGGCCTACCCCTCGAACGGGCAGCCGGGCGTTCGCCCCAAGCGCAGCGCCGATCATCGGACCTGGAGCGCGTTCACCGTGCGGCGACTGCTGCGCAACCGCAGCTACCTCGGCGAGACACGCTACGGCGACCGCCTGGTGCGGGACTCTCACCCTGCGCTCGTTGATCGCGTGACGTTTGAGCGGGCGCACCCCGGCGATGAGAAGCCGCAGCGCCGCCCCGCCGCCGTGTTCCCGCTGAGCGGCTTCGCTACCTGCGCCAACTGCGGCGAGTTCTTGGTCGGCGGGCGGGCGGGCACACGCGAGGAAAACCTGCGTACCTACCGCTGTCGTGCATCTCTAGCGAGCTGGAAAGGTGAGCGATGCAGCTTGCCGACGAACATCCTGGCCGAGCGCCTGGAGAGCTACGTCGTGGAACAGGTCAAGCAGACATACGAACAGGGCGGCACCTCCGGCCTTGCGACCAGCGTCGCCGAGACGGACAGCACTTTCGCGGACGTGCAGAGCGAGCTGGAGGCGGCAGAGCGCGAGCTGGAGCGGTTCGCCGCCGATCCGACTGCTGCGGAGTTGCTTGGGCAGGCCGCTTGGACGGCGGCGCTGCGGACACGAACCGAACGCGCCGAAGCCGCGCGAGTCGAGTACCGCGATCACGTGGACACGATGCGCGCGGCCGAGATCGTGGTGCCGCCGATCGAGCTGCTTGACGATCTGGAGCCCACCGAGCTGAGGACCGTGCTACGCAGCGTCTTTCAGACCGTGCGTGTTGGCCGTGGTAGCTCGCGCGGCCGCGGGCCGATGGCCGAGCGTGTCGAGCTGGTCTTTCATGGCGAACCGGCGTCCGGGGTAGCGGCGCTCGAGAACGCCACATAGCGCCCGCTCCAGCCTTTCGCGGGCCTCCTGGGGCATCGGCCGGCCGTTGGCCGCGTTAGCGAGCCGCAGCGAGCGCCCGGCCGCTGGGTTGGGTGGGTGTGCGGGCGTGAGAGTCCTCACACCCGTTAATGACCCTGAGCGCGGCAAAGCGGCCAACGAGTTGCAGGAGCGCCCGGAGGGACGGCCGCGCGGATGTACAAGGAGGCGAAGCCGACACCTCCGGTGCACGTAGCGGCGGCCACCCGGCCGCAACCGCTCCCGACACCGGCGTCGCCTCTATGCCCCTGCGCGCCCTCCGCAGGCGATACGGGCGTGCCCCTCGGTGCCCGCTCGACCCTCGACGGGCGTTAGTGCCACTCGTCCGGGGCCGCGCCCGGTTGCCACTCCTTGGCGACACCGCCGCCCACTTCCTTGAGCCGTCGTCCGAACTCGATGAGGCTGAACTGGAAGTCCAGCTCTTGGCGCGGGTCGGTGGCGCCGTCGTCGAGCATTTGACGCCAGTGGGCGAAGGCGCACAGTAGCTCGACCGTCGAGTCGTCCTCCCACCAACCGAGTTTGAGCCCTTTCAGGTGCTCGGGGTAGCGTCCGTACAGGGCGATGATCGCGCCCCACGTCAACTGCCGCCATTCCCGGTCTCCACCGTAGGGCTCCAGCCACGGCGCACGCGCGACCGACAGCTCGTCCAGCGGATCGGTTCCGTTCGTGCGGGCTGCGGCGGTGATCTTCGTGAGCGCGTCGCGGACCATCTGGCCAGCGACACGCGCCACGGGCTCCCCGGATGCTGCCGCCATCTCGTCCAAGCGGGCGGCGACTTCCTCGGGAAGCGTGATCTTGATTCGACTGCTCATTGTGGAACCTCCGGTATCGATGTCGAGGGCCGTTCTGGCCCCCCTCTACCGGTTAATGACCCTCAGCCCGCGAAAGCGGCCAACGAATTGAGGTCCCACTTTTGGGTCCGCACGGAAGGTGCATCTAGTCTGTGCAGAAGCAAAGCGGGACCGCTTGGGTTCGAGGGTGCTGGGCGCTTGTGGGACTCGGCGGAGCGGTATCGTTTGTGGGGATGAGCACACAGCGCGAGTTCGATGTGGTGATCGTGGCCGAGCCGGAAGGCGGATACAGCGTGTTCGTGCCGGAGCTGCCGAGTGTCGCTACGCAGGGCGAGACGATCGAGGAAGCCCGCGCGAACGCCCAAGAGGCGATCGAGGGATACCTCGAAGTCATGCACGACGACGGTCTCCCCATCCCCACGGTTCATCGCGACCGTGTAGCGGTTCAGGCCGCGTGAGCCAGACGCCCGCCGTCTCAGGCAAGCAACTCGTCAAGATCCTCGAAGGGCAAGGCTGGTACGTCAAGCGTGTCCGTGGCAGCCACCACATCCTGCGCCACCCCACCGTGCCGGACGCAATCCCGGTGCCGGTCCATGGCAATCAGCCGATCAAGCGGGGCACGCTTGGCAGCATCCTGCGCACCGCCGGGATCAGCCGCGAGGAGTTCAACCGGCTGGTTTGACGATCCCCGGACCCCGCTAGCTCGCCTGGCCTTTCTCGTCGTCGCGGATCAACGCAGACAGTCCAACACCAAGGCCGTCGGACAACGCGACCAGCACGTCGAATCTCGGGTCAGTCAGGCCGGCCTCGAGCTTGGCTACTCGCGTCGGGCTGAGGCCGCATCGGTCGGCCAGGTCAACGACGGTAAGCCGCTGCTGCTCGCGCACCCGTCTGAGATGTTCGCCGAGCCGGATCAGCTCTGTTCGGTTTTCCATGCCTTCCTCCTGTTAGTAGTTGTGCTCGGGGCGCCAGGCAGTAGCCGACGCCCCAGGTCGAGGACACCCATCCGGCCGCGCCGGCCTCGGCGAGCTTGCGGCGCAACCGCGAGGCGTGGGACTCCACCGTCCGAGTCGCGTCGTCCGCCGGGTAGCCCCACACCTGGCGCAGTAGCTCGGCCTTGGCGACCACGCGCACCGGTTCACGCGCGAGGTAGAGCAGCAGCGCGTACTCGCGTCTGCGCAACTCCACGGGCGTCGATCCATAGATCACTGTCCGCGTCGCCGTGTGGATCGTCAGCGCCCCGCAGCGGACCACTGGCGGCGTCTCGCCGGTCGATCGGCGCAGAAGCGCCCGCACTCGCGCGAGCAGCTCGGCGTACACGAACGGCGCGCGGATCACGTCATCCGCACCAGCCTCGAACGCTCTCAGCGTGTCCGTGGCGTCGCTGCTGGTGCTGACCCAAAGGACACGAGCACCGGAACCCGCGAGCCCACCCCCTCGCAGGGCACGTAGAGCACCGAGCCCTGCGCCACGCCTCGACGCACGGCCAAACACGATCAGATCGACCTCGCCGACCGATACGAGATCGCTGACCAACCGTGTGACGAAGCCGTCAAGCGCCAGCTCGTCTGCCAGCGCTTCGTTTTCGCTCTCCTGGCCGTAGATCACTACGACCGGGGGCACAGCTCGCGGGATATCCTCCGGCTGCATTGGAGTTCACGCTCCTTTGCCACGCCCCCGGCTGTTGACGCAGCGCGGGGGCACTTTGGTTATTGCGCCACACATCCTAACGCTTACGCGCATGGGCGTAAGCGCATGGACTCAAGCGGTTACGCCTGCAAGGCTCGACCTATGCCTCCCCCACTCCCACCGGACCCCGCGCTCGGCCTGGCAATCAAGGAGCTGCGCGAGGCACGCGACCTGACGCAAGAAGAACTCGCCAGCCGAGCCGGGATGACGTTCGGGACCGTCAGCCGCCTGGAGTCAGCCAAGAGCGCACCAGCATGGGCGACAGTTATGCAGCTCATCGACGCCATGGGCATCTCATTGCCGGAACTGGCGCAGGCCGTCGAGAAGCTGCGGCGAAACCTCGACCTTTGATGCGCGACACTAATCTCTGACATCACGATGACATACGCTCCTTCGCTGCGCGCGTTGCACTGAGCGAAACGTTCCTGATGACCGATGAGACTCCGGCGGCGGCGTAAAGCGGCCTCGGCCAGATAGATAGAAAACAGCATTGATGCCAGTTCTAAAATGAGTATGGTCATGCTAGGGTTGGTCCATGGTGCAAACTCCCACCCTCCGACTGCGTGAGGTGCCCATCGGGACACTCGGGGCGTTCATGGAAGCCGCCGCCGTGCACTCGACCGACGATCTTGAGAGCCTTGCAAGCTATGCAGGCTTCGCCAGCTCGACCGCACGGAAGGCGGTACCGACACTTGAAACGCTCGGCGTCCTAAAGCACGACAACGACTGCCCCTACACCGTGACTGTCGAGGGAGTCGCGCGTGGTCTTCCTGACGAGGCGAAGGAGCAGATCATCCGGCGCGCGCTGCTGGGCTTCCGCCCGTTCGAGATGCTGATCGAGGGTATCGGCCTTGGAGAGAGCCGGGACGACGCGATCCGCAAGACTCTTCTCCTTCTGGACCTTCCCGAGTCAGACGCATCAAAGCTCGATCTGCTTCTTCGATGGGCGAGCGACGTCGGAATTATCGAGGTGGTTGATGGCGAGCCGCAACTCGTTGCCGAGTTGAGCGTCGACCGGACCGACGAACTCGGGGCGCTCGCGCCCGAGGACGTGGAGTCCGAGGCAAAGGCGAGGCTGTTCAACGCCCGTCGCCTTGGTAGGGATGCCACCAACTACCTTGACGAGGTCGATCGTGGTCTCCTGGCCGACGCCCTGCTGACGCATGCATCCGATCCGCGCAAGTCCATCGATGCATCCGGGCAGGTGATCGAGGACTTCCTACGCCACGTAGCCGACAAGCGGGGGTTCGGGACGGAGGCGAAGAAAATGAGCGGTGCGGGCCAACTCGCGAACCTGCTCTACACAAAGGGCGTGATCCACAACCACCAGCAGAAGATGGTCGACGCAACAGCAACGATCAGGAACGCGACCGCGCATCGCAAGGACAGAAAGACACTCACGCCCTGGGAGCTCACGGCGTTCGGCGCGTTCACAGCGCTATCGATGACGCTGACCGCGATCAGGTCCATCCATGCCTACATCACGACCGGGAGCCAGACGATATGAGCACGAAGCCACGCAAGCCGAGAAGTCCCGCGACACCCTCGCGGGCGCTAGACGATGCCATTGCCGATGTCAAAAGGATTTACGACGAGCACAGCCACGCGAACCTCGAGAGGTCGGAGATAGCGTCCGTCCTGAAAGTGTCCGCCACATCCGGTCCGTTCGGTGGGCGGTTGTTCAGCCTGAAGGAGTACGGACTACTCGACCAAAATGGGGATAGCTACAAGGTGTCGGACACCTTTCTGATCCTCAATACAGACGACAAGGACGCGAAGTTCAAGCGAACGGCGCTTGCGGCGATCCGCCGCTCCGCCACGTTTCAGGAAATCCTGGACGCATACCCGAGCAAGCTGCCGTCCGTTTCGTCGATCACGCACCGCCTGGAGACACAGAAGCACTTTTAATCCCGGCCCCGCGAAGTCAGCGGCGTCCGTTCTAGAGAAGTCACTCCGCTTCGTAGGCGTGCTCGATAGCTCGAACAACATCTTGCCCGTGCGTGCCGCCGGCGACCCCGATGCCAGCAACCCCGATGCAAGCGAGCACGACGCCCGCGAACACGACAAGGACTTGGGGAACCGCCAGTCCCGGAACGGCCGTCAAGACGATCACCGTGAGGACGCTCTCGGTCCCGACACCCTCAGCGTCGAGATCCCGGTCGCCCAGGAGCGGACGGTCGTGATCCGTTACCCACACGACCTCTCGGCCCAGGAGGCAACGAAGGTTGGGAAAGTACTCGCTGCGATTGTCGGGTAGGCGCTCTCAAGGCGGCGGGCAAGCACTATCTACTGGCAACGTCCGATCCCCCTGATACGTTCTAGGCACGTTTCAGAACTGGTTGGTCGAGATCAAGGAAATGCCTGCAAATTTAGGGTTTCTGAGAGCTCTCGCAGGATCATGAGGACCCGCCGAGCGTACCGGCCGCGTCCTAGTCTAAAGCCATCCCGGCCGGGTACTGGCGGTCGTGATGCTCGCGCTCCGCGTCAGCTGAATGCTTGCGCGGGCAGTATGTAGCGTCGCGCCGGCGCGGCCTGACGCTCGACGCCGGCACCCTGGCTTCGACTGTGCAGGCCGTTGTTCGGCGGGTGCGGGAGCGTCGAGTCGGGGGTGCCGCCGTGCTCGGCGATCCAGGCGAGGATCGCTCTGGAGTGTGTGCCCTCGGCGAGTATCACGGCGCGATCGATCGCAGTGCCGCCGGAGGGATGGGGTCGGGCCAGGCGCTTGACGAGCACAGCGATGGCGTCCGTGTTGTCTGCTGGGGGTGTGTCCATGCCGCTTCCTATCTTCCGCTCGCTTGCAGGCGGCGCCGTTACTAGATCACCATAACATGAAACGTATATCTAGAGTGAGTAGTAGGCTTTGACGATGGCGCAGGCGCCACCATCGCGCTGGACGTTCCTCACCAACCACGCCCAGGTCCTCATCTGCATCGCCGAAGAGCCAGGCGTGCGACTACGCGACGTCAGCGAGCGCATCGGCATCACCGAACGAGCCACGCACCGCATCGTCACCGAGCTCGCCGACGCCGGCTACATCACGCGCACCCGCGCCGGTCGACGCAACACCTACCTGGTCCACGCCGACCTCCCCCTTCCTGACGCGCTCGCCCGCAACCAGCGGGTCGGCGAGCTGCTCAGCATCCTCGTAAGCCCAAGCCAGGCCGGCCGGACGCGCGTCCACGCGCAACGGGAGGCCACGAGCTGAGCGCGGCGACCCACACACGCGCGCTGCGGTCCCTGCAGCAGCCGTCCTTGCGCGCGTGAGTTGGCCCAGCGTCTACGCGGCCGCGGCCAGGCTCGCCGCGTCGATGCCGATCACCTTCAGCCGCCGGTTCAGCGCGTTGAACGCGAACGTGTTGGTTTCCTCCATCGAGTAGTCGAGGATCGAGTAGCTCTCGGGGTCCTCGCCGACGGGCACGAGCACCGCGGCGGCGAGCGGGATCAGCTCCGCGACGCGCGCGGCGATGCGCTGGCGCAGCCCCGGGTCGGCGGCCTTCTCGCGCAGGAACCACGTGCCGTATGCGACGTGGCGGTGCTCGTCCTGGGAGATCAGCTTGAAGCCCTCCACCCAGCCCGGGAGGATCTGGTTGCGCTCCATGAAATCGGTCAGGAACCACTGGCCGGTGAGCGCGAGCGTGCCCTCGATGATCATGTGGTAGAGCGTCACGAAGTCGACCTTCGCCTCGACGTCGCGCGGGTTCTCGACCAGGCGCGCGCCCCAATCGACGAGCACGCCGTCGAACATCTCGATGAACGCCGGGTTGAGGTCCTCACGGGCCCGGCGCAGGCGATCCTCGAAGCTCCCGTCGATGCCGAGCACCTGCTCGTAGAAGCGGTTGAAGTGCTGCGCGTGGCGCGCCTCGTCGACCTGCTGGGTGGTCAGGAACGCCTCCTCGCCCTGGCTCTCATACGCCATCACCAGGCCCGAGAACTGGGTGGTGACGCGCTCCTCGCCGATGAAGAACGACGACAGGTTCCAGGCCAGCCTGCGGCGCAGGTCCTCATCCATCTGCTCCCAGTCGCGCCGGTCCTGTGCGAGATCGATCGTGTGCGACTGCCAGTTCTGGCGCTCCCACAGCTCGTACAGCTGCTGCGGGGTCATCAGCGTGACCGAGGAAAGCTTCGACTCGTCGGAGATGGTCCCCACATCTCCCTGGCTGGTGAGATCGAGAAGCGAGGGCATGATCGACAGGCCTCCTGACGCCGTGCGGACGGGTGTTGCTCCGCTGACGAACATACTCGCTCGCAGACGCTCAAGCCCTCTCGCGAACGCGCCGATGCGAACGTATGCGCCAATGCCTGCGCGAGAATGCCGTGTGCGCGCTCGCAGCCGTCGGCGGCTGCGCAGCGATGGCGTGGCTGGGGCTCTACACGTTCGGGTGGAACGACTACGAAGCGGAAATCCAACCGGCATTCGAAGCGCTCGGGGCCGGTCACGTCGCGGAGTTCCTGCGGCTCGCCCCCGTCTACGGCGGCTCGCTGATCGAGCGCGCGCCGTTCGCGCTGCTGCCCGGCCTGTGGGGCGGGGGGCAGCTCGCCGTCTACCGGCTGGTCGCCGCGCCGGGCCTGCTCGCCGCGGCCTGGCTCGGCGTGTGGCTGACGGGGCGGATGCGCACGGCGGGCGCCCCGACGTTCGCGCGTGCGGTCACCGCGCTGATCGTCGTCGCCAACCCGCTCACGCTAAGCGCGCTGGAATTCGGGCATTCGGAGGAAGCGCTCGGCGGATGCCTGTGCGTCGCCGCCGTGCTCTGCTGCCGGGCTCCCGCAAGGCGCGGGCGCGCGGTGCTGGCGGGTGCGCTGCTGGGGCTGGCGATCGCCAACAAGGAGTGGGCGCTGCTGGCAGCAGGGCCGGTCGTGCTCGCGCTCGGCGCAGGCCTCGGCGGCGCCCGGCGCCGGCTCGCGGCCATGCTCAGCGCCGGGGGCGTCGCCGCGCTCCTGCTCGCGCCGCTGCTGCTCGCGTCCTCGGGACATTTCGCGGAAGGCGCACGTGCGATCGCGCTGTCTCCGGGTCCGTTGTTCAAGCCGTGGCAGGCGTTCTGGTTCTTCGGCTCGCACGACAAGCCGGTACCGGCGGCGGCAACGCCCGCCGGGTTCCGCGTCGGTCCGGCGTGGGCCAGCACGATCAGCCATCCCCTGATCATCCTCGTCGGACTGCTTCTGGCGGGTGGCGCATGGCTTCGCTACAGACGCAGCGCGCGGCCCTTCGACGAGCGCGACGGCCTGCTGCTGCTGGCGCTCGTGCTGCTGCTTCGCTGCATGCTCGACACGTGGGACCTCGGCTACTACATGCTGCCCTTCCTGCTGGCCCTCGTCGCCTGGGAGGCGACGGGCGAAGCGGGGCGCCCGCCGTTGCTGGCGCTCGGGCTCGTCGTGCTGCCGTGGTTTGCCCTGCAACAGCTCACTGCGCACGGCGTCAGCGCCGACGCACAGTCCGTGGCCCTCCTGGCATGGACCGTGCCGCTGGCGGTGTGGCTCGGCTTGCGTCTGTTCTGCGTGCGCGGCGCGGCACCGGCGTCGCTAACCCGTCGGCGCGGCCAAGCGCCCGTATCGTGCAGGCCTGCTCAGGCGAGGACCGTCAGCGCGCGCGGCAGGCTCGTGAGCGGCTCGCAGCCGCTGTCGCCCACCAGCACGAGCTCCTCGATACGCACGCCCAGCACGCCCGGGCAGGTAGACGCCGGGCTCGACCGTGACGACGTTGCCCGCGCGCAGCGGCTCCTCGCCGGCGGTCCGCGACAGGCGCGGGCCCTCGTGGATCTCCATGCCGACGCCATGGCCGAGGCCGTGGCCGAAGTGCTCGCCGTGCCCGGCCCGCTCGATCACCTCGCGCGCGGCCGCGTCCACCTCGCGGCCGCTCAGCCCCGCCCTGACGGCGTCGAGGCCCCGCTGCTGGGCCGAAAGCACCAGCTCGTAGATCTCGCGCGCCTGCGCGGAGATCCCCTCGCCGGTGGCGTACGTGCGCGTGCAGTCCGAGCAGTAGCCCTCGTGCAGCGCGCCCCAGTCGATCGTCACCAGCACGTCGCGAGCGATCTCCACCGCGCGCGGCTCGGCATGCGGCAGCGCGCCGTGCGCGCCCGCGGCCACGATCGACGGGAAGCTCGGCGCCTGCGCGCCCAGGCGGCGCATGCGCAGCTCCAGCTCGATCGCGACCTCGCGCTCGGTGCGTCCGACGAGGCCGCCTTCGAGCACCGTGCGCAGCGCCTCGTCCGCCAGCTCGCTGGCGGCGCGGATGCGCGCGATCTCCCCCGCGTCCTTGACCGCGCGCAGCCGCTGCACGGCGCCCGTGCAGGGGACGAGCTCCCAGCCCTGCCCCAACCGCTTCGCCAGCTGCCGGTGCGCCCTGACCGTCAGGCTCGCCTCGTCGAAGCCGAACCGCCCCGTCTGCTCGGCGAGCGCGTTGGCGAGCGCCTCGAGCAGCTCGCCGGCGACGATCTCGCGCTCGAACTCGTCGGGGACCTGCGCGGCCGATTGCGTGGCGTAGCGGAAGTCGCTGAGGAAGCGGTGCGCGCCGAGCTTCGCGCGCGCCCGCTCGCCCACCACGAGCGCCAGCCCGTGGCTGCCTGTGAAGCCCGTCAGATAGCGCACGTCAACGAGCGTCTCGACGAGCAGCGCGTCGAGCCCGAGCTCGTCCGAGACCCGCGCGCCAGGCGCGCCACACGCGAGGCGCTCACGCCGCTTCCCCCCGCTCCAGCTCCTCGCGCAGCAGCACGAGCGCGTCGCGTAGCCGTCGGGGCCCCGCCCGGAGATGGTCGCAAAGCACAGCTCGCCGATCACCGAGACGCGCCGCCATGGCTCGCGTCCTGGACGTCGGAGAGGTGGATCTCGACGGCCGGCAGCGCGGCGATCTCCAGCGCGTCGCGGATCGCCCACGAGTAATGCGTCCAGGCCCCCGGGTTCAGCACGACCGCGTCGACGTGTCCGCGCAACGAGTGCAGGTGCTCGACGAACTCCCCCTCGTGGTTGGTGTGGAAGAAGCGCGTCGTCAGTCCGAGCTCGCGCGCGTCCGCGTCGATCCGCCGCTCGAGCTCCGCCAGCGTGAGCGTGCCGTAGTGCAGCGGATCGCGCCGCCCGAGCTGGTCGAGGTTGACGCCGTGCATCACCTCTATGCGATAGGCCGTGACGCTCATGCGAGCAGCTCCGCGACCGCCGCCCGCACGTCCTGCGGCGCGACCTCGCAGCCGAACTCGAGCCTCACCGGGCGCCCTCAGCAGCACGAACGGCACCTGCGCTGCCCAGGCGCTTCTTGTCGCGCGTCGTCGCCGCCAGCACCTCGTCGACCGGCGCTCTCGTCGAGCGTCACCGGCAGCCCGCGCGCGAGCAGCAGCGCGCGCACCTGCGCGCGCAGCTCCGCCTGGCCGGAGAGCGCAGCGCCGCGAGCAGCCCGAGGGCGACCGCCTCGCCGTGGCGGTAGCGGGCGTAGCCGGTGGCGGTCTCGATCGCGTGGCCGACGGTGTGCCCGAGGTTGAGCACCTGGCGGCGCCCGGCGTCGCGCTCGTCCGCGGCGACGACCGCGAGCTTCGTGCGCGCGCACGCGAGGATCGTGCGCTCGTCGACCTCGCCGCCGGCCGCCACGCGCTCCCACAGCCCGCCGCCGGCGATCAGCGCCGTCTTCAGCACCTCCGCCCAGCCGGCGGCGAGCTCCGCGCCGGCAGCGTCGCCGAGCGTGTCGGGATCGACGAGCACGCCGGCCGGCTGGTGGTAGGCGCCGACGTAGTTCTTCGCCTGCGGCAGGTCGACGCCGGTCTTGCCGCCGTAGGCGGAGTCGACCTGCGCGACGAGCGTCGTGGGCACGTGCACGACCGGCACGCCGCGCTGGTAGGTGGCCGCGCAGAAGCCGGCCAGATCGCCGACGACGCCGCCGCCGAGCGCCACCACGTGATCGGCGCGGGTCATGTCCGCGTCGATCAGCTCGCCGCCACACGCGTCTCGGCGCTCGGCGAGCGTCTTGCTGCGCTCGCCGGGCGCGATCGCGACCGTGCCCGCCAGCTCCCCGAGGCGCGTCGCCGTAGAGGCGGCAGGACGGTCTCGTCGCTGACGCAGAACGGCGCGCGAGCGCGAGCGCTCGAGCGGCCAGAGCGCCTGCAGCGGCCGAGCGTCACCTCGGTCGAGCAGGCCGCGCGCCGACGAACACCGGGTATTCGCCCGACGCGGCGCTCGCCCACAGCATGCGCGTGGCGCTCGGCGCCGCCGCGAGCGCCCGCAGGGCGCCCAGCGCACGCGGGGCCGCGATCTCGGCGCGAGCGCCGGCAGGAACGCGTCGGCCAGCTCCTCGTACAGCCGCCGCGCGGCTCGGCGTGCAGCCGACGAACGCCTCGCGGTCTCGGCGCGAGCGGGCGCTCCTCGGCGTCCTGTCGAGCGCGCACGCGCTCCCAGGCGGTCTCAGGCTCGACGTCCAGCAGCACGGTCACGGTGGTCGGCGAGCGCGTCGCGCACGCGCTCGGAGGTCGACGCTGCCGCCCCCGAGCGCGACCACCTCCTCCGCGCCGGCGCCGCCTCGAGCAGCTCGGCACACGAGCTCCTCCTCGGCCGCGCGGAACGCCGCCTCGCCGCCCAGCTCGAACTCCTCGCGCGACCGAATGGCCGAGAGCGCTCGGCGAGCAGTGCGTCGCTGTCGAGCGCCGTCGGCGCCGAGCGCGCCGGCGAGCGCGCGCGGCCGCGGTGCGACTTGCCGGCGCCCATGAAGCCGATGAAGCGCACGCCCGGGGCAGGACGAATGCCATCCGATCCGCTCCGTGTAGGCGGCCACGGCCTGCAGCACGTCATCGATGTGGTCGCCGCCGAACTTGCGCCGGTAGGCATCGGCGAGCACGAGCGCCACCATCGCCTCCCCCACCACGCCCGCCGCGGGCACCGTGCACGAGTCGGTGCGCTCGCGCAGCGCCTGGGCGGGCTCGTGCGTGGCCGATGTCGACGGAGCGCAGCGGCTTGGTGAGCGTCGGCAGCGGCTTCATCGCGCCGCGCACGATCAGCGGCGCGCCGTTGGTCATGCCGCCCTCCAGGCCGCCCGCGTGGTTGGTTTCGCGGAAGTAGCCGCGCTCCTCGGAGTAGAAGATCTCATCGTGCGCCTGCGAGCCGGGCAGTCCCGCGATCGTGAACGCGTCGCCGATCGATGCGCCCTTGATCGCCTGGATCGAGCAGCATCGCCATCGCCAGGCGGCCGTCGAGGCGCTCCTGCCAGGAGACGTGCGAGCCGAGCCCCGGCACCAGCCCGAAGGCCTGCACCTCGAAAACGCCGCCGAGCGACTCGTTGGCCTTGCGCAGCGCGTCGATCTCGCGCACCATCGCCCTCGAGGCCTCCGCGTCCAGGCAGCGCACCGGCGACTCGTCGACGTCGCGCGAAGTCCTCCGCGCTCAGCGGCCGCTCGCTCGCGGGGCGCGTGCACGGAGGCGATCTGGATCACGTGCGAGTGCACGCTCACGCCGAGCGCGCGCAGGAACGCCTTGCACACGCGCGCCGCCGGCCACGCGCGCGGCGGTCTCGCGAGCGGACGCGCGCTCGAGGATGTTGCGCACGTCGCTGTGCTTGTACTTCTGCGTGCCCACCAGGTCGGCGTGGCCTGGGCGCGGCAGGTGAACCTCGGCGACCTGCTCCTCGCACCGGCCACGGGTTCATCCGCTCCTCCCAGTTGGCGTAGTCGCGGTTGGCGACCTGCAGCGCGATCGGGCCGCCGAGCGTGCGCCCGTGGCGCACGCCGCCGGTGACCTCGGCGCTGTCGCGCTCGATCTTCATGCGCCCGCCGCGGCCGTGGCCGAGCTGGCGGCGCGCCATGTCGCGGTTGAGCGTCCTCGGCGGGTCAGCTCGAGGCCGGCGGGCAGCCCCTCGACGATGCAGGTCAGGCCCGGGCCGTGCGACTCGCCGGCGGTGATCAGACGGAGCTCCACTGCTCCTAGCATATTTGTGGCGGCGCCTCAGCGCCCGCGGCGGCGCTCAGCGCCGGTGGCGCGCGGCGCCGTGCGCGTGCGCGCCGAACGCCGGATGCCCGCCGAACACGAGCACGCCCGCCTGCGCGGAGTAGCGCAGGTCGGGAACGGCGACCAGGCCTGCGTGGCTGAGCACCGCCAGGCCCGCCCTGGACTCGTCGCCCACGATGTTCTTGACGGCGGCGCTGGACGCCTCGCTGGAGACGATGCTCACGATCCGCAGTTCGTAGACGACGGGCAGGCCCGTGGACCCGATGTATTCGAGCTGCTCGGAGCGACCCGCCTGCAGGTCGATCGCTTCGCACTGCGTGGCGCTCGGCAGGCACGCGGCGCCACCGTGCAGGATCGCTTCGCTGACCAGCGTGAAGGTTGCGCTCTTGCCGCCGGCGGTGACGCCCCTGAAGACGATCAGCGGCTGCTTGGCGGAGGGCAGCGGCGCGAGCAGCTTGAGGTTCTCAAACGGCGTCAGCTGGACGGTCTGCGCGGTCTCGCCGGCGGGCACGACGCCGAACAGCACCGCCACGTGGTAGATCGTCTTCGGCTTCGAAGGCTTGCTGGGGCTGGGTTCGGTGGAGCTCGTGGAGGGGCTCGTTTCGGAGCTGGCGCTCGAGGAGCTCGAGCTCGTGGAGCTCGAGCCGGCGGTGCTCGTGGATGCCGTCTTCGCCTTGGCGTGCACGAGCGAGGCGAACGGGTTGCGTGCCGGGCCGCCCCGCTGCAGCGACGCGCCCCCGGTCGTCTCCGCGACCGCCTTTTCGGGGTTGACCTGGCTGATCGCCACGCCCGCGGAGGCCGTGGCCGGGGCGGGCGAGACGACGCTCGCCGGCGTGGCGGTGCTCGAGCCGCCCGCGACGACATATGCGACCGCGCCCGCGAGAGCGAGGACGACCACGACCACGAGCGGCAGCAGGCGCCGGTCGAGCAGGTCGGCCTTGATGGAGCTCAGAAAGCTGCTCATTGGTCCACTCTCACGACTGCGGGCGAGGTCGGCGAGCTCGCTGCGGGCGTGCTCGACGCGGGACTTGCGGCAGCGGCGCCCGGGGAAGCGGCGCTCGTCGCGCCGGTGAGGCCCTGGCTCGCGGGCAGCACGTATGCGGTCGCCGTGATCGAGCCCGTGAGCTCGTTCCCGGTGTTCGCTTCGGATGTCGAGGAGCCGCCGCCTGGCGTCAGGCTCACGCTGCGGATCGTCAGCAGGCGGCCGTTGACGTCGATGTGGCCGGCGCTGTCCAGCGTCGCGAAGTCCGCGAGCTGGCGGAAGAGATGTTCGAGGTCGAAGTAGCTGCCTTCGAAGGTAAACGTGAACGGCAGCTGCGTGAAGCCGGCAGCCGCGACGCTCGACGCGGCCGGCGAGCTCGCCGCCGAGCCGCCAGCGCTTGCGATCGAGGAGAAGTTGACCTGCCTCTGGTCAGACGCCCGCGTCAGCTGGTCGATCAGCGAGGCGACTTCCTGGGTGGGCGGCACGGCTTTGCCGAGGTTGACCATCGCCGAGTACGCCGCCGCATACTGCGATTGCGCGGTGCGCGCATTGGCCACCTGGCTTTCGGCGCTGGCAAGCCGCGACTGGGCCGCGGCGACCTGCGCGATGAGCGTGCTCGCCTGCTGGCGCTCGGGGGAGACGACCTCGACCCACGCCGCCGCAAGCACCGCCGCGACGACGACGACCATGATCACGATGCGGTCGCGCCCGGTCATCGCCCGCCCGCCCCGGAGGTCGCGGTCGCGCTGGCCGTCGAGCCCGCGCTCCCCTTCTCAGAGACCGTCTTCGCGGCCGCGGCCACCGCCGCGGTGCTCGGCAGCGGGTCGAACGCGATCTGAACCGAGAAGACCGGATCACCGGACGGGCAGCCGCTGCCGCCAGCGCTCGCGCTGGCGCTCGCGGCCGAGCCCACCGGCCCGCCGGTGGAGCTCTGCAGCGTGACTTCCTTGACGCCGTCGATCAGGCGCAGACGCTGAAGCGTCAGCGCGACGGTCGGCTGGCTCGTGGCGCAGCCGGAGAGCGTGAACGTGGGGACGCTTCCCGGCGGCGTCGCCGAGGTGACGGAGCCGGCGCCCGCAGCGCTGGATCCCGCGGATGCCGAGCTCGTCGCGCTCGCAGTGCTCGCCGCGCTCGCAGTGCTCGTGCCGCCGCTCGCCCCGACGGCGCCGCTCAGCGAGGACACCGATACCCCCTTCGGCAGTACCCGCCCGAATTCGTGGAAGACGTGCGCCCAGTCGAAGCGCGAGTCGATAAGCGACTCGACCGCGTTGACGCGCGTTTCGCGCTCGGCTAGGAAGCTCGTGTACGGCGCGAGCCGTTCGGCGGTCGCCTGCGCGCGCTGCGCCTGAGCTTCGAGCGAGGCCACCTGCGTGCGGCGGCTGGCCGCCTGGCGGTCGGCGCTGCCGTATGCGTACGCCAGCACCGCCAGGCCGCCGATCAGCAGCAGCACGGCGTAGGCGCCGCCCTGCGAGCGGCCGGCGCCGACCGGCTGGCCGCTTCGCTGCTCGGCGGGGATCAGGTTGACGGCTCTCATTGCGGCGCCTCCGCGGCGGCGAGCCCGGTCGCGACCGCGAGCCGGTGTGGAGAGACGGTGTCGGAGAGGTGCTCATCGACGAGGGCCACCTGCTCGCAGCGGACCTCGACGCCGAGCGAGGCCTGCAGCGCCTGTGCGAAGCCGGGAATGTCCTGCGCGCAGCCGCTCATCACGACGTGGGAGACATCGCCGCCGCCCTCCTGGGAGCGGTGGAAGTCCAGCGAGTTGCGGACCTCGCCGGAGATGTCGCGAATGCCGTTCTCGAGCACCGCCCACAGGTCCGCTTCCGATTGGGGCGCGACGGGTGCCTCCTCGACGGCCGCGAGCTCCTCATAGCTCATCGCGCGTTCGCTGTCCTGCGCTTCCTCGTCGGTCACGGGCAGCTCGCCGGCATCGAGCGGCTGCCCGGACTCGGCGTGGGACTCGACGCCGGCTTCCTGGGCCGGGGGGAGCTGCTGCTCGACCGGCGTGGGAGCGTTGAGATCGACGGCCGCGAGCAGCGCGCGCGCGTCGGTCAGGGCGATGCTGCGACGCTCGGCGAGCTCGCTGGCCATCCCCTCGAAGCCGCTGCCGACGACGCGGGTGAAGCGGCAGACGGTGCCCTCGGCGATCGCGAGGTTGGTCAGCCCGTCCACGTTCAGGTAGAGCACGCGTCCGGCCTGCTCCGGGTCGCGCCGATAGAGCGAGCGGATCAGCGCGAAGGCGGACAGGTCCACGCCTTCGGCGCTCAGGCCGGCGCGTCGCACGGCGGTGAGCAGTCGTTCGATCATGTCGCGCTGGGCGGCCACGAGCACCACGCGCTGGCGCGGGCCGGCGGGGGTGTCGACGATGCCGAGCGGATGGAAGTCCATGACGGCGTTGTTGAGCGGCATCGGCACCTGGTCCTGAGCCTGGAAGTTGACAGCGGCCGCGAGCTCCTTGCGGTCGGTGACGGGGGGCAGCTCGAGCGTGCGCAGCACCGTGCGCTGGTTGGCCACGCCCACGCGCACGCGCTTGCCCAGCTTGCTCAGGGCAAACAGCTCGCGCAGGACCTCGGCGAGGGCGTCCTCGTCGATCACTTCGCCGTCGCGCACGGCGTCGGCGGGGAGCGCCAGGCTGGCCGCCCGCTCGACGGCGATCGATCCGTTGACACGCGCCTGGACGGCCGCGACGAACCCGGGCTGGATGTCAAGGCCGACGAGATCCTCGCCTGAGCGACGGCCGCGATTGAGGGGAAGCTTGAGCTGTGGCGAGGGGATTCGTGAAGGGAGTCGCATCTCGAGTGGGCGCTTCAACGGCCGACGGATAACCGCATGTGGGGTATCGGCGCCAGGCGCGCGGCGCTTTAGTGAAGGAGGTGGTTGACGTAGACACCCACCAGCTGGTGTCCGACGAACACGGCGAGCAGCGCTCCGAATGCCAGGAAGGGACCGAACGGGACGGCGGTCCTGCGCCCCGCCTGAGCGCCCTTGCGGGCGATCACCACCGCCGCCGAATGCAACCCCCGCCAGCAGCGCGATCAGCAGCGCCGGCGCGACGGCTGCTCCGAGGAACAGCCCCATGACCCCGGCGAGCTTGACGTCGCCCATGCCCATGCCGCCGGGATAGGCCAGCGCGGCGACCAGCAGGAAGCCGCCGGCGCCGGCGCCGGCGATCAGGCGTTCAGGCTCGCCCGCGGGGTCCAGCGCGAGCCCGATCGCGAGCGCGAGCAGCAAGCCGAGCGCGGTGATCCGGTTCGGGATGATCCGATACTCGAGATCGATCAGCGCCGCGGGCACCACGAGCAGGATCAGTGTCACGCTCAACGCGATGCCGGCGGCCGAGTGGTGGGTGAGCACGGCGCCCGCGCACAGCGCCGCGGTGAGCGCCTCCACGAGCGGGTAGCGAGCCGAGATCGGCTCGCCGCAGCAGCGGCAGTGTCCGCGCAGCAGCAGCCACGAGAGGATCGGGATGTTGTCGTATGGCTTGACCGGCGTGCCGCACTTGGGACAGTGCGAGGCGGGCGTGACGATCGACTCGTGGCGGGGCAGGCGGTGGACGACCACGTTCAGGAACGAGCCGAAGATCGCACCGAGGACTCCCGCGAAGGTTGCCTCCATGTAGAGAGTGATCGGCGCGTACGGCACGGCGCTTGAGCCCGCAACGGCGGGAGGCGGCCAGAAGGCCGCCTCCCTGACTGCCTGACGATGCGGTGCGTCAGCTCAAGACCAGGCTGTTACCAGGTGGTGCTGGAGTTGCTGTGTCCTGGGCAGCTTTCCTTCGTGCTCGTGCACAGGTGTTCGATGTGGCCTTCTTTGTTGCGCTTGACCGTGAATACATCGCCGGTGTTGTACGCGGTCACCTTGACTTCGTACCCTTCGTCTTCGCTGGACGCATTGGGTTCTATTCCAGTTGCGGTCGTCAGCTCGGCTTCGCTGGTTTTCGTGATGTTGAGCGACGGCTCGACCTTGTTGAGTTCCGTCGTGCTGACTTTCGTGTAGTACCCGCCGTTTTCGGTGGCGAGCGTCTCAGCGGCCGTCTGCGCGGTCTGCGCGACGGTCTTCGCCGAGGAGTCGTAGGCCTTGCTCTTCTGGCCCAGGAACGCCGGGATGGCGATCGCGGCCAGGATGCCGATGATCAGGATCACGACAAGAAGTTCGATAAGGGTGAAACCACCCTCATCGCCGGCGCGCTGGCGTAGTGAGTTGAACATGAATCCTCCTGGGATCCGGTTTGGGCGCCAGCCCTCGGTAATCGCCTCCAACGGCGATGCGTCCCCCTCGCGAGGGCCGCCGGCTTTGCTACGCACCTGTTTCGATGCTTGCCCTGGCCTCGGCACTGGCTCTGTCAGGCGCTGGATCGACCCACGTGCCGCCAACCTTTACGCGGTGCACGAATGCTTGGACAGATGGTGGCGCGACGCTCAGGCGGCCGGATCGGGCGCCGCGAGCCGCCGGCTCCTCGGGTCCGCCGACCGAGGCGCCGTCGGCGTCCTGCGCGAGCCACCGCGCCTGGGCGTCGACGTCCGCCACGCGCATCGCCGCCGCCCTCGCACCACGGACACGTGAGCGTGCTGGGCGTGCCGCCGAGGCTGGAGATCACCTTGCCGGTGCCGCGGCAGGCCATACACTCCCGCGGCTCATGGGACGCCGGTGCCCGACCCTCGCTGTCGCTGTCCGCGCTTGCCACGTGCCGATCACACTAGCGTTCCGCGCGTGAGAAGACCTGGACGCACAGCGGAGTGGGCGCTCGTGGCGGCGATCACCGCTGGCGCGGCGGCGCTGCGCCTGGCCCACATCGACCAGGTCCCGCCCGACCCGTTCTACGACGCGGCGGTGCGCAGCATGGAGCTGTCGTGGCACAACTTCTTCTTCGGCGCGTACGAGCCCGCGGGCAGCGTCTCGATCGACAAGCCGCCGGTCGATTTGTGGCTGCAGGTGATCAGCGTGAAGCTGCTCGGCTTCAGCTCCACCACGCTGAAGCTGCCCGAGGTGCTGCGCGGGGATCGTCGTCGGTGCCGCTGCTGTACGCGACGGTGCGCCGGATTTGGAGCGCCGCGGCGGGCATCGCCGCGGCGGCGGCGATCGGCGGCATTGCCGATCGAGGTGATCACCGCGCGCAGCGACACGATGGACGGGGTCATGATGCTCGCGCTCGTGCTCGCGCTGCTGGCGATCGTGCGCGCGGTGGAGACCGGGCGCACCGCGCTGGCTGATGGCCGGCGCGGCGGCGCTGGGGGTGGCGTTCGACGTCAAGCTGCTCGAGTCGCTCGTGGCGCTGCCCGGGCTCGCCGCGTTCGCGTATCTCGGCCTGCCGGGCTCGCGCTGGCGGCGCCTGCTGCGACTGGCTGCAGCCGGCGCCGTGTATGTCGCGGTGGCGCTGTCGTGGCTGACGGCCACGCTGCTGTTCCCCGCCCACGAGCGCCCGTACGCGATCGGCTCGACCAACGGCAGCGCGTGGAACGCCGCGTTCGTGTTCAACGGCACCGACCGCCTCGGCGGCAAAACCGCGGAACTTGGGACGACGGAATTCGAAGCCAACCACCACTACCCCGTGGCCACGCAGGAGGAGCGCGACCACATTCCGATCGGCCCGCCCTCGCCGACGCGGCTGCTGGCGACCGTCGGGCCGCTGTCGGGCGAGCGCCTTGGCCTCGAGCTGCTCGCCGGCCTGCTGCTGGGCGTACCGGCCCTGCTGTGGGGCCTGCGCGCCAACGCACCGCCCGGGGAGGCGGAGCCGCAGGCGCAGACGCGACGACGGATGCGGCGCGCGGCGGCGGGGGGACTCAGCCTGTGGACGCTCGCGGGCATCGTGCTGTTCAGCCACCAGATCCGGCTGCACCCGCGCTACGTCGAAAGCTTCACGCCGGCGGTCGCGGCGATGCTCGGGATCGGCCTCGCGTGGGCAGCCTCGCCGGCAGGCGAGGACGGGCCGGCGGGCGACCGCTCGGACCGGGTGCGCCTTGCGCTCCTCGCGGCGACGCTCGCGGTGGTCGTCTACTACGGCGAGCGCCTGCTGTACGGGTACCCGCTCGAGTGGTGGATCTCGCTGCTGGGGGCGCTCGGCGCGCTCGCGTGCGCGCTGCTGGCACGCGTGCCCTCGCTCCCGGTGAGCGCGCGGCGGGCACTGGCGCCCGCCGGGGTGATCGCGCTGACGCTAGGCGCGGTGCTGGTGATCCCGCTGAAGGCCGACTCCACCGCGATCGCCGATCGCGTGAGCGACGCCGGCCTCGTGGGCGAGCTGCCGGGGGCGCAGCAGCGCCCGCTCAGCGCCTACCTGCGCGCCCACCAGGACGGCGCCCTCTACGAGGTGGCCGCCGAGTCGGCCACGGCGGTCGGCTCGCTGATCGTTCAGGATGCGCGCCCCGTGCTCGTCCTGACCACCTACGACGCGCGCGTCTTCACCCCGGTGTCCAAGCTGAGGCAGCTGATCGCCGCGGGGAAGGTGCGCTACGCCTTCCTGAACACGTTCTGCGCGGGCGCGAGTCAAGCGGTGAACCCCGCGTGCTCTGGACCGGCCCGCTGGGTGCGCGCGCACGGGACCGACATCTCCTTCCAGGCGGGCCTGCGCCACGGCGGGCTGCTGTACCTGCTGCCGGGAGCCAGGCAGTGAGCGGCGGCTCAGAGCACGAGCGGCTGCAGGCGCTGGCCGACGGCGCCCGCGCGGCCGGCCGCCTGGCGCTGGACACGGAGTTCATGGGCGAGGGCCGCTACCGCACGCTGCTGTGCCTGGTGCAGCTCGCGATCCCCGAAGCCGGGGACGCGGACGAGCGCATCCTGGTCGTTGACCCGCTGCCCGAGGAGCTCGACGGATCGGCGCTCGCCGAGGTGCTCGCCGACCCCGCAGTCCAGATCGTCGTGCACGCCGGGCGCCAGGACATCGCGCTGGTCCGCCGTCGCTTCGACACGGAGGTGCGCAACGTGTTCGACACGCAGGTGGCCGCGGGCTTCGCCGGACTGGGCGCGCAATCCTCGTATGACTCGCTGCTCACCGAGGTGCTCGGCCTGCGCGTGGCCAAGACCGCGAGCTTCACCCGCTGGAACGCCCGCCCGCTCTCACCCGAGCAGCTGGCGTACGCGCGCGAGGACGTCGTGCACCTGCTCGAGCTGGCGAGCGAGCTGGAGCGCCGCCTGAGCGAGCTCGGCCGCCTGCAGTGGGCGCGCGAGGAGTGCGAGCCGCTCGCGCTCTCGAGCGACGAGCGCGACCCGGAGGCGGTCTTCGCGCGCCTGCCGCGCGTCGGCACCCTGAACGCGGCCGCGCGGCCGATCGCGCGCGAGCTCGGTGCGCTGGCGCGAGCGCACCGCCGCCCGCCACGATCGCCCCGTGCAGAGCGTGCTGGGCGATGCGACGCTCGTGGAGATAGCCAAGCGCAGGCCCGCCTCGCGCGCGGAGCTCGAGCGGATCCGCGGCGTGGGCGCCGCAGCCGGCGGGCGGCGGGCGGAGGACCTGCTCGAGGCGGTCGAGCGCGGCCGGGCGCTACCGGCCGACCCGCCGCCGCAGCTGACGCGAGCGCCCGCGCCCAAGCCCGACGATGCTCCGCTGGTGGCACTCGGGGAGGCGCTGCTGCGAGCCCGCGCGCGGGAGGCGGGGCTCGCCTACGAGCTGTTGGCCGCGCGCGCCGACCTGCAGGCGATCGTCGCCGCCGCGCGCGCCGGCGGCGAGGAGGCCGACGTGCGCACCCTGCGCGGCTGGCGCCGCGAGCTGGCGGGAGCGGAGCTGCTGGAGCTGCTCGAAGGCAAGCTCTCGCTGTCGGTGACGCAGACCGGCGCGCCCCGGCGCATACGGATCAGTGACGCGAGCTAAGCGTTATTCAATCCGGTTGTAGACTTCGAACAGCGGCAGGTACATCGAGATCACGATGAAGCCGACCATGGCCCCGATCACGATGATCATGATCGGCTCGAGGATCGACATCAGCGCCTTGACCGCCGTTTCCACCTGTTCCTCGTAGAATTCGGCGATCCGGTCGAGCATCTCGTCGAGCGCGCCTGTTTCCTCGCCGACGCCGACCATGTGCGTGACCATCGAGGGGAAGATCGGCGCCTGGGCGAGCGGCGCGGCGATCGTGCCGCCGCGCTTGACCGAGGCGATCACGCCGTCCATCGATTCCTGCACGGCCATGTTGCCGCCCGTGCGCCCGGTGATCTCCAGCGCCTGCAGCAGCGGCACGCCGGCGTGGGTCAGCGACGCGAGCGTGCGCGACCAGCGCGCGACGGCGACCTGCTGGACGATCGTGCCGATCTTCATCGGCACGTGCAGGCGGAAGTGGTCCCACTGGCGCCGTCCCCACGTGGTTTTCTTCCACTTGACGAACGCCACGACCACGGCTGCGCTGACCATGAACATCATCCACCAGTAGTGGGTGACGATCTTCGACATCATCACCGACACCTGCGTCAGCGCCGGCAGATTGCCGCCGAATTCCTTGAACACGCCCTCGAACACGGGCACCAGGAACGCCACCAGCGCCATCATCACGCCGACCGCGAACACCAGCACGAGCGTCGGATAGATCATCGCCGATTTCACCTGTTTGCGCAGGGCCGCGTCTTTCTGCAGCTGGTCGGCCACGCGCACGAGCGAGCCTCTCTAGCACGCCGCCCATCTCCCCTGCCTGCGTCATCGCGACGAACAGCGGGTTGAACACCTTCGGATGGCGCGACATCGCGTCGCTCAGCGACAGCCCCGCCTCGACGTCCTTGCGCACGGCGATGATCGTCTCTTTCAGGAATTTGTCCTCCGTCTGTTCCTCCAGCACGTAGAGGGCGCGCAGAATGCTCATGCCCGATGAGATCATCGTCGAGAGCTGGCGCGCGAAGATCGCCAGGTCGGCGGGCGCGACCCGCTTGAGCAGCCTGATCTCGATGTTGGCCGAGGAGTGCTTGTCGGCGATGTCGAGGACGATCAGGCCGCGCTGCTTGAGCTGATCGGAGACCGCCTGCTTGGAGTCGGCCTCGACCTCGCCCTTGGCCTTGCCGCCGGAGAGGTCGATTGCCTTGAAGACGTAGGTGCTCATGGTTTGGAGCCCACCCGCCTCCGCCTACGCCGCCGCCAGCGTGCCCGCGCCGAGCAGGCGCCTGAGCTCGTCCGGAGTCGACGAGCGCGCTTCGGCGAGCTTCTGGCTGATCTTGCCCTGGCGCACGAGCGTCGGCCAGCGCCGCGTCCATCGTCTGCATGCCGCACCGCCGAGCCGGTCTGCATGACCGAGTAGATCTGGTGAGTCTTGCCCTCGCGGATCAGGTTGCGCACGGCGGGGGTCGGCACGAGCACCTCGCAGGCGACCACGCGCCCCGAGCCGTCGCGCGTTGGGCAGCAGCTGCTGGGTCAGATCCCCTGCAGCGCCACCGAGAGCTGCACGCGGACCTGCTCCTGCTGGTGGGGCGGGAACACGTCGATGATGCGGTCGATCGTCTGCGGCGGCGTCCTGGGTGTGCAGCGTGGCGAACACGAGGTGGCCGGTCTCGGCCGCGGTCAGCGCCGTGGAGATCGTCTCCAGGTCGCGCATCTCGCCGACGAGGATCACGTCCGGGTCCTGGCGCAGGGCGGCGCTTCAGGGCGGCGGCGAAGGACTGCGCGTCGGCGCCGAGCTCGCGCTGGTTGACGATGCACTTCTTGTGCCCGTGCAGGAACTCGATCGGGTCCTCGATCGTCATGATGTGCTCCTCGCGCGAGCCGTTGATCGCGTCGATCATCGCCGCCAGCGAGGTCGACTTGCCCGAGCCGGTGGGGCCGGTCACGAGCACGAAGCCGCGCGGCCTGCGCGTGAACTCGTGCAGCGCGGGGGCAGCCCCAGCTCGTCGATCGAGCTCAGCCCGAACGGGATCAGACGGAAGGCGGCGCCGATGGCGCCGCGCTGGAAGTAGGCGTTGACACGGAAGCGGGCGTGGCCCGGGATCGAGTAGGCGAAGTCCAGCTGCCAGTCGGTCTCCAGGCGCTGGCGCTGATCGCCGGTGAGGATCGAGTAGACGAGCTCGCGCGTGTCGGTCGCCGAGAGCGCGGGATAGTCCTCGAGCGGCGTCAGGCGCCCGCGCACGCGCACGGTCGGGTGCGCGCCGGAGCTGAGGTGCAGGTCGGACGCCCGCGGTGCACGACCTCCATCAGCAGGTCCGCGAAATCGATGTCCATGGTTGCGTGCATCGACAGAACGGCGCACGTCCATTAGGGCGCGAGGCGCGCGCTCCATGGGCGTGGACGAAGATACGAGCTAGTTGGTGCCGATCACGCGGGCGATCTCGGCCATCGAGGTGCGGCCCTGCCTGACCTTCTGCAGGCCGTCGTCGCGCAGGCGCGTCATGCCCTCGGGCGACGGCCACGTCGCTGACCTTCTCCGCCGGGCTGCGTTCGAGCGTCAGCGCCTGGATCTCTGGGCTCATCATCATCACCTCGTACAGCCCCGACGCGTCCGCTATAGCCGGTGCCGCCGCAGCGCGCGGCAGCCCACCGGCTCGTAGGCCTCGAGCTCCACGCGTGCCCGGTAGCCGTTCTCGCGCAGCACCTTTGCGGGGATGATCGTGCGCCGCTTGCAGCTCGGGCACAGCATCCGCGCCAGGCGCTGGGCCACCACGCAGTCGACGCGCCGAGGCGACCAGGAAGGGCTCGATGCCCATCTCGATCAGCCGCGTGATCGCCGACGGCGCGTCGTTGGTGTGCAGCGTGGAGAGCACCAGGTGGCCGGTGAGCGCCGACTCGATGGCGATCTGCGCCGTCTCGCGGTCGCGGATCTCGCCGACCATGATGATGTCGGGGTCGCGCGCGCAGCATCGAGCGCAGCCCCGCGGCGAAGGTCAGGCCGACCTTCGCCGTTGACCTGGACCTGGTTGAGCCGGTCAGTCGGTACTCGACCGGGTCCTCGACGGTGATGATGTTCTTCTCCGGCGTGTTGAGCAGCTGCAGCGCCGCGTACAGCGTCGTCGACTTGCCCGAGCCGGTCGGTCCGGTCACGAGCACCGCGCCGTGGGTCTCGCGGCAGGCGTGCTCGAAGCGCTGCGCGCTCGGGGTCGGCCAAGCCGAGCTTGTCGAGCTCGAGCACGACCGACTGCCTTGTCGAGGAGGCGCATCACGATCGCTCTCGCCGTGGACGGTCGGCAGCGTGGCGACGCGCAGGTCGACGTGGCGGCCGTCGACCACCAGCCCGACGCGGCCGTCCTGGGGCAGGCGCCGCTCGGCGATGTCGAGCTCGGCCATGATCTTGATGCGCGAGATCACCCCGCGCGGCCATCCGCCGCGGCACGGTGCGTGACGTCGTGCGAGCACGCCGTCGACGCGGAAGCGCACGCGCAGCTCACTGCCCGTCGGGCGCGAGGTGGATGTCGGAGGCGCCGCGCTCGACGGCCTGGGCGATGAGCTGGTTGACGAGCTTGATGACGGGCGCGTCTTCGGAGGTCTCGTGCAGCGCGACGACCTCCGCGCCCTCCTCGCCCTCCTCGCCGATCTCGGCCGACTCGCCGACGACGTCTTCGAGCCTGTCCAGGCGCGAGATCAGCGCCGCGATGTCGTCCGGCGGCGCGACCGCGACGCGGATCTCATAGCCGGTCATGATCGCGATGTCGTCGACCGCGAGCACGTTCGACGGGTCGGCCATCGCGACCAGCAGCGTGCGCTTGTCCGCGAACGCCACGGGAACCGTCTGATAGCGCTTGGCGACCGCCGTGCTCACCAGGTTGGCGGCCGACATGTCCACGCTGAAGACGCCCAGGTCCAGATGGTCCAGCCCGTAGCGCTCGGCCAGCGCGCGCGCGAGCGCGTCCTGCGTGAGCGCGCCGTTTTCCAGCAGCACCCGCTCGGGCGTGGTGCCGGATACGCGCGAGCGCTCCAGGGCTTCGTCGACCTGCGCGCGCGAGGCCAGGCCGAGGTCGACGATCACGTCGGTGAGGAAGCGCTGCGAGGAGCCGCGGCGCGAGGGCTTGGTGATGCCCGTGTAGCCCTCCGCCGCCGGCGCAGGCGCGTCGCTGTCTGCGTATGGATCGCCGTCCAGGTCTGCGCCAGCGATCCGCTCCAGCTCGACGTCCGCGCCGACCTCGCCGCGCGGGTCGGCGCGTTCGACCGAGATCACGTGATCGCCGTGCTCGACGCCCACCCCGGCCTCGCCGTCGATCCCGAAGATCGCGTGCAGATCGGGGTCGGCCTGCTGCGGGATCTCGCTCATCGCGAAGGCTCCCGCAGCCCGCGCCTATGCCTCGGCCGGGTCCTCCTCGCGCGCGGCACGGCGCATGAGCTCCAGCGGCGCGCTGCGGCCGGTCCACAGCTCGAAGCTGAGCGCCCCCTGGGCGGCCAGCACGTCCAGCCCGTCGACGGTGCGCGCTCCATGCGCTGCGGCGGCGACAAGCAGCGCGGTGGGTTCGGATCGGTATACCAAGTCGACGACATACGAGTACTCACCGACTTGATCGAACGTCAATCCCAGTTGGTTGAGCGCCTCAGCGTCAGTAGCCGAGCGTTCTATCCCGGCGCCGGTCTGCAGGCCGACGGAGGTGCAATTCACCAGCAGATCGGCCGTTTGCGGCGCTCGCACCGCCCGCACGCCGAGCTCCCGCGCGAGCGCCTGCGCGCGCTCGGGAGTGCGGTTCCACACGGCCACCTCGCTCGCGCCGGCCTCGCGCAGCGCCCATGCCGCCGCGCGCGCGCTGCCTCCCGCGCCGAGGACGAGCGCGCGCGGGTGGGCGGGCATGTCGCCCAGCGCATCGAGCGTCGCGATCAGCCCGGGAGCGTCGGTGTTCTCGGCGGCGATCGCGCCGTCGGCTGCGAACGTCAGCGTGTTGGCCGCGCCGATCTCGCGCGCCGCCCGCGAGGCGTCGGTCGCCAGCGCGAGCGCCGCCTGCTTGTGGGGGATCGTCACGTTCGCGCCGAGGAACCCCGCCGGCCCGAGCGCGCGGGTGGTCTGCGCGAACAGCTCCGGGGGAACCGGCAGGCGCTGATAGCGCCAGTCCTCCATCCCCAGCGCGGCGAGCGCCGCATTGTGCATCGCCGGCGAGCGGCTGTGCGCGACCGGCCAGCCGAGCACGCCCAGGCGCGGCATCACTTGCCTGTGCCTGTCAGGGTGCGCTTGCACGTCGGCGGATGCCCGCCGTTGCGCGCCACCGCCGCCTTGTAGGCCGCAGCGTCGACTTCGAATTCGGCGAGCGTGTGCGAGAACACCTGCTCGCCGCAGCCGTCCGCGCCGGCTACGTAGTACAGGTAGCTGACGTGCGCCGGATTGGCGGCCGCTTCGATCGACGCCTCCCCCGGGTTCGAGATCGGCGTCGGCGGCAGACCGACGTGCGTGCGTGTGTTGTACGGCGAGTCGATGTGCAGCTGCGCTTCTGTGAGTTCGTGCGTGTACGTCGCGATCCCGCTCGTCAGCTCGACGGCGTAGTAGATGCTCGCGTCGATTCCCAGCGGCATCCCTGCCGCGAGGCGGTTGTAGATCACGGCGGCGATCTTCGGCCGGTCGCCCGGGATCTGCGCCTCGCGCTCGACCATCGACGCCACGATCAGCAGCTGGTAGGGGGTCACGTGCAGCGCGCGAGCGCGCGCCATCACGCTCACGCCGAAGTTTTCCTGAAACGCCGCCAGCTGCTCTTCCACGAGCCGCGCGACCGGCGCGCCCGGGTCCATGTCGTAGGTCGCCGGGAACAGGAAGCCTTCGAGATCGGGCGTGTCGCGCGGGGCGCCGTAGGCGGTCGGGTGGAGCAGCGACGAGTGCCTGGAAACCGCCAGGTAGCTGCCCTTCAGACCGTCCGCGGCGGCGATCTGAGCGATCTGCACGCGCGTCTTGCCCTCCGGGATCAGCACCTTGACGATCGGCGGCGGCGCCGGCGCCGCGGCGCGGTTGGGATCGTGCGAGCTGAGCAGCGCGATCAGCGCCGCGATCACCGCCGCGAGGGCGAGCAGCGCGGAAAGGCGAGCCAGCGACGAGCGCGGTCGCCTCCCCGGCGCCGGCATGCCGGCCGGCAGATTGGGTGCGTTGGACGACGGGGGCGGCGGCGGTTCGGCGGGCGGCTCAGCTGGCGGCGTCGCGAAATACGACGATGACGGCTCGGCAGGCGACGGCTCGACATAAGGCGATCGCTCGACATGCGGCGACGGCTCGGCAGGCGCCGGCTCCACATACGGCGCCGGCTCGACAGACGCCAGCTCGGCGGTGAACGGAAGCTCTGTCGGGGACACGGGCTCGGCGGTGGACGGAAGCTCCGTCGGGAATACGGGCTCGGCGGGTGGCGGCGGCGCGTCCGCGCCGGACGCCGGGACCACGGAGGCCTGCTCGCTCGCACCGGCACGCCGCCGTTCGCGCTCCAGGCGGTCGCGCTCGCGTTCGGCCGCCGTGCGTTCGCGCCCTGGCCGTGATCGATCGCCGCGGGACAAGGAGCGGGAACCTAGCGGGATCTGGCCGCGAGCCAGCTCTCCAGCAGGTGGGCGGCCGCGCGCGAGTCCTCGCTAGTCCGCGATCGCCCTCCCGCCCCGTCGATCCGCTGGGCCAGGCGCGTGGTGAAGCGCTCGTCGTGCATCTCCACCGGGACCTCCGCGCCCAGGCGCAGCGACAGCTCGCGCGCGAAGGCCGCGCGTCTCGCGCGTCTGCTCGGTGTCGCCGCCGTCGAGCGACAGCGGCAGCCCGACGACCACGCACTCGACCTCCCGGTCGCGCACGAGCTCGCGCAGCCGCGCGAATCCGCGCTTGGTGGCTGGCCGGGGGACGACCTCGACGGGCGTGACGATCGTGCCGGTGGGGTCGCTCAGCGCACAGCCGCAGCGGGCGCTTCCGTAGTCGAGCGCTAGCACCCGCATGCTCGAGCTCAGCCCGCGAGCGCCGCTTCGATCGCCGCGCGCCCCGTCTCGATCGCCTCGTCGAGCCGCTCCGGGTCGCGCCCGCCGGCCTGCGCCAGCGTGTCGCGTCCGCCGCCGCCACCGCCCACGACCGCCGCCGCGCTCTTGACGATCGCCCCCGCCTTCACGCCGCGCTCGACCAGCTCGGGGGCGACGCTCGCCACCAGGTGCACGCGACCGTCGGCCACCGCGCCGAGCAGGATCGCCGCGCCCTGCAGGCGGCCCTTCAGCCGGTCGACGACGTCGAGCAGCGCCTTCGCATCCGGAACCTCGAGCCGCGCAGCGAGCACCAGCGCGCCGTCGGTCGGCCGCGCGCCATCCGCGAGCGTTTGGATGTCCACGCCCGCCGCACCGGCGCCCCCGGTGCCTCCCTTCTTCAGCTCCTTCTCGAGACGCTTGCGCTCCGCCACCAGCGTCTCGAGCGCCTGCGGCGCGTCCTCCGGGCGCGTGCGCAGCTGCGCCGCCATCTCTCTCAGCAACCGGTCGTGCTCGCGCAGCAGCTCGGCGGCGACCGGGCCGGTGACCGCCTCGATGCGGCGCACGTTGGCGGAGCTCGAGGTCTCGTGCAGGATGCGAAACGCGCCGATCACCGCCGTCGAGCGCACGTGCGTGCCGCCGCACAGCTCGCGCGAATAATCGCCGTCGCCGACCTCCACCATGCGCACCACCTCGCCGTACTTCTCGCCGAACAGCGCCATTGCGCCGAGGCGCCTGGCCTCCTCGAGCGTGGTCTCGAGCGCCCGCACCGGGTCGTTGCGCGCGATCCACTCGTTGACGCGATCCTCCACGTCGCGCAGCTCCTCCGCGCTCAGCGCCTGCCCGTGGCTGAAATCGAAGCGCAGCTTGTCCGGCCCCACGTAGGAGCCCGCCTGGCGCACGTGGCTGCCGACCCGCTCGCGCAGCGCCGCCTGCAGCAGGTGGGTCGCCGTGTGATTGCACTCGGTCGCTGTGCCGCGTCGCGGTGGTCCACGCGCGCGAGCACCTGCTCGCCGACGTCGAGCGCGCCCGCCTCGACGATCACCTCCGGGATCCGATCCTCGCCCACCAGCAGCACGTCCTCCACGCGCGCGACGCAGTCGCCGTGCGCGCACTCGATCGTGCCCACGTCCGAGATCTGCCCGCCGCCTGCCGCGTAGAACGGCGACTCCGCGAGCTTCACGAGCAGGCGCTTGGGGGCGCCTCCGTCGTGCCCCTTGCCGCCGTCGCCCCCACTGCTGCCGTTGGCAGCGCCCACGGCGTCGAGCGGGCGGATGGCGACGACGGTGGTGGGCTGCACCTCGGTCTCATAGCCGGTGAAGCGGGTGACGACACCGCCGTCCAGGGCCTCGATCGCGGTGACGCTGCTGCCCGCTCCTGCGCCGCCGCGCACGGCGCCGCCTCTGCCGCGTTCGCGCTGTTCCTCCATCAACTCTTCGAAGTCGCCCTCGATCGCGAGGTCCGCTTCGGCGAGCAGCTCGCGGGTCATCTCGTGCGGGAAGCCGTGGGTGTCGTGCAGGGTGAAGCACCTCGAGCGCGGGCACGGTCGAGCGGCCGGCGGCGCGCGCCTGCTCGATCTGGTCCCGAAGCATCTCCATGCCCTGCGCGAGCGTGCGCCCGAAGCTCTCCTCCTCGGCGGCGAGCCACATGTCGGTGACGTCGGCCTGCTCGTGCAGCTCGGGATAGGCGGCGCCCATGATCTCGCGCACGCGCGCGGAGTAGCGCGTCGAGGAAGCCCGGCTCGAGCTCCAGCGCAAGCCCCTGCTGGATCGCGCGGCGCATGACCCGACGCAGCACGTAGCCGCGGTCCTCGTTGGAGGGGACGACGCCGTCGGCGGTGAGGAACGTCATGGCGCGGGTGTGGTCGGCGAGGATGCGCAGCGCCCGGTCGCTGTCGAAGCCGGAGCCATAGCGCGTGCCGGCGAGCTGCTCTCCGAGCTCGATCAGTGGCTGGAACTGGTCGGTTTCGAACACGGACTGCTTGTCCTGCAGGATCGCGGCCATGCGGTTGAGGCCGAGGCCCGTGTCGATGTTGTTGGCGGGCAGCGGCTTGAGCACGCTGCCGGGCTCCTCCGCGGCGGGCTCCTGGTCGTACTGCATGAACACCAGGTTCCAGTACTCCAGGAAGCGCTCGTTCTCGCCGCCGGGAAGGTCCTCGGGCGTGCCGTGCTCGACGCCGCGATCGACGTACAGCTCCGAGCACGGCCCGCACGGCCCGGTTGGTCCGGCCTGCCAGAAGTTCTCCGAGCGCGGGCAGCGCACGATCCGCTCGGGCGGCAGCCCGAGCTCGCTCCACATCCCGATCGCCTCCTCGTCGGGTCCGAGCCCGAGGCCGTCGTCGCCTTCGAACACGGTCACCCAGATGTCCTCGGCGGCGAAGCCGAACACCTCGCGTGAGAGCTCCCAGGCGAAGTTGATGGCCTCGCGCTTGAAGTAGTCGCCGAACGAGAAGTTGCCGAGCATCTCGAAGAAGGTGAGGTGGCGCGCAGTGTTGCCGACGTTGTCGATGTCGACGGTCCTGAAGCACCTTCTGGCAGTCGGTCAACCGCGGCCTGGGGGGCGTCTCCTGTCCGAGGAAGTAGGGCTTCAGCGGGTGCATCCCGGCGACGGTGAGCAGCGCCGAGGCGTCGTGCGCGGCGGGCACGAGCGAGGCGGAGGGAATGCGCAGGTGACCGCGCTCCTCGAAGAAGCTCAGGTAGCGCTCGCGGATCTCATCCGTGCTCATCATCCGATGGATGATCTTAGGCGTCCATAGGCACACACCGCTGACGGGGCCGAGGGTCGAGCAGGGCAAGCACGCAGTGAGCGAAGCGCGCTGCGCACACGAGCGAGCGAGGACGCAGCCATGCGAAGGCCGCCGGTTCCGTCAGGAGATGGTGCCGTGGCCGACGACCAGATCGCCGTCATACAGGCACGCGAGCTGGCCCGGCGCGGTGCGCTCGGCGGGCTCCTGCAGCTCGATCTCGAGGCGCGCATGGAGACCCGCGGGGATGCCCTCGGGCAGGCGGCACGCAAGGCGCCGCCCGTGAGCGCGCACTCGCACGCCGTCCACGCGCCCGCCGTCGCGGTGCAGCGTCGCCTCGCGCACGCTCAGCTCCCGCGCGAGCAGCGCGCCGCGGGGACCGACCGTGACCGTGTTCGCGCGCGTGTCCGTGGCAAGCACGTAGAGCGGCTCGGACGCGGCCACGCCCAGGCCGTGGCGCTGGCCGACCGTGAACCGGTGCGCGCCCGCGTGCTCGCCCAGGCGCGTGCCGTCGCGGTCGACGATCGCTCCGGGGCGCGCGCCGAGGCCCGCATGGCGCTGCAGGAACTCGCCATGGCGGGTGCCCGCCAGGAAGCACAGATCCTGCGACTCGCGCTTGCGCGCCACAGCCAGTCCGGCGCGCTCGGCGAGCTCCCTGACCTGCGGCTTGCTCAGCTCCCCCAGCGGGAAGCGCATGCGCGCGAGCGAGTCCGGCGCGAGCGCCGAGAGCACGTAGCTCTGGTCCTTGCGCTCGTCGGCCGCCGTTCGCAGCAGCGGCGCGGGGGCCGGCGCGCCGACGGCGGGCGGCTGCGGGTCGGGCGGGTCCTCGATCACGCGCGCGTAGTGGCCGGTCGCGAGCGTGTGCGCGCCCAGGCGCCCGGCGAGCTCGAGCATCGCGTCCAGGCGCACGCTGCCGTTGCAGCGCACGCACGGGTTCGGCGTCAGGCCGGCGGCGTGGTCGGACAGCCAGCCGTCGACCACGCCGGCGCGGAACTCCGCGCGCAGGTCGATCGAGAGATGCGCCATGCCGAGCTCGTGCGCGAGCGCGCGCGCGCCGCGCACCGCCTGCGCCGAGCAGCAGCTGAGATCGCCGTCGTTCTCCGGGTCAGACCACAGCTCGAGCGTCACGCCGACCGCCTCGCCGCCGGCCTCGCCCACGAGCAGCGCCGCCACCGCGCTGTCGACGCCGCCGCTCATCGCCACGAGCGTGCGTCCTGCGGCGCTGCGACAGGCGCGCGCCGGCGCGCGCCGCGGCGCCGAGCGCGCGGTGCAGCGCGTCGGCCGCGAGCTCCGCCGCGTGGCGCTTGGCGACGCTCAGCCCGCCGAGCTCCCGTGCGATCTCCGTCGCTCCGAGCCGCGCCGCGTCGAGCAGCGGCGCCGCCGCGCACGCAGCGCTCACGGCGGCGCTGCCGGCCGCGAGCGTCGCGCCGCAGCCGCTCGCGTCGAAGCCGGCGTCGGCGATGCGGCCGTCCGGGCTTCGCGGATCGAGCGCGATCGACACGCGGATCAGATCGCCGCACGCGGCGCCGCCGGCCGCGCCGGTGAACGCGTCCGGCGGGCAGTGACCGCGCCCGAGCGGACGTTCGAGATGGGTGACCAGCTGCTCCCCCTCCCCCTCCCGGGAGGATGCCGGGGACGATGCGGCGGTGGCGCTCACCCGAGCGAGTGTAAGCCTATCCCTGCGGTGTTTCGGCTAGGCCTGGCGAGCTTCGTCGATCGCCTGCTGGATCGAGAACGCGTCCTGCACGCCCGTCAGCACGATCGCCTGGCCGCTCTTGTCGATGACGAACAGCGTCGGCGTGGCGTACACCTGCACGCCGCGGGTGACCGAGCCGAAGCTCGCGACCTGACTGGCCGGCGCTTCGTGCACCGCCACGCGCTGGCCGCGGTCCGCCGCCTGCACCTGCTGCAGGGCGCGGTGCACGGTCACGTCGTCGGTGCCCTGCGGGTTCCAGAACAGCAGCAGCACCACGTCGCCCTCGGCGAGCTGCGCTTCGACGCTCCGCTGTCCTGCCGGCCCTGAGGCTGCGGCGCTCGAGCTGCGGCGCGTGGCGCTCGTGGGTGTCTTGCTCGACGGCGTCGACGCCGGCCGCATCGCGGGCCTGGTCGTGGCCTTGGCGACGGGCTTGGCCGGCGAAGCGGCCTTGGCGGGCGAAGCGGTCTTCGCCGGCGCACCGGATGAGCGCGGCGCGGTGGTGGCGCTCGCGCTCTGCGGGGACACGCCCGTCTTCGCCACAGCTTCGTGCGCGTGCTTTATGTCGCGCGTGAGCCCTTCCAGGCCGGGCACCGGGCCGTGGTAGACGTGGCCGGGCGCGGCGGGCGAGGACTTCGTGCTGGCGGCCGCACCGGTCGAGGCGGAGCCGGAGTGCCCGGTGGCCGCGCTGACGGGAGCGGAGGTCGAGGGCGTGGTCGCTGAGACGACCGGCGCGGAGCCCGAGCCGCTGGTGCTCGTCGAGCGCCCCTGCAGGGCGAACAGCCATACGCCGGCGAACAGCACGACGACCACGAGCACGATCTGAAATGGGCGAGAGAGCTGCGCCATCGGGTCATGCTTCGGCATCCGCGGCCAAGAAGTTGAACGGCGATATGCGCGTTGTGGACGCTTCGAGCGCGCCCGCGCGGCCGGCTAAAGCGCGTGGTGGCCGCGCAGGACGGCGTGCACGACCGCATTCGTCGCCATCTGCTCCTGCCCGCCGCCCTGCATGTCCTTCAGCAGCGTGTGCCCGTCGGCGAGGATCGCCACGTAGCGGGCGCGGAGCGCGTCGGCGTGGCCGAGCTGGCCTTTGAGCGAGCGTCCGCCGAGGTCCATCTGCGCCGAGAGCCCCGCCGAGCGTGCGGAGCTCAGCAGGCCGAACGCCGCCGTGCGCAGCTCCCCGCGCGGCTCCTCGAGCGCGACGAACAGCTCCACCGGGGGCAGCGCCGCCGGCTGGGCGCCGCCGGCTGGAGCGCCGCCGCCCTCGCCGGCCAACAGGATCCGCTCGATCCCGGCCGCCCAGCCCATGCCGGGCGTCGAGGGCCCGCCGAGCTGCTGCACAAGGCCGTCGTAGCGCCCGCCGCCCCCCACGCCGCTCTGCGCGCCGAGCGCGTCGGAGGTGAACTCGAAGACGGTGCGCGTGTAGTAGTCGAGGCCGCGTACGAGCGTCGGGTCGCTCCTCGTAGAGGACGCCCGCCGCGTCCAGCAGCTCGCGCACGTGCGCGAAGTGCTCCGCGTCCTGCGCGCTCAGGTACTCGCGCAGCAAGGGTGCGCCCTGCATCACCTGCCGCGTGCCCGGGTCATCGGAGTCGAACGCGCGCAGCGGGTTCAGCTCGATCCTGCCTCGCACCTCATCCGACAGGCGCGCCTCGTTCGCGCGCAGGTATGCCTGCAGGCGCTCGCGGTACTCCAGCCGGCTCTGCAGGCTGCCGAGGCTCGACAGCCGCAGCCGCAGGTCGCGCACCCCCATCTCCGCCAGCAGCGCGGCGAGCAGCGCGATCGACTCGGCGTCCACCGCCGGGTCCTCCGAGCCGATCGCCTCGGCGCCCGACCTGCCAGAACTCCCGGTAGCGCCCGGCCTGCGCGCGCTCGTGGCGGAAGAAGCACGAGAGGTACCACAGCTTCACCGGCTGACGGCGCTTGTGCATGCCGTGCTCGACGTAGGCCCTGCACACGGGCGCGGTGCCCTCCGGGCGCAGCGTCAGCGAGCGCCCGCGCCTGGTCCTCGAAGGTGAACATCTCCTTGCGCACGATGTCCGTCGACTCGCCGACGCCGCGGGCGAACAGCTCGGTCGCCTCGAACATCGGCGTCTCGATCCGCTCGTAGCCCGCCCCCTCGAGGATCGAGCGCGCGCGCGCCTCGAGCGTGCTGCGCCGCGCGGCGTCCTCGCCGAGCACGTCGAAGGTGCCGCGCGGCGCTTTGATCTTCGCTGCGCTCAACGGCTCAGGTTGCCGGCGCGTCAGCGGTGCGAGCGACGGGCACGCGCTCGCGCAGCTCGCTGAGGAACGGGTTGGCGGCGCGCTCGCGCCCGAGCGTGGTGACGCCCATGTGTCCGGGGTAGACCGCCGTCTCATCCGGATAGGCCGCGCAGCAGCGCCCTCGATCGAGCGCTCGAGCGTCGGCCAGTCCCCGCCCGGTAGATCGACGCGACCGACCGAGCCCTGGAACAGCACGTCTCCGGACAGCAGCGCGGGGTGGGCGGGCGATCGGACCACGTATGTCAAGTGGCCGGGGCTGTGCCCGGGTGTGAACAGCACGTCGAGCTCGAGGCCGGCGAGGCTCAGGCGCTCGCCGCCGCTGACGGAGGTGCTCGGCCTCGTAGCTCTCGAACGGCCCGAACCCGGGCGGCACCCAGCTCATGATGTCGGCGAGCAGCGGGCGCTCGATCTGCGGGCAGTAGACCGGCGCGCCGGTTGCGCGCGCGACCGGCGCGACGGCGCCGATGTGATCGAAGTGGCAGTGGGTGAGGAGGATCGCCTCGATCTCCACCCCCAGCGCGTCGATCGCCGCGAGCAGCCGCTCGGGCTCGTCTCCCGGGTCGACGATCACCGCGCGCGTCTGCTCGGCGCCGGCGCGCACGATGTAGCAGTTCTCCTGCACGGGGCCGACGGTGAACGCGCGCACGTCCGGAGCGCTCATCGCGACGGCGTCCTTGCGCCCGCGCCCTCCCTGGCCTTCTTGCGCTGACGGCGATCGTAGACGAGCTTGTCGGTGTAGTAGCTGATCACCGTGTACAGCGCGAGCACGATCGGGAACAGGCTGATCGCCTGGTTTGACTGATGGAACACGAGGATCACGATCAGCAGCAGGAAGATCGCCGCGAACATCGCCTTCGTGAACGCCGCGCGCCACGTCGGCGGCCGGTCGCGCTTGTCCAGCAGCTTTTCCTTCTCTCGCGCGCGCTCGCGCGCGTCGCCGCTCTTCTCCGCCGCCGTCGGCTTGCGCCCGGTGCGACCGCGGGACTCGACGACGCCCGCGGCATTGCCCCGGTGCTTGGTCTGGCGCTTGCGCCTGGTCTGGGCCATGACTCAGCAGCGTAGTGCGTTCTCGATCAACTGGCGCGCGGGATCGAAGCCCGGGATCGGGAGGTCGGTCGGGAAACCCGCGAGCGCGGCTGCGGGCGCGAGCCCGACGAGCTCGGCGCTCTCGACCTCTGTGTGCGCGCGGACGGCGTCGACGATCCGCGCAAGCGGCAGCTCGAGCGGGCGCTCGACGTTCATCGACACCTGAGCCACGCCGCCGCGCAGCTCGAGGCCGAGCGCGCGCACGCCCGGCAGCCCGCTCTCGCCGCCCTCGCGGATCAGCGCCGCGATCGCACGCGCGTCCCGCACGCCCGCCGGGGGCGAGAGCTGCAGGTTGAACGCCACCAGCGGCGGCCGTGCCGCCACGAGCGTGGCGCCAGCGCTGGGGTGCATCCGCGCCGGCCCGAAGTCGGGGGTCAGCCGCGCCTCGCCCGCCGCCATCCGCGCGGCGAGCCCCGCCACACCGCCGCGGCGCAGCTCGGCGCGCGTGCGCGCGCAGCCGGGCTCCGTCCCCGACAGCTCGCCGTAGATGAACACCGGTACCCCCAGCTCCTCGGCGATACGGTCGCCGAGGACCAGCGCCTGCACGCACGCAGCCCCCCGCTCGTCCTCGCGCAGGTACACGATCGGCGCGACGTCCACCGCCCCCACGTGCGGATGCAGGCCCGCCCGCTCTGGGCCGCCTCCCGCGCGGGTCACCACGTCGATGCGCTCGACCGCCACGCGTGCGCCGCGAAGGAGCGCGTCCGCCAGCGCGCCCGGATGGCCCGCGAGCGTGAACACAGAGCGGTTGTGGTCGGGGTCGGAGTGCACGTCCAGCACGCGCACGCCGTCCCGCGGGCCGTTCTGCTCGGCGCCGTCCGCGAACGCGGCGCCGATGGCCGCGATCGTCTGCGCATCGCGCCCCTCAGAGACGTTCGGCACCGCGAGCAGGGTCGGCTGCGTCATCGCCGCACGAGGCTACCCACGACCGTCTCAGAATGCCTGCTCGGCCAGGAGCGCCGATCGCTCGCGTCGTGCAGCGAAGAGGAAGCGCTGGACGGCGACGAGTCCAGCCACGTCGCTTACGTCGCGGTCCAGCTGAGGGACGAGGATCGGATGCTCGTCGTCGAGCTCGACGGCGAGCCGCCGCATGCTGGCTGCGTCGCGCCGCGCCAGCGCACGCAGGTCGCGCAGCGCCTGCAGGGACCTACAGGCCAGCTCGGCGTCGCCGCCGAAGTCGGCCGCGAGCGCAGGCTGGTCAGCTGGCTGCGTGGCGTGCGCGAGTATCCGCACCTGGTTGACGACCACGCCGCCGAACGGCATTCCGGCCTCTCTCAGGCGCCGGCGAAAGAAGATGGCCTCCTCGACGGGAGTGGGCTCTGGCGAGGTGACGATCAGGAACGTCGTGGCGGGGTCGCCGAGCAGCCGGTTGACGGCGCTCGCGCGCTCCGCGAACCCGTCGACGACATCGCTCAGCACGCGGAAGAACGCGCTCAGGTCTGCGAGCAGGTCGACGCCGGTCACACGGCGCAGGGCGCCGAAGACCAGGCCGCTGCCGCGCGCGGCGATCGCGGCTGCTGCACCCGTCGGGGCAGTGAGGATCTTGAGCGCGCGACCTTCGAGAAAGCCGGTGAGTCGCTGGGGAGCGTCGAGGAAGTCGAGCGCGCTGCGCGAGGGCGGCGTGTCGAGGACGATAGCGTCGAAGCGACCGGAGGCATTGAGCTCGTAGAGCTTGGCCACGGCGGTGAACTCCTGCGAGCCCGCGACTGCGCTGGAGAGCTCCTGGTAGATCCGGTTGGCAAAGATCTCCTCCCGGGTGGCCGCATCGGGCGCGAGCAGGTCGATGAGCTCGTCGAAGGTGCGCTTGGCGTCGAGCGTCATCGCCCACAGCTCGCCGCTCAGCTCGATCCCCTGCCCGGCGAAATGGGCGGGCTCGATCAGACGCGGCTCGTTGTCCAGCCGCTCGAGCCCCAACGAGTCGGCGAGCCGGCGCGCTGGGTCGATCGTCACCACGGCAACGCGCTGGCCGCGCCCCGCGAGCCCCAACGCGACCGCGGCGGCCGTCGTCGTCTTGCCGACGCCGCCCGAGCCCGTGCAGATGCAGATCCGCTTGCCGGCCATGCGCTCCGCGACGCTCACGGCGCGAGCTCCCGCGAGAGCAGCTCGAGCGCCGCGGGATCTAGCGCGGACTGGAACACGAAGGGGAGCGTGACGATCGCCACGGCCTGAAGTCCCCGTTGCAGCCTTGCGATCTGCGTGCGCTGGCGGTGCGCCCATGCGGCGAGGAAGAGCGCGGCGTGCTGCGCGGGCGACGGCGGTGCCGCCCGCAGCGTCCGCTCGTCATCGTCCGAGAACCGATGCGGCAGGACCGCGTTGACGACCGCCAGAGCGAGGTCCATGCCCAGGTCCTCACGCAGCCGCGAGCGCAGCTGGAGCGTCTCGCCGACCGGCATCTCTTCCGCCTTCGCCACAGCCAACACCGCCGTACGTCGCGAATCGCCGAGGAAGCTCGCCACCGCGCGGCCCTCCTTCGCGACCGGGCCGACGCGCGCGACCGAAGCGAACGTGCGCGGCGCCTGCAGCATCGCCAGCGCCTGCCCGGTTGCCGGAGCGTCGAGCACGACCAAGTCGTAGTGCTCCGCGCCGCGGGCGCGTCGCTCATGCTGGGCGAGCTCCCAGACCTTGCCGATCGTCAGCAGCTCGCGCAAGCCGGGGGTCGCCGCCGTCAACCCCGTGAAGAGGCGGCTTCGCGAGAGCAGCGCGGCCAGCACGCCCACCGGAAGCCGCTCGCTCAGGTACTCCTCCATTGCCCGCTGCGGGTCGATCGAGATGTGGTGCAGACGCTCGGAGACGGCAAGCTCGGCATAGACACCCGCCCTTTCAACACCCGTCGTCTCCGGCGCAAGCGCGCGCGAGACGTCTTCACGCGCGGTCACCTCGACCACGATCGTGCGAAGCCCGCGACGGCTCGCCGCCAGACCCAGCGCAGCCGCCACGGTGGACTTGCCCACGCCGCCCTTGCCGGTCACGACGAGCAGCGAGTGGGCGAATAGATCGTCCATCGGTTTGGACCCTAGTCTGCCGCGGCACGACGAGACCTCTCCGGCGGCGGTGCCAGCGGTGCCGCTACGGGCTGAGACCCCGACGCAGACTTCGCGTAGGACAGCGATGATCTACCTCTCAATGCCAGCTCGCGATCTCGCAGGACCAGCGTCGCAGTGCCCGCGATGAACGCGCGCGAGCGTCTGCGGCTCGCGCCCGAGGTGCTGCGCCGGCACTGCGACCCGGCCGAGCTCGGCCTGCGCAGCACCGCCGAGGTCGAGCCCAGCGACGGCGCCGCCGGGCAGGAGCGCGCGCTGCGCTCGATCGACTTCGCGGTCGAGGTCCCCCAGCTCGGCTACAACGTGTTCGCCACCGGCCCGGCGGGCACGGGCAAGCGCGAGACGATCGAGGCGCGGCTGCGCGAGCACGCGCGCACACAGCCGGCGCCGCGCGATGTCGTCTTCCTGTTCAACTTCGAGGAGCCGGGCAGACCGCTGTGCGCGACGCTCGCCCCCGGTCAGGGCCGGCGGCTGGAGCGGGCGATGGTGGCGTTCGTCCAGCAGGCCGGCCGCGAGATCCCGAGCGCGTTCGAGAGCGAGAGCTACCGGCGCCGGCGCTCGGAGGCGGTCGAGCCGTTCGAGCACGAACGCCAGGAGACGCTCGAGGAGGTGCGCACGTTCGCGCGCTCGCGCGGCCTGGAGCTCGAGATAACCCCCGCCGGGGTGGTGACGATCCCGCTCGTGCACGGTCGCCCGGTGACGCCACACGAGTTCCAGCAGCTGCCCGAGGAGACGCGACGGCAGTTCAACGCCGCCGGCCACGAGGTCGAGCAGCGCATGAACAGCGTCGTGCCGCAGCTGCGCGAGATCGACACGCGGGTGCGCGAGCGCGTGCGCGCGCTCGAGCGCGAAGTGGTGCTGTTCGCGGTCGGGCACCTGATCGACGCGGTCAAGCAGGAGCACGCCGACTCGCAACCGGTCAGCGCCTGGCTGGAGCGCGCCCGCGAGGATGTGGTCGACAACTACGGCGGCTTCCTGGCCGACGCCGAGCAGAGCCAGGCGACGATGTCAGTGGGCGCGATGCTCGGCCGCGGCGTCGACGCCTTTCGGGCGCGCTACGAAGTGAACCTGTTCGTCGCCGGCGAGCAGGACGGAGCGCCGGTGGTCGTCGAGCGAAACCCGACGTTCCCCCGGCTGTTCGGCCGCGTGGAGTTCGAGTCGATGTTCGGAGCGGCGATCACCGATCACCGCCACATCAAGTCGGGCGCGATCCACGCGGCGAGCGGCGGGCATATGATCCTGCGCGCCGAAGACGTCCTGCGCCAGCCGTTCGTGTGGGACAAGCTCAAGGAGATCCTGCGCACCGGCCAAGCCCGCGTCGAGAACCTCGGCGAGCAGTTCACGCTGTTCCCGACGGCGACGCTCACGCCCGACCCGGTGCCCGTCGAGGTCAAGATCGTCCTCACCGGCTCGGGCGAGCTGTACGAGCTGATGCACGCGCTCGACGAGGACGTCGCCGAGCTGTTCCGCGTGCGCGCCGACTTCGACGTGCAGATGCCGTGGACGCAGGGCGCGAGCTACGCCGCGTTCATCAGCGGGCAGGTCGCCCGTCACGGGCTGCGTCACTTCGACGCGAGCGCCGTCGCGCGCGTCGTCGAGCACGGCGCGCGCCGCGCCGCCCACCAGGGCAAGCTCTCCACCCGCTTCGAGGAGATCGCCGACCTCGTCACCGAGGCCAGCCACTGGGCGGGCCGCGCGGGGGCCGAGCTGGTGGCGGCCGAGCACGTCGAGCAGGCGATCCGCGAGCGGCGCGGGCGCTCGGACCTGATCGAGCAGCGCCTGGCGGAGATGGTCGACGAAGGCACCGTGCACATCGAGCTGCAGGGCAGCGCCATCGGACAGCTGAACGGCCTGGCGGTGGTGGCGCTCGGCGACTACGCCTTCGGCCACCCCGCGCGCATCACCGCGACCACGGCCATGGGCGGCGGCGAGCTCGTGAGCATCGACCGCGAGAGCAAGCTGAGCGGACGCATCCACGACAAGGGCTTCCTGACGCTGCACGGGTATCTCGAGCAGCGCTACGGCAACGGCGTGCCGCTGTCGCTGTCGGCGAGCGTCACCTTCGAGCAGTCATACGCCGGCCTGGAGGGCGACTCGGCCGCCAGCAGCGAGCTTTATGCGCTGCTCTCGAGCCTCGCCGAGGCGCCCATCGATCAGGGCATCGCGGTCACCGGGTCGGTCGACCAGCACGGCCGTATCCAGGCGGTGGGCGGCGTCAGCGAGAAGATCGAGGGGTTCTTCGACGCCTGCGAGCGTGTTGGGCTGACCGGCGAGCAGGGCGTGATCATCCCCGCCAGCAACCGTCGCCACCTGATGCTCGAAGAGCGCGTGCTCGACGCCGTCCGCGAGGGACGCTTCCACGTGTGGGCGGTGGCGAGCGTGGATGAGGGCATCGAGCTGCTGACGGGCGTGCCCGCGGGCGAGCGCGACGCCGACGGCGCCTATCCCGAGGGAACGCTGCACCGCCGCGTCCAGGATCGCCTGGGCGCGATGGCGCGCGCCGCGCGCGAGTGGGGGAGCCAGACGCACGGGCGCGAGCGTCAGTCCTCGGCGCCCTGAAGCGGCTGACCGATCTTCGAGCCCTGGCGGTACACCGAGATCGCCTTCAGGCCCATCCTCCAGGCATCGAGGAACGCCGACTCGATCGTCTGCACCGTCGCCTCGCCCGGCAGGTTGAGCGTCTTCGAGACCCCGCCGCTGAGCAGCGGCTGGACCGCCGCGACCATCGCCAGATGACCCGATACGGCGACCGGGTCCGGGCCGCCGGCCGTCTGCGCCAGCGCCCGGTGCGACGGGCGCAGCGCCGGCGCGCCCACCAGGTGCCCGTGGTCGAGCGCGTACTCGCCGAGCTCCTGCAGCGCGCGGGTGGAGTAGCCGAGCGCGAGCAGCCCGTCCGCGAGCGCGCGGCTGGCGAAATGGGTCTCGCCGCCGTCGGCGAAGCGCTTGTGCCCGGCGAGCGCGTAGTAGGGCTCGATGCCGGTGCTCTCACAGTCGAGCATCAGGCTGACCGTGCCCGTCGGCGCGATCAGCGTCGTCTGCGCATTGCGCAGCCCGTGCGCCGCGCCCTGCTCGAGGACGTCCGACCACGCCTGGCGCGCCGCCGCCATCACCTCCGCGGGCGCCTCGCGCCCGACGCGCTCGGCGGCATCACGGTGCGCGGCAAGGACGGCGAGCATCGGCTCGCGGTTGCGCGCGAACTCCGCGAACGGCCCCAGCTCCGCGGCCAGACGCGCCGAGCGACGGTACGCGGCGCCGGTCATCAGCGCGGTGATCGCCGCCGCCCAAGCGCGCCCCTCCACCGAGTCGTAGGGGATCGCGAGCGTCAGCAGCAGCGCGGCGAGGTTGGCATATCCGAGGCCGATCGGACGGAAGCGCCGCGCGCCCTGCGAGATGCGCTCGGTGGGATAGGCCGAGCCGTCCACGATCGCGTCCTGGGCGAGCACCAGCAGCTCGACCGCGCGCACGAACTCCTCGACGTCGAACGAGCGGTCCTCGCGCAGGAACGCGAGCAGGTTCAGGGTCGCGAGGTTGCACGCGGACTCCCCCACGTGCAGGAACTCGCCGCACGGGTTGGACGCGGTGATCGGACCGGAGCGCGGACACGTGTGCCAGCGCTCGATCGCGCCCGAGAACTGCAGCCCCGGATCCCCGCACGTCCAGGCCGCCTGCGCGCATGCGCGCAGCAGCTCGCGCGCGGGCAGCGTCTCGATCACCTCGCCGGTGGTGACCGCGCGCAGCGACCACTCGCCGTCGTCGGCCGCGGCGCGCATGAACTCGTCGCTCACCCGCACCGCGTGCGTGGCGTTCTGGAAGGCCAGCGAGGCCACGGCCTCCTCGGGCTGGAAGCCGGCGGCGAGCAGCGCCGCCCCGTGCTGCTCCTCGCGCGCCTTGCAGGCGATGAACTCCAGGACGTCCGGATGCTCGGCGTCCAGCACGACCATCTTCGCCCCGCGCCGCGCGCGCCCGCCCGAGCGGATCGTCGCGGCCCACGCATCGGCGGCGCGCATGAACGACACGGGCCCGCTCGCCAGCCCTCCACGCGAGACCTGCTCGCGGGAGGAGCGAACGCCGGACAGGTTGACGCCGGCGCCGCCGCCCTGCTGGAAGATCACGCCCTCGCGCGCGTTCCAGTCCAGCAGGGCGCGAATCGAGTCCTCCGTCTCGAGGATGAAGCACGCCGAGGTGAACGGCTCGCCCTCGACTCCCACGTTCAGCCATACCGGCGTGGCGAACGTGGCCCGCTGGAGCAGCACCAGCGCCGCCAGCTCGGCCTCCAGCGACGCGCGCCGGCGCGCGTCGGGGACGTGGCCCGACGCCTGCGCCCAGCCGCCGATCGTGCGCACGACGCGCTCGAGGAGCTCCCGCACGGAGCGCTCCTGCGAGCCGTCCGCCCGGCGCGCGAAGTAGCGCCGCGCGACCGTCGCCACAGCAGTCTCAGACCAGCTGGTGGGAGCCTCGACCTGCTCGCACGCGAACGCGACCCGCCCGTCCGCGAAATGCACCACAACCGGGCGCGCGCCCCACTCGACGACCGCGAACGGGTCGGCGCTCAAGGCGCCGTCCACACGCGCATGCCCACGTGCCCGAAGTCCCACACGGCGGCGGCTTCGACTTCGGGCACCCGCACGCAGCCGTGCGAGGCGGGATAGGCCGGGACTTCGGGGTACTCGTGAATGGCAAAGCCGGGATAGAAGTACTGGGCCAGCGGCATCCACGTTTGAAACGGCGCCGACCAGCTCAGCGTGTCGCGTTCGAGCACCTGAAAATGCCCGATCGGGGTGGGCCACCCCGGCCTGCCCGTGGACACGTGGATCGCTCGCTGCACGCGTCCCCCCCGCACCAGCAGCAGCACCTGCTGAGCGATGTGCACCTCCATCCCTTCGGCGCGCGACCACGGCGTCGGCGGATGCGCGCGCGCGAGCGCCGAGCGTGTGCGCGGCCCGACGACGCCGTCGCGGCCGAGCCCGCTCCACCCCTGAAAGGCGACGACCGCGTGCCAGGTGCGCATGCCGAAGCGACCGTCGGCGGCGTTTGCGGGCAGGTATTTCAGCCGCGCCAGCGCCACCTGCAGCGCGCGCACCGCCGCTCCGTGCGAGCCGAGCTGCAACGCCGGCGCCGCGCGCGTGGCGCCGGCCGGCGAGGGCGCCGCGAGCGCGGGCGCCGCCGGCGTCCCGAGCGCGAGCGCGAGCACGCCGCCCACGACGCCGGCCGTCATGGACAGAGCGCGGACGCGCCGCCGGCCGGCTCTGGTTGTCGGCAACGGGCTCATGCCACGCATGCCGCGACGATCAGGCTCTAGCCGGGCTCGAGACCAGCCGCAATCTCAGGTGGGCGAGCTCACCGGGTGAGTAGGACCTGACCTCGAGCGTACGGCAGTCCTCCAGCGACGTGAACGCGGTCCCGGGGGCCGCCTCGACGACGCGCAGCAGGCGCCGACCGTCCGTGAAGTAGCTGTCGGGCTCCAGGCGAGGCGAGCGCATCGCGCGGGGACGAAGGGATCGATGCGGTGTCGTTGCCATCGATCGAGAGTCTGTCCCCGCCACCGCCACCGCGCATCCGCGCGAGCAACGCGTTCGCGGGCGGGAAACTACGTATGCGCCGGGGGTGTCGCGGGACCTAGATTCAGTTGATGGCGGCGATCGAGGTCCAGGACCTGTTCAAGAGCTACGGCTCGGTGGACGCGGTCCGCGGTCTGTCCTTCAGCGTGGCAGAGGGCGAGGTGTTCGCGCTGCTGGGCCCCAACGGCGCGGGCAAGACGACGACGCTCGAGATTCTCGAGGGCCATCGCCGCCGCAGCGGCGGGCAGGTGCGGGTTCTGGGCATGGATCCGCAGCGCGGAGGACGAGCGCTGCGAGAGCGGGTCGGGATCGTGCTGCAGGCGGCGGGCATCGACGGGGAGCTGTCGGTGCGCGAGGTGCTCTCGATCTACGGCAGCTGCTACCCGCGCGCGCTGCCGGCGCAGGAGCTGATCGAGATGGTCGGCCTGCAGGACAAGCGCCGCGCGCGCGTGAAGACGCTCTCGGGCGGCCAGCGCCGGCGACTCGATCTGGCGCTCGCGCTCGTGGGCGACCCCGACCTGATCTTCCTCGACGAGCCGACCACCGGATTCGACCCGGCGGCGCGGCACGGCGCATGGCAGCTCATCAACAGCCTGCGCGGCGCCGGGCGCACGATCGTGCTGACCTCGCACTACATGGACGAGGTGCAGCAGCTGGCCGACCGGGTGGCGGTGATCGCGGCCGGGCGCATCGTCGCCGAGGGGACACCCGAGACGCTCGGCGGCGAGCAGCGCCTGACGTCGGTCTGCTTCCAGCTGCCGCCCGGCGTCGGAGCGGATCGGCTGCCGCAACGCCTGCGCCACATGGCACGCGAGCATCGAGGCACGCTGGAGCTGCGGACGACCACGCCGACCCGCACGCTGCTCGAGCTGTGCGCGTGGGCGGTCGAGCACGGGATCGAGCTCGCCTCGCTCAGCGTGAGCGGCCCGTCGCTCGAGCAGGTCTACCTGCAGCTCACCGGCGAGGAGCCCGATGAGCGCGAGTGAGCAGCCCGAGCGCGCCGGCAGGCGGCCGTCCTGGGTGCGCCTGCTGCGGGTTCAGATCGGCTACCAGCTGCGCGTGCTCGTGCGCTCCCCGCTCGGCTCCTTCGCGACGCTCGTCGTACCCCTGATGGTGCTGCTCGCGGTCAACCTCCTCTACAAAGGCACCCGCCTGGAAGGCCGCGGCGACATCACCTACACGCAGTTCTTCACGCCCGCGATGATCGCCTTCGCGGTCGTCAACGTCTGCTACATGAGCGTCATCTCGCAGACCACGCTGGCGCGCGAGCAGGGCATCCTCAAGCGCATTCGCAGCACCCCGCTGCCCTCCTGGATCTACATGGCGGGACGCCTCGGCTCGGCGGCGCTCGTGGCAATGATCTCGGCGATCGTGGTGGTGGCGGTGGGCGCGTGGGTGTATGACTTCGAGGTCATCTGGAGCGCGATGCCGGCCGTGCTGGTGACGCTCGCGCTCGGCATGTTTTGCTTCTGCTCCGTGGCGCTGGCCGTGACCGTGCTGATACCGAGCGCCGACTCGGCGGTGCCGGTGGCGTGGGGCACGATCCTGCCGCTGTGCTTCATCTCCGACGTGTTCGTTCCGATCGAAGGCGCGCCGCGCTGGCTGCGCGACATCGCCTCCTTCTTTCCCCTGCGCGGCTTCGCCGACGCCCTCGAGACGGCGTTCAATCCCGTCACCGGCAGCGACGCGCTGCAGATGGGGCATCTCGAGCTGCTTGCGGCGTGGGGTCTAGCCGCGAGCGCGTTCGCGCTGATCGCCTTTCGCTGGGAACCGACCAGCGGCCACGCCACGCGCGGCGGCGTGCCCGCGAGGACGGCCTTCGCCGTCGATCGCGCCCGCGCCCTGTTCGTGGAGAGACGCGACGGCGTGCGGGCGTCCAGAACACCGGGCGGCCCCGCCTACCGGCCGCGCCGCGCCGCCGCCGACCGGCGTCCCGCGCCGGAGCTCGCCGAGCGCCGAGAGCGGGAGGATCCGCTCGCCGGCAGCGAGCGCATCGAGGGCCCGGCGCCAGCCGAAGACGCGAGCATCCCCCCCGGCCCGCCGTGAGCCTTGGCGCAAGCCTGGCGCACAGGCACACGAGCGAGGTCAGGCCGTCTGGCGTGCGCTTGGCCTGCCGGCGCGACCCGCGGCTAGACTGTGCTGCCCGATCCGGGCCGGAGTAGCTCAGCTGGTTAGAGCAGCGGAATCATAATCCGCGTGTCGGGGGTTCGAGTCCCTCCTCCGGCACTTCTTCGAGCCTGCGCACAGGTCGCTGCATCGCGATCATCGTGCCCTTTCCGCCCGCCCCGCCTCGGTTCAGGCGACCGGTCCCGACGGCCCCGTGTCCGATGGTCCCTCGATCGCCGGCGGGTCCAGCAGGGCGGCGACCTCCGGATCCAGGAAGTCCATGACGGTGGCGGCATTCGCGTCGCGGTTGGTGAGCGCCGGCAGGTTCCACTTGTGCTCGATCGTCGCGAGCACGGAGGTGTGATCGTGAATCACGTCGGTGACGCCTCCCGGCCGTGAGTAGGGGGAGACGACCACGGCCGGCACGCGCGGACCGTACATGTCGTAGCCGCCCGGTGGGTCGCTCTCCTGCAGCTGCGGGGGAATCTCGTCAGGGATGCGTGCGGCCGGCGGCGGCACGTGGTCGTAGTAGCCGCCGTGCTCGTCGTATGTGTAGACGAGCAGGGTGCGATTCCAGCTCGGGGAATGGAGCACCGCTTCGATCACCTTGTGCGCCCACGCCTCGCCCGAGTACATGTCGTCCGGGTCCTCCTCGGTCTCCGCTGGAGGCGCGTCTTGGAAGTCGGCGCCGAGGAGCCTCAGGGCGTCCTTGACCAGGGATGGCAGGGAGGCGATGGCGGCGGCGATCGAGGACAGCGCGCCGATGGCGGGATCGACGAAGCTGACCGCCGGCAGGCTGCCGGCTTCGCAATCGTGGAAGAACTTGCTGATCAGATGGTGATGATCGAGATGCTTGATGACGATCGACGGGATCACCGTGGTCATGGGCACGTCCGTGAAGTAGTTCGCCCAACTAATGTTCTGGCTCGACAGGTGGTCGAAGATCGTGCCGTGCGGCGGCGGAGGATCCAGCAGGGTGCCGAGGCCGGTGACCGTCCCGCCGTATGCGGTGCCGGCCAGCAGGAAGCGGCGGTTCGGATACGTCGGCCCCGGGACGGAGCAGAACCACCGGTTGGCGAGGGTGAACGTGCCGGCGAGCGAGTACGCGAACGGCAGGACCTCGGGGGTGTAGTAGCCCATCGGCTCCTGAGCGTCGACCGATCTCACGAATCCGTCCATCGCCCCGCCGTCGATCTGTTCGTGGGTGGCCCTCCAGCTTTGCGACACGTTCTTCGCCTGAGCGGTGTTCGGCAGCGGGAACGCCGTCACCTGGGATGCCGTGCTGCCGCCGCCCGGGTTGGAGTTGGTCGCGTTGCCAGCGCTGTCGAATGAGAGACCGTCGACACCGGCGTGCGTGCGCCCCAGCGACCCCAACAGGTTGTCGAAGGAGTGGTTCTCCATCATCACGACCACGATGTGGTCGAACGGCATCTGCTCGTTGACCGCGCCGACACGCTTTTCGGGAAACGGGAGGCTGCCGGCTTCCCGGCGGCCGGACGAGCCAGGCGCAGGCTCCATCAGCGGGTCACCACGCGATCGGACATCGGAGGCATTCTACGGCAGCCGATGCGCCCGATTCTCCTGTGCGACCGATCGTGACTGCTCGCTGAAGGGAAGAAGTCCGGTATTTGGGCACTATCCCGATGGGGCCGTGGACGCCTGCGTGCGCGAACACGACGACGGCTCGACCTGACGGTTCGATCCGTGTAGGCTGCATACGCTCCGGGGGGATCATGAACCTCCTCGAATATCCAGATACAGGTCTCTTCGAATATCTTGACGCGACTGAGGGCCGCCGTGTCACAGTGGCACGACGGCCGGCCTGGCGTGTACGCGGGGGCGCCGCGTGAGGTTCGGTCTCGACTACTCCGACGGCGGCATGACCGCGCCCGCGCTGCGTGAAGTCGGCGCGGACTTCGTCTGCCGCTACCTCTCGACCCCCGGCAATCCCAAGAACCTCACGCCCGCTGAGGCGCTGGCGATGTCACGTGACGGGGTCGACCTCGTCGTCGTGTTCGAGACGGCCGCGGACCGGGCGCTCTCCGGCTTCGACGCCGGTGCCGCGGATGCCCGCTCCGCCGCGGAGCAGGCCGCCGCCGCCGGCATGCCGGAGGACCGGCCGATCTACTTCGCGGTTGACTTCGACGCCACGCCGGAGCAGCAGCCGCCGATCAACGACTACTTCCGAGGCGTCGCCTCGGAGCTCGGGCTGGCACGGACGGGCGCGTACGCCGGGTACTGGGTCCTCAGCAGGCTGTTCGACGCAGGATTGATCCGCTGGGGCTGGCAGACGTCCGCCTGGTCGGGCGGCAACTGGGACCGCCGGGCGCAGATCCAGCAGTTCAGCAACGGCCAGCGGGTCGGCGGCATCGAATGCGACTACGACCATGCGCTCGGGCAGGACTTCGGGCAATGGCGGGTCGATCACGCTCCGCCGCCCCCGCACGAAAACCCGTACACACCGCTGATCGTCGACGGCATCCTCGGTGGTCAGACGGTCCGCGCGATGCAGTGGGCGCTCGGACTCCCGCAGGACGGGATCTTCGGGGTGCAGACGAAGCGGGCGCTGCAGGCGCATCTGCATGTCAGCCAGGACGGCGACATCGGCCCCGTCACTGTGGTGGCGCTGCAGCGGCACGTCTCCGCGGCAGCCGACGGCGTGTGGGGGCCCGACACGACGCGCCACCTTCAGGAGTCGCTCAACGCACGCAGGTTCTGAGCCGGGGCTGCGATTGCCACGCGCTTGGCGACCCACGTCACCCGTCGCTCACGCTCCCGACACTATGTCTCAGACGCGCCCCTGGCTCCCCCCGAGCTTCGCCTCATACAGCCGCTTGTCCGCCCGCTCCAGCGGTGCGTCGAGCTCCTCGCCGGGCAGCCACTCGCTGACGCCGATCGACCAGCCGACGGGATCCTCGTCGCTGCACAGGCGTTTGAGTGCCGCCTCGGCGCCCGCCGGCGCGGTGCAGGGCAGCAGCAGCACGAACTCGTCACCGCCGTGGCGGGCGAGGATGTCGCTCGGTCGCATGCGCTCGCGCCATTGCCGGCCGAGCGCGGCGAGCAGCTGGTCTCCGGCGGCGTGGCCGGCGCGATCGTTGACCTGCTTGAAGTCGTCGAGGTCGATCACCGCCACGGTCAGCGGAGCGCCTGTGCGATTGGCCAGCGCGCGCTCGCGCAGCGCCGCCGCCAGGAAGCCGCTGCGGTTGAGCAGGCCCGTGAGATGGTCGGTGCCCACCTGCAGGCGCAGGCGCTCGCTGAGGCTACCGAGCAGGATGCAGATCGACCAGATCGTGACGGTCACAACCACCCAGTAGATCGCGACATGTGAAAGATGGCCGAGCAGCAGGCCTGCGCCGAAGCCGACCGAGATCAGCAGACCCTGAGCGGTGACCGCGGGGCGCGGGAAGAAATGGGCCGCGTAGATCGCGATCCAGGGATAGGCGAAGGCCACGAGCATCATCCCTCCGTGGGTGGTCGCGTGCGCGACCAGCACGCTCGTCACCAACGATCCGATCGCCGCGAGCAGCTCGAAACCGAGTAGCGGGATTCGGTTGGCGAACAGCCACACGCCGCACCCGGCTGCGATGCCCACGACGCCGGCAGCGCCGACGAGCCCGGTCGGCTCGGTGGCGCTGATCGGGAAGGCGACGGTCGCGAAGCAGAGGAGCCCCTTGAACAGGTAGAGCAGCGACAGCGACCACGCGATCGCGGGGCGCCCGACGGTGACGCGCCGCGCGACAGCGCGCGGCAGCGCGGACCCGCTCGCCACCGGCGATGGCCCCTCTGCGGCGAGCCGCGCCCCGCTGGGATCGGGGGCCTGGCGTAGCAACTGAGACGACTCCGTGAGCACGATTTGCCCATATCTTCGGATTTCCTACATCGGCGCTTGAGCATCGGCACGGGCGACCCGACACAAGGGCTCGCTCGCTTCAAGCTGCTGCTCGAAACGGCCGATAACCGCTGTCATCAGCAACAAGCCTCGGGGACGACGTAGGGCTGCTCCCCTTCCGTCCTGACAGGCGACGGGCGTCTGTAGGCGCACCGCGACGACCGAAGGACAGTCCTTGCGACGAAGTCACTGGCGCACCCGGGCACGACCTCATCGAGCCATGCGGCACGTCCCGCTGCCGTGGCTGTGCGTGTTCGCTGCGGTGGCCGTGTACGGCGTGCTGACCGGACTGCACAGCGGCGACTCGCCGGCCTGGACGGCGTTCGCCGACATCGGCGAAGCGCTCGCCGCGAGCCTTGCGGCGGTGGCGTGCGCGATCCGCGCCCGGAGCGTGCACGCGCGCTACGCCGCCGCGCGCGAGGCTGAGCGCGCCTCAGCCGAGCTCGAGGCGGGCGGCGGTCCCGCGCGCGTGCCGCGCCGGCCCGCGTGGTCGCTGCTTGCGCTGGGCGTGGGCTCGTGGGCGCTCGGCCAGCTGTGCGTCTGCATCTATGAAATTGGGCTGGGGGTGCGCATTCCCGAACCCTCGGTGGCGGACGGCTTCTTCCTGCTCAGCTACGTGTTCGTCATCTGCGGCCTGCTGGCGTTCGTGCGCACGCCCGCAACACGCCTCTCGCGCCTGCGCGGCGCCGTCGAGGCGCTGTGCATCGCATGCGGCTTCATGCTGTGCAGCTGGAGCCTCGTGCTCGGCTCGGTCCTCGCTCGCCGCGACACGCTCGACTTCGGCCGCCTGGTGAACCTGTCCTACCCGATGCTCGACGCGGTCGCCCTCGGGGTCGTGTTCTTCGTGGGCCTGCGCCGCCGGCTGGACCCGCCCACGGGCCTCGGCCTGCTCGCGCTCGGGATCGCGCTGTGGACGCTGTCGGACTCGTCCTGGTGGTACATGATCGAAGTCGATCCCACCCTGCCGAGCGTCACGCCGTTCGAGACCGGCTGGGTCGCGGGCTTCGTGCTGGTCGCATTCGCCGCCTGGCGCTCGCACCAGCCGCGCATCTGGAGCCAGCCACCGCGCGACCGCCCCTCCGCGCTCTCGCTGCCGGCACTGCCAGGTGCGGGCGGCGTGCTGATCGTGCTCGCCCAGTGGCTCGTGCGAGGCCACCTGGAGTCGAGCAGCGCGCTGCTGGGCATCATGGGGGTGTTCATGATGCTCGCGCTTGCGCTGCTCGTGATCGTCACCTACGAGAACCATGCGCTCACAGGTCATCTCGAGCGCCGCGTGCAGGAGCGCACCGCCGAGCTGCACCGAACCGAGCGCTACTACCGCGCGCTGGTGCAGCACTCGTCCGACCTCGTGATGGTGCTCGACGCCGATCTGAGGATCCGCTACGTCAGCGACTCCTCGCAGAGCGTGTTCGGCTTGCGCCCGCAGCAGCTCTCCGGACGCGGGCTGGAGGTCTTCGGCGAGGACGCGCGCCGAACGCTGACCGAGGCGCTCGAGCGCCTCAGCGTCGCCCCCGAGGACGACGCGCCGGTCGCCTGGAGGCTGACCGACCCGACCGGGCGCACGCGCTGCGCGGAGTCGACCATCACCAACCTGCTCGCCGACTCGAGCGTCGGGGGCTTCGTGCTCAACACGCGCGACGACACCGACCGGGTCGCGCTGGAGGAGCAGCTGCAGGACCAGGCCTTCCGCGATCCGCTCACCGGCCTGCCAAACCGCGCGCTGCTTGGCGACAGGGCCTCGCAGGCATTCGCCCGCGCGCACCGCACCGCGAGCTCTGTGGCGGTGATGGCGGTCGATCTCGACGCCTTCAAGCTCGTCAACGACGGCTTCGGCCACCGAGCCGGGGACATGCTGCTGTGCGCCGTCGCCGAGCGGCTGTCGGCGACCGTGCGGCCCCAGGACACCGTCGCAAGGCTCGGCGGCGACGAGTTCGTGGTGCTGATGGACCCCGCCGCCGACGCCGCCGAGGCGATGGCGCTCGCCGAACGCCTCCTGGAGGCGTTGCCCGAGGAGATCACCGTCGAAGGGGTCAGCCACCGCGTAACGGCGAGCATCGGCGTCGCGCTCGGCGCCGCGCCCCATACGAGCTTCGACCAGCTGCTCTGCGACGCCGACGTCGCCCTCTACTGCGTCAAGCGAGCTGGGCGCAACTCAGTGCAGCTGTTCGAGGCGCGCATGAACCTCCACGCCCGCGAGCGATTCAAGCTCCAGACGGAGCTGCGCAAGGCGCTCGACGGCGAAGGCCTGTGCCTCCACTACCAGCCGGAGTGCGACGTCGCCAGCGGGCGGCTCGATGGGTTCGAGGCGCTCGTGCGCTGGAGACATCCGGAGCACGGCATGATGGGGCCGGACTTGTTCATCCCGCTCGCCGAGGAGACCGGGCTGATCGTGCCACTCGGTCGCTGGGTGCTGCACGAGGCCCTCGCTCAGATGATGCGGTGGACTCGCGCATACCCGTCGGCGCGATCGTTGGCGATCTCGGTGAACGTTTCAGCGGTGCAGCTCAAATCCCCGACGCTCGTCGCCGACGTGCAGGACGCGCTGCGAAGCGTGGCCATCGACCCGGCGCGGGTGGTGCTCGAGGTCACCGAGAGCTCGTTCATCGACAGCTCCGCCGAGATCATCGACACCCTGCGCGCGCTCAAGGCGCTCGGCGTGCGCCTGGCGATCGACGACTTCGGCACGGGCTACACCTCGATCGGCAACCTGCAGAGCATGCCGATCGACATCCTGAAGGTGGACAAGACCTTCATCGACGCCATCAACGACGGCGCGCACGGCGGCGAGCTGCTGGAGGCGGTCGTCAACATCGGCCGCGTCCTGTCATTGGTGACGATCGCCGAGGGCATCGAGGAGAGCGAGCAGCTCGCGATCGCAAGGGAGCTCGGCTGCGATCTCGCGCAGGGCTACCTGCTCGGGCGACCGCTGCCCAGCGACGAGACCGAGCGTCTGCTCACCCTGCGCCCCGCCGAGCTCGTCTCCCCACAGCCGCGCGGCTAGCCGCAGCTCCCAGTGAGGTTCGTCGGTCGTGGCGCGCCGGCTTGGCCGCCGCGCCCGAGCCGGCCGGCCTGTCCCTTCCTAGGCGGCTTCCACGGCCTCGGCCAGCTCGACCAGGCTCACGTCGAGCGCCGCGGCGATCTCCCGCACGGTCGCCCATGCAGGGCTCGCCTGCCCGAGCTCGATGCGAGCAAGTGAGCCGGTCGTGATCCCTGAACGATATGCGAGTGCTTCCTGAGTGGCGCCCCGCTCCATGCGCAGGCGCCGCAGAACGGCAGCGAGGGCGGGGTCGGGCGCAGAGTGCCGCGGCACGCGCCAAACATCCCACGCCATGCACGTCCAGGTCCATGCGCTCCACCACCCATCGTCAACTACCCATGGTATACAACTGTCTGCGCACGATGTCGTCTCCTCGCCGCACCGCGCAGACCGATCACGACTCCTGCCCGTTGACAGCCGGCGCCTCGGGAGGCGCGCGGCGGTATCGCCGCGAGCGCGGGTGCTGTTCGAGCAGCCCAACGGCCATCCACGTGCCGATGTAGCGATGGGTCGTGCTCGGCGAGAGGTCGAGCTGGCGCGCCACGTCCGTCAGCTCACGCTCGCTGCCGTCCGGCGGGAACGCGCCGAGCACCAGCAGCGCGCGCAAGGTCGAGCGCGAGTATGCCGCGTCGTCCAGCAGCGGCAGCACGGCGCCCCGCAGCTCCCCGAAGTCGTCGAGCCCAGCCGGCAGGGCGGTCAGGCCGGGCACCGGCGAGGCCTCGCGCACCACCCGCGCCACCTGCCAGTCGGTGAGCGTGATCGTGACGGCGCGGTTCCCGCTCAACGCGGCACCCCGCGCAAGCAGGCGGTCGGCGACCGGGTGGGATTCTTCGCGCTGTTCGACATGACGGCCTCGATGATGGCGCCTGTCTGCACAGTTGGATAGTCACGCGTGACGGGTTGGCAATTAGGAAACAATCAAACGGCTGGCGCCTTTTTCGATCTTCCGAATTGCACTTCGGCCCTCCGAATCACACTCCAGCCGCTCGTTCCATGCCAGCGGCGCGACCGTGTTTGGCGTATCGTTCCGCTGGCCAAGATCGGATCAGACGAGGAGCGATGTCCGGGAGGAGCGCCGGCAAGGAGCGGTTGAGCGGGTCGCCTCTACAGGGGGTGCTGCTCGCGCTGCTGCTGGGTGAGCACGAGCAGCCGCTTCACGGCTACATGCTGACCACGCTCGTCGAGCGCCGCCTCGGCCCCGCCTGGGGCGTCACGCGTCAGAGCGTGTACGGGGCGCTCAACCGCCTGGAAGAGGAAGGGCTCGTGTCCTCCGCATGGAAGACGGCGACGGTTCGCGGGCGAGGCCACGGGCAGCGGGTGTATGCGGCGACCGAGCGGGCCGAGGGCGCCCTCTCGCGATGGATGCGCAGCCCCGCCTCCAAGGAGCCCGTGCGCGTCGAGCTGCAGGCGAAGATCGCGATGTCGCGCGCCCAGGATGCGCCGCAGCTGTTGCAGGCGCTGGACGCATACGAGCGCGAGTGCTTCGAGCTGTTGCGCCAGACCAACGAAGCGGAGGTCCCGATGGGCTCGTGGGCGGGCCTGGCGTTGAACCTCACCCGCATGGCCGTCGACGAGAGCCTGCAGGCGGATCTCCGCTGGATCGCGACCGCCCGCGCGTGGATCAACGAATTCCTGGCCGAGATCTCAGGCGAGCGGACAGGATGAGCCTGCTCTCACTCCAGAACATCGTCAAGCGCTATCCCGACGGGCGACGCGAGATCGCGGTTCTCGACGACGTGTCGCTGGAGGTGGACGAGGGCGACTTCGTCGGCATCTGGGGCGTGCGGCGCTCCGGCAAGAGCACGCTGCTGCAGGTCGCCGCCGGGAAAGAGCCTCCGACCGGGGCACCGTGCGCTTCGACGGCGCCGACGTCACGAGGATGTCGGCCGATCGACGCGCGAGACTGCGGCGCCATGGCGGGATCGGGCTGGTGAGCGCGAACTGGTGCCCCGAACGCAACAAGCCGGTGCTCGAGCACGTGGCGCTGCCGCTGCTGAGCGACGGCATGAGCCTGCGGGAAGCCAGGGAGCCGGCCTGGCGCGCGCTCGAGCGCGTGGGCATCGCCGGCTGCGCATACATGCCGGCAGACCGGGTCTCCCACGGAGAGCGCGTGCGGGCGGCGCTCGCGCAGACGCTCGTGCACGAGCCCAGGGTTCTGCTCGTCGACGAGCCGGCGGTGCCGCTGCGGCCAAGCGAGGGAGTTGAGCTCTATGAGCTGCTGCGCGCGCTCGGCCGTGACTCGCAGCTGGCGATCGTGATCGCCTCAGAAGACATCGCGCCGCTGCGCACGGCGCGACGCATGTTCTCGATCGATGCCGGGAAGCTGCGCTCGATGGACCGCCCGGGGACGCTGGTGCCGTTCCCCGAGCGACCGCAAACCAGGCAGCGCTCGCAGTCGTGAGCGGTCTGCAGCTGCGCAACGTCGTCAAGCACTATCGCAGCGTCGGCGAGACCGTGCGCGCCGTCGACGGCGTCTCACTGGTCCTCACGCCGGGCGAGCTCGTCGCCCTGTACGGGCCGAGCGGGTCCGGCAAGTCGACGCTGCTGCAGCTCACCGCCGGGATGCTCACGCCGGACTCCGGCAGCGTCGTCTTCGACGGGCGCGACATCGCGCGGCTATCCAACCAGGAGAGCGCCGCCTACAGGCTGCACGACGTCGGCCTGGTGTTCCAGTCCTTTCACCTCATCGCCGGAGCCTCGGCGCTCGAGAACGCGGCAGTCAAGCTGCTCGCCGACGGCTTCAGCATGCGCGACGCCAGACGCCGCGCGCGTCCCTGGCTCGAGCGCGTGGGGCTGGGCGCGCGCGCCGAGCACATCCCCGCGCAGCTGTCGATGGGAGAGCGCCAGCGGGTCGCCATCGCGCGCGCGCTGGTCAACGAGCCGCGCCTGCTCCTGACCGACGAGCCGACCGGCAACCTCGACTCCAAGCGCAGCCGGGAGATCCTCGAGCTGCTGCGCGAGATCTGCGATGAGCGACAGATCCCCGGGCTGCTCGTCACCCACGATCCCCAGGCCGGCGCGCTCGCGTCGAACGTCTACACGTTGCGTGACGGACGGGTGCACGAGGGCCTGGACGCGGAGCTCGCCATCGCAGCGACGCGATGAGACGCGGCGGGCGGCCGAAACTGACGATCATGGGCCTGCGCCTGTCGGCGCTGGTGGACCTGTATCGCTGGCGTGTGAGCAGCCACAGGGCCCAGGAGCTGCTGGCGGGCATGGGCATAGCGATCGGCGTCGCGCTGCTGTTCGGCGTGCTCGTCGCCAACACGAGCGTAGTCAGCTCGACGAGTCAGCTGCTGCGCGCGGTGACCGGCTCGGCCCGCTTCCAGCTGACCGCGCGCAGCTTCGAAGGGTTCGACCAGGGCCTCGCGGAACGCGTGGGCACGCTGCCCGGGGTGAAGGTCGCGGCCCCGATGCTGCGCGAGAACGCCGAGATCGTCGGCCCGAGCGGGCGCGAGTCGATCCAGCTCGTCGGGGTGACGGGCAGCCAGACCGCGCTGCAGGGCGCGGCAACCAGGAATCTCGGCGCCGGCGCGCTGCTGCTCGCAGGCGGGCTCGGGCTGCCCACCGGGGTCGCCGCCAGCGTCGGCGCGCACGCCGGCCAGCCCGTGACGCTGCTGGCCGACGGCAGCGCCAGCACGGCGCAGGTGCGCGCGGTGCTCGGCAGCCAAACGGTCGGTCCGGTCGCCAGCAGCCCGGTGGTCGGTCGCTCTGCTCGCCCTCGCCCAGCGGATCACCGGCAAGCAGGGGCGGGTCACCCAGGTGCTCGTCGAGCCCAAGCGCGGCGCCGGCCGGCTTGTCGAAGCGGAGCTGCGCCACCTCGCCGCAGGCCGGCTCGACGTCGAGCCCGCGGACAGGGAAGTGGCCGTGCTGCGGGCGACCGCGGCGCCGACCAGCCAGTCGACCGCCCTGTTCGCAGCGATCAGCGCGATGGTCGGGTTCCTGCTCGCGCTGAACGCGATGCTGCTCACCGTGCCCGAGCGCCGGCGCTTCGCTGCGGAGCTGCGCCAGCAGGGCTTCGGCCCGCGGCAGGTGCTGCTCGTGTTGATCTCGCAGGCGGTGATACTCGGCCTGGTCGCCTCGCTCGTCGGTGTGGCGCTCGGCGACCTGCTGTCCCGCTCGCTCTTCCACGAGGTGCCCAGCTATCTCACGCTGGCGTTCCCGATCGGCACGCACCCCGTCATCCCCGCCACCACCGTCCTGCTCGCGATCGCGTGTGGCGTGCTGGCCACCGTCACCGCGTCGCTGCTGCCGGTGCTCGACCTGCGCCGCAGCCGCCGTGCCGACGCGGTCCTGCACGAGGCCGGGGAGGCCGGTCAGCGCATCGGCCGGCGGGCGGTCGCGATCTGCGGCGTCGTCGGGTCGCTGCTGGTGGCGGCCGTCAGCGTGTTCGTGCTGCTCGCGCCCAGCCTCAGCGTCGTCGGCGGGGTCGTGTTGGCGCTCGCGGCGTTCTGCCTGGTGCTGCCGATCTTCACGCTGATCGTGCGCAGCGTCAAGCCGCTCAGCGAACGCATGCGCGGCAGCATGCTGGCGCTGGCAATCGTCGAACTGGACGCCACCGCCACCCGCTCGGTCGCGCTGGCCGGCGTGGCGGCGCTGGCCGTCTACGGGATGATCGCGATCCAGGGCGCCCGCCACGACCTCATCAGCGGGCTGGACACGGCGGTCGTGCAGTACCTGGACACCGCCGATGTGTGGGTGACCACGGACAACAACTTCCTGACCATCGACAGCTTCCACGCCGCCGGGGCGCAGGCGGCGATCGCCCGCAGCCCCGACGTCGCCTCGGTGCGCGAGTACCAGGGCGGGCTGCTGGACGTCGGCACCCGCAGGCTGTGGATACGCGCCAGGCCCGCCGCCGACGCGACGCTGATCCAGGCCAGCCAGCTCCTGCACGGCGAGCTGGCGCGGGCCACGCGTCTGATCCGGGGCGGCGGCTGGGCCGCGATCTCGAACGGCTTCGCCGAAGAACGCCGGCTGCACGTCGGCGGCGCGTTCACGCTGCCGACGCCGTCGGGTCTCGCGCGTCTGCGCGTGGCCGCGATCACGACCAATGTCGGCTGGCCGCCGGGCGCGATCACGCTCAGCGACGCCGACTACCAGCGCTACTGGCAGAGCACCGACCCCACCGCGCTCGAGGTGGACCTCGAGCCGGGCGTGAGCCCCCAGGCCGGCAGGGCCGCGATCGAGCAGGCGCTCGGGCATCGACCGGGCGTGCTCGTGCAGACGCTCGCCGAACGCGAGGCCGTCTACGAAGGCAGCGCCCGACAGGGCATCAGGAGCCTCAGCCAGATCGCGATGCTGCTGCTGATCGCGACGTCGCTGGCGATCGCCTCCGCGCTCAGCGCCGCGATCTGGCAGCGCCGCGCCCGCCTGGCCTCGCTGAAGTCCCACGGCTTCGACAGCCGGCAACTGTGGCGCTCGCTGCTGCTGGAAAGCGCCATCCTGCTGTTCATCGGCTGCCTGGACGGCGCGATCCTCGGCATCTACGGCCACGCCCTCGCGAGCCGCTGGCTGGAGGTGTCGGTCGGCTTTCCCGCGCCTTTCTCGCTCGGGATCGGCATCGTGTTCGTGACGCTCGCGATCATCACCGGCGTCGCGCTGGTCGTGATCGCGCTGCCCGGCCTGGGGGCCGCACGGGTGCTTCCGCGGGCCAGCTTCCAGGAGTCCATTTGAGGCGCCCGATGCTGTCGCGATGCTGTCACCATGACAGCCACTTATCCAGCCGGCCGCAGAGCGCTGGCAACCTACTTCCTGAGGGCGGCCAGGCGCTACTGGCTAAGCGTCTTTCCGTGCATCCGCCGCGAGACCCGCCACTGGCGAGAACGCGCCGAAGCGATCCCCGATCCGGTCCTGCGCCGGCTCGCGCTCGAAGCCCAGCGGATCAAGCGAGGCAACATCGAGGGCTCCGCCGCGTTCGCCGCGTTCGCGCCGGCCGCGCACCGCGGCGAGGTCGTGCGAGCCCAGGTCGCCTTCCAGTCGGCCTACGACTACGCCGACACCCTCTCCGAGCAGCCGAGCGGCAACCCGGTCACCAACGGTCGTCAGCTCCACCAGGCGCTGCTCGTGGCACTCGACGACGACGCCGGACAGCCCGACTACTACGCGCGCAATCCGCACCGTGCCGATGCCGGCTATCTCGCGGAGATCGTCGACGCGTGCCGCTGCGCGCTGGGCATGCTGCCCTCGCGCACGTCGATCACCGTGCCAGCGCGCAGGCTCGCCACGCGCATCGTCGCCTACCAGAGCCTCAACCTCAGCGAGCCCCAGGGCGGCCACCGCCACCTGCGGCAGTGGGCGCTGCGTGAAACACCGCGGGGGTCGGACCTGCGCTGGTGGGAGACCGCCGCGTCGGCCGGCTCCTCGCTCGGCCTGTTCGCGCTGATCGCGGCGGCGGCGCGGCCGGCCCTGCAGCCAGCGGAAGCGGTTGCGATCGAGCACGCCTACTGGCCGTGGGTCGGCGCGCTGCACTCCCTGCTCGACAGCCTCGTGGACGAGCCCGAAGACACGGCCGTCGCCCAGCGCTGCCTGCTCGACTACTACGCCACTCCCCAGGAAGCCGCCGCCCGCGTCGAGCTGCTCGCCAGCGAAGCGCTGCGCACCGTCCGCGCGCTGCCCAACGCCCACGAGCACGTGCTGATCCTCGCGGGCATGGCCAGCTTCTACCTGACGGCCCCCGAGGCGTCATCGCCAACGGCGCAGCTCGTCTCCGAGCGCGTGATCGACACGCTCGGGCCGGTGATCAGGCCCAGCATGGCGGTCTTCGGCGCGCGCCGCACCGCCAGCCGAATCTCGCGCCCCCATCACCCGCGCCCCAGGTTTTCCTCGCAAGATGGGCGGAGCGCTTACGCCAGGCCCTTGCAAGCGGGCGCCCGACAGCCTACGTTGCACACAGACGCGGTTCCGAGCCGTAAAGAGCGAGGCCACTGAGGTGTGAGGCCGCGCCACCCAACCGGAAGGCCCCCGGGCCAGAAGGGGAAGGTTCCTCAAGCGGCTCTGGACCGCGTCGCTTCGTTGCTGGGCGACTCACACAACTCAGACCGCGCCTTAATCCCAGCTTCATCCGCGCGCTCTGTGATGGGCTGTGTCTTCGCGGCGGCCCGTTTGCCGTCGTCTCCCCACAGAGAGGACCAGACGATGGTGAAGCTGCCCGCACGCGAGCACCGCAAACGCGCCGCTCTGATCGCCGGCGGGGCCGGCGTCGCGGTGCTCGTGATCGCGTTCCTGCTCGTTTACTTCGTGGTCTTCCCCACCTCCTCGCCCAAGCCGTTCAAGCTGAGCGCCTCACGTGACGCGGGCGCCACGAGCGCGACCGGCGCCGCGAGCGCGACGGGCACCGCGAGCGCCCACGCGAGCGCGACGGCCACGGGCACCAGGGCGAGCGGGCGCTGGAGCGTGGCGAGCGGCTCTCAGGTCGGCTACCGGGTACGTGAGAAGCTCGCGTTCCTGCCCGCCGAGAGCGACGCCGTCGGACGCACCTCCCAGGTGACGGGCGCGGCGACGCTGAGCGAGTCCGCTGGCGCCATCACGATCGCCGCCGCCTCGTTCGACGCCGCCGTCAACACGCTCACGAGCGACCGCTCGATGCGCGACGAAAAAATCCGCGAAATCGGGCTGGAAAGCAGCCGCTATCCGACGGCCACGTTCGCGCTCTCCAAGCCCGTGACGCTGCCCGTCGGTGCCACCGCCGGGCGGATCGTGCACGAGCCGGTGAGCGGGGTCTTCGACATCCATGGCGTCTCCAAGCCCGAGACCCTGCCCGTCGAATTCGACCTGTCCGGGTCGACGCTGCAGGCCGCCGGCTCGCTGACGTTCCCTTGGAGCGAATTCGGCATGAGCGCCCCGAGCGTCGGCGGCTTCGTCACGGTGACCGGCAAAGCCACGATGGAATTCGACCTGCGCCTGCAGCGCACGCAGGGCTAGAAGCAGGGTTCGAAGCGCTTGCCGTTGAGCGCGAGGCTGTAGCGCGCGCCCATGATTCCGGCTGCTTCGTCGGCCGCGCAGAAGCGCTTGGTGGCCAGGTGGTACTCGGCGTTGAGGACCGGCTCTCCGGCGGCCAGGTACGGCTGGAAGGCCGCGCATTCCTTGTATTGGTTGCACTGCTCGGTCAGCGCCCCGTCGAAGTACGGCAACAGCTGCGGCGTCTGTTCGCCGTCGTTCTTCTGCAAGACGGCCATTCCCAGCGAGTGGACCTCCTCGGCGACCCACTCGTCGTAGGTCAGCTGCTCGGCGGCCGTCAGCGGAAAGCCGCTCCTGTTCGCGTAGCCTTCGATGTTGTCGGGCTCGACCGCATCGAAGCCCTTTTCCCTGCACATTTCAAAGCGCCGCGTCATGATCGGCTCGAGCACGGAGAGCTGACGGATGTCCAGCCAGCGCTCGCCCGGCCACCCGTTGGAGCGCCCGAGGGCCGCCTTGGGGAACTCCGAGTAGTCGGGGCGGAAGTCCTCGGCGGTGCCCACGTCGATGTAGCAGATCACGTGCTTGCCCTGGCTGTGCAGGGTCGCAACCTCGGCGGCGCTGTTTTCGAACCCGTCGATGTCGTAGACGGCCACGGGCTCGCTGTTGTTGACCGTCCCCGTCAGCTGCCAGTACCAGGTCAGGCGCTGCGGCGGCGTCCACCAGGCGCCCTCAGCTCGCGCCTCGCCCGCCCCCGCGAGCAGCAGCGCAACAAGCGCCAGCGCAGCGTACGCCACGAGTGCCATCCCCGAGAGTCGAACCGTCATCGCTGCTCGATGCTAGGGCACGCGGAGCGGGCGCGTCGCGCTTGCCATCGCCCATCCTGAGCATCCTGCCATCCACCTCTTAGCGTGACCTTAGACCCCGGTTAGCGACCGTTCACCGCCCCCGGCCATCGTGTGTCCACGCCATGCGCACGATCGACGCGAACATCCTCGCCACCGCGGTCGGGCCGCACCTCTTCTGGATCGCCAGCCGCGCCGCCGGCATCGCTGCGCTGTTGCTGTCGAGCCTGTCCGTCTGCGTCGGCCTGCTGATCGGCGGACGCTTCGTGAAGGGCCATCGCCAGGAGCTGCGGGTGACACACGAGGCGCTGTCGCTCGCGACGCTCGCGACGCTCGTCGTCCACGGCCTGACCCTGCTCGGCGACGGCTACCTGCACCCGAGCCTCGGCGACGTCGCGATCCCGTTCCTCGGCGGTTACAAGACGCTGTGGACGAGCATGGGGATCGTCGCCTTCTGGGCGCTGCTCGCGCTCGGCCTCTCCTACTACGCCCGCACCCGCATCGGCGTGCAGCGCTGGCGCCGGCTGCACCGCTTCGCCGCGCTCGCCTGGATGCTCGGGCTCGCGCACTCCCTCGGGGAGGGCACCGATGCCGGGCAGACGTGGTTCCTGGCGATGACGGCGCTCGCCGTCGTGCCAGCGCTGCTGCTGCTGCTCGCGCGCCTGCTCGACTCCGCGGGCGCCCTCGCGGAGGCCCAAAAGCCGGTGACCCGAGCGCGCGACTCCGCCACGGTCACCCGCGCGAGCGTCGCGCGATGAGCCCCTCTCCCCGCATGGCTCGCGCGCTCACAGCCGAGCAGCTCGACGCCCGCGCGCTCGCCCGACGCCGCCTGGAGGCCATGAGCCGGCGCGCGCGCCGCATCCGCCGCGCGGTCGCCGGCCTAGCAGTGACGCTTTTCCTCGCCGCGTTTCTCGTCGTCTACGTGCAGCTCGCCTCCGGACACGATCCTGCCCTCGTGGCAAACGCGCGCAAGCGCGCAGCCGCCGCGAGCACGGTGAGTGAATCCTCGACCGGCGGCGAAACGTCGACCACCACCGAATCCTCGACGGGCGGCGAATCGACGAGCTCCGGGACGAGCAGCACCGAAACCTCCAGCGAATCCGGTTCTTCCGAAAGCGGAGAATCGAGCGCGGGCGCCTCCGCGGTGACCACGTCGCAGTCATGAGCGGCGAGCTCGAGGTGAGCGTCGAGCTCGACTGCTTCGGCTCCCGCTGCGGCGCGCGCGTGATCGGCTCGGGGCGGGCGGGCACCGCGCAGGACGCAGCCGCCCTGGTCAGGCGCACGCTGCTCGAGTGGCACACGCGCTTCTCCCGCTTCCTGCCCGACAGCGAGCTCTCGCGCCTGAACGCCGACCCGCGCGAGACGGTGCCGGTGCACCCGCTGATGGCGCGCTTGGCGCTCGCCGTGCGCGAAGCCGGCGAGCTGAGCGGCGGTCTGGTGGACGGAACGCTCATGGCGGAGATCGAGCGCGCGGGCTATGACCGCGATCTGCGCCACGCGCCGCTCGCGCTCGCCACCGCGCTCGCGCTCGCGCCCGCCCGGACCCCCGCAGCCGCGTCCCCGTCAGGGCGCTGGCTGGAAGTCGAGGTCGACCTGGCGGCGAGCACCGTCACCCGTCCCCGGGGCCTGGCGCTGGACAGCGGCGGCCTGGCGAAGGGCCTGTTCGCCGACGTGCTCGGCGCGGCGCTCGCCACCCATCCGGGCTTCGCCGTCGACTGCGCCGGCGACCTGCTGGTCGGCGGCGCGGCGGAGATCGAGCGGCCGATCAGGGTGCAGAGCCCGTTCGACGGGCGCACGCTGCACACGTTCGAGCTCTCCCGCACGGGCGTCGCCACCAGCGGCATCGGCAGGCGCAGCTGGCTCGACCGCGACCGCCGGCCCGCGCACCACCTGCTCGACCCCGCCAGCGGCCGGCCGGCGTTCACCGGTGTCGTGCAGGCGACCGCGCTCGCGCCAACCGCGCTGGGCGCGGAGATCAGGGCGAAGGCCGCGATCCTCAGCGGTCCCCGCGCGGCGCCCGGCTGGCTCCCGCACGGCGGCGTGATCGTCTTCGACGACGGCTCCCATCAGATCGTTGCGCCGCCGCCGGTGGTGAGGATCGACCAGCTCCTGCGACACGCGCGCCCGAGCGCCGCGTACGCGGCCCGGGTGGACGCGGCTCAGGCGACCGCGCCCGTCGCGACTGCCGTGGCGGCGTAGCGATCGCCCGCGCCGCCGGCGTCGATGCCGAACGCCACGGCCAGCTGCTCGGTGAGCTCAGCGGCGGGCAGCGGGCGCGAGATGAAATAGCCCTGCCCCGTCTGGGCGCCGAGGCCGGCGAGGTGCTCCATGACGGCCTCGGTCTCGATGCCCTCGGCGACGACCGTCAGGCCGAGATTGCGTGCGAGGTCGATGGTCGAGCGCACGATCGCCTCCGCGCGGGCGTCCTCGAGCATGCCGGTGATGAACGAGCGGTCGATCTTGAGCTCGCTGGCTGGCAGCGTGGCGAGGTACTCGATCGAGGCGTTGCCGGTGCCGAAGTCGTCGATCGAGACGCCCACGCCGCCGTCGCGCAGCGCCTGCAGAGCCGCGACCGCCCGCTCGGGGTCGACGAGCGCGGCGCTCTCGGTGACCTCCACGGTCAGCCGCGCGGCGGGGATGCCGTGCCGGCTCAGGAGCTCGGCCACCTGCTCGGGCAGCTCGGGGTCGAGCAGGTTGCGCGCGGACAGGTTGACCGACAGCTCGAGGTCGATCCCGCGCCGGCGCCACGCGAGCAGCTGCGCGAGCGCCCGCTCGATCACGTACAGCGTGAACGGGCCGACGAGCGCGGTCGGCTCGATCTGGGGGATGAACTCGTGCGGGCCCAGCAGACCGCGCTCGGGGTGCTGCCAGCGCACGAGCGCCTCCACGCCGGTGATGCGCCCGCGTTGCACGTCGACCTTCGGCTGGTAGTGCACGACGAGCTCCTCGCGCTCCAGGGCGCCTCGCACCTGGCCGAGCAGGATCAGCCGGTTGGCGTCGAAGTAGTCGCACGCGGGCGAGTGGACGTGGACCCTGCTCGAGCGCGAGCGCGCGCGGGCGAGCGCGGTGTCGACGCGCTGGAGCAGCAGCTCGGGTCCGTCGGCGTGCTCGTCCATGACCGCGATGCCGATGCTCGCCTCGACGTTGATGGCCACGCCGTCGACCACCATCGGCGCCTCGAGGCTCCTCTGCACGGCCTCGGCGGCGCCGCGCGCGCCGGCCTCGCCGTGCGTGTCGCGGCACAGGATCGCGAACTCGTCGGCGCCCACCCGCGCGAGCTCGGCGGCGCCGGCGAGCGTCTCGCCCAGCCGCCGTGAGACCTCACGCAGCACGCGGTCGCCGCCGGAGTGGCCGAGCGTGTTGTTGATCTCGGTGAAGCGATCGAGGTCGATCAGCAGCACCGCCACCGTCCCCGGCCGCGAGGACTCGCGCGCCACCGTCTGCGCGACGCGCTCGATGAACAGGGTGCGGTTGGGCAGACCGGTGAGCGCGTCGTAGTGGGCGAGGCGGTAGTTCTCGCGCGCCTGGCGGCGCAGGCGGCGGGATGCCTGCACGACGATGCGGTAGAGGATCAGCCACAGCAGGATCAGCCCGATCGCCACGAGCAGCGCGATCGTGCGCTTGTCGTGCGCGAGCGCCGCTGCGATCGGCCGGTAGCTGAGGTAGATCTCGAACGCGCCTTCGGGCGGGCCGGACGCGGCGAAGCGCAGCGGCACGTACACCTCCACGAGCTGGCCGAGGCCGACCTCGCTGGCCGTCTCGGTGCCCCTGCGCGGGGTCACCACGTCGGCGCTTTCGGGCTTGCCCGCGAGCGCGTGCTGCAGGTCGTCGCTCGGCGGCAGCGCGCGCCCGATCAGGCTGTGATCGTCGGAGTAGATGACCCTGTAGTGCGAGTTCCAGATCTTGATCCGCGCGAGGTCCTGGGTGACCGAACGCGCGCTCAGCTGCTGGTCGAGCGCGCGGATGCCCGCGGGCGAGAGGCCGGTGCGCAGGTCCTGAGCGGAGAGGTGCGGCTGGATGCCGATGTGCGCGATGATGCGCGCCGACTCGGTGGCGTCTTCGAGCGTGCGCGAGACGACCTGCGCCTGCAGCACGCGCGCGAGCACGAAGCCGAAGAGCACCATCGGCAGCAGGCTCAGCAGGGCGACCTGCCGCGTCAGGCTCATGCGAGCGCCCGGGGCGGCGCGCTGGCGGCGTACGCGCATGCAACCGCTTTCGATAGCTCGTCCAAAAAGCTCGAGCTTGCGGGGGAAAATCTGGACGAGATGGCGTACGCGCACATCCGCCGGCTGGCATACTCGCGTGCCATCCAACGCCACACGACCGTGGAATCGACCGTCTAGATGCGCGCGCTCGTGCAGCGGGTCAGGCGCGCCGCCGTGCGGGTTGAGGGCCGCGTGGTGGCGGAGATCGGGCCGGGGCTGCTGGTGCTGCTGGGCGTCGCCCGCGACGACGACGCAGCCGCGGCCGAGCGGCTGGCGGGCAAGGTCTGCGCGCTGCGCGTGTTCGCGGACGCCGACGGCCACATGAACGAGGCGCTGGGCGAGCGCGAGATCCTGTGCGTGAGCCAGTTCACGCTGTACGGCGACACCCGCCGCGGCAATCGCCCGAGCTTCGTCGCAGCCGCCCCCGGCGAGCTGGCGGAGCCGCTGTACGAGCGCTTCTGCGAGCGCGCGGGCGCCAAGCGCGGCGTGTTCGGCGCGCACATGGACGTCGAGCTAGTCAACGACGGTCCGGTGACGCTGCTGCTCGAGGCGTAGACCAGGCACGCTCGAGCACAGCGGCCATCGCGCCGCGCCGGCGGCGCGGCCCTACCAGCCGCGCGCCCGCTGCGCCCAGCGCTCAGCCCACGCGTCGAGCGGCGGGTAGGCAGCGAGCAGCAGCCGGCCCTCATCGGTGAGGCGATAGCCGTCCGGCCCGGCCTCCAGCACGCCCGCGGCGCGCAGCTCGTGCAGCCGCTGGTTGAGCACGCTGGAGGACATCCCGGCGCAGCGCTCCTGCAGCGCGCGGAACGCCAGCGGCTGCGCGCGCAGCTCCCAGATCACACGCAGCGCCCAGCGCCGGCCGAGCAGGTCGAGCAGCGCCATGATCGGCCGGCCGCCGTCGGACCCGCGAACCGGGCGGTCGGGGCGCGGCCCATCCACGAGGCGCTCGTCGCGCCCGCGCGCGTTCGCCGCTGGGGACGCGTGGCCGGTGCCGTCCACCGCTGGCCTCCTGCCGGTCGTGCTCACCCGCCTGCGCCTTCGCTTCTGAAATCGAAGCAGTTGCGATAGCATCGACATTTGCGCTGTGAAAATCGAAGCATGACTATTGAGGAGTGTATAGAGGGATGCCCGAGCAGACCGCACGTATCGCACCGCTGCAAGCGCCGTATCCGCCCGGGGTGCAGGAGATGCTGGCAAAGTGGATGCCGCCGGCGAGCGACGCGGAGCCGCTCGCGCTGTTTCGCACGCTCGCCGTGCACGGAGAGCTGATGAGCCGCATGCGCCCGCTCGGCGCGGGCATCCTCGGCGCCTCCGCGACGGTCCCGCCGCTGCTGCGGGAGATCGTCATCCACCGCACGTGCGCGCTCACGGGCGCGGAGTACGAGTGGGGCGTGCACGCGCTCGCCTTCGGCGCGCCGCTCGGCCTCAGCGAGGCGCAGCTGGCCTGCACCGTGCACGGCCGCTGGAACGAGAGCTGCTGGGACCCCGAGCAGGCGAGCGTGTTCCGCCTCGCCGAGGAGCTGCACCAGACGAGCACGATCTCCGCCGAGCTCTGGCAGGAGCTCGCGGCGCGCTTCGAGGACGCGCAGATCATCGAGCTGATCGTCACCGCCGGCTGGTACCACGTGATCGGCTACCTGTGCAACGGCCTGCGCGTGCAGCGCGAGCAGTGGGCGCCGGCGTTCCCGCCGGCCGATCAGGGCGCGGGCATGCTGCCGGCGACGGGCTGAGCGCCGACGCTGCCCACGAGCTGCGCCTGCACACCCGAGCCGGACGTCGTCCACGTCGCCGTGAACGAGCCCCTGCCGACCCCTGGCGCCTTCGCGGTCAGCGTCGCCAGCACCGTATCGCCGTCTTCGGGGTCGGAGGCGGGCGCCAGCCGGACCGTGCCGCTGACGGCGACGCCCGGCACGAGCTGGTCGCCGTGCAGCGTCAGCAGCGCGCCGCCCCTGCTCGCCGTCACCGAGCCGCCGGCCAGGCCACGGTCGTGCGTGGCTTCGATCGCCTCGTAGCGGGCGATCGCGTCGCCCGCCGTGCTCACAGCAGCGGCCGCCAGCTGCAGGTCCGCGCGCGGCGCGCCGTCGCCGGACGCGGCGGTCAGCGGCGGTTCTTCTGAGAGCCGCGCGGCGTACACGCCGACCGTGTGGATCGGCGGCGCCGCCGGCGCGCAGGAGGTGTTCATGGAGTCGAGCGCCTGCGGGTCGGACACGAACTCCTGCACGAGCGTCGAGCCGCACACCGTGTCGCCCTCCCCCACCACGTGCGTCGCATTGGCCAGCTCGACGAAGCGCGCATGGCCGCCGATCTGCGCGAGCACCTGCGGGACGCCCGCGGCGGGGGTCCAGGTGTCGAGCTCGCCGCCCAGCACGAGCACCGGCAGCGAGCTTTCGAACAGCGGCGGGCTCTTCGCTATCGGCGGCTGCGCAACGGTCGGGCTCGGCCAGTCCAGGCACCCGGTGTACGCCTCGGTGTTCTCGTCCTGCGCCAGCCACTCCTGCGTGCTGAACGGGCTGAACGTCGACGCCGGCAGCGCCGCCTCGCCGGCCGCGAGCTCCTGCGCGCGCAGCGCCGGGCTCGCTTCCATGTCGAACAGCTGCGGGTAGTCGAGGCACGAGGTCGCCAGGTACAGCTCGACCGAGTATTCGGTAGCGGGCCCGCCGAAGTACGCCTCGTCGACGGCCAGGCGCTGCGCGTACAGGCGCAGCAGCGGCGCCGGGTCGCCGGCATCGAGCAGGGCGCGGGCGGCGGCGTCCAGCTCGCGGTAGACGTTCGCGTCCTCCGCCGCGTCGCTGACGAGGTTCACCAGCCCCGTCACGTTCATGGTGACGCTCTGCGGCGTGCCGCCCGCCCCAGGTACCACGCCCGTGATCGGGTGTTCGCGCAGGCTTTCGGCGAGCGCGCCGATGCGCGACCACGACGGGCCCGGTCCGGCGTCGGCGCAGGCAGGCCAGCGACTGCACGCGGCGTCGAACGCCGCCGGCATCGAGTCGATCGTGCTGCGATACCAGGGGTCCAGGCCCACCGTTTCATACGTCGAGTCGAGGACCACGCTGCGCACCAGCTGCGGGAAGCGCGACGCGAACACCTGCGCGAAGAACGAGCCGTAGGAGTCGCCGTACAGGTCCACGGGCGGGAGTCCCAGCGCGGTGACCACCGCCGCCAGGTCCTCGGCGGCGGGAGCCGAGGTGAACAGGTCCGACGCGTGCACCCAGCTGCCGTCGCCGTACTTCCAGCGGCGGTTGAGCGCCGCCGCGCATGACGCCCCCGCCTGCTGGAAGGCTTCGGTGCCGGTTTCCCCCGCGAAGTCCTGGAGCGCGGGGCAGCTCAGGGGCGTCGATTCGCCGGTGCCGCGATCGTCGACCGCGAGTAGGTCGAAGCGCTGCAGCAGCGGCCCGTACATCGCCGCGTAGCCCGACGGCGAGCCGGCCGAGCGGAAGGAGACCGAGCCGATCGACGGGTAGCCCGGGCCGCCCTCCACCGGCACGACCGTGCCCGCCGCGTGCCCGCCGGGCGGCGCCGACGCCGGGAAGAAGCGGTAGGCGATCGAGATGCGCGGGCTCGTCGGCGCCGCGTGGTCTAGCGGCACCGACAGCGTGCCGCAGTACGCCAGCGGGGAGCTCTCACAGCGGCTCAGCGTCTGGGTGCCCACGCGGAGCCTGGCGGCGGGGCGCGCGGCCTGAGCGCTCGCTGTCGCGGGCCCGGCGCACGCGGACGCGCACGCGAGCGCGAGGAGCACCATGCTGCGCCCGTTCCAAGTCGCCCTCATGCTCGCTCCTCATCATCGTTGGCGGCTGGACACAGCGTAGAAGCGTCCTGCCTCCCGCATCGAGGCAACGTCGGCGCCTGCCCCGATAATGACGGTATGAGGCGGCTCTGGCACAAACACGTGTGGGGCGAGTGGGAGCGGGCCTGGGGGAAAACCAGCCCCAAAGGCTACGTTCTCGAGCGCAAATGCACGATCTGCGGAAAGACTCAGACGCAGGTCATCCGCTGAGTGACGCCTCGCCAGGACCGGCTGCTGCCGTGGATCGCCGCCGAGCGAGCCTTCCGCGCGGTCGTGCTGCTCGCCGTGGGGATCGTGCTGGTGACCCATCCGCACGCCAACTGGGCCAGCGACATCGCCCATCTCGCCCAGCGGCTCGGGCTCGACCCCAAAGAAAACTGGATTCAGCGGATCATCGACGACGTCAGCAAGATCCACGCCCACCAGGACGTCGTCTTCGGCGTGGCGGCGATCGCGTACGGGGCCCTCGAGGCTGCCGAGGCCTATGGCCTGGCCACCCGCCGGCGCTGGGGCGAGTGGCTGACGGTCCTCGCAACCTCGCTGCTGTTCATCCCCGAGATCTGGGAGCTGACCAAGAGCGCCACGCTGCTGAAGGTCGGCGCCGTGCTCGTGAACCTGGCGATAGTGGGGTACCTGGTGAGGCGGCTGCGGGCGCACTGACGAGATGACGTGGTGGCGCGCGCGTCAGCCGGGCGAGAGCCCATGCCGCTCGGCGAGATCGAGCCCGCCGTGCTCGATACCCGGCCCTGACGCGCGCAGCGCGGGCACGAGCTCGCTGGTCACCAGCCCTGTCTCGCTGGTCATCTCATCGACGATCTCAAACCAGCGGCGCATGTTCGCGGGCGTGTCGAGCAGCAGCGTCAGCACCGGCACGTGGCGGCGCAGCGACCAGAAGCGTTCTCCGTGCGGCCGGTGCTCGCCGTGATAGCCCCACTGGCCGCGCAGCGCGGTGGCGCCCGCGGCGCCCTCCCGGCGCAGGCGGCGGATCAGCGCGCTGTGCAGCGGCTGGTGCTCGTAGCGCGTCTGCTCGCTGGCGTACACGACGAGCTTCTGCCAGTAGGCGAGGCCCGCGCGGTCGGCGGCGGGCGGCTGCAGCGGCTCGGCCAGCGACACCCCGTCGCGCTTGCACACTCGAACGCGCTCGAGCGTCATCGCAGGCTCCTCGAGCATCGCCGCGATCTCCTCCAGCGCGCCTGCGACCGTCGCGCCCTCGCCGACGCTCTGGATCATCAGCGGCACCTGCGTGTTGCTCGCGAAGAAGCGCCCGCGCCGGCGCACTCCGTGGGCGGTGCCGTCGAGGCCGAGCAGCACGCTCGCGCCCGCCACCCCGTGCCGGCGCAGGCAGGCCACCAGCGCCACGTGCGCCGGCCGGCCAGCGATGCGCTCGCGGCGGCCCACGTAGATGGTCAGCTTCACCGCGTCCGAGCCCGGCGCGCGCTCCGCGCCAAGCTCCTGTGCGCCCAGCAGGCGCGCGCGCTCGAGCGTGATCATCCCCTCGCCGCCGAGGGCGCGCACCTCCTCGAGCACCGCCTCGATGCGCGGGGCGGTGTCGAGCGCGAGCGCCAGCAGGGGCAGGTCTTCGGAGAGCGTAAGCAGCCGCTCGGTCTGCAACCGGTGCTTGATGCCGAAGCCCTCGATCCCGCGCAGCAACACGCTCGTGCGCACGCCATGGCGAGCGAAGGAGTCGATCAGCCGATCGGCGAGCAGCCGCCCGTCCACGTGGTCGCGCTCGCCGAAGTACACGCTCAGGCGCAGCCCGTCCTCGACCATCACCCGCCCCCTATCAGCCTGCCGAGCGCGGCCGCGCCGACACCCAGCACGAGGCTCAGCGCGACGTTCGCCCCGAGCAGCCAGCGCCGCCCGTCCTCGGCCAGGCGATGGGACTCGAGCATCCACGTCGAGAACGTCGTGTAGGAGCCGATCACCGCCGTCCCCGCCAGCAGGTAGGCGTCACCGCCGAGCGCGATCCCCACCAGCAGGCCGAGCACGAGCGCGCCCGAGAGGTTGACCAGCAGCGTGCCGAGCGGGAAGCGCACACCGGCGTTGGCCGACACGAGCGCGTCGAGCAGGAACCGCGCGAGCGCCCCCACCCCGCCGAGCACGCCCACGCCCAGCCACAGCGCCACGAAGCTCATCGCGCGGGCCTCGCGCGGCGCACCAGCTTGGTCGACAGGAACACCGCGGCGAAGCCCCCCGCGAGGCTCGCCGCCGCGTAGGCGACGGCCAGCGCCACGTGCGCGGCCTCGAGCATCTTCACCAGCTCCACCATCACCGTCGAGAACGTCGTCAGCGCCCCGCACACGCCTGTGCCGAGAAACGCGCGGCGGTACAGCGACGGCGGCAGGCGCTCCTGCAGGCGCGTGACGAAGTAGCCGAGCAGCGCCGCGCCGAGCATGTTCACGATGAACGTCGCCCACGGCCACTGGCCGGGGCGGGCGACAAGGCTCTGGGCGAGCGCCGCGCGCGCGATCGCGCCCACGAAGCCGCCCGCGAAGATCGCCGCCAGCTCCTGGCGATCGAGCGGCGGCAGCGGAGCTGCGCGCCGGAGCCTCAGCCGCGGCAGGCCCTCCATGGTCGAATCGCGTTCCACGACGATCCCTCACTTGCGCTCGAGTGACGGTGACGTAGAAGCCATCAGCGGCCCGGAGCCGCGGTTATGGAGCGGGCCTCATCGCTGCGCGGGGAGCATAGCGAGCGCGCCCGTCGCACCCCGCACGGCCGCTGGCGCCGGCGTGCGCACCGGCGGCGAGCCAGCCCCCCGACCTGATAGACCCCGCCTGATGGGTGCACCGGAGAATGCTCCCCTGCGGTCGCGCGGGACCGTGCTCAGGCGCGTGGGCGTGGTGATCGTGGTGATCGTGCTCGCGGCGCTCGTCGCGTTCGCGCTCTCGCGCCTGGAACTCGGGCGCGTCGGCCATGCCCTGATCACCGCCTCGCCCGGGTGGATCGCGCTGGCGCTCGTGCTGATGTCGCTGGCGATGCTGATGCGCTCGGTCTCCTGGCACCAGGCGCTGCGCGCGGCGCTGCCCGACACGCCGATGCCGTGGCCCGCGGTCATCCGGGCGACGATGATCGGCGTGATGGGCTCGGCGCTCGTGCCGGGACGGATCGGCGAGCCCACGCGCGTGCTCGTGCTCGCGCGCAGGCTCGACGGGCGCACCAGCCGGCTGGTGCCGGTGGTCGCCGGGACGGTGTTCTCGCAGACGCTCATCAACCTGCTCGCGCTCGCGATCCTGCTCGCGGTGAGCTTCACCAGCGTGCCGCTGCCGAGCGGCAATCTGGCGGGGATCGCGACCGCGCTGGCGCTGCCGCTGGCGGTGTGCGCGCTGGTGCTCGCCGGACCGCGCCTGCTGGCGCTCGCGCGGCGCTCGCGCCGGCCGCGCGTGGTCCGCGCCGCCCACGCCGTCGGTCGCATGCTCGCGCTCGCGCGGCGCGGGCTGGTCGTGTTCGCGCGCCCGCGCTTCGGGTCGACCGCGATCGCCTTCCAGCTGCTGGCGTGGGCGCTGCAGTGGCTCGCCTGCTACATGGTGATCCTCGCGCTCGGGCTGCAGTCCCAGGCGGGCCCTGTGGCGGCAGCGGCGATCCTGCTCGCGATCAACCTCAGCGCCGTGCTGCCGGCAACGCCGTCGAACGTCGGCGTCTTCCAGGCCGCATGCCTGGTGGTGCTCGCCGCCTACGGCGTCGGCGCCGGCGAGAGCGTCGCCTACGGCATCATTCTGCAGGCGATCGAGGTCGTCACCGCCCTCGCGCTGGGCGTGCCGGCGCTGCTCGGAGAGGGCCTGTCCTGGCGCGAGCTGCGCCACAGCGGCATCGACGCCGAGGCCGAGCTCGACTCCGCCGGAGCCTCCTAGCCGGCGAACGCGCGCAGCGACTGGCGCAGCGAGCTCGTGGTCTTGAGCACCGCCGTCGGCTCGTAGCCGCAGTGGGCCATGCAGTTCTCGCAGCGCGGGTCCTTGCCGCGGCCGTACCTGCTCCAGTCGGTCGTCTCGATCAGCTCTTTGTAGGTCTGGGCGTAGCCGTCGGACATCAGGTAGCAGGGACGCTGCCAGCCGAACAGCGAGTAGCTTGGGATGCCCCACGCGGTGCAGTCGAATTCGGCCTTGCCCTCGAGGAAGTCGAGGAACAGCGGGCTGTGGTTCAGCCGCCACTTCTTGCGCCGACCGTCGGCGAACGCCTCGCTGAACAGCCTGCGCGTCTGCGCCACGCCGAGGAAGTGCTCCTGGTCGGGCGCTTTCTCATACGCGTACGCGGGCGAGATCATCATCTCGTCGACCTCGAGGTCGTCGTTGAGGAAGTCGAGCACCTCGCGCACCGTCTTGGGCGAGTCGTGGGTGAAGAAGGTCGTGTTGGTCGTCACGCGGAAGCCGGCCCGCTTTGCCGCCTTGATCGCCGCCACCGCCTTGTCGAAGACGCCCTCGCGCTCGACCGAGGCGTCGTGGCGCTCGCGCAGGCCGTCCATGTGGATCGCCCAGGAGAAGTACGGGCTCGGCTTGAAGTTCTCGAGCTTCTTCTCCAGCAGCAGCGCGTTCGTGCACAGGTAGACGAACTTCTTGCGCTTGACGAGCTCCGCCGCGATCACGTGGATCTCGGGGTGGATCAGCGGCTCGCCGCCCGCGATCGAGACCATCGGCGCGCCGCTCTCCTCGATCGCGCCGATCGCCTGCTCGACGGGCATCCGCCGGCGCAGCTCGTGCTCGGGGTGCTGGATCTTGCCGCAGCCCGAGCACGCCAGGTTGCACTGGAACAGCGGCTCCAGCTCGACGATCAGCGGGAACTTCTCGCGTTTGGCCAGCCGCTGGCGCATCAGGTACCAGCCCATGCGCGTGCTCTGCCTGACTCGGACCGCCATCGCGCCTACCTTAGACTGCGGGCGTCCACTCGTGAAGGGCGCCGGCCACGCGCCGCAGCGCGAGCGCCGCGCGCAGCGCACCCGCGGCGGCCCGCACGCGCAGCAGCTCGTGCTCCGGGCTGTCCAGCACCACGCGCACCACGCCGAACGGACGCTCGCCGGCGCCGGGCGCCAGCCACACCGACTCCATGTCCACCGCGATCGCCCCGCCCGCGTGCAGCTGCGCGCGCCGCTCGCCCAGCGCGAGGCGCGACACGCACACGACGTCGCCGGTGCGCACCTTCATCCCCCGCCCCGTGAGCCGGTGTACGAGCTGGTCGTGCAGGGTGCAGCGAACGCGCTCCTCGGCGTGTCCTTCGTCGACCGCCGCGTACACCTCCTCGGCGACGATCACTTCCCCCGGCACCGAGCTCGCGTCAAGGCCCCCGCAGAAGCCGAGCACCAGCATCGCGCCCGCGCCCGCGCCAGAGCCCACCAGCCTGCCGGCGGCGGCCTTCGAGCGCTTCGGGCCCATACCGGTCTTGCGCACGCGCAGCCTGCCCGCCTGCCCCGCGAACGGGGGGGTGCCCATCAGGGTGCCGGCCGAGGAGATCAGCGCCGCCTCGATCCGCATCGGCGCGGCGACGAGCAGCTCGCCGGCGTCCGTCGGGGTGCTCATCGGGCCACCGCCTCGACGGGGGTCAGCTCGAGCGACCGCAGGGCGGCGCGGGCGGCGGCGTGGCCGCTGAGGACCGCGCTCTCGAGCGTCGCCGGCCAGCCGGTCGCGGTCCAGGCGCCCGCCAGCACGAGCCCGGGAACCGCCGTCGCGGCGCCGGGGCGCAGCGCGCCCGACCCGGGCGCGGCGCGGAACGTGGCGGCGTGCTCGCGCGTGGCCAGGAAGCTCTCCACCTTCGCCTCGCGCGCGCGCGGGAACAGCTCGCGCAGCGCGAGCAGGTAGCGCTCGCGCAGCCGATCCACGCTCATCCCCATCTCACGCTCGGCGCCGGACAGCGACACAGCCAGATACTGGCAGCCCGCGGGCGCGCCGGCCGCCGCGGTGCGGTCGAAGACGTACTGCACCGGCGTGCCCACGCCGGCCGCGAACGGCACGTCGCAGACGGGGCGGTCATACACGACGTGCAGGTTGACGATCGGCGAGCTGCCCAGCCCGCTCAGCGCGAGCGCCTGCTCGCCGAGCAGCGGCTCGAGCAGCCTCGCCGCGCGGGCGTGCGGGACCGCGACCACCACCGCCTCGGCGCTCAGCTCCTCGAGCGCCTGCGCGTCCCGACCGCCGGCGCTCTCCTCCGAGGAGTCCTCATCGCGGATGCTCTCGCCCGAGGCGTCCTTGCTGCGGGCGCCGCGCCCGTGCACCTCCACCCCGCTGGCGGCGCTCACCAGGCGCTCGGCGCGCCAGCCCAGCCGTACCCGCACGCCGGCCTCGCGCAGCGCCCGCGCGGCCGGGGCGCCGATCGTCTGCCCGAGCGTGCCCTCGTGAAAGCCGATGTCGCCGGCGTCGGCGCGCGGACAGCAGCCCGGTGCGAAAGACGAACGCCGCGAGCGCCAGCGACGCCTGCGCGGCAGGCAGGTTGAGCGTCGGCAGCGCGATCAGGTCCCACAGCGCGGCCACCGCATGCGGGCCCTGGCCGTGGCGGGCGAGCCACTCGCCGAACGTCTGCTCATCGAGCGCCTGCTCGCCCTCGCGCAGGCGCATCAGCCCGAGCGCCGCCCGCGCGGCGCCCGCGCGCTCGGCGAGCGTCAGGTGCGGGTAGCGGGCGAGCGCGCCCGCCAGGTGCAGCGGCGCCGGCAGCGATCCGCGCCGCAGCAGCGTCGGCTGCGAGCCGGGCTTCAGGACGGGGATCTCGAGGCGCGGCTGCAGCCTCGTCGAGCTGCGCGCTGCCGAGGCGCTCGAGCAGCGCGCGGTAGGCGACGCAGCAGCGCAGGAACACGTGCTGGCCGTTGTCCAGCTGCAGGCCGTCGCGCTCGAACGAGTAGGCCGCGCCGCCGAGCCTGCGCCGGACCTCCACGAGCGTCACCTCGGCACCGGCTGCCGCGCAGTCGAGCGCCGCCGTGATGCCTGCGAGACCGCCGCCGAGGACGAGCACGCGGCCGGCGCGGAGCTCGACCCGCGCTCAAGCGCCGACTCCGAGCATGCCCCGCGCGGCGACCCACGCCTTCTCGCGAGCCGGCAGCGACATCCGTCGGCGCGCCACCTCCTCTGGGTGCGCCTCGATGCGCGCGAGCAGCCGCCGGTAGATGCCGGCCATCGCCAGCACGCACGCGGCGCTGCGCCTGTCGAGCATGCGCGTCGAGCGCGATCCCGCGATCGAACCACTCGCGCGCGCGCTCGCACTCGAAGCGCACGAGCGCGCACAGCCGCTCCAGCTGCTGCTCCTCGGCGAGCCCCGCCTGCGGGGAGCCCGCGACGATGACGACGCCGAAGCGCCGCAGATCCTCGCGCGGGAAGGTACACGCGCCCGTTCTCCGCGTCCTCGCGCACGTCGCGCAGGATGTTCGTCAGCTGCAGCGCCACGCCGAGCTCGTCGGCGAGCCGTTCGGCGTGCGCGTGGTCGGCGCCCGCGTCCGCGCGCAGGCCGAAGATCGCCAGGCACAGGCGCCCGATCCCGCCGGCCACGCGGCGGCAGTAGAGACGAGCTCGTCGAAGTCCTCGTAGGTGGTGCCCGCGACGTCCATGCGCACCCCCTCGATCAGCTCCTGCAGCGCGTCGAGCGGCAGCGGAAAGCGCCGCCGCGCGTCCGCGAGCGCGACCATCACCGGGTCGGCGCTCGCCGTCCGGCGCCTGCGCGGCGCAGCGCGCGCGCCTCGCCGTCGAGGCGCCGCAGCTTCTCCTCGCGCTCGAGCGTCCCATCGCCGATGTCATCGACGCGGCGGGCGAACGCGTACACCGCGCACATCGCGCGCCGGCGCTCGCCGGTCAGCAGGCGGATGCCGTAGAAGAAGTTGGCGGCCTGCGCGCGCGTCACCGCCTCGCAGTGGCGGTAGGCGTCGTCGATCTCCGCCACCGTGCTCACCGCTGCGCGCTCTCGCCGGCGCTCTGCCCCATGCGCTCGCGCGCGCCCGGGCCGGCGCTCCGGGCCGAGCGGAGCGTCGCCGCGAGCGCAGCGGCCCGCCGTGCGCGCCCCGCGCGCGGCGGGCCGGCGAGCACGTCGTAGCGCGCGCGCTCGATCGCCTCCAGGGCGGCCGCCCACCGGCGGCGAACGCGGCGACCGCCAGCTTCGGGCGGCCCCGCAGCTGGGCGATCAGCGGCGCGCCATCGGCCAGCAGGTCGCGCGCACGCGCGACCTCGAACGCGAGCGTCTCGCGCAGCGGCCCGCTCGCGTGCGCGCCCGCCAGGTCCGCCTCGGCGCAGCCAAAGCGACGCAGGTCCTCGGCCGGCAGGTAGATGCGCCCGCGCGGCGAGATCCTCGGCCACGTCCTGGCAGTGCTCGGTCAGCTGCAGCGCCGTGCAGATCGAGTCCGACAGCGCGATCCGCTCCGGGGTGGCCAGGCCGAAGATCCCGAGCACGAGCTCGCCCACGGGATCGGCCGACAGCGCGCAGTAGCCGCGCAGCTGCTCCCAGGTCTCATAGCGGGCGACGCGCTGGTCGACGCGGTTGGCCTCGATCAGGCGCGCGAACGGCTCGCGTGCGAGGCCGCACTCGCGCACGGTGACCGCCAGCCGCGCAAGCAGCGGGTGCTCCCCCCGGGGACGATGCGGCCTCGCCGCGCAGCGCCCGGTCGAGCTCGCGCTCGAGCCAGTCCAGCGCGGCGAGCTTTTCTTGGGGTCCCCCACCCCGGCCGTCCCGCCCGCCTCGATTCGTCCGAGTCGCCCAGCTCGTCGACGAGCCGCGCGAAGCCGTACACCGCGAGCAGGTGGGCGCGCACGCGCCTGGGCAGCACGCGGCTGGCGACGGGGAAGTTCTCCGTCGCGGCGCGCGCCATCACCGCCTCCGCGGCGGGGGCGTGGATCGGCGCGGCGGCTGTCGGCATCACTCCCGTCGCTCGGCGCCGTCGCCCGCAGCGTCCTTTGGAGCGTCCATGGCCAGGCAGCGGCCGAGGGCCATGATCGGGAACGTCGAGCCGGTAGAGGTGGTAGTTGATGTAGTAGTCGGACGGGAAGCCGGTGCCGGTGTACTGCGGCTCGTCCCAGCCGCCGTCGGCGCGCTGCGTGGACACGAGCCAGCGCGACGCCGCGCCACAGCGCCTGCGTGCGCTCGCCGGCGGCGTGCAGCGCGAGCAGCGCCCACGCCGTCTGCGAGGCGGTGCTCGGGCCGCGGCCGATCCATTCGCTGTCGTCGTAGGAGCGCGGGTCCTCGCCCCACCCGCCGTCTTCGTTCTGGTGGCCCTCCAGCCACGCGATGGCCCGCCGGATGCACGGGTGCGACGGCTCGACGCCTGCGGCGATCAGCGCCGGCACCGCCGCGCCGGTGCCGTACACGTGATTGACACCCCAGCGCCCGAACCAGGACCCGTCGGGCTCCTGGTGCTCGATCAGCCAGCGCACGCCGTCGCGGCCGGCGGGCGGTGGCCGAGCCCGAGCACGCCCAGCATCTCGACCGCGTGCGCGGTCACGTCGGCGCTCGGCTCGTCGATCACCTCGCCGAAGTCCAGGAACGGGAGCTCGCGCACGAGCGAGCGCGTGTTGTCGGCGTCGAACGCGCCCCAGCCGCCGCCGCGCGCTCTGCATGCCCTCGACCCAGCGCAGCGCGCGGCCGACGGCGATCGTCGATCCGCGCGCGCAGCGGCCCGCGCTCTTGCGAGGCGCGCGCAGCGCGAGCACGACCTCGGCCGTGTCGTCGACGTCCGGGTAGTTGACGTTCGCGAACTCGAACGCCCAGCCGCCCGGCTACAGCGCCGGGCCTGCGCCACCGACCAGTCGCCGGCGCGCGGTGACCTCCTCGCCGAGCAGCCACTCGCCGGCACGCAGCGAGACGCCGGATCGTCGGCGGCCATGCCGGCGTCGCTGAGGGCGACCATCGCCAGCGCCGTGTCCCACACCGGCGACTGGCACGCCTCCAGGCGCCGGCCGATCGAAGATCGGCCGGCGGTGGCGGACTCCGATCCGGCGCCCACGCCGTGGGCGTCGTCGCGGTCATCGACCATGAAGCCGCTCGAGTCCCTCAAGCCCGCGCCGCATCACCGGGTGATCGAAGCGGGTAGCCGCACAGGCTGCAGAGCCATCAGCGAATAGACCCACGGCGGCTGGATGCCGCCCCACGAGCCGTCGGCCTCCTGGCGGCGCACGATCCAGCGCTCCGCGCGGCCGAGCGCCAACGGCGCAGCGGCGCGAGCGGTCGGCGCTCATAGGCGCGCAGCAGGCGGTCCAGGCGCCCGAGCCACGCGCCGCGGCGCGAGGACGCGCGCTGCGGGCTGGCGCGGCCTCCGCGGCCGCCGGCGCGGGCGCCCCAACGCGCAGCTCGTCCAGGGCGAAGGGCAGCGCGCGCACAGGACGGTGGGCTTTGACGATCGACAGCGCCACGATCGTCTGACGCGCCCAGCAGGCGAAGTCGTAGACGTTCAGCGGCACCCACGGCGGCAGCAGGATGACCTCGGGCGGGAGCGCCGGCACCTCGATCCCACGACCACAGGCCGAACAGCGCGAGCCACACGTGCGTGAACACGCGCGCGCTCTCCAGGCCGCCCTGGTCGCGGATGAACTCGGCCGCGGCGCGCATGTGCGCGGTCCTGCGCGTCATCGCCGGCGAGCCGCAGCGCCCAGTAGGCCTCGATCGTCGTCGACAGCTCGCCGGGACCGCCGTGGAAGTTGGCCCAGGTGCCGTCGGCGCGCTGCTGGGAGCGGATCCACGCGGCCGAGCGCGCGGTCTCGTCCGCACGGCGGATCCCGAGGAACTCGCGCAGCAGCATGTCCTCGGCGTCCATCGTGACGTTGGTCTGCAGCTCGCCCCGCCACCAGCCCTCGCGGTCCTGCAGGGACAGCAGGTGCTCGCGGGCGAGCTCGAGTGCCACCTTCGCCTCGCTGCGGGCCTCCAAGGTCAGCTGCGGCATGCCGAAAACCTAGATCTTTTTGATCTCCAACGGCAGTTGCGCACATCCGCTCCCATTCGCACCCCTGACGATGACACCTGGGAGCGGGCGGGCACGAGCACTTCGGGGGGACCGGCGAGCGAGATCACGTGGCGGCGCAGCGTCTCCTCGGTGACCGTGCCGCGCCACCGGCGAGGCGAAGCGATAGACGAACAGCCCGTCGACGTCCAGGCGGCCACCAGGCGAAAGCCGGGCGCGGGCGGCTCGCCCGCCGAGGCGACGCAGCGGTGCGTAGCCGGTCTCGTCGATCTCGCGCACGAGCACGCGAGGTATGCGGGGTGAGCTTGTGCAACCCCGGCAGGTAGTACTCGAGCGGCGCCGAGCCCAGCTCGACGGTCGTGACCGCGCGTTCTTGCGTCCGACCCGCCCCGCCGCGCAGCGCCTTGCGCGAGATCCCGCCAGTTGCCGCGCTGCAGGCGCGGGCTCAGATCGACGTCGACGCAGATCGCGAGGAATCGCCAGCGCCATCGTCGCCGCGAGCACCGCCCCCGCCCGACCGGTGCCCGGCCAGGCCACCACCACGGCGATCACGACGGTGACCGGGATCATCGCCGCGACCAGGTTGCGCGGCGCCAGGTAGTCGGCGCCCGAAGGCGACCATCGCGATCGGGATCAGCACGCCGCAGGCGGCGATCGACAGCGCGAGCAGCGCGCCGCGCAGCACGCCCGCGTCGCGGCGCTCGCGGCGGCGGCGCGAGGCCGGCTGGGGGTCGCTCATGCGCCACAGCCCGAGCGCGAGGCCGGCGAAGATCGGCAGCGCGACGAGCAGCTCGATGCCGTGCCCGAGCGGCAGCGCCCGAGTAGCCCGTGAGGTAGTACTGGGGAATCGCTTCCAGGCGCTGGGAAAGCGCCCATTCGCCGATCCACTGCGTGTTATGCCCTCCCTGGGCGAGGATCAGCGGCACGAGCGCCGCGCCCACGAGCGCGATCACGGCGATCGCCGCAAGCGCCGCCCGGCGCGTGCGCGGCCGCCAGAACAGCCACAGCACCATCGGGATCAGCAGGAACACCTCGAAGTAGTGAGTCAGCAGCGCCAGCGCGCCGGTCAGCGCGAACAGCGCCATGCGCCCGCGCGTCGGCTCGCGCTCCGCGCGCAGGAAGCACAGCATCGCGAGCGCCGCCATCAGCACGAACAGCCCATACGCGCGCGCCTCCTGCGAGTACCACACGAACAGCGGGTTGAAGGTGACGAGCGCCGCGCACACGATCGCCGCGCGGCGATCTGCGAGCTCGCGCCCGATCGCCCACGCGACGGGCACCGCCGCGATCCCGGCGAGCGCCGAGGGCAGGCGCAGCGCGACCTCGCCGGTGCCGAGCACGCGCGCGTCCGCCCACGCGATCACGTACCACAGCGGCGGCGTGTTCTCGGTGCGGGAGACCCCGCGCAACGTCGCCCACAGGCTCGCGCGCAGGACGTGCACGGGCGTGAAGGCCTCGTCGAACCAGAAGCTCTGCAGGTCGAGCGTCGACAGGCGCAGCGCAGCAGCCAGCAGCGTCAGCGCGGCCAGCGGCCACCACGCCGGCAGCCGCGCGGCGGCGCCGGAGGAGCTCGTCGCGGGCGCCGTCTGGATCGGTGCGACGGCCGCCCCGCCGGTCGTGCTCATCCCGGACATCGCCCCCGCCCGGCCGGGCCGAAGCAGCCGTAACGCCTGGCGGGCACGTCTTCGCTGCCCGGCGGCAGGTACCAGCCGCCGTGGACCGTGCGCCTGCCGTTGACCACCGCTCCCCAGATCGCCAGGCAGATCTGCGTGCGAGCTTTCGGCGCGCCGGGGCTGGTGTTGCCGCACAGCGCCTCGCGTTCGCTGCCGACGCCCAGCGCTTCCTGATCGATCGAGATGTTGCGGTAGTCGTGGCCTGTGTAGGCGCGCCACGTCTTCAGGTCGGCGATCAGGCGCTGGTTGACGCCGACCTGGCGCCCGACGTCGTTGACCGTCGCGGTCGCCAGCAGCACGCCGACGAGCACCAGCAGCGTCGTCTCGATCAGCCACAGGTTGCCGGAGCCCTTCAGCTCGACCGTGCGCGGCTGTAGCCATGCAGGCGCCCAGCTCATCCGAGTCGCTCCCCTATGGATCGAGCACGCCATCCTGGGCACGCAGGGCAAGCTGGACAAGGACGCAGAGAGCGAAGTGTGCTCGGCACACGAGCGATCGAGGACGCCGATCCAGCGCCGCCATGCGTGCCCAGGATCATTGGACGGGCGCCAGCAGCGGCGTCATTTGGTGAACGACGAACAGCGCCTGCACGGCGAGCGTGGCGGCCAGCAGGCGGCGATCGCGGGTGACGACGGCGAGCGGCAGCGGCCACAGGATGTACCACGCCAGCAGCCACGTGCTGGTGACGGAGATCGCCAGCAGCGCCCACCCCGAGGCGGCGACCCAGTCGTACCCGCGCCACGTGCGCCACAGCAGGTGCACGAGGATCAGCACGAGCCCGGCCTTGAGCAGATCGTGGTCGATCGGGAACACGCCCGGCTTGCCGAACAGGTGGGCGATCTCGGTGGCGAAGCTGTCGGAGGAGACGAACGCGGCGTCGCGGTTGAGCGCCGCGACGACGTCGATCCCGTGGATCCCGAACGCCGCAAAGCCGACGAGCGCGCCGAGCGCGACCGCCGCCAGCGTGCCGAGGATCGGCGACAGGCGGCGCTTGGCGAGGATCATGAACGGGAGCAGCACCGCGACGGTCGCCTTGATCAGCGCGCCGGCCACGACCCATGCCGCCGCGCCGGCCTCGCGGCGCACGGACGGCGTGCCGGCGATCGTGAGGCTGACGGCGGCCATCATCGCGAGCATCATCAGCAGGTCGTTGTGCGCGCCGCCGAGCCCGTAGAGCACATACAGCGGGTTGGCTCCCACCACGAGGATCGCGGCGACCGGGTCGAAGCCGCGCACGCGCGCGCAGCGCCACACGAGCGCGAGCGTTCCCGTGCTCGCGAGCAGCGCCTCGAGCTTCATCCCCCACAGCGCGCCGACCACGCCGAGCGGCGCGAGCGGGTAGGAGAGCAGCGTGTACAGCGGCCCGTAGGCGGTGGCCACGCGCTCCCAGTCGTGGCCGACGTACTGGGAGACGGCGTCGCCGGCGATCGCGATCGGGCCGTGGGTGTAAGGGTTCAGGCCGTGCTCGACGCCCATGCGCGCGTAGGCGATGTAGCTGAAGACGTCCGTTGACAGCAGGATCGGCCCGACGAACACGATCACGTGCAGCGCCGCGATCAGCGCGATCGCCCAGCGTTTGGAGATCGCGCCCGCGCGCAGACGGCCGATCGGAGCGCGGCGGGCCAGTGCCACAAGCCCCGCGTAGGCGCCCGTCGAGACGAGCAGCGCGATCAGGAACACGCGATAGCCCAGGCGCTCGCCGAGGCCCTGCAGCCAGCCGGCGATCTGCGGCGATTTCGGGATCAGCGGGGAGAGGCCGGCGGCGCCGTCGAGGACGATCTCCGCAGCGGCCGCCACCAGCAGCAGCCCGCACAGCGCGGCGAGCGCGGGCGCCCACCGCTGCAAGCGGACATCGACGATCGAGCGCTCGCTCTGAACGGCGACGCTCACGAAGCGACGAGGCTCACAACGCCGTCCACACGGTCTTCGTCTCCAGGTACGCGTCGAGGCCCTCGTGACCGTGCTCGCGGCCGAGGCCCGATGCCTTGAAGCCGCCGAACGGCGCGGACGGGTCGACGACGCCCCAGACGTTGATGTACACCGAGCCCGCCCGCAGCATCGCGGCGAGCCGGTGCGCACTCGAGACGTCGCGCGTCCACACGCCCGCGGCCAGCCCGTACTCGCCGGCGTTCGCGCGCTCGGCGACCTCCTCCAGCGAGTCATACGGAGAGGCGACGAGCACCGGGCCGAAGATCTCCTCGCGCGCGATCCGCAGATCGTCGGAGGTCGTGCTGAACAGGGTGGGCGCCACGAAGTAGCCGCCGCTGTCGGTCAGCGCCGCCTCGCCGCCAGCGAGCAGCTCGGCGCCCTCCTCGCGGCCGGAGTCGATGTAGCCGAGCACGCGCTCGTGCTGCTCGGCGGAGACCAGCGGCCCGAGCTGCGTGCCCGACTCGAGGCCCGGGCCGAGCCGCGCCGCCTTGGCGGCGTCGGCGAGCGCGCCCATGACCTCGTCGAAGCGCTCGGCGGGGACGAACAGGCGCGAGCCGGCGTTGCACGCCTGCCCGGAGTTGAAGTAGATCGCCTGGAAGGAGCCCTTTACGGCCGCCTCGATGTCGGCGTCGGGGAGGATGATGTTCGGCGACTTGCCCCCCAGCTCGAGCGTCACGCGCTTGAGCGCCCTGCCCGCCTTCGCGCCGATCTCGCGGCCGACCTCGGTAGAGCCGGTGAACGCGATCTTGTCGACGTCCGGGTGCTCCACGAGCGCGGCGCCGGTGCCGCCGTCGCCCGTCAGCACGTTCAGCACGCCCGGCGGGAAGCCGACCTCGAGCGCCAGCTCGCCGATCCGCAGCGCGGACAGCGGCGTCTGCTCGGCGGGCTTGAGCACGACGGTGCAGCCGGCGGCGAGCGCCGGGCCGAGCTTCCAGGCGGCCATCAGCAGCGGGAAGTTCCACGGGATGATCTGCGCGCACACGCCGACGGGCTCGCGGCGCGTGTAGCAGTGCATGTTGGGCGCGCTCACCGGCAGCACGCCGCCCTCGATCTTCGTGGGCCACCCCGCGAAGTAGCGCAGGTGCCCGATCGCGCCGTTGACGTCCACGTACTGGGCGAGCCCGACCGGCTTGCCGTTGTCGAGCGACTCGATCTGCGCGATCTCCTCGGCGCGCTGTTCGATCGCGTCGGCGAGCGCGAGCATCAGACGCTCGCGCCCGGCGGCCGGCATCGAGGACCACGGACCGTCCGTGAGGGCGGCCCGCGCGGCAGCGACCGCTCGCGCGACATCCTCGAGACCGGCGAGCGCGACCTCCGCTATCTCGGAGCCGGTGGCCGGATCGAGGGTGGCGAACGTGCGCCCGTCGGCCGCGTCCAGGCGCTCGGCGCCGATCAGGAGACGGTGAGGCTGGGAGACGAACTCGCGCGCCGGTGCGCCCAGCGCGTCGGGGAGGGTGCCTGCGGAGATAGTGGTCATGGAGGGAGCGTACCTCCCCCCGTCGCCTGCGCGCTGCGCTCGCCCTCGCGAGGCTCGCGCGGGCGTCCTGCGCGAGGCCGGCGAGCGCATATGCTGCACCGATGGCCGAGCCCTCGAAGGCGGTGCTGATCACCGGCTGCTCCTCCGGCATCGGACGAGCGAGCGCGCTGCGGCTGGCGCGCGGGGGCTGGAGCGTGTACGCGACCGCGCGCCGCCCGGAGTCGATCGCAGAGCTCGGCGAGGCCGGCTGCCGCACGCTCGCGCTGGACGTCACCGACGAGGATTCGATGCGCGCGGCGGTCGACGCCGTCGAGCAGGCCGAGGGCGCCGTCGGGGTGCTGATCAACAACGCCGGCTACAGCCAGAGCGGCGCGATCGAGACGGTGCCGATGGACGCCGTGCGCAGGCAGTTCGAGACGAACGTCTTCGGGCTCGTGCGACTGACACAGCTGGTGCTGCCGAAGATGCGCGCGCAGCGCTGGGGCAAGATCGTCAACCTCGGCTCGATGGGCGGGCGCCTGACGTTCCCCGGCGGCGGCCACTACCACGCGACCAAGCACGCGCTCGAGGCGATCTCCGATGCGCTGCGCTTCGAGCTGCGCGGCTTCGGCATCGACGTGATCCTGCTCGAGCCGGGGCTGATCACGACCGACTTCGGCGAGGCGGCGACCGCCAGCATGGCCGACGTCGGCGGCGCGCCCGAGGACCCCTACGCGCACTTCAACGCGACCGTCGCCGCGCTCACCGCGGGCGCCTACGACGGCCCCATGCGCCACCTCGGCGGCGACCCCGAGCGCGTGGCCAAGGTGATCGAGCAGGCCATCACCAGGCGGCGGGCGCCGACGCGGATCACGATCACCCCGTCGGCCAAGCTGTCGATCGCGACGCGGCGGCTGCTGAGCGACCGCGCGTGGGACGCCGCGATGCGCGGGCAAGTCCCCCAGCCGCACTAGCGGCCCCCACGCGGCTCACACCCGACACCGATCGCATGGCGACGGCGAGATGGTCGGTCCGCGTCCGCTCAGAGCTCGGCGACGAGCGCCGGCTGCGGGCGCCCGACGGCGAAGCCCTGGGCGTAGTCGACGCCGTAGCTGCGCAGCATGCTCATCGTCATCTCATCGCCGACGAACTCGGCGATCGTGCGCCTGCCCATCGCGCGCACGACGCCGGCGAGCGCCCTGACGAGCAGCTGGTCGGTCCGCGAGACGGGCAGCAGGCGAATGAAGTCCCCGTCGATCTTCAGGTAGCTGAACGGCAGGTGCTTGAGGTACTGAAAGGAGCCGAAGCCGGCGCCGAAGTCATCGAGCGCGACCTCGCAGCCGAGCGCGAGCACGCCGGCGCAGAAGGCCCTGGCCGTGTCCATGTCGGAGATCGCCGCCGTCTCGGTGACCTCGATCACCAGCTGTGACGGGTCGACCCCGTGACGGTCCAGGCGCCGCGCGACGTACGCGAGCATGCCGGGATCGGTGACCGACACGGCGGACACGTTCACGGCGATCCGCATCGGCGGGCCCGCATCCGACCCGGCACCGGCGTCCGTCGTCGGATCGGGCTGCGCGCCGAGCAGCGCGAGCACCTCGTCGAGCACCATCCGGTCGATCTCGCGAATCAGCCCGTAGCGCTCGGCCACCGGCAGGAAGCGCCCGGGCGCGATCAGACGCCCTTCGGGCTCGTCGGCGAGGCGCAGCAGCGCCTCATGAGTGGGAGACGCTGCGATCGCTCAGCGCGACGATCGGCTGGAAGTGCAGCACGAACAGCCCGCCGTCCAGCGCGCGACGCAGGCGCGCAAGCCACGGGCTGCGGTGCAGGCCCGCCGGCGAGCACAGGCCGGCGTTCAGCGCTCGCGCGTCGGCTTCGCCGCGAGCGCCGCCGTGCGCAGGGGCGGACCTGTCGAGCAACAGGCGCGACGTGGCGTCGGCTTTGGTCGAGCTCGACATCTGAGCAGTGTTTTCGACGGCGCCGCAGGCTCACCTGCGTTTGCCCTTCGGGTGCCGTGTGCCCTTCCGGTGCCGTGTGCCCTTCGGGTGCCCTGTGCCCTTCGACGCGGGCCAACGGCGCCCGTCAGCGGCGCTTGGGAGCGACATACGGGCGCCGCGCGCGGTCGGAGACCACGAGCAGCAGCGCCACCAGCACGAAGTTCATCACCACCGAGGAGCCCCCGTAGGCGACGAACGGCAGCGTCACGCCGGTGAGCGGGATCACGCGCGTGACGCCGCCGACGATCACGAACACCTGCATCGCCACCACGAACGACAGCCCCGTCGCGAGCAGCTTGGAGAACGAGTCGCGCGCCAGCACCGCTGTCTTCAGCCCGCGCGCGATGAACAGCAGGTACACGCCCAGCAGCCCTGCGGCGCCGGCCAGCCCGAGCTCGTTGACGATGACCGCGTAGATCATGTCGCTTTCGGGGACGGGCAGGATCGGGACGCCGTGCGCGCCTTCACGCAGCAGCGAGCGGTCGAAGCCGGTGCCGAGCAGCCCGCCGTCGGCCTGCGCGAACAGCGACTGCGCCAGCTGGTAGCTGCCGCCTTCGGGTTTGTAGTAAAGCGTCTTGTTGAAGGGCTGTTCCCACGCGAGCACGCGCGCGTGCACGTGGCTGACGTGGGCGGTCAGGTACCAGGCGCCCAGCGCGAACAGCACCAGCCCGATCAGCGGGAACGAGAGGCGTCCGGTGGCGACATACAGCAGCGCCAGGAACGCCCCGTAGAACATCAGCGAGGTGCCCAGCTCGCGCGTCAGCAGCAGCGTCGCCATCGCCGCCCCCCAGACGATCAGCAGCGGGCCGAACTGCTTCATCGGCGGGATCGTCAGACCGAGCACGCGCCGCCCCGCCGTCACCAGGATCTGGCGGTTGTCGCGCAGATAGCTGGCGAGGAAGATCACGATCGCGACCTTCGCGAACTCGGCCGGCTGGAAGGACACGCTGCCGAGGTGGATGTCGAGGTAGGCGCCGTTGACCTGCTCGCCGATCCCGGGCAGCCGCGGCAGCACTGTCATGCCGATGCCGGCCGCGGCGATCGTGTAGCGGTAGCGCTCGAGCACGCTCACGCCGCGCCCCCGCAGCGCGAGGATCGTCGCCGCGAACAGCACCAGCCCGAGCACCATCCACTGCGCCTGCTGGCGGGCGAGCGTCGGTTCGATGCGGTAGACCATCACGATGCCGACGCTCGCCAGCACCGCAACAAGCGGGAACAGATAGGGGTCCGCGTTCGGCAGCGCGAAGCGGATCACCAGGTGCGCGGCCAGGCACAGCCCGAGGAACAGGGCGCCATAGGTGAGCGACACGCTCGAGGCGTGGTTGAGCGTGAGGCTCGTCGCCGCGGCCGGCGCGTTGCGCTGCGTCTGGATGAAGATCGCGGTGAAGCCAGCCGTCACGAGCAGCGCCGACGGCAGGAGGCCGAGGAGCTCACGGTTGCGGGGGCTGAGCACGGGTCGAGCGTACCCGCAGATGCGGCGCTTGCGCTCCGATCGGCCCGCTACCCTTGGCTTGGAGCGTGCCGCGCCTCCGAGCACAGGGAGGGGCGGTGTGCGCCCTTGCCCGAGCGATATGAGCAGCCCCGTTCCCAGATCCCATGGATGACGAGCGCCCGCCCTCGCTGTGGTGGGGCATGTGGAAGCGCTTCCTGCTCGCCGGAGTCCTGATCACGGCGCTCAGCGGCGCCGCGACGGCGACCGTGGCGTTGAACAAGCTCACCACGCTCGCTGACGAGGTGTTCCCGTCGCTCAGCCACATCGACGCCCCCAAGGGCCTGATCACGCCCGAATACGGCGGCGGCCCGCAGACGTTCCTGATCCTCGGCTCGGACCGGCGCGCGGGCTCGACGAACGCCGGAGAACGCGACGCGGCGCCGCACAGCGACACGATCCTGCTCGTGCGCTTCGACCCCGAACAGGGCCAGACCTCGGTGCTGTCGATCCCGCGCGACCTGATGGTCGACATCAGGACGCCCTCAGGCCAGGTCTACGCGGGCGAAAAGATCAACGCCGCCTACACGATCGGCAGCCAGATCGGTGGCGCCAACGAGGCGAGCGTGCTCGCGGCGGAAACGATCGTGCGGGAAGTGTTCCCCGAACTCGCGGGCAAGCTCAACGGGATCATCGACGTCAACTTCGCCGGCTTCATCAAAGTCGTCGACACGCTCGGCTGCGCCTACGTGAACGTCGACCACCGCTACCTTCACCAAAAGGGTGAAAACGGTGAAGAATACACGGCGATCAACCTGGAGCCGGGCTACCAGAAGCTCTGCTACGAAAACGCGCTCGACTACGTGCGCTACCGCCACACCGACTCGGACTTCGTGCGCGTGGCGCGCCAGCAGGACTTCCTGCGCGACCTGCGCGAGCAGATCGATCCCGCCAACGAGCTGGGCCAGATCGACACCGTCGCAAAAACGGTGGGGCACGCGATCAGGACGAACTTCCCCGCGACCCCCGCCGAGCTGGTGCTGCTGTCGAAGCTGATCGCCTTCTCGCAGACCAAGCCCCTGCGCCAGGTGAAGTTCCTGAGCACCAACGTCGACTACCAGCCGGGCGGCGCCGCCGGCGGCGAGTACGTCACCTCCGACCCCGAACTGGAGAAACGGACCCTTCACGCGTTCCTCGAAGGCCACGAAGAACTGCGGCTCCCGGCATCCCCGTCCCACAGCAGGCACGCCTCCCGCCACAGCAGCCACCACAGCAAAGGCTTCTCGCCGGCGGCACTGAACCTCTACCCGACGTCCTCCTCCGACGAAGCCGAAATGGTCAAGGGGGCGCTCGAAGTGCCCTTCCCCATCCTCTACCCCACCCTGCAGACAGGGCAGGCCGAACAGCAGCAGGTGCGGGCATACCCGCTCACGAACCAGCAGGGCATCGGCCACCACGCCTACGTCGTCGTGTTCGCGGAGAACGCCACGCTCGGCGGCTACTACGACTTCGAGGGCACCGACTGGCTGAACCCGCCGCTGTTCGCGCACGCGCGCAGGCAGGTGATCGACGGGCGCACATACGAGTTCGTCGACGATGGCTCCCATATCCACGTCGTCGGCTGGCGCGTCGGCAACGTCCTCTACTGGCTCACGAACACGCTGCTCGAGGAACTCTCCAACTCGCAGATGCTGGCCATCGCCAAATCGGCGCAGCCGCTGCATTGACGCCACGCGTCGAGGGATTTCGGCGCGGCGCTTCGCGCGGCCAGCGAAATCGACGCGAGACTCGGCGTGGCCTAGATGATTGGGAAGACTGGCTAATCGCGAGGCGGCCGGCCGGCTGGTCGAGGGCGGCGTTGACGAGCGCATCTGCGTGCGCGTTCTGCGCGCGCGGCACGGTGCGGATCGACCAGCGCTCGAAGCCCGCAGCGCCGCCATCGCCTGCAGTACAGCGGGCGCATCGCCGGGTGCTTGACCTTGTAGAGGACCCTGAAGGCGTGTTCGGGAGAGCCGTTCACGGAAGCGACATACACGGCGACGTTCACAACTGCCGGTCCGGTCTCGTGCAAGACGCTCGAAGGACCGGGCGAACTGTTGACCGCCGTCGCGTCGTACAAGTACACGCCACGCGCGAAAGCCTCGAGAGGAACGGTGACCATGCAGCTGCTGACCTTCATGGCGGAAACCCCACTCTCGGGCGAAGTGACGACCGGCGCCAACGCTCCGCTGGCGTTCAGCGGGACCGTCACGGAGCACATACCCACCGAGAAAGAGTGCCACTCGAGGCTGGACCATGGGGGCACGTTCGTCGGTTCAGCGGTCAGCTTCTAGCCGGCCGCCGCTGAACAGCCAGGAGCAAGAGGCCGCCCCTCAGCGGGCGGCCTTGGCCTGATCCAAAGCTTGGTTCACCAGGGCGTCCGCGTCCGCGTTCTGGGCTCGCGGCACCGTTCTGATCGACCATCGCTCGAAAGCTCTCAGCGCCTCCATCGCCTCCAGGTACAGCGGGCGCATCGAGGGATGCTTGACCTTGTAGAGCCCCTGGACCTGCTTGGCGATCAGCTCGGAGTCGCCGATCACCTCGACCTCGCCGGCGCCCAGCTCGCGTGCTCGCGCGAGGCCGAGCAGCAGCGCGCGGTACTCGGCGACGTTGTTGGTGACCTCGCCGAGCAGCTGGGCGCGCTCGTCGAGGAGCTCGCCGTCGGGCGAGGTGATGACGCAGGCGGCGGCCGCCGGGCCGGGGTTGCCGCGGGCGCCGCCGTCGACGTGCACGATCAGCTTCATCGCGGCGCGATTATGAACGGCGCCGGGGACGCAGGCGTCGGCCACGGCGGCTGGGCACGCTGCCGCGGGCCGCAGCGGGGTCTCGTCGAGGGCAATGCGCTCTAGGACGCGCGCGCGAGCGGCAGCAGGTCGCCGGGCACGCGCGCACGGCGGCGGTCGCGCACGACGCGCCGCTGCTCGTCATCCGCGGAGGCCGCGCCGGCGGCGGCGTAGCGCGACCGGCGGTCGAACTTGCGCCGGTCGACGATCACCGTCACGTTCTCGTCGCCGCTGTAGTGCTCGACGAGCTTCGGGTACAGCTCGTCGGCCAGCGGCCTCGGGTACCACGCAGTAGATCATCGCCTGCGATGTTACTCCCCGAGCGCGAATGCGCAAGCGGGTCGCACCGAAATCGTCACGCGCCGCGGAAGAACCAGCGCGCCCGACTCCGCGGCCGCGGCGTTGCCGAGCCGGTCCTCGCGCGCGAGCTCCGCGAGCTCGGTGCCCTGGGCGATCACCTGCGCCTCGGCCTCAGGTTCGCTCAGATCGACCTCGTAGCGGTACCAGCACAGCTCCCAAGCCACCACGATCGACACCACGCTGCTGAGGTGTTCGGCCGAGCGCACGCTCACCAGCGGCGGCGCCCAGCGAGCGCGTGACGCCCGCCACGCGACGCGGGTACTCGCTCGCGTTGAAGACGGCGATCGCCTGCTGCACGTACTCCGAGGGCTCCTCGCGCGCGGCGGGTGTCTCCGACAGCGTGCGCGCGGGCGGCTCGACCTCGAGGGAGCTTCGACCTCCGCTCCCGCAGCGGCTATGTCCGCGACCGGAAGCGCGATGCTCGTCCGTCTCGGCGTATGACGGCGCCGCCGCCACCGGCTGTGCGCGCTCGTGCCCTGCGAGCGCCGGCTCGGCATCCGCGAGCGGCGTGTCGGCGAGCACGTCGTATGGCCCCGCCTCGGGCTCGCCGGAGGACCCCGCGCCGAGCCCGTCGCCGGCGTCGCCTGGCGGCCGCGTGACCTGGCGCAGCCGCTCGAACAGGCTGCGCCCCCGCCGCGGACGCATCGGCGGCAGCGTCAGCGACTGGCCGTCGGTCTCGCGCATCCAGCCCTCGTGCGCGGCGCGCGGCGCGCACAGCTCGCACACGATTCGCCGCCGGCCCGCGGCCACGAACACGTCCGGCTGCTCGCCGCGCAGCAGCCGCCGCGCGCACACGTCGCACGCGACATCCGGCTGGGATGTGACGATCGTCCGCGTTGCCATCGGCCCATCAGCCTAGCTGGAGCTAGGCGTGGACGGCCGCCCGCTCCTGGCCCGCCTGCTCAACGACCTTCTGCGCGAGGTGCGCTGGAAGCTCCTCGTAGCGCAGGAACTCGAGCGTGTAGTCGCCCTGGCCCTGGGTGATCGAGCGCAGGTCGGGGGCGTAGGTGAGCATCTCCGCCATCGGCACCTCGGCCTTGATCTCGGTCATCGCGCCGACGGGCTCCATCCCCTGCGGGCGCCCGCGACGGCTGTTGAGGTCGCCGATGACGTCGCCGACGCTGTCCTCGGGGACGGACAGCGTGACGAGCATGATCGGCTCGAGCAGCACCGGGTCCGCCTGCTCGAGCGCCTGCTTCATCGCCTGCGAAGCCGGCGAGCTTGAACGCGATCTCGGAGGAGTCGACCGGAGTGGTACTGGCCGTCGAACAGGCGCACGCGCACGCCCTTGACGGGGTAGCCGGCGACCACGCCCGCTTCCATCGCCTCGCGCACGCCCTTCTCGACGGCCGGGATGAACGAGCTGGGGATCACGCCGCCCTTGATCTGGTCGACGAACTCGAAGCCCTGCCGCGTTGTCGGGTCGTTCAGCGGCTCGATCTCGATGTGGCAGTCGCCGAACTGGCCGCGCCCGCCTGACTGCTTCTTGTGGCGCCCGTGGGCGGTGGCGCTCGATGCGGATCGTCTCCTGGTAGGGGACGCGCGGCGGCTTCAGCGTGACCTCGACGCCGAAGCGCGAGCGCAGCCGGTCGACGATCACTTCGACGTGCACCTGCGAGAGGCCGGCGACGATCTGCTCGCCGGTCTGCGGGTCGCGGTGCAGGTCGATCGTCGGGTCCTCCTCCTGCAGACGGCGCAGCGACGTGAGCACCTTGTCCTCGTCGCCCCGGCTCTTGGGCTCGACCGCGAACGCCATCACCGGCGCGGGCAGCTTCGGCCGCGGCATCTCGATCGGCTCGTCGCGCTCGGCCAGCCAGTCGCCGGCGCGCGTCTCCTTGAGCTTGGCGACCGCGCCGATGTCGCCCGGGCCGAACTCCTGCACGTGCTCGACCTCCTTGCCGGCGAACGTCACCAGCTGGCCGATGCGCTCCTTGACGTGGGCGCGCGTGTTCAGCAGCTGGCTGTCGGCGCGCAGCACGCCCTGGTAGACGCGCAGCAGGTTGATGCGCCCGGCGAACGGGTCGGCGCGCGTCTTGAACACGTACGCGTAAGCGGCTCGCGACTCCTCGGCGGCTCGAGCGCTCGACCTCGCCGACCTCGAGCGCGCCGTGCTTGACCGGCGAGGGCAGGTCCTCGACGATCGCGTCGAGCAGGCGCGTGGTGCCGAGGTTGCGCGTGGCGACACCGCAGACGACGGGGAAGATCTTGCCGTGGTTGGTGCCCTCCTTGAGGGCGTCGACGATCTCCTCGTGGGAGATCTGCCTCGCCCTCCAGGTAGCGCTCCATCAGCGCGTCGGAGACTTCGCACACCTCGTCCATCAGCTTCTCGCGATATTCGGCCGCGCGCTCCTGCAGCTCGGCGGGGATCGGGATCTCGTCCGCAGGCGCCCCGCTCGGCGAGTCGACTGTGCGCGAAAGGCCTTCATGTCGACGAGGTCGATCACGCCCTCCACCTCGTGCTCGGCGCCGATCGGGATCTCGGTGGCGACGACGTGCGGGCCGAATGCGCGCTTGAGCGATCGAGCGTGCGGTAGAAGTCGGCGCGCTCGCGGTCGAGCATGTTCACGAACAGCATCCGCGCGATGTCCAGCTCGGCCGCGCGCGCCCACAGCCGGCTGGTGCTCACCTCGACGCCCATCACCGCGTTGACGACGAACACCGCCGACTCGCACACGCGCAGCGCGCCGAGCGCGTCGGCGACGAAGCTCGGCTCGCCGGGCGTGTCGAGCAGGTTGATCTTGCGCTCCTGCCACTCGAGCGTGCTGAGCGTCGTCGAGATCGACATCTGCCGCGCCTGCTCGTCCGGGTCGGAGTCCGAGACCGTGCTGTGCGTCGGGCACCGAGCCAAGCCGGTCGATGCACCCCGCCTCGAACAGGAGCGCCTCATGCAGCGAGGTCTTGCCCGACCCGCGATGGCCGACGAGGGCCACGTTGCGAATGCGGTCCGCTGCGGGGTGCATGGATATCTCCTTCCTCGGTGTGAAGGACCATACCGCTGCGCTCGAGCGGGCGCCAGTACTCGCTAGGGCTCTCGCCGAATCAGCTTCGCGTCCTGGCGTTCGGAGCCAAGCCAGACAAGGACGCAGGCGGCGTGGCGTGCTGTGCACGCGAGCCGCCGAGGACGCAGTATGGCGCCGGCTGTCGGACGCCAGGTCAGTCGTCGAAGGACTCCTCCTGCATCCGCGAGCGCAGGCGCAGGACCGCCTTGGTGTGCAGCTGCGAGACGCGCGACTCGGTGACGCCCAGCACCTCGCCGATCTCGCGCAGGGTCAGGTTCTCGTAGTAGTAGAGCGCGATCACGAGCTTCTCGCGCTCGGGCAGCGCGGCGATCGCGTCGGCGATCCGGTCCTTCAGGTCGCCGACGTCCAGCGCGCGCGCGGGTCGGGCGCGCCCGGGTCCTCGATCGTGTCCATCAGCGACACCTGGTCGCCGCTCGAGTCCGAGACGCTCCACAGCTCGTCGAGCGCGACGATCGAGGAGTGGGAGATCGCCAGCAGCGACTCGTGGAGCTCGTCGACCGTGATGCCGAGCTCGGCCGCGATCTCCTCGTCGGTGGGAGCGCGCTGCAGGCGTGTGCTCGAGCTTGGCGTTGGCGCGCTCGACTCTCGCGTGCGCGTGCGCGCACGCAGCGCGGCACCCAGTCGAGCGAGCGCAGCTCGTCGATGATCGCGCCCTTGATGCGCGTGATCGCGTACGTCTCGAACTTGATCTCCCGCGACAGGTCGAAGCGCTCGATCGCGGAGATCAGGCCGACCAGCCCGTAGGAGATCAGGTCGGCCTCCTCGACGTGCGGGGGCAGCCCGGCGGCGGTGCGCCCGGCGACGTACTTGACCAGCGGCGAGTACGCGACGACCAGGCGCTCGCGCGCGCGCGCGTCGCCTTCGGTCTTGTAGCGCCGCCACAGTTCGCGCAGCTCGATCGCTTTGACGTTCGTCTCCAGGGTCATCTCCGAATGCCGCGCGGGCGTCTAGTCATGCCCGAGGGTGACTGCGCGCATAGGCGCTTCTCAGCCGGCGGACTCTACCCGAGTATAAATCTGGGTGGTGGAGACGCTCGCAGTGGCCGAGCAGCTCCTGGATCGCTGCGCAGGTCCGCGCCGCCGTCGAGCAGGTGCGTCGCGAAGCTGTGACGCAGCGCGTGCGGCGAGGAGCCCTCGCCCACGCCCAGCGCGCCGGTCCACGCGCGCAGCCGCCGGCGAACGTCGCCCGTGCCCAGCGGCCGCCCGGTCTTGCTCAGGAACAGCGCGTCCAGCGCGCTCAGCGAGCGCACGGCCGTCGCGGGCGCCGACCCCGTCCGTGTCGCGGGCGTCGCCAGCTGCCCGCGCCCGCGCTCCACGTACGCGCGCACCGCCGCCATCGCCGGCTCGCCCACCGGCACGAAGCGCGTCTTTCGGCCCTTGCCCTCCACGCGCAGCTGCTCGCCGTCGTAGTCGACGTCCGCGCAGCCCAGCGATACCAGCTCCTCCGCCCGCAGCCCGCACGAGTACGCCAGCTCGAACATCGCGCGGTCGCGCAGCTCCAGCGGGCCGGCCGGCATGCCGTCGGGGATTCCGTCGAGCAGCCGCGCCGCCTCGCGCGCGCTCAGCACGCGCGGCAGGTGCGACCCCCGGCGCGGGGTCGACACCAGGTCGGCAGGGCTCTGGGCGATCAGCCCGTGCTCGCGCTGGCTCGCGAACAGCGCGCGCAGCGCCGCCAGCTTGCGCGCCGAGGTGCTCGGCGCCGCCGCCGCGCCCGCCGGCGCGCGCTCAGAGAGATGGGCGACGTAGCGGCGCACCGCCTTCGCGTCGACCCGCTGCGGCTCCAGGCCGCGCGCGATCGCCCACAGCGCGAACTGACCGACGTCCACCGCGTACGCGCGGCGCGTGCGCGGTGCCGCGTCACGTCTGTGCAGATCCTCCTCCAGCAACGCGCTCGCCTGCGCCCACGCGCCGCGCAGCCGCTCCCGCTCCCCCGCCTGCAGCTCCTGCCCAGCTCGAACGCTCATCTCCCTCACTACTTCGCCGCCCACCATGCTCCGCCTGCCTCGCGCGTGGCGGTCGCATCCCTCTGGAGTACAGTCAAACGGTGAGCACCGGTTCGCGCTCCAGCCAAGCGACGCGCACACCCGCCGGCGAGGCAGCCCCTTACGGGCCCGCCGGACGCTCGCGCTGGCTCGACGTCGACTGGCGCGCGCACCAGCGCTGGGTGATCGTCGACGGCCAGCCCGTCAACACGATCGAGCTCGGCGCCGAGCGCGCCGCGCAGCAGGGGAACGCGAGCCAGCCGCTCGTGTTCGTCCACGGGCTCTCCGGCTGCTGGGCCAACTGGCTCGAGCAGCTGCCCGTGCTCGCCGCCGAGCATCGCGTGATCACGCTCGACCTGCCCGGCTTCGGCTACTCGCCGATGCCTCGTCAGCAGATCTCGATCTCCGGCTACGCGCGCCTGCTCGACGGCCTGCTCGGCCAGCTCGGGGTCGACGCCGCCGCCGTCGTCGGCAACTCGATGGGCGGCTTCATCGCCGCCGAGCTCGCCATCGCCTTCCCGCAGCGGGTCGAGCGCCTCGTGCTGGTCTCCGCCGCCGGCGTCTCCACCACCGGCCATCCCGGCTCCATGCGCGCCGTGCCCGTGATCCGCCGCACCGAGCGGGCGCTCGCCGCCGGCGGCGCGTGGGTGGCCGCCAAATCCGACACCGTCGCCCGCCGCGCGCGCCTGCGCGAGGCGCTGCTCGGCGTCGTCGTGCGCCACCCCAGCCGGCTGCCCGCCGCGCTCGCCGCCGAGCAGCTGCGCGGCGCCGGCAAGCCCGGGTTCATGCAGGCGCTGCAGGCGGTGCTCGACTACGACATCCGCGAGCGCCTGCCCGAGATCGCCTGCCCGACGCTGATCGTCTGGGGCGATCACGACCGCCTGATCCCCGTGCACGACGCCGACGTGTTCGCCGAGCTGATTCCCAGCTCGCGCAAGGTCGTCTTCGAGGACACCGGCCACATGGCCATGCTCGAGCGCCCCGCCGCGTTCAACGCGCTGCTCGAGGACTTCCTCGCCGAGTAGCGCGCGAGCGACCGAGGACGCCGACCGAATCCGGGAGACACTCGCCTCCGGCTCGCATCCCCGTTTCGGCCAGCGCCGGCCAGCGGCTCCCTAGCGGGCTATGGCGCCCTCGGCGGCGCTACCGACGAGCTTCGCATACTTCTGGATCGCCACGTCCACGTGCTCGTCCGCCCGCGGCGGCTGGCTGTAGGCGCTCACGCGCGCCGCGATCTCCCCGTCGGACAGCGCCACGTCCAGCCGGCGCGTGTCCACGTCGATCGTCATCTCGTCGCCGTCGCGCAGCGCCGCGATCGGCCCGCCGCGGACCGCCTCCGGCGCCACGTGCGCCACCATGAAGCCGTGCGTGGCGCCCGAGAAGCGCCCGTCGGTGATCAGCGCGACCTCCTCGCCGAGGCCCTCGCCGACGATCGCCGCCGTCACCGACAGCATCTCGCGCATGCCCGGGCCGCCCGCCGGCCCCTCGCCGCGGATCACGACCACGTCGCCCGCCTGGATCTGGTGGTGGAGCACCGCCGCCATCGCCGCCTCCTCGCCGTCGAACACGCGCGCCGGGCCCGAGTGTTTGCGCCGCTCGTGCCCCGACAGCTTCACCACGCAGCCGTCCGGCGCGACGTTGCCGCGCAGGATCGCGAAGCCGCCCGTCGCTTTGATCGGGTCCGACAGCGGCCGCACGACCGGCTGGCCGTGCGTCTCGAGCGCCTCGCGCAGCGTGCTCGCCGATCGTCCTGCCGGTGACCGTCTGCGCGTCCGCGTTGAGCATGCCCGCCTCGCAGCAGGCGCGAGAGCACCAGCGGCACGCCGCCCGCCTCATACAGGTCCGTCGCCACATACTGCCCGCCCGGCTGCAGGTCGCACAGCAGCGGCGTGCGCTCGGAGATCGCGTCGAACTCGTCGATCTCCAGCGGCACGCCCATTTCGCGCGCGACCGCCAGCAGGTGCAGCACGCCGTTGGTCGAGCCGCCGCTCGTGGCGACCGCCGCGATCGCGTTCTCGAGCGCCGGCTTGGTGATGACTGTCGCTCGGGCGCTGCCCGCGGCGCAGCACGTCCATCACCAGCTCGCCGCACCTCGACGGCGACCTGCAGCTTGCGCCCGTCCTCGGCCGGCACCATCGCGGAGCCCGCCGGCGAGATGCCGAGCGCCTCGAAGGCCATCGCCATCGTGTTCGCCGTGAACTGCCCGCCGCACGCGCCCGCGCCCGGGCGAGGCGGCCTCCTCCAGCTCGTGCAGCTCCTGCTTCGGTGATCTTGCCCGACGCGAACGCCCCGACCGCCTCGAACACCTGCTGGATCGTCACGTCCTGCGCCCTTGCCAGTGGCCGGGCCTGATCGAGCCGCCGTAGAGCATCAGCGCCGGGGATGTTCAGGCGCGCGAGCGCCATCACCGTCCCCGGGATCGTCTTGTCGCAGCCGGAGATCGCCACCAGCGCGTCGAATTGGTGGGCGGAGGCGACGAGCTCGATCGAGTCGGCGATCAGCTCGCGCGAGACCAGCGACGCGCGCATGCCCGGAGGTGCCCATCGTGATCCCGTCGGAGATCGCGATCGTGTTCAGCTCCATCGGCGTGCCGCCCGCCGCGCGGATGCCCTCCTTGACCTTCGCCGCCAGCACGCGGTTGTTGAAGTTGCAAGGCATCGTCTCGATCCACGAGTGCGCGACGCCCACGATCGGCTTGGCGAGGTCCTCCGCCGAGTAGCCGATGCCGTGCAGGTACGCGCGCGCGGCCGCGCGCTCGGGCCCCTCGGTGAGGGCGCGGCTGCGGTGCTTGACGTCGAAGGCGGCCGGAGTGCTCACGCGGCGCGCACGTTATCGCGCTCGCAGCTCCCAGCGCCGCAGGCGCACGAGATCGCGGCGCACGCGATCCGGGTCCACCTGGCGGCCCGGCAGGTGCATGTTCGCCTCGCCCACCAGTCGCCGCTCGTCCGCGGTCAGCGCCATCCACTTGGCGAGCACGTCGTCGGAGTCCGGCAGCCGCGAGCTGCCGTAGGGCTTTGAGTGGTCGGGGAACGCCACGCAGTACTCGTTCAGCAGCTCGCCCGTCGTCGGCACGTACGCCACGATCGGCTTGTGCGGGTAGATCAGGTACGCGTACGCTGACCCCTCGCCGCGACCGCCATCGCCCAGCCCGCCCCACACGCGCAGGAACCCCAGGTCGCTGTACATCGCCCAGTCGAGCTCGCTCACGCACGAGCGCAGCAGCGCCCGCGCGCGCTGCTCGGCGCGACGCTCGCGCCCGGGGTCATAGCCCGCGGGCGCGCTGCCACGCCGGTGCGCCGCCCACAGCTGCGAAGCCTGCGCGAGCCCGCGTTTGAACGTCGGGCGCGCGAGCTCCCACAGCAGCACCACCAGCACGACCGCCGCGGTGCCCAGCGCGAGCCCCACGGCCGCCCTAGAGCGTCGCCGCGGACGCGCCCGCCGCCGGGGTCGCGCCGCCCGCGGCCCGCGGGAAGAAGATCACGCGCTCGGCGTCCCGCGGCACCTCCGCGAAGCTCTTCACGAGCTCCGCCTCGCGGCGGCCGCCCGGCGCCTGCGTGGGCACCGCCGCCCACATGCCCGCGTCCAGCTCGCGCCGGAACGCCTCGATCAGCTCCCGCTCCTGCTCCGGCACCTCCACGTCGCCCTCGGCGAGAACGATCTCGCCATGACCGGGCTTCATGCGCAGCAGCTTCATCGCACCCGATTATGGCAAACGGGCGGGCGCGGATCGCCGGCAGGCGCAGGCCGGCCCGGGCAGCGGCACATCGGCGCACATCGGTCAGCACGCGCGCATGCGCGCGAGTCCGATCACGTCGACCGGGCCCGCGCCCGCACCCACGTCGCGCAGGCCGCCCGCCACCGCCGCTCCCGCCAGGCGGCGGGCGGTGCGCGCGGCCTCCAGGGGCGAGTGGCCGAGGGCCAGCTGCGCCGCGAGCACCGACGAGTGGGTGCAGCCCGAGCCGTGCGCGGCGCCCTCGGGGTGGCGCACGCCCTCGATCTCGACCACCGCGCCTGCACGGTCCACGAACAGGTCCACCGCCCGCGCGCGATGCCCGCCGGTGAGCACCACCGCGCCCGGGCCGAGCGCCAGCACCGCCCTCGCCAGCGCCTCCGCGTCGGCGTCCCCGTCCGGCGCGGCGTCTGCATCCACGCCCTCCCCAGCGCCACCGGCGAGCGCCCGCGCCTCGGGCACGTTCGGCGTGAGCACGCTCGCGCGCGGCAGGATCTCCTGGACGAGCGCGCGCTGGGCGTCGAGCGCGAGCAGCCGCGCGCCCGACTCGGCGACCATCACCGGGTCGACCACGACCGGCGTGCCTGGCGGCAGCTCGTCCAGCGCCGCCGCAACCGCCAGCGTCACCTCGGCCGTGCCGAGCATCCCCACCTTGACCGCGTCGACGCCGATGTCGCTCACCACGGCGCGCACCTGCGCGAGCACGATCTCCGGCGGCACGTGGTGGATGGCGCTGACGCCGAGCGTGTTCTGGGCGGTCACCGCGGTGATCGCACACGTGCCGTGCACGCCGCAGCGCGCGAACGCCTTCAGGTCGGCCTGGATGCCGGCGCCGCCGCCGGAGTCCGAGCCGGCGATCGTCAGGACGGTCGGCGTCACCGTTCCCACCGCGCGCGTGGACGGCACCGGCCGGCGTGTGCGTCGGCGGCCGCGCTCCGCACGCCTACGCGCGCAGCTCCCGCGGCACGCGGATCGAGTAGATCCCGACTGCAGTCACCAGCAGCCGGTCGTCCTCGTGGCGCACCTCCGATTTCATGATGCCCACGGTCCGGTTGCGGCGGTCGAGCTGGGTCCTGCACACGATCTCCCCCTCCGTCGCCGTCTGAATGTAGTTGATCGAGATGTTGACCGTCGCGATGCGCTCCTCCCGCGTGGTCTGCACCCACAGCGTCGAGCCCATGCAGTAGTCGACCATCGCGTACGTCGCCACGCCCGACAGCAGCCCGCCGCCGTTGATCAGCTCGGGCCGGATGCGCATGCGAACGGTCTGCGCGTCCTCCCAGTGCAGGCCCATGAAGCTGCTCACGCCGTCGAGCGAGCGCGGCCCGCCGTGGCTGGCGCCTTCAACCGGAACGCCGTCCGCGTTCAGGCCCGGCGCGCTCGGGCGAGCCTGCTCGCCGGCGCCCGTCGCATCGTCGCTCATGGCACGCAGGCTACGCGAGCGGGAGCGGACGTGCACGGTCCGCGGGCGCTGCGCGCGAGACCCTCGGGCACCGCGCGCAGCTCGCCCTTGATGTTCTAGATATTTTCGATATATTCAGTGCACAATGTCCGATCGCACGCCAGCCGCTCCGGCGCCCACAAAGGCCCCCAGGCTCCGGACCCGCGTCGCAGTGACGTCGGCTGGCGTGACCGGGCGATGTCGACGTACCTGACGTCTCATCCCATACCTCCTGTCCGGGGAGGGCGAGAGCCCTCCCCGGACGAACTTCCCGATGCGCCCCGCCCCCGCCCGCGGGGGCATCCGCGCACAGCCACCGCCCACCACCAGACACAGGAGATCCCATGCCCAGGATCCTCGTCACAACCGACGCGGTCGCATCCGAGCCCACCGACGAGACCGCCGTGCTGCTCGACGAGCACGTGCACTCGGTGCATCTGAGCACCGGGCACGCCGCCGCACAGCTGATCGAGCGGCTCGCGTGGGCAATCGGCGACGCCGAGAACGCCGAGCGCGTGCGGTCCGAGCGCCGCGCGTGGCAGCAGCGCTCGGCACGCAGCCGCACACCCGCGTCACGCTCGCAGGCTGCCCGCGCTGTCGGCGCGTAGGCGCGCCTGGCGTGCGGGACGAGCGGAGGCCGCGCGCCTCGTGCGGCCGGCCCCGTGCCCGTCAGCCAGAGCAAAGACACACTCCTGACACGACCGGCGCGCTGAATCGGCACAGATCGCACCCGCACGTCACATTTGCGGACATAGCGTGCCGGTCGTGTCCGCTCCCCGGCGCAGCGACCGAGATGCGAGCAGTCCACACCTCTCAGAGCGCAGCACCGATGCGCGCCGCACGCTCGGGCGCCTCGGCGAGGACCTGGCTGCAGCGCACCTCACGCGCCTCGGCTTCTCCACGCTCGCGCGCAACGTGCGCACCCGCCACGGGGAGATCGACCTGATCGTCTTCGACGGGCGCGTGCTCGCGTTCGTCGAGGTCAAGACTCGCCGAGCGGGATTCGGCGGGCGGCCCGTGCGCCCCGACCAGGAGCCGCTGCCGTGGCTGCGTCCGCGCCAGCGCGCACGCCTGCGCCGGCTCGCGCGCGCGTGGCTGAGCGACGAGCGCCACGCGCGTCCGAGCGCCCGCACGATCCGCTTCGACGCGGTGGGCGTGATCGTCGACGAGCGCGGTGAGCTGCTGCGCCTGGACCATGTCGAGGCGGCGTGGTGATCGCCGCTTACAGCGGCGCCGCCAGGCCCGCCGGATCCACGCCGGGGATCGCCAGCGCGCGCACGAGCCGTTCGGCGACCTTGCGCCAGGTGAACAGGCGCGCCCGCTCATGCGCGAGCTCCGCGAGACGCGCGGCGACCGCAGGCTCGGCCAGCTCCAGCATCGCCTGGGTTATCTCCTCGAGGCTCAGCGGGTCCACGAGACGGCCGCCGTCCCCGATCACGGTCGCCGCGCCGCCATTGGTCGTGCCGATCGAGGCGATGCCGGCGCCGCCCGCCTCCGCGTAGACGGTGCCGGTCGGCTCGTGCAGCGAGGGCATCACGAACACGGTCGCGCTCGCATACAGCGCGGCGAGACGGTCGCGGGCGGCGGGATCGCCGAGCGACAGCGCGCCATGCCCGGTCACGCCCGGCTCCGTCAGCCGCGGATGACCGCCGACCACGTCCAGCCGCGCCTGCGGCCAGCGTTCGCGCACGCGCGCGAACGCGCGCAGGACCGCCGGGCCGTTCTTGCGCTCCCACGCGACGCCCACGAACAGGAATCGCGGCGTGGACCAGTCGCGCGGCGTGGCGCTGAGCTCGTGGTTCTTGCCCAGCCCGACCACCTGCACGCGGGCCGCATCCACGCCATAGTCGCCGACCACGCTCTCGGCGGCCCAGTGGGAGGACACGCACGCGGCGCGAACCTGCTGGTAGATGCGCCGCTGACGCTCCGCGTAGCGGTCGAGCTCGGCCTGGCGCAGTCCCTGAAGATGCGGCCACGGGTAGGAGCGCACGGCCTGCAGCAGCGTGGAGTCCTCGAACGTCACGACCGGCGTGCGCCGGGGCAGCAGCATGTCGCAGCCGCGCTGCACGACGCCGTTCAGCGTCCCGGCGCGCCGCAAGCGGCTCCACGCGGCGAGCCGGCGCGACGCGGTCAGCGAGCGCCCAAGCAGCGCCGAGTTGGAGACCCTGTGGGCGCCCTTCCTGAGATCGCGCAGGTCGGCGGCGCGCAGACGCACGGCCATGCTCCCGAGATACAGCAGGCGGTGGGCGGGGCGGGGCAGCTCGGCATGGATCGGCACCACCTCCCCCACCACCTCCGCGAGCGCCGAGCTCAGCGAGCTCGACCAGCCCGATCCCAGCGTCACGTCCTCGGGGTCATGCGAGTCGACGACGGCGACCCGCAGCTGCGTCAGCTCCATCGAGCGCCTCCCCAGCATGTATTTTGGAACTCGCATGACGGTCGGCCCCATCGGCCGGCCGCGCTGTTAGGTGAGTAACCTACCAGCAGGGGTTGCGGCAACGCTGCGGTGCCGGCTTCGGGAGCGTCTCCGGGCCCGGCGCGGGCGCGTCAAACAGGAGGCGAAGCGATCGAACGCCTGAGCGACAAGCCATTCGGAGAGGCGCTGCGCGCGCTGATGAGCGCACGCGGCCTCAGCTACCGGAGCCTCGCCGAGGCCACCCGCCAGATCGACGGCCGGGGGATGACCCACGCCCACATCAACATGCTCGCCCGCGGGCACGACAAGCCGTCGATGCGCGCGATGGAGCTGATCGCGCAGGCATGCGACGTCGAGCCGGACCACTTCGCCGAATACCGGCTGGCTGTGGCCATGCGCGAGCTCGACCCGGCTGAGGTGGGGCTCGAGCGCGCGCTCGAGAACCTCAACGCTCGACTTGGTGCCCAGCGCCGGCCCGCCGGGCAGCGACAAGCAGGGCAAGTGCCCCGAGCAAGACCTCATCCCACCGGCTAGCGATCGGGTCGGCCGGGCTGACGGCGATGCCGAACAGCACCAGCCACACGAGCCAGGCCATCTGCACGCTGCGCCGCGTCACCTCCGGATAGCGCCAGATCATGCGATTCAGGCGCCCCGCGAAGAACCCCAGCTCGTGCTCGTCGCCGAGGAGCCTCGCCGTCGAGGCGAGCGCCGCCAGCGCGAGCACGAACGCCAGGTAGCCGAAGGGTCGCACGCAGGCGCGGCCCAGGGCTCGCGCCGCTCGAGTCAGATGCGCGTAGCCGCTCACCCACTCCGCCACATGACGCTGTCAGCGCTCACAGCGCGAGCTGCTGGTAGGCGAGCGACTGGAAGGACATCCTGTGCAGCGGCGAGACGCCCTGGCGGAGGATCGCCTCGCGGTGTGACGGCGTGGAGTAGCCGACGTGCTCGGCGAAGCTCCACCCCGGATGGCGGACGTCGGCCAGGCGCATGTAACGGTCGCGGGTGACCTTCGCGACGATCGACGCCGCGGCGATCGCCGCGCTGGTGGCGTCGCCGTCGATGATCGCTCGCTGCGGGTGCTCGAACTCGGCCACCGAGAAGCCGTCGAGCAGGCACAGCACCTCTTCGCAGACGCCCGCGGTGACCCCGCGCACGGCGTCGCGCAGGGCGGCCAGGTTGGTCTTGTGCAGACCGCGCGCATCGATCCCGCGCACGCAGCGGGACACCACGACGACCCGCGCGGCGCTGCGCATGACGAGCGGATAGAGCTCCTCGCGCGCCTCGGCGCTGTGCTGCTTGGAGTCGTTGAGCGCACCAAGCGAGCGCAGCTCGCGCGTGGTCAGCGCCTCATAGTCGAACAGCACGCCGGCCGCCACCAGCGGCCCCGCCAGGCAGCCTCGCCCGGCCTCGTCGGCGCCGGCGATCAGGCGGTAGCCGAGACGGCGGTCGAACGCGAACAGGCGCCTGCCGCTGCCGGCGCGGCGTGCGCGGCGCCTGGCGCGCGCGGAGGAGCCGGAGCTCGGCCGCGAGGAGCCCGCCACATCAGGCTCGCTAGAGGATGCCGATGCGGTCGGGGGGCCAGTAGGTGGCGAAGGCCTGCCCGATGATCCATCCGGTGGGGACGGGTCCCCAGAACCTGCTGTCGTCGGATTCGCCACGGTTGTCCCCCATCATGAACCAGTGACCGGCGGGAATCTTGATCGGGGTGGGGAAGTTGCACTCGGGGCTCGCGCCGCATTCGCGTATGTAGGAGTCGCGCTCGCGAACGAACGCGCTCTTGCCGGCGGCCTTGCGATAGACGTGGCCTTCCTTGACGTAGATTTCATCGCCCGGGCCGGCGACCACCCGCTTGATGAAGTTCACGCTCGAGTCCTGCTTGGGCACCGGTTCCGCACACGCGGCGCCGCCGAGCTTGATCACGTGCGGCGCGGGGCCGCACTCCTCCTGCTCGGCGCCTTCGGGGGGATGGAACACGGCTATCTCGCCGACGTGCGGTTCGCCGAAGTCCATGCCGATGCGGTTGACCAGCACGCGCTGGCCCACCTCCAGCGTCGGCTCCATCGAGCCGCTCGGGATGCGGTAGGGCTTGACGATGAACGCCTGGATGCCGAGCGCGAGGCCGAGCGCGACGGCGATGATCACGACCAGCTCGACGATCGAGGCGACCGTCGATTTCGAGCGCTTCCTGGCGGTCTTCGCGCCGGTGCTCACGCGGTCGAATCGCCGGCGGCAACGCCTCCGTCGGCGTCCGCGGCGTCGGAGGAGGGATCGGTGGCGCCTGCCGCCGCGGAATCCTCGGCGTCCGCCTCAACCTGGGGCGAGGCGTGCGCGACGGGCTCCGCGACCACCGCGTCCCCGCCGTCGCCGGCCGACGCGGAATCCGTCGCGTCCGCTTGTTCCTGACTACCCCCCTCGGCAGCGCCGCCGCCGTCCGGCTGTTCGTCGTGCGCGCGCTCGGCGACCGCCTCCTCCGCGGTCACGCCCTCGGCGTCGGTCGGCCCGCCGGGCTCAACGCTCGCCGGCTCGACCAGCAAACCTGGCTCGACCGCCTGCTCGGGGCCCGTGTAACGGCGCTCGCGCACACGCGCGCGCTTGCCGACCCGATCGCGCAGGTAGTAGAGCTTCGCGCGCCGCACATCGCCGCGCGCGGCCAGCTCGATCCGCTCGATCTTCGGCGAGTGCAGCGGGAACATGCGCTCGACGCCGACCCCGAAGGACTGCTTGCGCACCGTGAACGTCTCGCGCGCGCCGTGGCCCTGGCGCTTGATGACCACACCCTCGAACACCTGCACGCGGCTGCGGGCGCCCTCGATCACCTGGAAGTGGACCTTGACGCGGTCGCCCGGCGCGAAGTCGGGGACGCGGCGCAACTGCGCGCGCTCGATGGATGCGATGACGCTGCTCATAAGTGAAGGGAGGGGCCGCCTCTTGACAGACGGGAGACGCCCCGAGACGAACGTCTCGGTCGGCGCGAGCTGCAATGGTAGCGAACAGGCGGTCGAGCTCGCCGCACCAAGGACCCGCCCGCTCGGCGCTAGCCCTGCGCCGAGGAGCCCGCCCCCCTTTCGCGGCTGCGCTCGCGCCGCCAGCGCTCGATCTGCTCGTGGTGGCCGGACAGCAGCACCTCGGGCACGCGCCAGCCGCGAAACTCGGCCGGGCGGGTGTAATGCGGATACTCGGGGTTCCCCTCCAGCGCGGCGCTGAATGACTCCTCGGCAGCCGAGCGCTCGTGCCCGAGCGCGCCGGGCAGCTTGCGCAGCACGGCGTCGCACAGGACCATCGCGGCGAGCTCGCCGCCGCTGAGGACATAGCGACCGATCGACACCACGTCACTGGAGAAGTGCTCGAGAATGCGCTCGTCGAAGCCCTCGTAGCGGCCGCACAGCAGCGTCAGCTCCGGCTCGCCCGCGAGCTCGGCCACCAGCTGCTCGTCGAGCAGTCGCCCGCCGGGAGCCAGCGCGATCACGCGTCGCCGGCTGCGCAGCTGCACGGGATCCACGCCGTAGTGCGCGCGCAGCGCGCTGTCGAGCACGTCCACGCGCAGCACCATCCCCGCGCCGCCGCCGAACGGCGTGTCGTCGACCTGCCCGCCGCTCAGCGGCGTGTGATCGCGCGGGTTCACGCACTGCAGACGCGAGCCCGCCGCGAGCACGTTGCCGACGTGGCGCTGGGAGGCGAACCAGCCAAACCACTCCGGGAACAGCGTGAACACGTCGATGTTCACGCGCCCGCGTCTCCCCCGTGCCCACCTTCGCGTGCCTCGCGCCCGCCGTGGCGCGCGGGCGCCGCGCGCCCGCGGCCGGCGAGGCCAAGGAAGTCGAGGTCGACCTCGATCCGTCCGCGCGCCGGCTCCACCCGGCGCACCGCGTCTTTGACCATCGGCACCAGCACCGTCGCGCCGCCGTCCGCCGGGCGCACCTCCAGCGCCTCGCACGAGGGCAGCTCGATCAGGCGCGTGACGATCCCCAGCTGCTCCTCGCCATCCACCACCGCGCAGCCCTCGAGCTCGTGCGCCCACCACTCGCCCTCGCCGAGCACGGGCGCGTCGGCTCCCGCGACGACCAGCTCCATCCCACGCAGCGCCTCGGCCGCCACCCGCTCCTCGACGCCCTCCAAGCGCACGATCGGGCGCTGCTCGGTTCCTGCGCGCCGCACGATCTGCGCGCTGCGGCCAGCCACGGTGAGCGCGACCCCGACGCTCAGCAGCTTCGGGCGCGGCCGCGTCACGTAGAAGCTCCCGTCCAGCCCGTGCGGCCTGCCGACGCGGCCCGCCGGCAGGCCGACGGGCGCCGTCTGCGCGCGGGTGCTCGGATCGCCCGGCTCGTGCGTCAATCGACGATGTCGACGAGCACGTGGCTGCCCTCGCCGGCCGCCGCCGCTTTGACGACGGTGCGCAGGGCATGCGCGGTCCGTCCGCCGCGGCCGATCACCCTGCCGTAGTCGTCGGCCGCGACGCACAGCTCGAGCACGACCGTGCCGTCGTCCTCCTCGAACTGCTCCACCGCCACTGACTCGGGATCGTCGACCAGGCCTTCGGCGAGGTACTCCAGCAGCCGCCTGGGGTTCTCGGTGGCCATCCCGTTATCGCTGTCTGCAGCTAGGGCCACGCTGAGCAAGCGAGGCACGGACGCAGTGAGCGTGGCGTGCTATGCACGCGAGCGATCGAGGACACAGCATCGCGCAGCCCAGCGTGGTCCTAGCCGGTCCGCGTCTCTATGCCCTGGATGCGCAGCAGCTTGCGCACGGTGCCCGACGGCTGCGCGCCCCGTGCCAGCCAGCTGCGCGCGCGCTCCTCGTCGATCACGATCGTCGACGGGTCGGTCTGCGCGTTGTAATGGCCGATCGTCTCGATCACGCGGCCGTCGCGCGGCGAGCGCTGGTCGGCGACGACCACACGCCATATCGGGTCCTTCTTGGCGCCCACTCGCGTGAGCCTGAGCCTTACCGCCACGGTTTCCTCTCTGGTGCTGAACGAGATCTCGATGGGTGCACAACCACGGCGATGCATATCGCCGAGTTGCCCATCGAAGCAGAGAGCTTAGACGGTGTGCACGCGCGAGGCGGAGCGGACGCGATCCACGGGCGTGCAGCCGACCCCTACCTTATGCTTACGCGCATGCGAGCGATGAAGCCAACTCGACTGCCAGCACTGCTCCTCGCCCTGCTCGTGCTCGCGGGCGCGCCGGTGCTCGCGATCGCCACGGGCGCCGTCAAGGACGGCGCCTACTCCGGGTCGGTGGGACCCGGCTGGCCGCTCAGCTTCAGGGTCGCCGCGCACGGCACCAAGGTCGAGGACCTCGTGGCGGGGTTCGACGCGGGCTGCAACGGCGCGCCGGGCGAGGTCGCGCCGCTGTTCCACTTCCCCACGCTCGAGCTCAGGGACGGCAAGCTCTCCGGCTCCACGAGCCGCACCTTCGCCAGCTCGACGACCGATGTGCTGCACATCAGCGCCCGCTTCAGCGGCGACGAGCTCAGCGGCAAGATCACCGTCGATCAGACCATCAAGAGCCTCGGCACGTGCAGCGAACCGGCCACGGTCACGGCCAAGCTCAAGTAGACCGCGTCAGCGCGCGCCGCGCATCAGCGCGCCGAAGTCGGGCATCTTGCCGCGCCCGACCTGGCGCATCACCTTGCGCATCTGGCTGAACTGCTTTACCAGCCGGTTGACCTGCTGGACGTTCGTGCCCGAGCCTCGTGCGATGCGCAGCCGCCGTGAGCCCTTGATCAGCTCCGGCCGGCGGCGCTCCTCGGGGGTCATCGACAGGATGATCGCCTGGATGCGGTCGAGCTCGCGTTCGTCGACCTTCATGCCCTGCAGCTGGTGGCCGGCGAGCCCGGGGATCATGCCGAGGATGCTCGTCAGCGGCCCCATTTTGCGCACCATCTTCAGCTGGTCGAGGAAGTCGTCGAGGCCGAACTCGTTGCGGCGCAGCTTGCGCTCGAGCGCGAGCGCGTCGCTCTCGTCGAACTGGCGCTCGGCCTTCTCGATCAGGCTCAGCACGTCGCCCATGCCGAGGATCCGCTGCGCCATGCGGTCGGCGTGGAAGCGTTCGAACTGCTCCAGCTTCTCGCCGGTGGAGGCGAACAGGATCGGCTTGCCGGTCACCGCCCTCACCGACAGCGCCGCGCCGCCGCGGGCGTCGCCGTCGAGCTTGGTCATGACCACGCCGTCGAACTGCACCGCCTCGGCGAAGCTCTCCGCGACCTGCACAGCATCCTGACCGGTCATCGCGTCGACGACGAGCAGCACGCTCTGGGGTTTCACCGCGTCGCGAATCCGCACCAGCTCGGCCATCAGCTGCTCGTCCACGTGCAGGCGCCCGCTGGTGTCCACGATCAGCACGTCCTTGCCCTCCTCGCGGGCGCGCTCGAGCGCCCACGAGGCGATCTCCACCGGGTCGTGGTCGGGGGTGGGCGGGCCTCGGTGATAGACGGCCGCGCCCGCCTGCGCGCCGACCTTCACGAGCTGCTCCACCGCCGCGGGGCGGTAGACGTCGCACGCCGCCACCGCCACCGCCGAGGAGTGCTCCTCGCGCAGATAGCGGGCGAGCTTGGCCGTCGCGGTCGTCTTGCCCGAGCCCTGCAGCCCCGCCATCAGGATCACCGTCGGCGGCCGCGGCGAGAAGCTCAGCGCCGGCGCGCCCTCATCGGCTGCGGTGGGCGGGCCTCCCATCAATTCGGTCAGCTCCTCGGCGACGATCTTCACCACCTGGTGTCCGGGGTTCAGCCCGCCGATCACGTCCGCCCCCAGGCAGCGCTCCTTCAGGTGCGCGGTGAACTGGCGGACCACCTTGAAGTTGACGTCCGCCTCCAGCAGCGCGAGGCGGATCTCGCGCATCGTCGCGTCGACGTCCTGCTCGGTCAGCGTCCCGCGCTGGCGCACGTCCGCCAGCGTTCCCTGGAGCTTCTCGGCGAGGGAGTCGAACATGGCGCCGATCAGGCGTCGTGCTCTGCGGGCGGCGCGGGCGGGCGCACACGCGCGGGCGGCGCCGGCGGCGGGGTGGGTGGCGGGCCGGGTGGGCTCCCATCCAAGCGGCCCCTCAGCGCCTCGCCGATGCCGCCGAACGCCTCGGCGAACTCGGACGGCACCACGAACACCTTGTTGGCGTCGCCTTCGGCGAGCTGCGGGAGCATCTGCAGGTATTCGTAGCTGAGCAGCGCGCGGTCGGGTTTGCCCTCGTGGATCGCTTTGAAGACGGTGTCGATCGCCTTCGCTTCGCCCTCTGCGCGCAGGATCGCCGCCTGTCGCTCGCCCTCGGCGGTGAGCACCGCCGCCTGCTTGGCGCCCTCGGCGGTGAGGATCTGCGACTGCTTCTCGCCTTCCGCGGTCAGGATCGCGGCGCGGCGGTCGCGCTCTGCGCGCATCTGCTTCTCCATCGCCGTCCTGATGTCCGCCGGCGGGTCCACCGACTTGATCTCGACGCGGTTGATCCGGATCCCCCACTTGCCGGTGGCCTCGTCGAGCACCGTGCGCAGCTCGGTGTTGACGTTCTCGCGCGCGGTGAGCGTCGCCTCCAGCGTGAGACCGCCGATCACGTTGCGCAGGGTCGTCACCGTCAGCTGCTCGATCGCCTGCAGCGGATTGGCGATTTCATACGTCGCCGAGCGCGGGTCGGTGATCGTGAAGTACAGGACCGTCTCGATGCCCACCACCACGTTGTCGTCGGTGATCACCGACTGCGGCGAGAAGTTGACCACCTGCTCGCGCAGGTCGACCAGCGGCCGCACGCGATCGATGAACGGCGTGACGAGCGTCAGGCCAGGCTCGAGCGTGCGGCTGTAGCGGCCGAGACGCTCGACCACCCCCGCGCGCGCCTGGGGAATGACGCGAATCGTGCGCGCGGCCAGAACCAGGACGAACAGCACGACCACGACGAGGACGATGAGAAGGGCCATGGGGTTCCTTTCAGTGCATGACGAGCGCTGTGGCGCCCCTGATCTCGACGACCTCGACGCGCTCGCCGACGTCGATCACCTCATCTTCGTCGTAGCTGCGCGCGGTCCAAACCTCGCCGTTGTCGACCTTCACGCAGCCGACGCCCTCGTCGTTGGCGATCCGCTCGAGCACCATCGCGCGATGGCCGACGAGCGCCGCGGCGCCGGTTCTGATCGCCGGCGGCAGCCGCCGGTGGCGGCGCGCCACCGGGCGCAGCGCGCCGAACACGATCGCCGACGCGAGCACGAACACGAGCACGGCCAGCGGCGCGCCGACCCCCAGCAGGCTGACGACGGCTGCCAGTCCGGCGCCCGTGGCGAACGGGAGCAGATACAGCCCCCCGGTGTGCATCTCGCCGAGCCCGAGGACGCACGCGGCGACCACCCACATAATCCACATGCCCTCAGATTACCCCTCCCGCCGCCCGATCAGGCCAGATCACTCCTGCGCGATCAGCGCGCGCGCGAACTCCTCCGGGTCGAACGGGCGCAGGTCCTCCACCGACTCGCCGACGCCGATCAGCTTGACGGGCAGGCCGAGCTCGCGCGCGATCGCCAGCGCGATGCCGCCGCGCGCCGTGCCGTCGAGCTTGGTCAGCACCACGCCGCTCACCGCGGCCGTCTCGGCGAACAGCCGCGCCTGGCGCAGCCCGTTCTGACCGGTGGTCGCATCGAGCGTGAGCAGCGTCTCGTGGGGCGCGCCCTCCAGCTGCCTGGCGATCACGCGCCGCACCTTCGCAAGCTCTCCCATCAGGTCCTCCTGCGTGTGCAGCCGCCCGGCCGTGTCGACGATCACGACATCGATGCCCCGCCCGCGCGCCTGCGCGATCGCGTCGAAGGCCACCGCGCCGGGGTCCGAGCCCGCGGGTCCGGTCACGATCTCACAGCCCGCCCGCTCGGCCCAGCCCTCGAGCTGCTCCCCCGCAGCCGCCCGGAACGTGTCAGCGCCGGCCAGCAGCACGCTGCGCCCCAGTTCCTCGCGCAGGTGCCACGCGAGCTTGCCGATCGTCGTCGTCTTGCCGGTGCCGTTGACGCCCACCGCCATGATCACGGTCGGCTTGGGCCGGATGTCGATCCTCGCGTCGCCGACCCTCGCGGTCGCCGCCAGAAGCTCGATCAGCCGCTCGCTGAGCGCCTGGCCGCCCTCGAGCTCGCCCGCGGAGGACTCCTGCTCGAGCGTCTGCACCACCGACGCGGTCGTGCTCGCGCCGACATCCGCCATGATCAGCGCCTCCTCCAGGCGTTCCCACGTCTGCTCGTCGAGCACCCCGAACAGCGTCGCCTGGATCTCCGAGCCGAGCGCCTGGCGCGTCTTGGCCATGCTCTCGCGCAGGCGACGAAACAGCCCGCCCCGCTGACGCGTCCTGCGCCCGCCACCGCCGTCGGCGTCCTCCGCGCCATCGGCGCGATCGTCCTCACCGGTTATGAACAGTTCGCTCCATTCGCGGGCCACGGGGCGCGCGACGATAGCAGCGGGCCCTCACCGGTGGGCCCGTTGGAGGCCCGTCCCGCGCAGCGGGCATCGCCGCCGGACGGCGTCCGCCCTCAGGCGACCTCGGCGACCTCGGGTGGCTGGGCCTCCTCGGAGGGCAGGCGCCGGGAGAGCACCTTGGAGACCCCGTCGTGACCCATCGACACGCCGTACAGCCAGTCGGCGGCCTCCATCGTGCGCTTCTGATGGGTGATCACGATGAACTGGGCGCGGTCGGAGTAGCGCCGCAGCAGGGTCAGGAAGCGATCGAGGTTGAGATCGTCGAGCGCCGCCTCGACCTCGTCGAGGATGTAGAACGGGCAGGGGCGCGCGAGGAACACCGCGAACAGGAACGCGAGCGCCGTCATCGACTTCTCCCCGCCCGACAGCAGCGTCAGGCGCTTGGTCGACTTGCCCGCGGGCGTGATCTCGATCTCCACGCCCGGGAGCTGCTCCTCGTCGGCGCCTCTGAGCTCGGCTTCGCTCTCCGCCTCCGCGGCGGCCTCGATCGCGTCGTCGTCCACCGCCTCGCCGGCCGGCAGCGGCTGGCCGCCGAGCACCGGCCTGGGCGCCTGCTCATCGCGCACCAGCCGCAGGCGCCCGCTGCCGCCGGGGAACACGTCCCCGACCAGCTGCTCGAAGTTGCGCGCGGCCGCGCTGAAGGTCGCCTCGAACGTCTCCTGTATCTGGCGGTCGGTTTCGCGGATCACCGAGCGCAGCTCGCGCAGCGCCGTCTCCAGGTCGCCGCGCTGGCTCTCGAGCTCCTCGACGTGCGCGAGCGCCTCCGCGTACTCCTCCTGGGCCAGCGGGTTGACGGGACCGAGCTGCTCGCGCCGGCGCGTAAGCCGCGCCACTCGCGCCTGCAGCGCCTGCGCCTCCTCCTCGGCAAGCGGCTCGTGCTCACCGGCCTCCTCGCTCAGCCCCAGCTGCTCGCCGACGCTCGCCAGCTCCATCTCGGCCTCGCCCGCCTGGTCGCGCAGGCGCTGCGCAGCCACCTCGGCGCCCGTGACCGCCTCGCCGGCAACGCGCAGCGCCGCCTGGATCTCAGCCTCCTCGGCGGCGCACGCGCGCAGCGCGCTGGCCATCTCCTCGCCCGCCTGGCGATCGGCCGCCAGCTCCTGCTCGAGCTGCGCCACGCGCTCGTGCACCGCCGCCGCCGCGGCTGCGAGCGCCGCCGCCAGACGCTCGGCGAGCGGCGCGGCCGCCGTGTCGAGGGCGTGCTGGGAGTGCAGGCGCTCGATCCTCGCCAGCCGCTCGATGCGCTCGCGCTCGCGCCGCTCGCCCTGGCGACGCTCGGCCGCCAGCTCGCCCTCGAGCTCCGCCTGCCTGACCGCGAGCGCGCCCTGCGCGGGAGCCGCTCGGCGCTGCTCGATCAGCCACTCCGTTCGCCGCCGCGCCTCGCCCGCCTCGGCCTGCGCTCGCTCGGCCTCGCGCAGCGCGGCGTCCGCGCCGAGGCGCGTCTCGTCGGCGGCGCGCAGCTGCGCCAGCGCCTGCTCGCAAGCGGCGCGGGCGCCATGCTCGGCCTGCGCCGCGAGCTCGGCGGCGGCGATCAGCCGGTCGCGTTCGTTGCGGCGCGCCAGCACGCGCTCGCTGCCGCCCTCGCCCAGCTGGCGCACCTCGCCCCACGCCGCGAACCACACGCGCCCGTGGCGCGTGGCGGCGATTCCGCTGAAGTCCTCGGGCAGGTCCTCCAGGCGCTCGACCACCCACGCGTCCGCCAGCAGCCGCCCGGCCAGCTCGAGCACCGCGGGCGGCCCGCTGAGCAGATCGAGCAGCCGGCGCGCGCCGGGCGCCGGGTCGGGCTGGGAGCGCGCGGAGGCGCTCGCGGCCGGCCGCTCGCCCGACTCGAGGCTCGCCAGCAGCGCCGTGCCGCCGTCGGGGCCGGCGCGATCGAGCAGCGACTCGGCGCCGGACACGTCCTTCACCAGCGCCGCGTCCAGGCGCCCGCCCAGCGCGGCCGCCAGCGCCAGCTCGTAGCCGTCCTGCACCCGCAGCTCCTCGCTGAGCGCCTTCGGGGAGTCCGCGTGCTCGGCGCCGACCCCCGCGTGGCCGCGCAGGAACTGGTTCGCCGCGGCGAGCTCAGCGCCGACGCGCGCGGACTCGCGGCGCGTGTCCTGCACCGCCTGCTCGGCCGCCGCCAGCTGCTCGCGCGCGCGCTCGGCCTGCGCGTCCGCGCCCTCGCGCGCGGCCCGTGCGTCGGCAACCTCCGCCGCCGTGCGCTCCACGAGCGCGAGCTGGCGCTCGTGCTCGCCCTGCAGCTCTGCGATCTCGCGCTCGATCTCCTGCTCGCGGCTCGCATGGATCTCCTCGAGCTGCGCTTCCAGCGCGGCGATGCGGCTCTCGCTGAGCGCCGCCTCCGGCGCCTCGCCGTCCTGCCTGTGCCCGTCGGGGCGATCGCTCGAGAGCCCATCCAGCTCCAGCTCGACGCGCTCGATCCTGCGGGCCAGCGCCTGCGCGCTGGAGCCGACCTGCTCTCCACGCAGCGCCAGGCGCTCGTGGGCGGAGCGGGCGCCGTAGAGCAGCCGCGAGAGCGCGTCGTGGCGCTCGGCGCGCTCGGCCAGCGCGCGCTCGGCGACGCCGCGGCGCTCGATCGTCTCCTGCAGCCGGCGCTCGATCTCCGACAGCGCCGCGCGCTCGCGCCCGACGCGCTCCTCGGCGCCCTCGAGCTCCATGCGCCGCGCGCGGCAGTCCTCGCGCGCGAGCTCCCAGCGGGCCTGCAGGATCTGGCGCTCCAGGCGCTCGTGCAGCTCCGCCGCTTCTGCCTGGCGCTTGAGCGGGCGCAGGCGGCTGCGCGCCTCGCGCTCGACATCGAGCGCGCGATCGAGGTTCTCCTGCGTGCGCTCGAGCTTCAGCTGCGCGCGCCGGCGGCGCTTGCGGTGCTTGCCGAGCCCCGCCGCCTCCTCGATCAGCAGCCGCCGATCGCGCGGCTTGGAGGTCACGATCGCGTCCACCCGGCCCTGCGAGATGACCGAGTGCGTCTCCTTGCCGAGGCCGGTGTCCGAGAGCACCTCGATCACGTCCGTCAGGCGGCAGCGGGCGCCATTGAGGCGGTAGTCGCCCTCGCCGCTGCGATCCAGGCGCCGCACGATCGAGATCTCGCTCAGCGGCAGCTCGACGGTGCCGTCGGAGTTGTCGAGCACGATCTCCACCTCCGCCGCGCTGCGTGGCTGCACGCCCGCTGCCGCCGCCGAAGATCACGTCCTGCATCGACTGCCCGCGCACCGCCAGCGGCGACTGCTCGCCCATCGCCCACAGCACCGCGTCGGTCACGTTGGACTTGCCCGAGCCGTTCGGCCCGACCACCACGCTCACCCCCGGGCCGAAGTCCAGGCGGGTGCGGTCGGGGAACGACTTGAAGCCGTTCAGCGTCAGCGACTTCAGCTGCATGTGGCTCTCACTCGCTCGCCAGCTTGTCCACGGCCGCCCTCGCGGCCTCCTGCTCGGCCTGCTTCTTGCTGCGGCCGCTGCCGCTGCCGAGCTCGCGCCCGTCGACCCGCGCCACCACCGCATACGTGCGCTCGTGCGGCGGGCCGTGCTCGCCGGTGATCTCGTAGCTGACCTCCGCGCCGCGGCGGGCGAGCAGCTCCTGCAGCGCGGACTTGAAGTCCACGGGATTCTCCAGCGCGCCCTCGATCTCCGGGGCGAACGCCTCCACGACCGCCTCGGCCGTGCGCTCGTAACCGGCGTGCAGGTAGCAGGCGCCGATCACAGCCTCGATCACGGACGCGAGCACGCGCTCGGTCTCCACCAGCGCGGCCGCGTTCTCGCGCACCCCGGCCGGCGCCGCCGCCCGCAGCCGCTCGGGCAGCGCCAGCCGCTCGGCGACCGCGCGGCAGGACACCCCGGAGACCGCCTGCGCGCGGATCTTCGTGAGCCTGCCCGCGCCGAAGCGGTCGGCCTCCAGGCGCGGATACAGGTACGCGGTCACCGCCAGCGCCAGCACGCTGTCGCCCAGGAACGCCAGCCGCGTGTACGAGTCGCTCTTGCGCTCGCTCCAGGAGGCGTGCGTGAACACCTGGCGCGCGAGCTCCTCGGGCAGCTCGTCCAGCAGCTCGCCCAGCAGCATCAACGCTCCTCATCGGCGATCCCGTCGTGGGCGATCACGAAGTCCACCGCCGCTCCCACGGTCAGGATCCCCGCGGCCTGCTCGTCGGACATGCGCACGCCGTAGGTGTCCTCCAACTCCTGCACCAGCGTGTACAGGTCCAGCGAGTCCGCCTCCAGGTCCTCCTTGAAGCGGGTGTCCTCGTTGATCGCCTCGGGATCGACGTCGAGCTCGTCGGCCAGGTGCGTGCGGATCAGTGTGAGCACTTGCTCGCGGGTCATTGCGCCTGCGGCAGGCTAGCGGCCGAGGCGGACGCGGGCGAGCGCCTGAGCGCGCCCGCCTGCGCGAGCGCGGCGTGCGTCTGCCCGACGATGTCCTCGCGCGCTCCCCGCTGCGCGCGCAGAATCGCCTGGGCGAAGCCCGCGCGCGTGAAGCGCCCGTGCGGAACGACGCCCAGGCGGCGCAGGCCCAGCAGGTAGGCGCCGCCGCTGGCCTCCGGATCGAGCTCCTCGCGCAGGCCGCCGAGCGCGGAGCGCAGCAGGACGCCGCCGAGCTTGCCCCGCGTCGAGGACATCGCCGCGTTGCGGATCGCGCGCAGCATCGTCTGCGAGACGCCCTCCATCAGCTTCAGCGCGATGTTGCCGGTGAAGCCGTCGGTCACGATCACGTCCGCACGGCCGGAGACGAGGTCGCCGCCCTCGAGGTTGCCGACGAAGTCGAATGTATCGACGCCCCCCCGGGCGTTCATCATTCGCTCGCGCAGCTCGGCGTGCGCTTCGAGCACCAGCGAGCTGCCGCGGGCGGCCTCCTCGCCGTTGGAGAGCAGCCCCACGCGCGGCATCGCCACGCCGAGCACCGTCCGCGCGAGCGCGGCGCCCATGAACGCGAACTGCACCAGGTGCTCCCTGCGCGCCTCCGCGTTGGCGCCGACGTCGAGCAGCGTCACCGGATGGTCGGGAACCGGCACCGGGATCGCCAGCGCCGGGCGGTAGATGCCCGACGCGCGCTTGATGTTGAACGTGCCCGCGGCGAGCGCCGGCGCCGGTGGCGCCCGCGCACACCAGCGCCTGCGCGCGACCGGCCGCGACCGCCCGCGCGGCCTGCACGATCGAGGCCTCGGGCGTCTTGCGCGCGGCCATCACGGGGTCCTCTGCCTTCGCGATCGAGACCGGCGCGTCGATGACCTCGATGCCAGGTGGTGGCTCGCCGAGCTCCCCCGCAGGGCCGAACAGGAGCACGCGCGCGCCCTCGCCGGCGGCGAGCGCGGCGCCCGCCGCCACCTCCGCCGGCCCGAGGTCGGCGCCGTTGCAGTCGACCGCCACGACCGGCTCCTGTCGCTCGTTGCGCGGCGACGGCGACCGCGAGGACGAAGCCCCCGGCGTCACTGCCGCCTAGTCGTGGTCGTGGTCGTGCTCGTGATCGTGCGCTCCCGGCGTCACGATCTCGCGGCCCGCGTAGCTGCCGCACACGGGGCACACCCGATGCGGCCGGCGCGGGCTGTGACACTGCGGGCACGCGTTCAGCGCGGGCGCGCCGATCTTGTGCTGCGCACGCCGCTTGGCGGTGCGGCTGTGCGACTGCTTTTTCTTGGGGACGGCCATCGGCGTGAGAAGGCTAGCAGCCCACCCGCGCCCGCCGGGGCGCAGGCGGCCGGGGTCACTCGAGCTTCAGCTCGCGCAGCTTCGCCCAGCGGGGATCGGGCGGCGCCTCGTGATGATGATCCGCAGGGGCCTCGTTGAGGTCGACGGCGCACACCGGGCACAGCCCGGCGCAGTCCTCGCGGCAGAGGATCTGGGCCGGCAGCGCCAGCGCGAACGCGTCGCGCGCCCATGCCGCCAGATCGAGCGTCTCATCGTGCACGTACGGGCTGTCCAGCTCATCGCCGCCGCCCGGCCGGTCGACCTCGCGCGCCTGCACCTCCACGCGCGGGCTGGCCGGCTTCAGGCAGCGCATGCACGGGCCCGTCACCTGCGCGCAGAAGCGCAGCCGCAGGGCGTAGCCGCCGCCGCTCATGCGCGAGATGCTCAGCTCGACGGGCACCCGCTGCGGCTGGGCGCCGTAGCGCTCGCTGCCCAGCAGCAGCGGCTCGATCGGCGTCGTCAGCTGCAGCCGGCGGCCCTCGCCGGGGCTCAGGCGCAGGCCCGCCAGGTCGAAATCGTGGGTCTCGGCGGCCACGCTCCCAGGCTAGCGAGAGCGCCACGGCCTCAGGAGTGCGCGCGCAGCTCCCGCTTGAGGACCTTGCCGGTGGCGTTGCGCGGCAGCTCCTCGACGAACACGACGTCGCGGGGGACCTTGTAACGGGCGAGGTTCTCCTTGACGTAGTCCTGCACCGCCTTGGCCGTCAGCTTGGCGCCGTCGTGCGGCACGACGAACGCCTTCAGCCGCTGGCCGAACTCCTCATCCTCGACCCCGACGACCGCGACCTCTTCGATCGCCGGGTGGTCGGCGAGCAGATCCTCGACCTCCCGCGGGAACACGTTCTCGCCGCCGCTGACGATCATTTCGTCGTCGCGGCCCTCCACGAACAGCCGCCCGCCGTGGTCCAGACGCCCGACGTCGCCGGTGCGCATCATCCCGCCGACGATTTCCTTGCCGCCGCCGTCGGTGTAGCCCTCGAACTGGAACTCGTTGGCGACGAAGATCCGGCCCACCTCCCCCTTCGGCACCTCGCGCCCGTGCTCGTCGAGCAGCTTCACCATCGTCCCCAGCGGCGGACGCCCGGCGGTCCCGGGCGCGACGCGCAGATCCTCGGGGTTGGCGATCGTCGCCCACGCGACCTCGGTCGAGCCGTAGAGGTTGTAGAGCACGTCTCCGAACGTGTCCATCACCCTCGTGGCGAGCTCGCCCGGCAGCGCCGAGCCGCTGACGGCGATCACCTTCAGGCAGCTGACGTCGTAGCTCGAGATCGTCTCCGGCGGCAGCTCGAGGATCCGCTGCAGCATCACCGGCACCACCACCAGCGCGCTCGCCCGGTGGTGCGCGATCGCCTTCAGCGTCTCCTCCGGGTCGAACTTCCTGCGCAGCACGAGATTCGAGAGCAGCGGCAGGCTCAACAGGAAGTGGGCGTAGCCCCACGAGTGGAACATCGGCGCCGCGATCATCGTCGTCTCACGCGCCTTCAGCGGGATCTTCGAGAACAGCGCCGCAGCCGGTTCGACGGAGTCGCTCTGCGGGCGCGCGGCGCCCTTGGGCGTGCCGGTGGTCCCCGAGGTGAGGATCACCACCCGCCCTTTCTCCGCGGGCGGCGACGGCTCGGACTCGTCGCCGCGCGCGATCAGCTGCTCGAGCGTCGGCTCATCCGCGCCCGGGGAGGCGTTGTCGGAGGAGTCGGGCCGCGGGTCGCTCCAGGCGACGAACCGCAGCCTGCCGGCGGCTTCCGCGCTCACCAGCGCGCTGAACTCGTCGTCGTAGATCACCGCCACGGGATCCTCCCGCGCGAGCACGTCGGTGATCTGCGGGCCGGCGAACGCGGTGTTCAGGTACAGCGCGCCCGCGCCGAGCTTCGAGCACGCGACGGTCGCCTCGACGAAGCCGCGGTGGTTGCGGCACATTATCGCCACCCCGTCGCCTTCGCCGATCCCCGCCTCGCGCAGCTCGTCGCGCGAGCGCGTTGGTGCGCCGGTGCAGCTGGCCGAAGCTGAGCACGCCACGCTCGTCGACGAGCGCGGCGCGATCGGGATAGCGGGCCGCCGCGCCGGCGTAGGCGCCCGCCGGCGTCGCGCCCCAGCGGCGCAGCGCCACCAGCGACTGCAGCACCCTGTCCGGGCGCAGCGGCTCGAACATGCCGGTGTCGAGGAGCGCCCTCGCCACGAGCAGCTTGTGCCTGGCCATGCGCGTGGCCGCCTGCGGATTCACGTGTGGACCGTACCCAAAAGCGATGTTCTGCGTGCGGGCGCGGACGGCCTACGGCTAGCTGACTTCAGCGGGCTCGTCCTTGCCCTGCAGGCGCTCGCGCCCGCGCTGGACGGCCGCGATGAACTTCGACAGGTTGACCTCGAGCGTGTTCAGGATCTCGTCCGCGTAGTCCTCGGCGCCGAGCCGGATCTCGCGCTCGCGCGCGCGGGCGTCCTCGACGATGTCCTCGGCGGCGCGCTCGGCCTGCTTGGTGACCTCCTCCTCGCCGACCAGCCGCTCCTGGCGCTCGCGCGCGTCCTTGACGATCCGCTCGGCCTCCTGCTTGGCCTCCGCGAGCATCTCCTGGCGCTCCTTGACGATCCAGCGCGCCTGCTTGATCTCCTCGGGGATCGTCGCGCGCATCTGGTCGAGGATGTCGTAGATCTCCTCCTTGTCGACCCGCACCTGGTCGGTCAGCGGCACCGGCTTGGCGTTGTGCACGAGGTCGTCGAGCTTGTCGATGAGTACCAGGACATCCATCGTTGCAGGCTCCATCTGTCTTCGTCAGCGGCGCGAGCTCGTTCCTGCAAGCGCCGGCCACCTCCTCGGGGACGAGATCGTCGATCTTGCCGCCGAAGGTGGCGAGCTCCTTGACGCCGCTCGATGACAGGAAACTGTACTGCGGCGAGGCCATCAGGTAGACGGACTCGATCTCCGGGTCCTGGCGGCGGTTGAGCTGGTTCATCTCGAGCTCGTACTCGAAGTCGGAGATCGCGCGCAGCCCCTTGACGATCGCCTTCGCGCCGACGCTGGCGGGCGAACTCGACGACGAGCGTGCTGAACGGCTCGACGCGCACGTTCCAGAGTCGGCGAGTCGCGTGCTCGATGAAGCCGACCCGCTCCTCGATCGCCGAACAGCGCGCCGCTCTTGCGCACCGAGCGGTTGACGACCGCCACGATGACCTCGTCGTACAGCGCCGCGGCGCGGCGGATCACGTCGAGATGCCCGTTGGTGATCGGGTCATACGAGCCGGGGCAGACCGCGATCGATTTCCGGTGTGGTCATTGGTGGCGGTGGATTGTGATCGAGGTGTCGCCGTAGCGCCGCTGGCGCTCGAGCGCGAGCGTCGAGCTCGAGCGGCGCTCGCCGGTCGCTCTCGACCACGACGCGCGCGCCCGGGCTCAGCAGCGACGGCAGGATCGCCGACAGCTCTGCGCCCCACCGCTCGGCTGTCGGGGGCCCCGAAGCCGAGGGTGCCGGTCGCGCCCGCCCGTAGGGGGGATCGATGAAGACCAGATCGTATGTCTCTTGGCGAGCGCTTGCGGCGTGCGAGGGCCGCGAGCGCGTCCGCGCGGCGCACCTCGACCGTCTCCGGCGCGATGCCGAGCTCCCGCAGATTCCCGCTCAGGACCCGCACCGCGCCCGCGTCGCGCTCGACGAACACGGCCGCTTCGCGCGCCCCTGCGAGAGCGCCTCGATCGCCGAGCGCACCGGTGCCCGCGAACAGGTCGAGCACGCACGCCCCCTCGACGTCGCCGAGCATCGAGAACACCGCCTCGCGACGCGGTCGGAGGTCGGCCGCGTCGCCCTGCCCGCCGGCGCGCGCAGGCGCCTGCCGCCGAGGCTTCCGGCGATCACGCGCATGCACGGACCGTAGCGACGTCAGGCGGGGATCGGCGCGAGCGCCTCGCCGCCGGGCTCGCGCTCGAGCAGCGCAGGCCGAGCAGCGCGTGCTCGGGCGCGCGCAGCTCGGGGTCGCCGGCGAGGATCGCCTCGGCGCGCGCACGCGCGCGCTCGAGCAGTCGGCGTCCTGTGGCAGGCTGGCGAGGCGGAACTGCCCGAGGCCGGACTGGCGCGTGCCGACGAGCTCGCCCTCCTTGCGCAGTCGCCAGGTCGATCTCGGCGAGGCGAAAGCCGTCGGAGTGACGCACGAGCGCGGCGAGGCGGCCCGAGCCGCCGCCCCCGGAGGGACCGACGAGCAGGCACGTGCCGCGGTGCTCGCCGCGCCCGACCCGCCCGCGCAGCTGGTGCAGCTGGGAGATCCCGAAGCGCTCGGCGTTCTCGATAAGCATGACGGTCGCGTTGGGCACGTCGATCCCGACCTCGATCACGGTCGTCGCCACGAGCACGTCGGCGGCGCCGGAGGCGAACGCGGCCATCGCCTGCTGCTTCTCGCGCGGGCGCATGCCGCCGTGCAGCAGCGCCAGCTCGTAGCCGGCGAGCTCGCCCTCGCGCAGGCGCAGCAGCTCGGCGCTGGCGGCGCGCAGCCCCAGATCGGCGGCCGGCGCGCCGGGCTTTCCGGCGGCGCCCATGGCGCCCGCCCCACTCGCCGCGCCCGCACCATCCCCGTTGGCCTCGTCGATCAGCGGGCAGACGACGTATGCCTGGCGGCCGGCGGCGAGCTCGCCGCGCAGCTGCTCATAGGCGCGCGCGCGCTCGCCCTCGCCGCAGACCAGGCGCGTCTCGATCGGCTGGCGCCCGAGCGGCAGCTCGCGCAGCGTGCTCGTGTCGAGGTCCCCGTAGCGCGCGAGCGCGAGCGTGCGCGGGATCGGCGTGGCGGTCATGTGCAGCGTGTGCGGCGCCCGCGAGGAGCGCCCGCCGGCGTCCGCGGAGTCCCGCTCCCCGAGCGCCGCGCGCTGGCGCACCCCGAAGCGGTGCTGCTCGTCGATGACCGCCACCGCCAGCGCGTGGAAGCGGACATCGGGCTCGATCAGCGCGTGGGTGCCGACGATCAGCGACAGCTCGCCGCTTGCGAGCTTGGCGAGGATGTCCCGGCGCCGGCGCGCGGGGGTGGAGCCGGTGAGCAGCGCGGTACTGATGAGAGCCCCACCCACCCCGCCGCCGAGCAGCCGCTGGATCGTCGCGAAGTGCTGCTCGGCGAGCGTCTCCGTCGGCGCCATCAGCGCCGCCTGGCGGCCGTGCTCGACCGCCCGCAGCATCGCGTACAGGGCGACGACCGTCTTGCCGCTGCCCACCTCGCCCATCAGCAGGCGCTGCATCGGCGCCTCGCGCGCGAGGTCGCCGGCGATCTCCTCGATCGCCGCGCGCTGATCGCCGGTCAGCGCGAACGGCAGCCCGCTCCGCAGCCAGCGCCCGCCGAGCGCGTCGCGATCGGCGAGCGCCACGGCGCCCGTGCGCGCCCTGCGCGCCGCGCGACGGCGCAGGAACACCAGCTGCGTGAGCAGCAGCTCCTCGAACGCCAGGCGCCGGCGTCCCGCCTCGAGATCGTCGGGCATGCGCGGGAAGTGCATCGCCGCCAGCGCGCTCGCGCGATCGGGCAGCCGCTCACCGACCCTCATCGCCGCGGAGAGCGCCTCGAGCACGTCGCGCAGCGCGTCCCTGTTGGCGTGCACGAGCGTGAGGATCTGCGTCGAGGTGACGCCCTCCGCCGCCGGGTAGTGCGCGACCGCGTCGCCCTGGCCGGCGCCCCTCCCGTCCGCGGCCGGCGCGAGATCGCCGCCCGCCTCCCCGCCGGGGGCGTGGTGGACGACGTTGAAGCCCCCGCGCGCGTCGGCCTTGCCGTGCAGCAGCAGGCGCGTGCCGGGCGGATAGCGCTCGACCAGCCACGGCTGGTTGAAGAAGGTCGCGCGCATCGTGCCGGTGGCGTCGAACACCTTCGCTTCGACCAGCGGGCGCATGCCGCGCCGGCGCACCGGGCGAGCGGCGATCGTGCGCACCTGCACCGCCACCGTCGCCGCTTCGCCCGCCCGCAGCGCGGCGATCGTGCGCGCCTCGCGGCTGTCGCTGGGCAGGTGCTCGAGCAGGTCTCCGACCGTGGCGAGGCCCAGCGTCTGCATGCCGGCGGCCAGCTTCTTGGCGGAGGGATCGAGCGGCGCCTGCAGCCGCGAGGGCCGCGGCCAGCGCACCGGCGCCCCCGTCAGCTCCTCCCGGGTGAGGCCGCGCGTGGAGGCGAAAGCACGCGCCGCCGGGCGGATGCGCTCCGAGGTTCTAGCGGCAGCCGCCTCCGGCGTATCGGGCGTGGTCGCCGGCATCCGCCGCTGATGATGATCGTTGCGGCGGTCGTAAAGAGCGCTACTCCGCCGCCAGCAGCCACCAGTACGCGGGCTGGCCGCCGTGGCGCAGCTCGAGCTCGACGCCGCCGTTGACCATCCCTTCGATCTCCTCGAGGTCGAGCGGCGCGCCCTCACCGCCGAGCACGCTGATCAGCTCGGGCGGGCCCTCGCCGTTGACCGGCGTTGCGAGCCTGTGCAGGACGGCCTGGAGGGTCTCGCGCGGCTCGCCCCACGCGAGCACCTCGTCCTCCACGAAGCCGACCGCGTCGCCGCGCCGGAAGCGCCCCTGGGCGTCGTCGCGGGCGGCGGGCGCCACCGCGCCGGTGCGCAGATGCTCGAGCGCGAGCGTCAGCGCCTGGGCGTTCTCCTCGACCGAGCGCTCCGGCGCGAGTGCGACGGCCGCCGCGAGGCCGGCCTGCTGGCTGGTCGTGCGCGCGACGTGCACCTCCTTGTCCGACAGCCGCGCCGCGTGTTCGGCCGCCATGATCACGTTCGCGCTGTTGGTCAGCAGCACGACCTCCTCGGTCGGCACCTCGTGGATGCCCGCGAGCAGGTCGTAGGTGGACGGGTTCAGGGTGGGGCCGCCGTCGATCGTGTGCACGCCGAGCTCCTCGAACAGCTGGCGCAGCCCCTCGCCGCTGACGACGGCCACTGCCGCGCAGCGCACGGCCGCGCCGGGCGCCTGCGCGCCGGCGCCGGCGCCGTCCTCGTCCTGCCCCGCGCGAGCGCCCAGGCGCCCCTCGCGCTCGGCCACCTGGGCGCGCATGTCGGCGACGTCCAGGCGCGAGACCTCGCCGACGTTCGCGAACACGGCCGTCGCCTGCTCGGGCTGGTCGGTGTGCAGGTGCACCTTCAGCGTGCTCGCGTCCCCCACCACCAGCACCGAGTCGCCGAGCTCTTCAAGCGGCGCGATGAAGCTCGCGGGGCTCAGGTCGCTGCCGGTGACGGCGAAGTTCGTGCAGAAGCGGTAGGTGCTCGAGCTGTGCTCGGGATGGGTGATGCGCGCTGGCGCATGGTGGTCCAGCGGCGGTGGCTCCTCGCCGCGCAGCGCCGCGACCACGCCGGCGAAGATGATCGTCAGGCCGTAGCCGCCCGCGTCGACCACGCCCGCCTCGCGCAGCGCCGCCAGCAGCTCCGGGCCGCGCTTGACCGACTCCTGCCCGGCCTGCACCGCGCTCTCGAGCGCCGCCGCGATCGCCCTGTCCTGCTCGCGCGGCTCGGTCGCCGGGCCGAAGCGCGGGCTCTCGGGCCCATGGGCGAGGTCCGCGACGATCCTGCGCGCCATCTCGCGCGCGACCGTCAGGATCGTGCCCTCCGCGGGGTCGCGCACCGACGAGTACGCACGGTCGGCGGCGTTCGCCAGCGCCGCCCCCACCAGCGTCGCATCGATCAGCTGCCCGGGCCTCGACACGAGCTCCTCCGCCGCGCCGCGGATCAGCTGCGAGAGGATCACGCCGGAGTTGCCGCGCGCGCCGAGCAGCGCCGCGCGCGCAACCGACTGCACGATCTCCTCGCGCCCGATCTCGTCGATCGTGCGATTCTCATCCGCGCCCTGCAGGCGGTCGAGCTCGGCCAGCACCGCGCGCAGCGTCGAGCGCCATGTTGTCGCCCGTGTCCCCGTCGGCGACCGGGAACACGTTCAGGTCGTTGACCTCCTGCCGGCGTGATTCCAGGTGGGCGAGCGCGCCCGCCACCGCCGCGCGGAAGCGGACCAGGTTCGTATCCGTCACGGCGACAGGTCTATCAGCTTTGCCGGGCCGCTCGCCAGGCAACGGACGCAGCTCGGCGCTCAGAGCTTCCCACTGGGACGCTGGGCAGGGCAGGCAATCGATCGAAATCCCACCCGCCCCGCGTGGCGTGCTCGGCACGCGAGCGACTGAGGACGCAGCACGGCGCAGCGCAGCGTCCCTACAGGGCCTTCGTGACCTTGCCGGCTTTCAGACAGCGGGTGCAGACGTACACGCGCCGGGGCGCCTTGCCCACCAGGATCCGCACCTTCTGCAGGTTCGGGTCGAAGCGGCGCTTGGTGGCGACCATCGAGTGGCTGCGGCTCTGGCCGAACGCGGGACCCTTCCCGCAGCTGTGACACACCTTTGCCATCCGGCGCAGTCTAGCCGCTCGAGAGCTCGGTCCGCAGCGCCGCCAGCCTGATCGCCGCCTCGGCGGCGTGGCGGCCCTGGTCGCGCTTGCCGCCCCCCGCCCGCGCGAGCGCCTGCTCCATCGTCGCGCACGTGAGCACGCCGAACGCGCACGGCACGCCCGTGTCCAGCTGCACGCGCATCACCCCGCGGGCGGCCTCCGCGCACACGTAGTCGTAGTGGTCGGTCTCGCCGCGGATCACCGCGCCCAGGCACGCCACGCCGGCGAAACGGCCGCTCGCCGCGGCATAGGAGGCGGCGAGCGGCAGCTCGAAGGCGCCGGGAACGTCGAACACCTCCACCTCGGGATCGCCCGCCTCGGCGAACGCCGCCCTGGCGCCGGCGAGGAGGCGCTCGGCGAGATCGTCGTAGAAGCGCGCGACCACGATCGCGTAGCGCGCGCTCACCGCTCCCCTCGCTCGCCTTGGCCGCGCTCTGGGCGTAGGAGCTCCGCGTCGAGGTTCAGCCCCTGGTGGTGCAGCGTGTGCCCCATGCGCTCGGCCTTCGTGCGCAGATACGCCTCGTTGTGCTCGTTGGGCGCGTGCTCGATCGGGATCTGCGCGCTGACCGACAGCCCGTAGCCCTCGAGGCCCCTGATCTTCTTGGGGTTGTTGGTGAGGATCCGGATCGATGACAGGCCGAGGTCGACGAGGATCTGGGCGCCGATGCCGTAGTCGCGCAGGTCCGCCGGGCAGCCCGAGGCGCTCGTTGGCCTCGACCGTGTCGCAGCCCGTCCTCCTGCAGCGCGTAGGCGCGCAGCTTGTTCAGCAGGCCGATGCCGCGACCCTCCTGGCGACAGGTAGAGCAGCACGCCCCGGCCCTCGCGCTCGATCATCGCAGCGCCGATTCGAGCTGCTCGCCGCAGTCGCAGCGCAGCGAGTGGAAGACGTCGCCGGTGAGGCACTCGGAGTGCACCCGCACGAGCACGTCCGCGCTCGCCGACGACGTCGCCCTTGACGAGCGCGACGTGGTGCTTGCCGTCGACCAGCGAGCGGTAGCCGACCGCGTCGAAATCGCCGAACGCGGTCGGCAGCCGCGTGGAGACGACGCGTCGCACGAGCTTGTCGTTGCGCCGGCGGTAGGCGATCAGGTCGGCGACGGTGATCATCTTCAGCCCGTGGCGGCGCGCAGTACTCGACGAGGTCGGGCACGCGCGCCATCGTGCCGTCGTCGTTCATGACCTCGCAGATCACGCCCGCCGGGTTCAGGCCGGCGAGGCGCGCGAGGTCGACCGCCGCCTCGGTCTGGCCGGCCCGCTCGAGCACGCCGCCGGCTGCGGCCTTCAGCGGGAACACGTGGCCCGGCTGGACGAGGTCCGCGGGCGCGCTCTCGGGGTCGATCGCGACCTGGATCGTGTGCGCGCGGTCGTGCGCGGAGATGCCGGTGGTGACGCCGTCGCGCGCCTCGATCGAGACGGTGAACGGCGGTTTCGAACGGCGACTCGTTCTTGGCGGCCATCAGGTCGAGCCCGAGCTCGTCGCAGCGCTCGGCGGTGAGCGACAGGCAGATCAGGCCGCGGCCCTCCTTGGCCATGAAGTTGATCGCCTCCGGCGTGGCGAACTGCGCCGCCATCGTCAGATCGCCCTCGTTCTCGCGGTCCTCGTCGTCGCAGACCACGACCATCTTGCCCTGGCGGATGTCCTCGATCGCCTCCTCGACGGTCGCGAACGGGGTGCGCTGTGGACCGGCTGGGCTCATGCTCTTGCCTCCAGGAGTCGCTCTACGTGCTTTGCCAGGACGTCGACCTCGATGTTGACCCGATCGCGCGCCTGCGCCGATCCCCCGAGGTTGGTCCGCGGCAGCGTCTCGGGGATCAGCGACACCGAGAAGCTCATCGTCGCCCAGGCTGCTGACGGTCAGGCTGACGCCGTCGACGGCCACCGAGCCCTTCTCGACCAGGTAGCGCGCGAGCTGGCGGCTCGACTGCGATCGTCGAGCACCCGCGAGAAGCCCTCCTCGCGTACGCGCTCGACGGTTGCCGGTGCCGTCGACGTGACCCTGGACGATGTGCCCGCCGAGGCGATCGTCGGCGCGCAGCGCCAGCTCCAGGTTGACGCGGTGCGCCGGCGTGCAGGCTCCCCAGCGACGAGCGCCTGCAGCGTCTCGGCCATCGCCTGCGCGCGAAAGCCGGCGCCGCCGCACGCCGGTGGCGGTCAGGCAGACGCCGTTGACCGCGATCGAGTCGCCCTCCGACGAGCTCGCGCGCGAGCTGGCTGTCGATCTGCAGCGTCGCGCCGTCCGCGTCGCTGCTCGACGGCCGCCACGCTCCCGAGATCGGCGATCAGCCCGGTGAACATCGCGTCAACTCATCCTCCCCATCGGTCACCACTCGCGCAGGCGCGCCGATATGAGCAGGTCCTCGCCGACGGGCTCGCAGTCGAACGTCAGCGCGCGCAGCGCCTCGGAGATGCGCTCGACCCCTCGCCCTCCAGCGGGTCGCGCGCGGCGCTGCCGCCGAGCAGCAGCGGCGCGAGGAACAGGCGCAGTCTCGTCGATCTCGCCGGCGTCGAGGAAGGCGCCCGCGAGGTGCGGACCGCCCTCGAGCAGCACCGAGGCGACGCCCACGCGCGCCGAGCTGGTCGAGCGCGGAGCGCACGCGCGCGGGCTCGTTCTCGCCGGTGGCGACGAGCACCTGCGACGCCGGCGGCTTCGAGCGCGTCGGTGTCCGCGCGGGCGGCGGCGCGCGAGACGACGACCGTCAGCGGGATCTCGCGGCGGCGGCGCACGAGCTGGGAGCCGAGCGGCAGGCGCGCGAGCGAGTCGAACACGACGCGGCGCGGCTGGCGCGCCAGCTCGGCTGGCAGGCCGTCGGGGCGCGCGGTCAGCTGCGGATCGTCGGCGAGCGCGGTGCCGATCCCGACGACGACCGCGTCGACCGACGCGCGCCAGCGGTGCGCCAGCTCGCGGCTCTCCTCGCCGCTGATCCACTTCGAGTCCCCGCTGCGCGTGGCGACCTTGCCGTCGAGCGTCATCGCCGACTTGAACAGCACCCACGGGCGCCCCACGCGGGCGTGCTTGCGGAACGGCTGGTTGAGCAGCCGCGCGCGCGCGCGCGAGCTCGCCGTCGGCGACGACCACCTCGACGCCCTCGTCGCGCAGGATCCCAAGGCCCGCGCCCGGACGCCTTCTCGGTCGGGATCGTCGGAGGCGACGACCACGCGCCTGATCCCGGCCTGCAGGATCGCGTCGGTGCACGGCGGCGTCCTGCCCTCGTGGCAGCAGGGCTCCAGCGACACGTACAGCGTCGCGCCGCTCAGGTCGGCCAGCCCGCACGCCTCGATCGCGTTGACCTCGGCGTGCGCGGCGCCGTAGCGTCTCGATGCCAGCCCTCCCCCAGGATCTCGCCGTCGCGCGCCACCACCGCGCCGACGAGCGGGTTCGGCCTGACCGCGCCGGCTCCGTTGTGCGGCGAGCTCGATCGCGCGCGCCAGATGAGCTCTGTCGGTGTCGGTGCTGATCGCCATGTGCATCACCCAGGATAACCCCGCGCGGTCCCGGTCCCCGCGCGCCACGCGACCTCGCGGCGCGGCAGCGCCCTCCGCGCAGGTGGTAGACGGTCATCAGCGGGCCGGGCCGGTCGTAGGCGAGCGGGTAGTAGTCGAAGCTCCAGTCGAAGCTGAACGCGACCGGCCCCTGGCCGCGCGCGTAGGGCGAGGCGCGATATACGACCGTCCCGCGTCGTTCGAGCGCGCGGTAGTAGGCGATCGCGTGCGGCACCGCGCGCGGGTCGGCGTACGCGCGCCCGGACTCGGTCGAGCCGGTGAGCACCCAGCAGAAGCCTTCGCGCTCGTAGAAGCCGATCAGCGCCGGATGCAGCGTCGTCTCGTAGCTCTCCAGGCCGACTTGGTGCAGGTACGCCGGCAAGATCGTGCCCTTCGGGCTGATGCGCGGGAACAGGGCCGGATACATGCCGCCAGCGGTAGGGGTTGTGCGCCGTCGAGGTCCCGGCCTCGACTTCCCGCGCCCATTCCTCGGGCTCGACGGGCTCGGCGACGATCTTCGCGCCCGCGGGGATGTGGGCGAGCATCCACTGGCGGGTGAGGTTGCGGGTGTCCGCGCGCGAGAGCGCGATCCCCGCGTGCACGCTGTAGACGAGCCCCTGCACGAGCAGCGCCGCCACCAGCAGCGCCGCGAGGGCCGCCCGCGGCGCGGGCTCGCTCAGCGGCCGCGCCGCCCAGCGGGCGAGTGCCACGACGAAGAACGCGCCCAGCAGGCAGGCGATCGGGAAGATCGGCATCAGCCAGCGTCCGAAGTAGCGGCCCTGCAGCCCCATGAACGCGAGGAACAGCACCGCCGCGGGAACCAGCAGCCAGCCAACGCGCCGCTCGTGGCGCCAGACGGCGAGCGCGCCGCCGAGCGCGGCGAGCGCCGGCACCCAGCCCAGCCCCCACGTGAACGACCACAGGTAGTAGACGAGCCCGCCTTCCTTGGGCGCGCCGAGCTTGCCCTGCGATTCGGCGGACAGCGACGACTGGTGCACGAGTTCGGCGTGGAAGCTGTGGTAGTCGAGCAGCGCATAGGGATTGGCGATCAGGAACGCCGCGAGCGCGCAGGCGCCGGCGAGCGCCACGCCGCTCCGTCACGCGGCGGCCTGGGCGGGTGGGCGTCCCGCCGAGCAGGCCGAGGTAGGCGCCGCGGCGGCCGCGGCGAGCGGCAGGATCACGATCCCGGCGGTGTACTTGCTCGCGCAGGCCAGCCCCAGCCCGACACCCGCGAGCGCGTAGTCGCGCGCACGGCCTCTCCTGCAGGACCCCTGCGCTGCCGAGCAGCGAGAGCGTCAGCGGGTGCGAGCGTGGGCGCGTCGTTGAGCGCGAGGTGCGCGTAGAAGACGGGCAGGAACGCGACCGCCTCGATCGCCGCCGCGAGCAGGCCGACGGCGCGGTCGAACAGCCGCGCGCCGGTCGCGTAGAGCAGCCACAGCGCGGCCGTGCCGAGGACCGCGGCGGCGACGCGAGCGAGCGTGTAGACACGCGCTCGGGGTGCAGCGCGAACGCGCGCTCGGCGCCTGGCCGCCCCCGTAGGCGACGGCGAACAGGAAGTGCAGCACGTACGTGAAGCGCCGGCGGGTTGGCGAAGTAGTGCGGGTTCAGCGCCCTTCTGGAACATCTCGACCGCCTGCGGCACGAAGTGGTCGGCCTCGTCGATGTTGTAGACGTAGGGCAGACCCTGCCTCACGCCCCACAGGCGCAGCGCGAGGCCGCCGACGAGCACCGCCGCCAGCCCCGCCCACGCCCACCGCCCGCGCATGCTCAGCAGTTGGCATACACCGCGTAGTACTGGCTCGTGTAGATGCGCTTGAAGCCCGGCAGCGGCACCTGGTCGCAGCGGGTCGTCGCCGGCGTCGACGATCGCCTCGACGAACACGGCGTCGCCGAGCGGGTAGACCGCGACGCTGCCCGCGCGGATGCGGTCCTCCAGCGCGTGATCGCCCTTGCTCGACGTCCGCGCGCGCCTGGCTGCGGGCGACGATGTCCTGCTGACCGGCGCTGTCGAGGATCCAGCGAGCGTCGGGGATCAGCTTGTTGTCGGGCAGCGACAGCAGCGGGCAGCGCTCGCAGCTGCGCCTTCACCGGCGGGGCTGTGCAGCGCGGCCGCAAGACGCCTCGTGGAAGTCCTCGTGCTCGGCGAGCGTCAGGCGCAGGCTCGAGAGGCTGAGCTGCCCACCGCGGCGACGCCGCCGTAGACGACGAGCAGCGACGGCGCCGGCGATCCACGCGCCTCGCAGCCAGGAGCCGGGCTCGAGCATCGACCAGCCGCCGACGGTGACCGCGCAGAAGGGCAGCAGCGCGGTGGCCGCGCCCAGCAGGTAGCGGTCGACCACCGACGCCCCGACGGCGCCCTCGGCGACATAAACGCCGAACAGCAGCAGCGAGCGTCGCCAGCGGCACGAGCGCCCGCCGCGGCGCCATCCACACGGCCAATGGCACCCCGAGGAAGCCGCCGAGCAGGACCGCGAGCTTGTCGATGCGGATGCCATAGGTCCACAGCGAGCCGACGACGCTCGTGAACCCCTGGGTGCGTTCCAGTTCCGCCGCGAGGCCCGCGGTCGCCGACAGCGAGTAGAAGGGATTGCCCGTGACGATCGCGTCGAGCGCCACCCACACGACCGGCGCGATCGCCGCCAGCGCGAGGCGCCGCAGGGCCCTGGCGAGCGCCTGCGAGCGCGCGGGTCCCGGGGCGCGCTCGGCCCTCGAGGGCCACGAGCACCACAGCCAGTACGCGCCGCCAAGCACCCACGCGTCTGGGCGCAGCAGCCCGGCCGCGGCGAGCAGTGAGGAGCACCGGCGCGCCGCGGCGCGGGCGTTCGACCTCGAGCGCGACCGCCCACACGATCAGCGCCACGTAGGTGATGTCCAGGTAGCCCTGGGCGGCGAGGTTCTCGATGAAGAACCGGCTCAGCAGCAGCAGCGCGGCGACCAGCCCCACGACCGGGCCGAAGCACAGGCGCCCCAGCCGGTACATGCCGGCGACGGCGGCCACGAACGAGGCGATCGAGCCGAGCACCATCAGCCGCGCGCCCGCCCTGGCCGAAGATCGAGCAGAGCATGCCGAACGCGATCGCCAGCGGATGCTCGGTCGGACCGCGGTAGACCCGGAAGTCCGGCAGGTGCAGGTGCAGCAGGTCGCGCCCCCACAAGAGCGCGTAGAAGGAGTCGTATGTCGGATAGGTGGGGAAGGCGAGGTAGCCGATCAGCGCGCCGGCGCACATCGCCGCGAAGCCGATCCGCGCCCACGTCCCCGGGGGCACGGCCCGCAACCCCGCCAGCCGGATCGGGCCCGGCCTCTGCCGGGTGAGGGTCAGCGCTTTGCATCGGGCGTCGAGCTTGGGACACTAACCTGATCGCCGTGAAGCTCATCATCCAGATCCCCTGCTTCAACGAGGCGGAGCAGCTGCCGCAGACGCTCGCCGACCTGCCGCGCGAGGTCGACGGGCTTCGACGAGGTGCAGTGGCTGGTGATCGACGACGGCTCGACCGACGCGACGATCGAGGTGGCCCGCGCGCACGGCGTCGACCACTCGTGCGCCTGACCAACAACAAGGGCCTGGCCGCCGGCTTCCAGGCGGGCATCGACACGGCGCTGAAGCTCGGCGCCGACGTGATCGTCAACACCGACGCCGACAACCAGTACTACGGCCCGGACGTGGCGCGAGCTCGTGCGCGCCGATCCTCGAGGGGCGCGCGGACATGGTGATCGGCGACCGCGAGGTGGTCGGCATCGAGCACTTCTCGCCGCTGAAGAAGACGCTCCAGCGGCTCGGCTCGTGGGTCGTGCGCCAGGCCTCCTCCACGTCCGTGCCGGACACGACCTCCGGCTTTCGCGCGTACAACCGCGAGGCGGCCATCCAGATGATGGTGGTCTCGAAGTTCACCTACACGCTCGAGACGATCATCCAGGCGGGAAAGCTGCTGGTGGCCGATCGACCACGTCCCGGTGCGCACCAATCCCAAGACGCGCGAGTCGCGCCTGTTCCCGTCGATGGGCGCGTACGTGCGGCGCAACGCCGTCTCGATCTTCCGCATCTACGCCCAGTACGAGCCGCTGCGCGTGTTCTGGAGCCTGTCGCTGGTGATCGGGCTGGCGGCGGTCGGCGTGTGGGTCCGCTTCACCGTCGCCTACGCCGAAGGCAACGGCAAGGGCCACGTACAGTCGCTGATCCTCGGCGCGGTGCTGTTCATCGCGGCGGTCGTGCTGTGGGCGCTCGGCGTGATCGGCGATCTGCTGGCGGCCCAGCGGGTGATGACGCAGCGCACGTTCGAGCGGGTGCGGCGGATCGAGCTGCAGCTGGGCGTCGAGCCCTCGCACTACGAGCCCGGCGCACAGCCGGCTACCCCGCCGGCGGACGGCTCGGGGCCGGGCCCCCGGATCCTGACGCCCGCGGCGCCCGAGGCAGCTGAGGCGCCGCGCCCCGGCGAGGCGGTACGACTGTGAGCGGCGTGACCGTCTCCGAGGACGGCGTCGTCACCGGCAACACCTACGACAAGTACGGCTCGACGCAACCCGCTCGTGCGCCGGCTGATGGCGGGCTTCGAGCGCGACCTGGACGAGCTGTTCGACGCTGGCGGCGCCGAGCTCGCTGCTGGACGTGGGCTGCGGCGAGGGCGTGCTCGTGCACCGCTGGGCGCAGCGGCTCGGCGAGGAGCGGCGCGTGGTCGGGCATCGACCTGGAGGAGGAGTCGATCCAGGCGGGCTGGGCCGAGCGCCAGGCGCCCAACCTCGAGTACCGGATCATGCGAGGCTGCGAACCTGCCGTTCGCGACGGACGAGTTCGAGCTGGCGAGCGCGATCGAGGTGCTCGAGCACGTGCCCGATCCCGAGCACACGCTCAGCGAGATGGCGCGCTGCGCGCAGCGCCATCTGCTCGTGTCGGTGCCGCGCGAGCCGCTGTGGCGGATGCTCAACATGGCGCGCGGCGCGTACTGGTCGGCGCTCGGCAACACCCCCGGCCATCTCAACCACTGGTCCAGGCGCTCGTTCGTGCGCGCTGCTCTCGCGCCACGGCGAGGTCATCGAGGTGCGCTCGCCGTTCCCGTGGACGATGCTGCTTGTCCGCCTCTAGCACCGGCTCGCGGCCACGCGCTACGCAGCGGGGCGCGGATCCTCTCGATCGGGATCGCCTCGACCGGCCTTCTGACGTTCGCGTACTTCTCGATCGCAAGCCACGTGCTGGGGGAAGAATCGGCGAAGCTGCTGGACGTCCTGTGGTCGGTGATGTTCGTGATCATCTCGGTGATCTACCGGCCGATCGAACAGCTGCTCTCGCGCACGATCGCCGAACGCCGCGCGCGCGGCAGCGCGGCGCACACGCTGCGCGTGCCGATGCTGATCCAGGCCGGCTTCGCGCTGGTGTTCCTGGTCGTCGCGCTGGCGCTGCGCGGCGAGCTGGTCGACCACGTCTTCGAACGCCAGAACGCGCTGTACTGACGTGCTGGTGGTCGGCACGCTCGCGTACGCCGCGAGCTACTTCGCACGCGGCTGGCTGGCCGGGCACAGCGCTTCGCGCTGTTCGGCGGGCTGGTGCTGATGGAGTCGATCTCGCGCCTCGTGCTTCGCGCTCGCGGTCGCGCTCGGCATCGCCACGGGCAGACGGCGGTGGCGCTCGGGATCGCCGCCGCGCCGTTCGTCTCGCTGGTGGTGGTCCCGGCTGCGTTCGCGCGCAGCGAGCCGACCGCGCCCGACGCGGCGCGGCCGGGAGGTCGGCCTAGCGCTGGACGCGCGCTCGCGGGACAGGCGGCGCCGGCCGGCGGGACGCTGATCACGGTCGACGCGGCCGACGCGGCGCTGGCGGGGCCGGGCACCGAGGGCGTTCAGGAGGACGGCCGCCCACGACGAGCTGTCGCTGCGGCCGGGGCGGCGGCTTCGCGGTGTCGGTGTCGAGCATCATGCTCTCCGAGCAGACGCTGCTGAACGCGGCGGTGCTGACGGTGGATGCGACATCGCATGAAGGCGGCGCTCTGGCGGGGATCGTGTTCAACGTGCTGCTGATCGCGCGCGCGCCGCTGCAGCTGTTCCAGGCGATCCAGACCTCGCTGCTGCCCCATCTGACGGGCCTGGAGGCGACGGCGGGGCACGACGCGTTCGCGCGCGCGATCCGCGTGACGATGCTCGCGATCGCGGCGCTTCGCGGCGGCGGTGGCGCTCGGCCTGCTGGTCGTCGGCCCGTTCGTGATGCGCCACGTGTTCTTCGGCCAGTGCTTCGGCTACAACCGCTTCGGCCTGGCGCTGATCGGCCTCGGCATGGGCCTGCACCTGACCTCCGGCGCGCTCAACCAGGCGGCGCTCGCGCGCGACCGCGCTCGCGCGGCCGCCGCCTGCTGGGTCGCTCGCGGCGGCGTGTTCGTCGTGTGGATGCTGAGCCGCTGGTCGGCGAACAACTGCTGCGCACGGAGATCGGCTACGCGGCGCGACGGCGCTGCTGGCGCTGATGCTCGCCGTCGCTCTACTGGCGCGGCGCGCGCGCGGGCGTTCGGGCGCGGTTCAGGCTGAGCGGCGGGGTCGGCGGCCGTCGAGCGGACGCGGCGATCGCGCGGTAGGCCGCGGCCTGGGTCGGCCGCGGAGAAGATCGCCGAGCCGGCGACGAACACGCTGGCGCCGGCCTCCAGGCAGGCGGGCGCGGTCTGCGGCTCGATGCCGCCATCGACCTCGACCGCGACGCCGGCGCCGACGAGCGCGCGCACGCGCGGGAGCTTCTCCAGCGAGTGGGCGATGAACGGCTGCCCGCCCCAGCCCGGGTTGACGGTCATGCACAGCGCCAGGTCGATCTCCCGCGCCACCTCCGCGAGCGCCCCCACGGCGGTCGCGGGGTTGATCGCGAGGCCGACGCAGGCGCCGCGACTCGCGGATCAGGTTCGCCGTGTAGGCGAGGTGCGGCGTGGCCTCGGCGTGGAACGTGATCGAGTCGGCGCCCGCCCTGACGAACTCGCCGACCTGACGTTCGGGGCGCTCGATCATCAGGTGCGTCTCGAGCATGCCGCCGGCGTCGTGCACCGCGTCGGCCAGCGAGGCGACGATCATTGGGCCGAGGGTGATCGGCGGCACGAAGTGCCCGTCCATGACGTCGACGTGAATCACCCGCGCCCCCGCGTCGAGCACTTCCTGCACCTGCTCGCGCAGGCGCCCGAAGTCGGCCGACAGGATCGAAGGCGCGACGCGCACGTCGCGCAGCAGCTCGCGCGCCGCGTCACTCAACGCTTCCGCCTATCTCCGACAGCGCCCGTCATACGGCTTGGAGCATGGAGTCGCCGCAGTTGTTGCACTTGAGGATCGCGGTCGAGGACATCCGCACGATCGTGGAGTGCTCGCCGCAGTTGGGGCACACGGAGGTCAGCTCGAAGCGGTGCAGGCAGTAGACGCAGCGGTAGCGTCCGGGGAGGTTCGTCGGGCGCAGCCACGGCTCGCCGCAGTTTGGGCACTGCGGCCCGAGGTCGATCGCGGCCCTCGCCGGCTTCTGCGGCTCCTCGCCCATCGCTCAGCTCTTTAGCAGGCGCGCGATGAAGAACCCGGCAGTGTTGTCGCGGTGCGGGAGCGTCTGCAAGATCCCGGGCGCGTCGGCGACTGCGTACGCGCCCGCCGCAGCGGCTGGCTCGTCGAGGGCGAAGTCGGAGTGGGAGTCCAGGAAGGCAGCGATCAGACGCTCATTCTCAGTCGGAGAGATCGTGCACGTCGAGTAGACAAGCACGCCGCCCGGACGGAGGGCGCCGGCCCCCGCGGCGAGGATCCGCGCCTGCACGCGCGCCATCTCGCCCACCCCCTCGCGCGTCATGCGCCAGCGCAGGTCGGCGCGCGCCTGCAGCGTGCCGAGCCCCGAGCACGGCGGATCGACGAGCACGCGGTCGAAGCTCGCCCCCTCGGGGCGCTGCAGCTCGGCGTCGGCGACCTCGACGCGGACGTTGGCCGCGCGCAGCCGCTGCGCGGTGCGCACGAGGGCGCCGGCGCGGCGCGGGTTGCGCTCGACCGCGAGCACCTCGCCGCGGCCGTGCATCAGCGCGGCGAGGTGGGTGGTCTTGCCGCCGGGGGCCGCGCACAGGTCGAGCACGCGCTCGCCCGGGGTCGGGTCGAGCACGCGGGCGACGAGCATCGCCGCGCGCGACTGCGCGTGGAAGGCTCCCCGGCGCCACAGCGGCGAGCCGTGCGCGTCGAAGGGCTCCTCGAGCACCAGCGCCTCGGGAATCGCCGGGTCGCGATGCGTGCGCACGGGCAGCTCGCGGGCGAGCGCGTCGGCGTCGGTCACGAGCGTGTTCGCCCGCAATGCCACCTCCGAGGGCTCGTTGTCGGCGGCCATCAGCGCGCGCGCCTGCTCGGCTCCAAGCGAGGCCCACCACAGGCGGGCGATCCACTCGGGGTGAGAGTGCTTGATCGCGGCGCGCTGCGGCGTGTCCTCGGCGAGTCCCGCCAGCAGCGCGTCGGTCCCCTCGCGCACGGCGCGGCGCAGCACCGCGTTGACGAGCCCGTGGCCGGCGCGTCCGCTGGTCTTGGCGAGCTCGACGGCATCGGCGACGACGGCGCGGTCGGGGGCGCCGCGCAGGTAGAGCAGCTCGTACAGCCCCATTCGCAGCGCCGCCAGCACCGGCGGGTCCAGCTTCGCCACGGGGCGCTCGGCGAGCTGCTCGATCAGGTGGTCGAGCGTGCCCCTGCGCTGTACGGCGCCGTAGGCCAGGCGCATCGCGAGCGCGCGATCGCGCGCGTCCAGGCGGCCAGCCTCGGCCTCGGCCGCGAGCGCGTGGTCGGCGTAGGCGCCGCGCTCGAAGACGCGGCGCACGACCGTGTAGGCGCAACGGCGGGCGGGGGCGATCGTGGTGGCTGATGGGCTGGACACTCGGGGGATGATCGCTATCCGCTGCGGCTGACGAGCGCGGGGGCGAGCACGTCGGCCACGTCGCCCGCCAGGCGAGCGGCCTCCTCCTCGGTGAGCGTCGCCGTGGTCACGCGGATGCCCGGCGGCCCGCCGGGCAGTCGGTAGGCCGCCCCCGGTGCGACCACCCAGCCGCGCTGCAGCAGCGCTCCCACGGTGCGCGCTTCTTCCGCGACGGGGATCCACACGTTCAGACCGGACGCCCCGTGCGCGCCGACGCCCGCGCCAGCCAGGCACGACAGCAGCCGCTCGCGCCGGCGCGAGTAGGTGGCGCCGGCACGGGCCACGAGCTCGTGCACGGCAGGGTCGCTCCACAGGGCGAGCACGAGCGTCTGCAGGATGTGGCTGACCCAGCCGGGCCCGCACTGCTGGCGCCCCTGGACACGGGCGATCGTGTGGGCGTCGCCGGCGAGCACGGCGAGGCGCAGGTCGGGCCCGAGGGCCTTGGCGACCGAGCGCGTGGCCGCCCAGCGCGCGGGCGGGGACCCCTCCGCGAGGAGGGTGTGCAGCGGGCTGCCGGCGACCGGGCCGAGGTGGTCGTCCTCGATCAGCAGCGCGTCGGGGAGCTCGGCCAGCGCCGCGCGCAGCTCGCGCGCCCGCTCGCGGTCGAGCGCGGCGCCCGTGGGATTCTGTCCGCGGGGCGTGATCACCGCGGCGACGGCGCCCCGCGCGAGCGCGGCGCGCAGATCGGCGGCGCGCATCCCGCGGTCGTCGACCGCGACCGGCTCGAGCGAGAGACCGTGGGCGCGGAGCAGGTCATAAAGCGCGGCATAGCCCGGGCTCTCGACCGCGACGCGATCGCCCGGGCGCAGGTGCGCCTGCAGGACGCGCTCGATCGCGTCCATGGCGCCGCTGACGACGCACAGCTCCTCGCCGGGGACGCCGTCCGCGCGCAGCTGCTCGCGCGCCAGCTCCAGCAGTGGCGGGAGTGCCTGCGGCTCGCCGTAAAGGCGCACGGGCAGCTCGCAGCGACGGAGCGCGCCGGCGAGGTCGGGCAGCAGCGCCGGATCGGGGTTGCCGCGCGAGAGGTCGCGCGCGCCCGGCGGCACCGGCAGCGGCGCCCGCGAGGAGCCGATCGGCGGGCCCTGGCCGATACGCGTGCCGCGCCGCGGCTCGCTCAGCACGACCCCGCGCCGGCGCAGCTCGGCCAGAGCGGCCGCGACGGTGACCGGGCTGAGCCCCACCTCCGCGGCCAGGCGGCGCACCGACGGCAGCCGCTGCCCGGGCGCGAGCGCGCCGCCGGCCACCCCTGCCTCGATCTCGCGCACGAGCTCCGCCGCGCTGGCGGCCCTCATTCGATACTGTTTCAGCTCACTCATCATTCTGTACTATTACAGATCTCGAGAGGAGGCGACATGCCCGCTTCGCCCGAAGGCCCAGCCGCCACGGCCCCACCCCGCTCCGATCGCGTGCGACTGCGGCGCAAGCGCGAGCGCGGCAGCTACGACCGCGGCGCGATCGACGCGATCCTCGACGAGGGGCTGATCGCGCATCTCGGCATCGTCGACGAGCACGGCCAGCCATTCGTGATCCCAACGCTGCACGCCCGCAGCGGCGATCTGGTCTACTGCCACGGCTCGAGCGCGAGCCGCACGCTGCGCGCGCTCGCGGCGGGCGCGCCGGCGTGCCTGACGGTGTCGCTGATCGACGGGCTGGTGCTCGCACGCTCGGCGATGCACCACTCGGCCAACTACCGCTCGGCGATGCTGATCGGCCGCGCGCGGATCGTGGCGGACCCCGAGGAGAAGCGCGCGGCGCTGCGAGCGGTCGTCGAGCACATCGTGCCGGGGCGCTGGGACGACGTGCGCCCGCCTAGCGAGAACGAGCTCAAGGCGACGTCAGTGCTCGCGCTCCCGATCGACGAGGCCTCCGCGAAGCTGCGCAGCGGCGGCCCTGTGGACGACGATGAGGACTACGCGCTGAGCGCATGGGCGGGCGTGATCCCGCTCGCCGCCAGCGCGGGCTCCCCGGTGCCGGATGTGCGGCTGCGCGCGGACATCGCGCCGCCTCCGTACGTGACCGGCTACCGACGCCCGGGCGGGCCGCCGGCACCGCCGAAGGGGGTGTGACCGCGCAGATAGGCGGCGGCGTCCATCGCGCGCCCTCCCGGCGGCTGCACGACCAGCAGCTCGAGCACGCCGGGGGCGCAGTCGAGCAACAGGCGCCCGTCGCGCACGACCGGGCCGAGCGCGTCCTGCGGCGATGCGGCCTCGTCTAGCAGCGCCGCGCGGTGCACCCCGAGCAGGCTCCCGTCGGCGAGCGCGACGCGCGCGCCGACGTGGGGGTGCAGGGCGCGCACGACACGCTCGAGCTCGATGGCGGGCCGCGCGGGGTCGAGCAGGCGGTCCTCGGGACCGAGCTTCTCCGCGTAGGTGACGCCCTCCAGCGGCTGCTCGACGAACGGCGGCTGCTCGTCGAGCGCGCGCACGAGCAGCTCCCCGCCGAGCTCCTGCAGGCGCGCCGCGAGCGAGCCATAGGTGTCGTCGGGGCGGATCGGCTCGACGCCCGAAAGGCACACGGGCCCGCTGTCCAGGCCCGCGGTCAGGCGCATGATCGACACGCCGGTGCTCGCGTCGCCGGCCATGATCGCCCGCTCGACCGGCGCGGCGCCGCGCCAGCGCGGCAGCAGCGACGGGTGCACGTTGAGCAGCTCGTGCTCGGATAGCAGCGGCTCCTTGATCAGCGCGCCGAACGCGCACACGACGACCGCCTGCGGGCGGGCCCGCGCGATCGCCGCCCTGGCCTCGGCGTCGTTGACGTTCTGGGGCTGCTCCAGCGGGATCCCGAGGGCGCGGGCGCTCGCGGCAACCGGGGGCGAGCTCACGCGCCTGCCGCGACCGCTTGGGCGGTCCGGGCGCGTGATCACGAGCGCCGGGCGGTGAGCGTCGCTGCGGGCCAGCCGCTCGAGCACCGCCGCCGCGAACTCGGAGGTGCCGATGAAGACGGTGCTCAACGCGCCCGGGTCCTGGCGCCCGCGCTAGGCGTCGTGCGCCGAGCGATCGTCGGCCGGCGCCCGGCTGTGCCCCTGAGAGTGCCCGTGCCCCTCGGGGCCTGCCTCGCGCATCGCGCGCATCGCCTCCTTGCGCTCCTCGCGCGAGATGCGGTCGAGGATCAGCACGCCGTCGAGGTGGTCGATCTCGTGCTGGATCACCCGCGCCTCGAGTCCCTCGGCCTCGATCTCCAGCTTCTTGCCAGCAGGGTCCTGCGCGCGCACCCGCAGACGTGCGGGGCGCTCCACCTCGACGTGCACGCCCGGCAGGCTCAGACACCCCTCCTCGGCGGTCTCGAGCTCGTCGCTCGTCCACTCGAGCACGGGATTGACAAGCGCCGTGATCGGATCGTCGACGTAGGCCCTGTAGACGAGCACGCGATGCAGCACCCCGAGCTGTGTGGCGGCGAGCCCGATCCCGAGGGCGTCGTGCATCAGCTCGCCCATGCGCGCGACCTCCCGCTCGAGGTCCGCGTCGAAGCGCTCCACGGGCAGCGCGGTGGCGCGCAGCACGGGGTCGCCGAACTTGCGCACGTGGCGCAGCGCCGCGTCGCGGCGCGCGCGCGTCTCAGGATCGAGCTCGGCTGGCTCGGGCGCGTCCTGCTCGCGCTCGACCTCGACGTCGTCGTCCTCGGAGCTCGGCGTCGGGAGCTCGAGCGACGTGTCCTCTGCGGCTGTGCCGTCCTCTGTGGCCATCGCTTGTGAGTTTATGAGCAGCGGCGCAATCCGTGCCCGCGGTCGTGGCGCACCCATCTCTCGCGGACGCCGGTCTGAAAAAAACGCGCCAGGTGTATCGCTCGCTGCCCAGATCCAGCACAATTCAGGATCGATGCGGAGGGATGCACGCCACGGATGGGCCCTGGCGCCGATCGCGGTTGCGCTTGGCCTCGCCCTGCTGTGGGCGCAGCCGGCGGCGGCGCGCACCGTCTCCAGACTGCCCCGCTCGGACTACACCGTGCGCGCGGCGTGCGCGGCGCCCGCACGTGGCCGCGCCGGGTGCCTGGCGGTGCAGCTGGTGCCGCAGACGGCGGAAGCCCGTGCCCACACCCACCCAATCGGCGTCGCGAGCGCCGCTCTTGCCACGCCGTCCACGCCGCCTTCCCCGGCCGGCGGCGACTTCGGCGTGCGACCGCAGGACCTGCACAGCGCCTACCAGCTGCCGACGAGCGCGTCACCGGTGCAGACGATCGCGCTGGTCGACGCCTACAACGACCCGAGCGCCGAAGCGGACCTGGCGAGCTACTCCAAAGAATTCGGGATCCCAGCATGCACCGCTGCGAGCGGGTGCTTCAAACAGGTCAACCAGAACGGCGAAGCCGGGAACCCACCGTTTCCCAGGACCACGAGCGAACTGGAAGCGGCGCGCAAGGGATCCAAGGCCGAACGCGAAGACGCCGCGGAAGCGATCGGCTGGGCGGTCGAGATCTCTCTCGACATCGAGACCGCCCGCGCCGTGTGCCAGAACTGCCACATCGCGCTCGTCGAGGCCAACTCGCCCACTTACGCGAATCTCGAGACCGCCGAGGACGCAGCCGTGGCGCTCGGCGCCAACGAGGTCTCGAACTCCTGGGCCGGCCCGGAATGCTTCGAAAGCCTTTGTATCGGCGACAACTCCGCCTTCGACCATCCGGGGGTCGTGATCGCCGCGGCGGCCGGTGACAACGGCTACCTCAATTGGCTGGAAAGGTCTCGATCGCCCTACGCCGACTTCCCCGCCTCCTCACCACAGGTGGTGGCGGTGGGCGGCACTCGCCTGAAGCTCGGGCCGGCCGGGGAATGGAGCGGCGAGACGGTGTGGAACGACGGCGGCGAGAACGAGGGCGTCAAGGACGGGCACGGCGCAGGTGGGGGCGGGTGCAGCACCCAGTTTGCCGCCCAGCCATGGCAGCAGGACGTGGCGGACTGGTCGGCGGTTGGCTGCGGCGAAAAACGCGCGGTCGCCGATGTCTCCGCGGACTCGGATCCATACACGGGCGTAGCCGTCTACGACTCGGGGCCCGGACACGAATGCGAAACGGTCCACGAAGGCTCTGTCGTGCACTGGTGCACATACGGCGGCACCAGCGTCGCGACACCGTTGATCGCCTCCACGTTCGCCGTGGCGGGCGGAGCCGGCGACGTGGAATATCCCGCCCGGACTCTCTACGAAAACGCGGTGAAGTCGCCGGGCTCGCTGCACGACGTGACCGAAGGCTCGAACGGCGAATGCCTGTCGCCGTTCGACGAAGAAACGGGCCTGCCGAGCTGCACCTCCAGCGAAGAGGGCAAAACGAGTTGCGCTTCCAGGGCGATCTGCCTGGCGCGGACGGGCTATGACGGACCGACAGGCGTGGGCACGCCCGACGGGATCGCCGCGTTCGCGCCTGCGCCGAACGCCCCGACCGTGGCAACAGGCGCCGCGTCTTCGATCGCGCAGACCTCGGCGACGCTGGAAGCGACGGTCAACCCCAACGGTCACGAAGTAAGCAAATGCGAGCTGGAATACGGCACCAGCTCCGCCGGCGAATCGAGCGTGGCGTGCTCCTCGCTGCCCGGCTCGGGCACGAGCCCGGTCGCGGTCTCCGCGCCGATCACCGGGCTGAGCGCCGACACCACGTATCACTACCGCATCAGCGCGACCAACAGTGGCGGTACCAGCAAGGGCAGCGAACAGACATTCAAGACGCTGCCCAACCCACCGACCGTCACAACCGGCGCAGCCTTCTCGATCACGCAGACCTCGGCGACACTGGAAGCAACCGTCAACCCGAACGGCGGGGAAGTCAAGACCTGCGAGTTCGAATATGGGCCCTCCTCCGCCGGCGAATCGAGCATGGCGTGCTCCTCGCTGCCCGGCTCGGGCACGAGCCCGGTCGCGGTCTCCGCGCCGGTCACCGGCCTGACCGCCGACACCACCTACCACTACCGCATCAGCGCGACCAACACAGGCGGCACCAGCAAAGGCAGCGAACAGACATTCAAGACGCTGCCCAACCCACCGACTGTGACGACGGGGGCCGCATCGTCGGTCACGCAGACCTCGGCGACGCTGGGCGCGACCATCAACCCCAACGGCCACGAAGTCAGCGAATGCGAGCTCGAATACGGCACCTCCACCTCCTACGAATCAAGCGCCCCATGCACCCCATCGCCAGGTTCGGGAAGCGGTCCCGTGGCAGTTACCGCAGCTATCACGGGGCTGACTGCAAATACGACCTACCACTTCCGGATCGATGCGACCAACGCCGTCGGCACGAGCAAAGGCAACGACCACACCTTTAGCACCCTGCCCAACCCGCCAACGGTCGTAACAGACTTCGCCTCGTCGCTATCGCCTACCTCTGCGACATTGGGCGCGGAAGTCAACCCCAACGGCAGCGAAGTCAGCGAATGTGAGATCGAATACGGCACCACTCTCTCCTACGGCTCCAGCGTGCGATGCAGCACGTCGCCCGGATCGGGGGGCAGCCTGGTGGCGGTATCCGCGCCGGTCACCGACCTAACCGCAGGGACCATCTATCACTTCCGCATTTCTGCGACCAACGCCGGCGGCACCAGCAAAGGTGGCGACCGGACATTCGAAACGCTGCACTCGCCGTCGGTGCAGACAGGTGTAGCCACGTCGATCTCCCGGATGGCGGCGACGCTGCACGCAAGCGTGAACCCCAACGGTGACCAAGTCAGTGAATGCATGCTCGAATACGGCACAACCATGTCTTACGGATCGAGTTCACCGTGCAGCCCGGCGCCAGGATCCGGTATCAGCCTAGTAGCGGTGTCTGCGTCGGTCTCCGAGCTAGCCGCAAACACCACCTACCACTTCCGGATCGTTGCAACCAATGCCGGCGGCACGAGCGAGGGCAACGACGAGACCTTTACAACGCTACCTGACGCCCCAACGGTCGCGACGGGCGCTGCGTCAGCATTGACGCAAACCTCGGCAACGCTGGGTGCCATCGTGAATCCTAACGGCGGACAAGTCAACGAATGCAGTCTCGAATACGGGACATCTACTTTGTACGGCTCGAGCGCACCGTGCAGCCCGGCGCCTGGGTTTGCCAGCACGACCGTCACGGTGTCTGCGTCGCTCACGGACCTAACGGCGGGGACCATTTACCACTTCCGGATCGTCGCGGCCAACGCCGGTGGCAGGAGCGAAGGCAGCGACGAGACGTTCACGACGCTACTCCCGACGACGCTGCAGCAGCAGATTCCGGGCGAACAGGGAACACCGGCCAACCAGGGTGTGGCGGCCTCGCAGGCGCGCAGGAAGCCGGTCCCCGACGCTGAGCTCGTGAGCACCTCCCTGACCGCGAATTCCTCGGGCACGCTCATCGTCAAGGTCAGCTGCCCGGCGACGGAGAGCATCTGCGCCGGCACCGTCACGTTGCGGACGCTGAGCGCCGTCATCGCCAGCGCGACCGCCCGTCAGTCCAAGCAGGCCCAAGCCGCGATCCTGACCATTGCCGCCGGCTCGTTCAAGGTCGCGGGCGGGCAGGTGAAGGCGATAAAGCTGCATCTGTCGGCGAGGGGTCGCGCACTGCTTGTGCACGCACACATGCTGCGCGCACGAGCGACGGTTTCAGCCCATGACCCCGCGGACACGACACACACCGGGCAGACCACGGTCACGATTCGCGCCGGTAAAGCCTCGGGCGGCCACAAGGCCTGAAGAAGGAATGCCCGAGCTAGCGCTTGGGACGGGCCTTGCGCTCGATGAGCACGACGCTCTCGGCCTGATTGCGCCCGGGCGTCACGAGCGCCAGGTCGACCTCGAGACGACCGTGATCGCCCAGCAGCCTGCGCCCTGCCGAGTCGAGCTTGATCTGAGCGGTCGCCACCTTCGCTCGCTCGGCGCGACAACGAGCAGCGGCGCAAGCGAGCCCAAGGTGAGCAGCTACGGCATACGAGCACCGCCGGCGCCACGCCCATTCACCCGGAGGACGCACGAACCCCACACTGCAATGAGCTGTGCCGTGAGTCAGCCCTTACCCTGCTTCGCCTTGGCTGCCCGCAGCGTAGCGGCGGCATACCCCGTATGCACGGCACCGGCAAGATTGTGCGCCAGGATCACCACTCGCACGTGGAGCATGTGCGAGCGAGCGAGCAACGTTCGTGCCTTGGCAGACAGATGCAGCACCACGATTGCGACCTTGCCACCAGCGACGGTAAACGCACCTGTCGCGAGCGTGAGGATCGCCGGTTTCGCCTCCACGGCACCGGCCCGGGCGGCACTGACGGCGGTGAGCGTTCGCAGCGTGACGGTGCCCGTGCAGTCACTCGTCCCTGCCGGGCAGCTGATCTTGACACTCACAGCGCCTGACGCACTCGCCTGCAAGGAGGTGCCCGCGATGGTGGCGTCCGGCGAGCCTTCCTTGACGCCCAGCACAGCGACTTTCGCCGCTTCTTCTTCCTGACGTTTCTTAGCGGCCGCCGCAGCGGCTTCTTCTTCTGGCTTCTTGCTTGCCGGTAGTCCTTCTTCAGGCGGCTTCTTGGGAGTTCCTTCTTCCTTTGGAGCCCCTTCTTCTCTTACTTCCTTACCGCCTTCGACCACCTTGACAGGCTCGGTGACCGGCGTACTTGTTAGACCGTAGTTGTCGGCGACGGTGAGCCTGACCGTGTATTCGCCGGGCTCGGAGTACGTGTGTGTCGGCGAGACCCCGCTACCGTTCGGCGTGCCGTCTCCCCAGCTCCAGGAGTAGCTGGAGATCGATCCACCGGGGTAGGGGTCGCTGGACTCCCCGCCGCTGAAGTTCGCAGCGACACCCGGCTTGGGCGAGTCGGGCGGTGTGATCGCGGCCGTTGGCAGCAACGGCTTGAACAGGCCAAGCCCGTTGGGCGTGCCGACGCCGGACGGTCCGTCGAATCCGGGGGCGGCGTTGCAGGCAGCGGTGCCTTCGCAGTCGACGTTAGCTTCGAAGAATGCGTTCGCGCCACACGCCAGACCTTCATCGTCGCAGAAGCCGTTGCCGCCTTCGGTGACGTCGTACAGCGACGAGTGTTCACCGAGGTGGCCGTAGAGCGTCAGCGATGGATATTCGACGCCGTCGCTGCCGCCAGCGAGAGCGTAAAGCGAGCTGACAAGCGGCGTGGCCAGCGACGTGCCGCCGATCGTGATCCAGTCTTCACCGTCCCTGAATTCTTCGCATTCTTCACCGCAGTTGTAGCTGTCGTAGATGTCAAATCCGGTGTCCGGGTTCGAGTCGGCCGAGACATCGGCCGTGAGGCGTTTCCCGCCGCAGCCAGTGGCCGCGAAGCCCGGAGCGTCGTGCTGCCAGGGTTGGGCGGCGAAAATCGTGCTGCAACCCCCACCCGATGCACCTTCGTCAAAGACGCTTTCGTCAAACTGTCCGTTACCATTCCAAACGGTCTCGCTTTCCCGCTTCCCTGCTTCGGTGAGATGGAGCGTCGTACCACCGACCGCCACCACGGTCGGAAACGATGCGGGCATATTCGGTTTGCCAGGCGGTTCGCTGCCTTCGTTCAGTTCTGTCCAATTGTCATATCCCTGATCACCCGCGGCCGCAGCGATCACGACACCGGCATGGTTGTATGCCGCTTTTTCGGTCGCGCCCAGTTCTGCCTCAGGGCCACCGTAGGAATTGGAAACCTCGGTCGCCCCAAGAGCGACGGCCTCGCTCACCGCGATCGCCAGGTTCTTGAAGCTTTCGCTGTTTGCCTCGACGAGGAGGATTCTGCATTTCGGGCAGACCGAGTGCGCCATCTCCACATCGAGGGATATCTCGACCGACCACCCGGTGGTGTCAGCTTTCGGCATTGCCGTGGCGCTCCCGGTCTGGGAGACCTTCGTAAAGCAGCCGTTGGCTTTCGTGCATGCGGCGATTCCGTACTCGGAGTCGAATTCACCGAGGTCGCTTTCGATGTTCGGATCATCGTAGGCGTCGACGATCGCGACCGTCTGCCCCGACCCACTCGCCGACGGATCGTACCCGTAGGCGCTGGCGAGATCCGCAGGCGTCAATCCGCCCGCGGGACCGGATTCGAGCGCGCCGGCGCCTACCGTGTAGGGTCGGACCCCGGCGTCTGCGGCTGAAGCGGGGGACACCGGCACCCGCACGAGCGCGAAACACGCAGCGCTTCCCGGCTTGGGCGCCCGACAAGCGTGGCCGATCCTCGCGTAGCGTGTCTCCTTGGATGCAGGCGCCGATCTCGCCCACGCTGGCGACGCGGTGGTCAGGCCGCAGGCAAGCACGACGAGCGCGACCCGCCAAGAGCGAACAAATCTCATCTCCACCACCTCACCTCCGTGTGATCGGCGTGCCGAGTCGCGTGAATCTACCATCTGATCAGGTTCGAGCGCAAACCGTGGGCCGCGCCTTGCGCTCGCCGCGCCCATCCCGCACCCGGACTACCACGGAGACACACCGCAGCGAGCGGCCTGGTCACTCAGCCCTTGCCGGGCTTCGCCTTCGGTGCGCGCAACGTCGCAACCACGGACCCCGTGTGCGTCCCACCCGTGGGGTCGTGTGCAACGATCTTCACCCGCACATGCAGCGTATGCAGGCGTCCGAGCAGCCGTCGTGCCTTCGCCGACAGATGCAGCATCACGGTCACGACCTTCCCCCCTGCGACGGCAAACGAGCCCGAAGCAAGCGTCAGGATGGCCGGCTTTGCCTTCGCAGCACCGGCCACGCTGGCAGTGACGGCGCCGAGCGTACGGAGCGTCACCGTGCCCGCGCAGCTGCTGACCCCAGTAGGGCAGCTGATCTTCAAGCTCACTGCCCCCGAGGCGCTTGCCCGCAGGGACGTTCCCGCAATCGTGGCGTCCGGGGAGGCTTCTTTGGCGCCCAGCACTCCTCTAGCCGCTTCTTCTTCGTGTTTCTTCTTCGCAGCAGCTTCTTCGGCGGACCGCATCGCGGCTTCCTGAGCTGATTTCTGAGCGGCTTCTTCCTGCTGCTTCTGCTTGATTACCGCTTCTTCCACCGTGCCCGTGACGGTCTGCGTGCCGCCGTTCTCGTGGTAGCCGATACGAATCGTCTGCGACGGCCTCGCCCCACAGCTTTCTGCGAATCTGATCGGCAGTTCCGGACTGGATTCGGCCGCGTTGGCAAACGAGCCCGACAGGGTCCCGGTCGTGGAGACGAACGTGTACGTCTCGCCGGGGGTGAGGATCGGACATGGCTTACCGACTTCTGGCGGGCGGACGATCACTTCGACCGCTGCGTTGTTGAGCTCGATCGCGCCGTGAGAGACGAACTGCGCATAGTCTTCCCTTGCTGTGGTGCCGGTCCCAGTGATCTGGAAGTTCAGCCGACTACCGGTCCCTAGCGTTGCGCTTGTCGCTTCAATGGCTTCGGCGGGCTCGCGACCACTTCCAACGGTGATTTCGCCGTCATCAGTCGTCAGCGGACCGACGGTGCCGCTACCGAGCATGAAGATGTGGTTCAGGCTCACCGGCTGCTGGTCAACCGCGTTGAGGTCGGCGCGGTCGAGGTAGAGCGCACCGTTGAATACACCGGCTTTGCCGGGTTCGGCCCCGGCGATCGTCAGGGGACCCACCTCGATGGGCTCCTCGAGGAACGGCTCTGCCTCGTTCCCAATTTCGATGCCCAGACCGGTGCTGGCGGAACCCATCACCCCACCGCCTTCGAGAGCAATCTCGTCTTCGTCGACTTTGGCCCCGCTGCGGTTGGCGAGACGCCACGTCTGCGTGGCGCCGAGATGCAGCCGCATGCCGATGACTGCGTACCCGATGCCGGTCGTGTCGGAGGCGGGTGAGATGCTTAGCCCGCCTTTTCCGAGGGTAAGTTCTTCGCCGAAGATGATGTATTCGTCGCCGCTGTCGACCGTCATCGATTCGGCCTTCAGCCCTCGCACTCCGTTGTAGCTGAAATAGCATTCGTCGGTCGGGAGCGCGACGGTGCATTCAGCGCTGTTGAGATGCGGAAATGTGAGGGAGCTGATTTCGCTCGAGGGGGTCGGCGCCGTATCGCTTTCCCAGTTTGCCGCGGCTGACCATCCTTCGAGGTTCGAGGAAAGGCCAACCCAGGTGAAGGGCGTGGGGCTCGCAGCCGCCACCGGCGCGAGCACAAGGCAGAGGCCAAGCGTAACGAGCAGGCAGAGTGCGCGAGACGCAGCGCCCGACGCGGTCCGAACGCACCGTATCCCCGTAGACCTTCCGATAGTCCTCACCATGACACCCTCCCTGTGATCGCCCACCAAGACCACGGCAAGGTACCAGATATCTGAACCTAGCTCCGCCCCTACTGCGGATCGACGTCGACGCTGAAGTTCACCCCGGCGTGCGCGCGGCTAGCGGCCACCCGCTGCACCACCTCGCCGACGGCGCGCACGGCCGGGCGGCGCTCGGGGGCCTTCACCATCACGACCGAGCGCTCGCGCCCGCGAAGGCGAAACAGCGTGGCGGGACCGAGCACGGCCGGCCCCTCACCGGCGGGGCTCCCCCGCCCGGTGTCAGGCGTGGCGCCGAGGAGCTGCTCGGCGAGCGATTGGCGCACGGCGTTCGCGGCCGCGCGCGCGTGCTGAGAAGCCTCGGCGGAGCACACGATCCTGATCAGGTGAGAGAACGGCGGGTAGCTCAGCGCGCGGCGGCGCTCGAGCTCGCCGGCGATGAAGCCGTCGCTGTCGTGCGCGGCCGCGTGCACGATCGCGCGCGCATCCGGTGCGATCGTCTGCACGAGCACGCGTCCGTGCCCGCCGCGCCCGGCGCGCCCGGCGAGCTGGGCGATCAGCGCGAAGGTGCGCTCCTCGGCGCGGAAGTCCGGGAAGCGCAGGGTGGCGTCCGCGTCGAGCACCACCCCGAGGCTCACGTCGGGGAAGTCGTGGCCCTTGGCGACCATCTGGGTGCCGATCAGCACGCCGCGCTCGGCCGCCTCGAAGCGGCGCAGGATCGTGCCCACGCCGCCGTCGCGGCTGTCGGCGACCGCGTCGGCGTCGAGCCGGAACACGGGGAAGCGGCCGTCGTCGAAGACGTGCGCTAGGTCGTGCTGCAGGCGCTCGGTGCCCGCGCCGTGGCGGGCGACGGAGGTCGAGGCGCAGTCGCAGCAGCGCTCGGGCACCCGCTCGCGGTGGCCGCAGTGGTGGCAGGCGAGGTATCCGCCGGCGCGGTGCAGCACAAGCGCGACGTCGCACTCGGGACAGCTCCACACCCGCCCGCATGAGCGGCACGACAGGAAGTTCGACCAGCCGCGCCGGTTGAGCAGCACGATCGCCTTGCCGCCCTCGGCGCGCACATCGGCGAGCGCCTGCGCGGTCAGCGGATGCAGTCCCTGGGCCGCTCCCCGCATGTCCAGCACGTGGACCGCCGGCAGCGGGCGCCCGTCCACCCTTCGCGGCAGCACGCTGACCGGCAGGCGGTGCACGCTCTCCGGGCGCGGCGTGGCGCTGCCGGCCAGCAGCACCGCGCCGCAGCGCTCGGCGCGCTCCGCGGCGACGTCGCGGGCGTCGTAGCGGGGGTCGCCCTCGTGCTTGTAGGAGGCGTCGTGCTCCTCGTCCACGACGATCAGGCCGAGGTCCTCGATCGGCGCGAAAACCGCCGAGCGCGGTCCCACGCACACGCGCGCCTGCCCCTCGCGCAGGCGCCGCCACTCGGCATAGCGCTGGCCGGGCGTCAGGCGCGAGTGCATGACGGCGACGGTGTCGCCGAAGCGTTCGACGAAGCGCCCGACGATCTGCGGGGTGAGCGCGATCTCCGGCACCAGCACGATCGCGCCGCGACCCTGCGCGAGCGCCGCCTCGGCGGCGCGCAGGTAGACCTCCGTCTTGCCCGACCCGGTCACGCCGTGCAGCAGCCGCTGCTCGGCCCGGCGCTCGCGCAAGGCGGCGATCACGGGCGCGAGCGCGACCTGCTGGTCGAGCGTCAGCTCGGGCGCGCGCGGGCTGCGCGCCCCCACCGGCAGGTGGGTCGGGCGGGCCACCGCGCGGCGCTTGCGCCCGCTCAGCCGTCGCGCCGCCCCCGGCGGCAGCACCAGGCCGAGCGCGCGGGCGATCGTCGAGCAGTACTCGGCGGCGATCCATTCGGCGAGCGCCACCAGGTCGACCGGCAGGGCGGGCGGGCCATCATCCAGCGCGCGCAGCGGGGCGAGCAGCTTCTCCTCGGCGACCTCGCTGGTATCCGCGAGGCCGACGACCACCCCGAGCACCTGGCGGCGCCCGAACGGCACCACGAGCATCGAGCCGACGCCGACGCCGCCTCTGAGGGCCTCCGGCAGCCGGTAGTCGAATGGCCCGCGCAGGGCGCGGGCCGTCGTCATCGGCTCCACACGGGCGATCGTCGACGTCGCGCCGACGTCGGCCGCACAATCCTCGAGCTGGGCGATGCTCGCCATCGCCACGACCCTAGACGACCGACAGGCGGCGCCAGGCGGCGTCCTCGATCGCTCGTGTGCCAAGCACACGTCGCTCCCTGCGTCCTGGCCTGGCTTGCCCGTAGGCCGTCTTCGAGCGCGCGCCGGTCAGAGACCGGCGGCGGTGCGCAGCGCGGCGGCCTTGTCGGTCCGCTCCCAGGTGAAGTCGTGGTCGTCGCGGCCGAAGTGCCCGTAGGCGGCGGTCTTCTGGTAGATCGGGCGGTGCAGGTCGAGCTCCTCGCGGAATGATCCCGGGCGCAGGTCGAAGACCTGATCCACCGCGCGCGCGATCTGCCCGCGTGTGAGGCCGTCGCGCTCGGTGCCGAACGTCTCGACCATCACCGACACCGGGTGCGCGACGCCGATCGCGTAGGCGACCTGCACCTCGGCGCGGTCGGCCAGGCCGGCGGCGACGATGTTCTTGGCCACCCAGCGCGCCGCGTAGGCGGCGGAGCGGTCGACCTTGGACGGGTCCTTGCCCGAGAACGCGCCGCCGCCGTGGCGGGCCATGCCGCCGTAGGTGTCGACGATGATCTTGCGCCCGGTCAGGCCGCAGTCGCCCATCGGTCCGCCGATCACGAAGCGGCCGGTCGGGTTGACGAGGAAGTTCTTGCGCAGCTTGTGCGCGTCGTACAGCTCGCTCGGGCAGGATCGGCTCGACGACGTGCTCCCACAGGTCGTCGGCGGATCAGCGCCTCGGTCGACGCCGTCGGCGTGCTGGGTGGAGATCACGAGCTTCTCGATCTCGACCGGCTTGCCGTCCTCGTAGCGCACGCGTGACCTGGCGTCTTGCCGTCGGGGCGCAGGTAGTCGAGCGTGCCCGCCTTGCGCACCTCCGCCAGGCGCTCGGCGAGCTGGTGCGCGAGCGAGATCGGCAGCGGCATCAGCTCGTCGGTCTCGTTCGTGGCGTAGCCGAACATCATGCCCTGGTCGCCCGCGCCGGCGACGTCGAGCTCGTCCTCGTCGTTGACGTCCGTGCGCGCCTCGTAGGCCGTGTCGACGCCCTGGGCGATGTCGGGCGACTGCTTGTCGATCGCGTTGATGCACCGCGCACGTGTCGCCGTCGAAGCCGCAGGTCGGCGTCGGTGTAGCCGATCTTGCGGACCGTCTCGCGCGCGACCTCCTGGATGTCGACGTAGGTGTCGGTCGTGATCTCGCCCGAGACCACGACCAGGCCCGGTGTTGACGAGCGTCTCGCAGGCGACGCGGCCGTAGGGGTCGTCGGCGAGCACGGCGTCGAGCACGCCGTCGGAGATCTGGTCGGCGATCTTGTCGGGGTGGCCCTCCGTGACCGACTCGGAGGTGAACAGGAATTCGTTGTCGGAAAGCTCACTCATGTCTTGCGGGATCAGCTCCGGTGGTCGTGGGCGGGCAGCGCGCGCGATCGTGCGCCGGCGGATTGACGAAAGCCGCAGAAGTCTATGCGGCGCGGGCGCGCCCGCGCTGGCCGCGCTCGACGAAGTCGATGATCAGCGGCACGCCGTCCATCCCGTAGCGGGCGCGCAGGCGGTTCTCCAGGAAGTAGGCGTAGTCGCGGGTGACGCGCGCACGCGAGTTGACCTGGATCGCGAAGCGCGGCGGGCGCTCCCCGATCTGGGCCATGTAGATCAGCTTCAGGCGATGCCCGCCCGCGCCCCGGCGCGTGCCGACCGGCGGCTGGCGCGCCTGCACGGTCTCGGCGAGGAAGCGGTTGAGCTCCGGCGTGGGGATGCGCCCGCTGACTGCGGTCGCCGAGCGCGATCGCCTCGGCCAGCAGGCGCGCCACGTGGCGTCCGGTCTTGGCGCTGACGGTGAGCACGCGCGGGCGCAGGCGCAGCTTCGAGGCCACGCGCGCGCGCTCGTGGTCGAGGTCGATGCCGACCCCCTCGGCGTCCTCCCCGCGCTCCTGCATGTCCCACTTGTTGAGCACGATCGCCGTCGCGCACCCGGCCTTCATCGCCAGCTCGGCGATGCGCAGGTCCTGCGCGGTGACGCCGTCGCCGGCGTCGCAGACGACCAGCGCGACGTCCGCCCGCTCGGCGGCGCGCCGCGAGCGCAGGGAGGTGTAGTACTCGACCGAGTCCGAGACCTTCGCCTGGCGGCGAATCCCGGCGGTGTCGACGAGGATCAGCTTGCGCTCGCCCACCAGCAGCGGCGTGTCGATCGCATCGCGCGTGGTGCCGGCGACGTCGGAGACGATCACGCGCTCCTCGCCCAGGAAGCGGTTCACGAGCGAGGACTTGCCGACGTTGGGGCGCCCGATCACAGCGAGGCGAACGGTGTCGTCCTCGGGCTCGGAGTCCTGGGTGGTGGGTTCAAATCAAGCAGCGCGACGATCGCGTCGAGCAGGTCGCCCGTGCCGAGCCCCTGCGCGGCCGAGACCGGCATGGGCTCGCCCAGGCCGAGGCGATGGAAATCGGCCGCAAGCGCCAGCTCCGAGACGCCGTCGCACTTGTTGGCGGCGACGATCGTGGGCAGCGGCGCGCGGCGCAGCAGGTCGGCCATCTCCTGATCGCCCGGCCGCACCCCGGCGCGCGCGTCGACGACCAGCACCGCCACCTGCGCGTCGGCGATGCCCGCGCGCGCCTGCTCGCGGATCGAGCCCGCCAGCGGGTCCTCGTCCTCGAAGTCCACGCCGCCGGTGTCGATCAGCGTGAAGCGACGTCCGTTCCACTCGCAGTCGAGCTCCTTGCGGTCGCGCGTCACCCCGGGGCGCTCGTGCACGACCGCCTCGCGGGTGCCCGTGAGGCGGTTGATCAGCGAGGACTTCCCCACGTTCGGATAGCCGACGATGGCGACCTTCATCTGGCCAGTATGCCCGGCTCGATGCGCTGGGCCGGATCGATCGCCAGCGCGAACGCAGTAGGTCGCATCACCAGGTGTGCTCGCCAACACCCAAAATCAGCGAAAGCGCCCGTTCGATCTCAGAAAGCGGCTCGGGGGCCAACTCACCCAGACGACGCAGCAGACGGGCGCGCGCGAGTCCACGAACGGCTCTGCAGATCGCACGGGAGGTTTGGTCCACTCCCGCGCCCGCCGCGATCTCGGGACGAAGCGGCGAGGGAGCGCGCGAGCTCGATAGCGGCACAACCACAATCAGCTCAGCCGGCGTCGCGCCGATGTTCTGCTCATCGACGGACACCACCACCGCGGGTCGATTCTTGGCAGGCTCGCCGTCTGTGCCGGCGCCGAACGAGACGAGCCACACCTCGCCGCGGCGAGGCTCAGTCGATGCCATCGGCGAGAGTCGTCTCCCAGGCGCGGTCCTCAGCTGCGACGTCCGGGTTCTTGGCATCGATGCGGCTGGCCTCGCGCTCGGCACTCCAGATCAGCTCGGCCTCTGCCTTGCGAGCTACCTCAGCGAGCAGCGAGGCGAGCGAGACGCCGCGCACCTGTGCTTGCTCGGCCAGCCGGTCGCGCGTACTGCGCGCCACGCGGATCGTCGCTGTTTCCGTCGCCATAGTCGCCAGAGTATAGCGCCTCCAACTGGCGCTATCCCCCAGCGACGAGCTCGGCGATCCGCCGCACGACCTCCTCGACGCTCAGACCGCTCGTGTCGAGCGCGACCGCATCGCGGGCGGCTTGCAGCGGGCTGTGCTCGCGGCTGCTGTCGCGCTCGTCGCGCATCGCCTGCTCGGCGAGCACCGTCTCGACGTCGGCGCCCAGCTCCGCCGCTCGCCTGCGTGCGCGCTCGCGCGGGTCGGCGGTGAGGAAGACCTTCACGGCGGCGTCCGGTGCGACGACGGTGCCGATGTCGCGGCCCTCGGCCACCCAGTCGCCGCGGGCGATCAGCTCGCGCTGCTTTGCGACGAGCGCCTCGCGCACCGCCGGGTCGGCGGCGACCACCGACGCCGCCTCGGAGACCTCCGGCGCGCGGATCGCGGCGCTGACGTCGCGTCCGTCGAGCAGCACCGCGCCTGGCGCTCGCGGCGCGGCCCCGGGAGGTGCCTCGCCGAGCTCGATCGCGGCCGCGCGGGCCAGCTCGCCGAGCGCGCCTGGGCGCTCCGGCAGCGTCCCCCCCCGCTCTGCAGGGCGGCGAGCGCGACGCAGCGGTACATCGCGCCGCTGTCGAGGTAGGTGAAGCCGAGCTCGCGCGCGAGCGCGCGCGCCACCGTCGACTTGCCGGCGCCGGCGGGGCCGTCGATCGCTACGAGCACCGCGTCGCCGCTCTCCCGCGGCCGTCGATCGCTACGCGCACAGACGCTGGAGGTCCGCGACGAACCCCGGGTAGGAGACCGCGGCGGCGTCCATGCCGATCACCTCGACGCCCTCGCGCGAGGCGAGCCCCGCGATCGCGCCCATCATCGCCATGCGGTGGTCGCCGCGGGCGTCGATCACGCCGCCGCGCAGCCCGCCGGTGCCGCGCACCGCGAAGCCGTCGTCGGTGGCCTCGATGTCCGCGCCCAGGCCGCGCAGGCCCTCGACGACGCCGGCGATGCGGTCGGACTCCTTCACGCGCAGCTCCTGCGCGCCGCGCACGACCGTCTCCCCCTCGGCGAAGCAGCCGAGCAGCCCCACGAGCGGCAGCTCGTCGATCGCGAGCGGCACCTCGTCGGGCTCGACGACGGTGCCCTCGAGCGCGCCGTGCGCGACGTCGAGATCGCTGACGGGCTCGTGCGCCTCCAGCTCGCCTGCCTCGCTCTCGAGGTCGCCGAGCACGATCCCGCGCATGCGCCGCACGATGCGCAGGAAGCCCGTGCGCGTCCAGTTGACGCCGACGTCGCCGATCAGCAGGCGCGAGCCGGGCACGAGCACGCCGGCGGCGACGAAGAACGCGGCGGAGCTCGGGTCGCCGGGGACGCTCACGCTGTCCAGCAGCAGCTCGTCGGCGTTGACGACGGTCACGTGCAGGCCGTTGCGGTGGATCGCGACGCCCGCGCGCAGCAGCATCCGCTCGGTGTGATCGCGGCTGCGCGCCGGCTCGCCGACGGTGGTGGCGCCGTCGGCGGTGAGCGCTGCGAGCAGGATGCACGACTTGACCTGGGCGCTTGCGACCTCGAGCTCGTAGGAGATCGAGCGCAGCCGCCTACCGCGGATGTGCAGCGGCGGGAAGCGCCCTTCGCGCGCGTCCAGCTCGGCGCCCATCCGCCGCAGCGGCCCAACGATCCGGTCGACCGGGCGGCGGCGGATCGACTCGTCTCCGTCGAGCGTGAACGCGCGCCCCTCCTGCGCGGCCAGCCAGCCGGGCAGCAGCCGCAGCAGCGTGCCCGCGTTGCCGACGTCGATCGGCTCCTCCGGCTCGCGCGCGTTGCGCAGGCCGGTGCCGCGCACGACCAGGTCATCGCCGTGGACCTCCACGAGCGCTCCCAGCGCGCGCACCGCGTTCAGCGTCGAGGTCGTGTCGGCGGCGTGCAGGTAGCGCTCGATGCGCACCGGCTCGGAGGCCATCGCGCCGAGCAGCGCGGCGCGATGTGAGATCGACTTGTCGGCCGGCGCGCGCAGGTCGCCGGAGAGTCCCTTCGCGGGCTCGAAGCGCATGTTCATCGGCTCGCCCTCATGCTCGCACGACCGGGAAGCCGAGCCCGGCGATCAGCTCCTGGGCGCGTCCGGCGTGCTCGTCGCCCGCGATCCACAGCGCGACCACGCCCTGCCGGTTGTCCTGAGAGGGCGAGAGCACCATGTCGACGATATTCACGCCGGCGCCGCCGAGCGCGAGCGCGATCTCCGCGATCACCCCGGGCCGGTTGGGAACGGATGCGCGCAGCTCCTGCACCGGGCCCCCCGCGAGGCCTGCGCCGAGCAGCGTCTCGCGCTCGGCGCGCGCCTGCTCGTTCCAGGCGCCCACCGCGGGCGCGTCGCCGGCCGCAAGCCACGCGCGCACCTCCTGCAGGCGCCCGGCGAGCTCGTCGATGCCGGCGATCAGCGCGTCGCGGTTGGACATGTAGATGTCGGTCCAGATCGCGCTGTTGGCGCCCGCGACGCGGGTCGCGTCGCGGAAGCTCGGCCCGACCGCCGGCAGGCGCTGGGACTCCTCGCCGAGCAGGCTGGCGGTCTGCGCGACGAGCAGGTTGGCGAGCACGTGCGGCAGGTGCGACACGCACGCCATCAGGCGGTCGTGGGTGTCGGCGTCGATCGCCGTGGGGCGTGCGCCGATGCGACTGAGCAGCCGGTGCAGCCGCTCGTAGAGCACGCCCGCGGTGCTGCCTTTGGCGGGCGTCAGATACCAGGTGGCGCCGTCGAACAGATCCTCGCGCGCGTGCTCGACGCCCGCCGTCTCAGCGCCCGCGAGGGGGTGCCCGCCCACGAAGCGCTCGTCGGCGGCCGCGTCGGTGAGGAAGCGCTTGGTCGAGCCGACGTCGCTGACGACGCAGTCGGCGGGAGCGGCTGCGAGCGCGAGGCGCACGGTCTCGCCGAGCGCGCCCACGGGCGCGGCGGCGAACACGACGTCGGCGCCCGCGACCGCGCCGGCCACGTCGGCGGCCTGCGCGTCGATCGCCCCCAGCTCGAGTGCCTTCGCGCGCACGCGCTCGTCCGGGTCATACCCGCACACCTCGGCGCCCGCGCGCCCGCGCGCGGCCAGGCCGATCGAGCCGCCGATCAGCCCGACGCCGAGGATCGCCACCTTCAAGCGGGGCGTGGACACGGCGCGGGACTTTGTCCTCGGTCGCTCGTGTGCAAGGCACACCACGCTCTCTGCGTCCGCGTCCCGCTTGGTCCACGCCCCGCTTGGAGCCTTCCGCGAGCGCGGCCCATCAGATGGCGCTGAGCGCCTTGCCCGCGAGCGCGGCGGCCCGCTCGACGGCGAGCGCGTACGCGGCGAAGTCCTCGGCTCTCAGCGCCTGCGGCCCGTCGCAGATGGCCTCGTCCGGGTTCGGGTGCACCTCGACGATTATGCCGTCGGCGCCGACCGCGGCGGCGGCGAGCGACAGCGGCGTCACCAGGTCGCGCCGTCCAGCCGCGTGGCTGGGGTCGACGATCACCGGCAGGTGCGAGAGCTCCTTGAGCACCGGTACGGCCATCAGGTCGAGCGTGAAGCGGTAGGCGGTCTCGAACGTGCGGATCCCCCGCTCGCAGAGCATCACGTTGGGGTTGCCTTCCTTGAGGATGTACTCGGCCGCCATCAGCAGCTCGTCGAGCGTCGCAGAGAGCCCGCGCTTGAGCAGCGCCGGGCGCCCGGAGCGCCCGATCTCGGCGAGCAGCGGGTAGTTCTGCATGTTGCGCGCGCCGATCTGGATCACGTCGGCGACCTCCAGCACGGCGTCCAGGTCGCCGACGTCCATCAGCTCGGTGACGATCGGCAGGCCCGTCTCGGCCTTCGCCTCGGCGAGCAGGCGCAGACCCTCCTGGCCGAGACCCTGGAACGCGTACGGAGACGTGCGCGGCTTGTAGGCGCCGCCGCGCAGCAGCGTCGCGCCCGCGTCGCGCACGACGCGCGCCGTCTCGAGCATCTGCTCGCGCGACTCCACCGTGCACGGGCCGGCGATCAGCGCGAAGTGCTCGCCACCGACCTTGCGCCCGTCGATGTCGAGCACGGTGCGCTCGCCGTGGGTGATCTGCGCGGAGGCGAGCTTGTACGGCTTGAGGATCGGCACCACGCGGTCGACGCCCGGCTGGCCCTCCAGGCCGAGGCTCTCGATGTTGGCGTCCTGCTCGACGTCGCCGATCGCCCCGATCACGGTCACGCGCGCGCCCGAGCTGCGGTGCGCGCGCGCACCGGCTCGCTCGATCTTGGCCACGACCGCCTCCACCTCCTCCTCGGTGGCGGTCTCTCTCATGACAATCATCATCGAATCATCCTTTCGCTAACACCTGGGCATGTTAGAGGTGCCGGACAGCCACCTCTCGAGCGATCGTGAGGAGGACGCGCAGACGCCCCGAGGGTGGCGCTCGGCCCCGCTTGGGGGACCCGGTGCGGCCGGTGGCACCCGCTCACGCACGGGCGCAGGCCGAAGCGCCTAGATAAATCGCCAGGCGAAATAGGCGCACGCAGACGGCCACGTCGCGACGGTGCTGGAAGCGGATGTGCTGATCGACGCGGTCATGGCTGTCTGCAGCTGTTTGTAGCAGACGGACGGCTCGCAGTCGAGAGGTGGGAGACAATCTTCACAACCGGATTCGGTGGCGAGCGAGGCCGGCGCACCGCGGCGACGATCGCCGGGCGTGGCGGCGCTCAGCGCGCCGGCGCCGGCGCCAGCACCTCGGCGAGCGCGTCGAGGAAGCGCGCGTTCTCCTCCGGCAGGCCGTAGGTGACGCGTAGCGCGGGCGTGGGCGAGCCGAGCGCGCTGCCGCCGCGCACGAGCACGCCGCGCTCCTGCAGGCCGCGCATGACCGCCTGCTCGTCGCGCTCCTCGCCGAGCGCGAACCAGCAGAAGTTCGCCTGCGAGTCGGCGGGCTCCAGGCCGAGCGCGCGCAGGCGCTCATCGACTGAGATGCGCTCGGCGACGGTACGGATCACGCGATCCTCGACGACGTCCTGGTGGGCCAGCGCCTCGACCGCCGCGGCCTGGGCGAGCGCGTTGCAGAAGAACGGCTGGCGCACCTGGTCGAGCGCGCGCGGCAGCTCCTGCGAGCCGCAAAGCGCGAAGCCGACGCGCAGGCCGCACAGGCCGTGGACCTTGGAGAAGGTGCGCAGCAGCGCGAGGTTGGGGTGCGCGTCGAGCAGCTCCAGCGAGGCGTCCGCGTCATCGAGCGTGTTGAACTCGCAGTAGGCCTCGTCGAGGATCACGCATACGTACGGCGGCACCTCGGCGAGGAACGCTGCGATGTCCGCGAGCGGGACGGCGGTGCTGGTCGGGTTGTTGGGGTTGCATACGAGCACCAGCCGTGTGGCGACGGTGATCTCGCGCAGCATCGCCTGCAGGTCGTGGCGCTCCTGGTCGTCGAGCGCGACCGTGATCGCGCGCGCGCCGGAGGCCGCGCTGAGGTGGGGGTAGACGGAGAACGACGGCCACGCGTACACGAGCTCCGCGCCCGGCTCCAGCAGCGCCTCGCCCGCGGCGAGCAGGATGTCGCACGAGCCGTTGCCGATCGCGATGCGCGAGGTGGGGACCCCGTAGCGGTCGCTGAGCCGCTGGCGCAGCAGCGAGTTGGTGGGGTCGGGGTAGCGGTTGAGCGAGCCCATCGCGCGCTCGATCGCCTCGCGCACCGCCGGCAGCGGCGGGAAGGGAGTCTCGTTGCTCGCCATGCGCACGAGCGGCTCCTGCTGGGCGTAGCCGCCCGCCGCGGGGTAGACGGGGATGCGCCTGATGCGCTCTGAGAACTCGAGGCCCACGCGCCCATTGTACGGGTCCTCTCGCGGCGCCATCCCCGGCGCGCGAGCCGAATCAGGCCCGTTTGCAGGGAGAACGTCGAGCGCTCACCGCAGAATGCGGCCTTCTACCCGTCTGTGTGAGGGCTCCCCCGGATGGCCGCGCCAAGGCCGGCTCATACGGTGATGCGCATCAGGGCCATCGTGGCCTGCATCCATTCATCCCAGGCGAGAGGCGGCCGTGGAGAAGCTCGATCGGGCACGCAGGGCGGGGTTTCCGGTGGCGGTGGCGCTGCTCGCGGCGCTTGCGATCGCACCATCCGCGAGCGCCCAGCTGGTGGTGAGGTCGTTCAACGACGGTCACAGCACCTCGAAGTCCGAACTGGCCGAACTGGCGAGCCAGCTGCGCTCCCAGTGCGCGGGCAAGGCGAGCGCGATCAAGAGCATGACCCCGGCCAGGGCGCTCGCGCGCATCCAGGCGCAGCTGGACCGCAACGCTAGCGCCGCCGCCCGGCGGGACTTCGCGCGCAGCAACGACGCGCGCAGCGCCCCGAACGCGGCGGCCGCGGTCTTCGGGGCGCTCGGCGACGGCAAGCCGTGGGCGGCGATCGACGCGGCCCTGCGCGTGCATCAGCTCGACCCGCGCGACGCCGGCCCGCTGATCAGCCTGGCGGGGCTGGTGACGGCGCAGGGGATGCCCCAGGAAGGGCTCGCGCTGCTGAACGCCGCGGCGAAGCTGAGGACGAACGGGCCGGGGCCGATGGGCATCAGCTATCAGGCGGTGGCCCTCAACAACCGGGGCTACGCGCTGCTGCTGCTCGGCCACGCCCAGCAGGCCGCCGGGTATCTGAGCAAGGCCGCCTCCGAGGCTCCGCTGCTCACCGAGGCGAAGGTCAACCTGGACGCCGCTCAGCAGTGCTCATGGGCGCTGCTCCCTGGTGGCAGCCGGGGCGAACCGCCCGTGATCGCCGACCCGCCCTTCGGGCGCGAAGCGGGAGACTGGACCACGGACCCGGAGGGCGAACCGGTCCCCGTCGCCTCGAGCTTCCTCGACCTCTCCCAGAGCCGGGAATGGACCCCGATCAACATGGCGATCCCCGAAACCCCCGAGCAGGGCGGGGCGATGAAGGACTACTACAGCTCGCTGAGCGAAAAGATCGAAGGCCAGGCCACCGCCAACGCCACCAAGGAGGCGAGCCTCAGCGCGAGCGTGCACGACCTCAACGAGCAGACCGCGCAGCGCCGCAGCTCGATCTGGCAGGCGCTGAACACCGCCGAGTGGCAGCCCGAACTGCGCCCGCTCTACGAAGCGTTCGAGTCTCAATACGACGCTGTGAGCAACGCGATCAGCATCGGCAGCGGCGAAGGCAACGGCGGTACGCTCGACCCCTCGAGGCCCATGTGGGACGGCCTGAAGCAATGCGGCGGCAGCGAAGAATTCGAAGCCTGCCTCAGAACGGTCTGCACGTCTGAGACGGCGACCCTGCACGAAAGGTGGAAACCGCAGATAGCCGCGCTCAACGACGCGAGCCTGCGCTACGAGAGCGCCTACTGGCGCTACGCGATGGGGGTCGCCGCGAACATCTCCGAACCGGCCGACCATCAGCGGATCACGCTCGATGCCGAAAACTCGATGCTGGCCATCCGCGAGCTCGTCGTCCAGCAGGCGTCGCTGTTCCTCCAGACCGCCGAGTGGGCCTTTGCGGAAACGTGCGACGGCGGCGCGGGATCGGCGCCGGCATCGGAAGGCCTCGCCTCGCAGAACGGCTCGCCGGCGTGCCCGGAACAGCTCAACAAGCTGCCCAAAATCAACATCGCCGACATCTTCAAGTTCTCCATCCACTGCGAGACGATCGAATTCGAAGTCTCCACCAAGGGCTGGGTGGGCGCCTTCGCCAACGTCACCTACAACCCCAAGCAGGGGCGCACGACCGTGTTCGCGGGCGGCCAGCTGAAGGCCGCGGGCGCCAAGGCGCAGGTCGGCGGGTTCGTGACCGCAGGCCCCAACGGCTTGGAAGACGGGGGCATGCGCGTCAGCGAGTCGACCAAGGGGCCGTCGGTGATGACCCAGAGCCACACGGTCAACCTCTCCGTCGCCGGGACGGTGCCGTTCTCGCAATGACGCGCCGGCCGGATGTGTCGTGTTCGTCCGTGACGGCGCTGCGCGCCGGCCGGACTACTGCGCCGCGTGCAGGTCGGTGCGCAGCTCGCGGGCGTCCCCCAGGTAGACGTGCGCGGGCTCGTGGTCGTCGTCGGCGTAGTAGTGGATCAGCACCCTGATCACGTGCGGCATCGACTGCGGTACGGGGATCTCCTGCGCGCACAGCAGCGGCACGCGGTCGAAGCCGACGGCGCGGGCGGCGACGGCTGGGAACTCGGCGTTGAGATCGCGGGTGGTGGTGAAGATGCAGCTGACCACGTCGCCGGGCTCGAGCGCGTTGCGCGCCATGATCTCGCGCATCAGCCGCGTCGTCGCGTCCAGGATGTCCTGGGCGTTGTTGCGCTCGACGCTGATGGCGCCGCGCAGTGCGAAAAGCCGCATGGCAGGCGATTCTTTCAGAGCGCACCCGTCGGGGCGGCGAGCGCGCGCAGGCGCTCGACCTCGGCGTCGGCGAGACGCCGGTGCGCGCCCACGGCCAGGCCGTCCAGCGTGAGCGGGCCGAAACGGGTGCGCTCGAGCTCCAGCACCGGATGGCCGACCGCCTCGCACATCCGCCGCACCTGGCGGTTGCGCCCCTCGTGGATCGTCAGCTCGATCAGGTTCGACTCCCGCCCGCCGACGCGGCGCACGCGCGCGGGCGCCGTGCGGCCGTCCTCGAGCGTCACCCCCGTGCGCAGCGCGCGCAGGGCGTCCTCGGCGATCGGCGCGCCGCCGACGCGCGCACGGTAGGTCTTGGGCACCTCGAAGCGAGGGTGCGTGAGCCGGTTTGCGAGCTCGCCGTCATTGGTCAGCAGGATCAGTCCGGAGCTGTCGATGTCCAGCCGTCCGACGGGGTAAAGGCGCAGGCCGCGCGCCGGCACCAGCTCGGTCACCGTCTGGCGCCCATGCGTGTCGCGCGCGGTCGAGACGACGCCGACGGGCTTGTGCAGCGCATACAGCACGCGCGGCTCCGCGCCGGCCAGCGGCCTGCCGTCGAGCGCCACGCGGCTGTGCTCGTCGACGTCGCGGGCGGGGTCGGTCACGACCTCGCCCCCCACGCTCACGCGCCCCGCGGCGATCAGCGTCTCGGCGGAGCGCCTGGAGGCGACGCCGGCGTGGGCGAGGTACTTGGCTAGGCGCATGCCGAGGAGGCCGGGGCGGAGCTCATTCTGCTGCAACCATAGGATGCGCACGCTCGCCGCCGCAGCGCAGCGCCGTGCACCTCGCCATGGACCTCCAGCTTCTCGACCAGATGCTCGCCGACCGCGGCGAACCGCGCTTTCGCGCCCGCCAGGTGTGGGCGTGGGCGGCGCGCGGCGCGCGCGGGTATCACGAGATGACCGACCTGCCGGCCGGGCTGCGCGAGGCGCTCGCGCGCGAGCTGCCGTTCTCGACGCTGAGCGTCCGCGACGAGGCCCACTCGCGCGACGGCACCGTCAAGGCGGTGTTCGAGACCGCCGACGGCCGAGCCGCTGGAGGCGGTGCTGATGCGCTACCGGGATTCCCGCCGCTCGATCTGCGTCTCCTCGCAGTCGGGCTGCCCGCTGACGTGCACGTTCTGCGCCACCGGCGCGATGCGGTTCGCGCGCAACCTGAGCGCCTCGGAGATCGTCGACCAGGCGCTGCACTTCCGGCGGATCGAAGCGATCGACCACTGCGTCTTCATGGGCATGGGCGAGCCGATGCTGAACCTCGACAACGTGCTCGCCGCCTGCGAGCGCCTGCCCGACCTCGGCATCACCCACCGGCGCACGACGATCTCGACCGTCGGCTGGATCCCCGGCATCCAACGGCTGGCCGAGTGCGACATGCCGATACGGCTGGCGCTGTCGCTGCACGCCGCCGACGAAGCGCTGCGCTCGGAGCTGATGCCGGTCAACGAGCGCTATCCGCTGCGCCGAGGTGATCGAGGCCTGCCGCGCGTTCTACGCGCGCAAGCGCCGACGCGTGTTCGTCGAGTACGTGATGCTCGCCGGCGTCAACGACCGTTACGAGCAGGCGCTCGCGCTCGCCGACGTGCTGTCGGGCGGGCGCGAGGCGCAGCCGATCTTCAAGGTCAACCTGATCCCCTACAACCCCACCGCCGCAGGCGCCTACCGGGGTTCGAGCCGCGAGTCGATCGCCGCATTCCGCACGGCGCTCGAGTCGCGCGGCGTTCCAGTGACGGTGCGCCTCACGCGCGGGCGCGACATCGACGCCGCCTGCGGGCAGCTCGCGGCGCGCGCCGCCTAGATGGTTGATTCCAGGGTCGTGTGGCTTGCTCTGGGGGTGCGGAGGGTCGAGCGGGCCGCGGACGCAGGGCGAAGCCCTTGCTGGTGGCAAGGGCGAGCCCGAGGACAAAGGCCCGCGAAGGCCATACGTGCCATCCAGAGCCGCAGGACCGTGGAATCACCGTCTAGCCGTCCGCGCCTCGCCCGCGCGCAGCAACCGTTCGCGCAGCTCCGCCTGCTCCTCGGGGGTGGGGTCCCAGCGGGCGATGTCGGGCAGCTCCTCGAGGCTGCGCAGCCCGAACAGCTTCAGGAACTGGGTGGTGGTGCGGTAGAGGACGGCGCCGAACTGCGAGTGGCCGGCCTCCTCGATCAGGCCGCGGTCGAGCAGCGTGGCGCTCGTCGAGTCGGCGCTGACGCCGCGGATGCGCGTGATCTCGGGGCGCGAGATCGGCTGCAGGTAGGCGACGATCGCGAGCGTCTCCGCCTGCGCGGGGCTGAGCGTGGAGGCGCGCGGGCGGCTGAACAGGCGCCGCGCGGCGTCCTCGGTGTCGGGATCGCTGGCCAGCGTCCAGCCGCCGCCCAGCTCGCGCAGCCTGATGCCGCGCCGCCCGGGCGCGTACTGCTCGGCGAGCACCGCGAGCGCCGCGCGCACCGCGCCCTCGCCCGCCTCGGTCGCGTCGGCCAGCTCGGCGAGGCTGAGCGGGTCGGAGGAAAGGAACAGCAGCGCTTCGACGGTGCGTGCCAGCGACGGCACCTCCTCGCCGGCGTCGAGCGCCACAGCGGCCGCCTGCTCGACGTCGCGCTCCACCGCCTGATCCTCGAGCTCGCTCATCCGGCGAGCACCTCGGCGGGCGCCTCGGCCGGCGTCGCGTGCGCCTGCGCGCGAATCGCGATCTCGCCGAAGCTCTCCCGCTGCTCCCAGTCGGCCTCCCCGCGTTTGTAGAGCTCGAGCAGCGCGAACAGCGTGACGGCGACGGTCATGCGGTCGGCTCCGCGCACGGCCTCGTCGAAGCTGAAGCTGCCGCGGCGCAGCAGGCCGCGCAGATGCGCCAGGCGCTCGGCGACGCTGACGCGCGGAACGGAGATGTGGTGGACGCTGATCGCGGGCGGCATCAGCAGCAGCCGTCCGATCGCCTCGCCCAGCAGCTGCGGGTCGTGGGAGCCGTCGGCCGCGTGCACGATCGCGCGGCGCAGGCTCGGCGGCGGCGGCGCCGCGCGGAAGCGCACCCCCTCCTCGGCGGCCAGCAGCTCGCGCAGGTGTGTCGCGGCGGCGCGGTAGCGGCGGGCGTCGAGCATCCGCGCGAGCAGCTCCTCGGCGGCCTGTTCGGGCTCGATGTCCAGCAGCTCCTGCTCATCCGGGCTGAGCATCAGGCGCGACTTCAGCTCCAGCAGCGCCGCGATCAGCACGATGAACTCGGTGGCGGTCTCCAGATCGAGCTCGCCGCGCTGCTCGAGGTGGTCGAGGTAGGCGAGCACGACGTCGGCGAGCTGCAGCTCGAGCAGGTCGACCTCTTCGCGCAGCACGAGCGTCAGCAGCAGGTCGAACGGTCCGCTGAAGACGTCCAGGTCGAGCTCGAGGTTTGCGAGCGCCACGGCCGTCACGGTACTGCCCGCTCCCGACGGGGCGCGCCGACGCCCATGTGCTCGCGCACGTCGGCGAGCGTCTGCGCGGCGATCGCCTGCGCGCGCGCGGCGCCGTCCTCGAGAATCGACTCCAGCGCGCCCTCGTCGGCGCGCAGCTGCTCGTAGCGCTCGCGCACCGGCGCCAGGTACTCGACGACGCCCGCCGCCACGGCCGCCTTCAGCTCGCCGTAGCGCGCCTGCGCCAGCTCGGCCTCGATCGCCGCCGGATCGACGCCGCGCACGGCGGCGAGGATTTCGATCAGGTTGCTCACGCCCGGCTTCTGCGGGTCGCGGCGCACGTCGCTGCCGGAGTCGGTGACCGCGCTCTTGAGCTTCTTCTCGATCGCCTTCGGCTCGTCGAGCACGTACACGGTGCCCTGCTCGCTGGAGCCGGTGGTGGACATCTTGCGCGTCGGGTCCTGCAGGTCCATGATCCGCGCGCCGACCTCGGGGATGCGGTGCTCGGGCACGACCAGCACCTCCTCGCCGTCGCCGAAGCGCGCGTTGAAGCGGCGCGCGACGTCGCGCATCAGCTCCAGGTGCTCGCGCTGGTCCTCGCCCACGGGCACCTCCTCGGCGCGGTAGGCGAGCACGTCCGCCGCCTGCAGGACCGGGTAGAGCAGCAGTCCCGCCGAGACGAGCTCGCGCTGGCCCAGCGACTTGTCGCGGAACTGGTGCATGCGCTGCAGCCTGCCGAGCTCGGTGACGCTGCACAGCAGCCACGTGAGCTCGGTGTGCTCGGTCACGTCGCTCTGGCGAAAGAGGATGCAGCGGTCGGGATCGAGGCCCGCCGCGAGCAGGATCGCGGTCGTGTCGTACAGCCGCGCGCGCAGCTCGGACGGGTCGTAGGCGACGGTGGTCGCGTGCAGGTCGACGATGCAGAAGATGCCCTCGCCGCGCTCCTGGCTGGAGACGTACTGGGCGATCGCGCCGATGAAGTTGCCGAGGTGCTTGCGCCCGGTGGGCTGGATGCCGGAGAAGATGCGCATGCGCCGTCAGCGGCGCCGCAGCGAGCCGTCGGCGAGCCAGGGCGGGTCCCAGCCGGTGTCGGCTCGTTGACGTTCGTTCCCGGCGGGACGATCTCGTCGATGCGGTCGAGGACCTCGTCGCTGAGCCGCGCTCGGCGCCGCCAGCTGGCTCTCGAGCTGCTCCATCGTGCGCGGGCCGATGATCGCGGCGGTCACCGCCGGGTGGTTGGCGACGAACGCGAGCGCCATGTGGATCAGCGACATCCCGGCCTCGTCGGCCAGCTCGCCGAGCGCGTGCGCGGCCTCGAGCTTTGCGCTGGTTGGCGGGGATCGACATGTCGAAGCGCGAGGGGAGCATCTGCGCGCGCCTGCTGTCCGCCGGCGACTCGCCGCCCCTGCGGTACCTGCCGGACAGCCAGCCGCCGGCGAGCGGGCTCCAGGGGATCACGCCCATGCCGTACCTCGCGCAGACCGGCAGCACCTCGGCCTCGACCCGCCGGACGAGCATCGAGTACTGGCGGCTGCTCGCACACGAAGCGCTCGCGGCCGCGCCGCTCGGCGACCCACTGCGCCTCGACGATCTGGGACGGGGGGAAACGTGGAGCTGCCGATGTAGCGGACCTTGCCCGCGCGCACCAGGTCGGTGAGCGCGGCGAGCGTCTCGTCGATGTCGGTGTCGGGTCGGGGCGGTGGATCTGGTAGAGGTCGATCCAGTCGGTCTGCAGCCGCCGCAGGCTGTTCTCGACCTCGCTCGACGATCCAGCGGCGCGAGTTGCCGACTGGTTTGGGGTCCTCGCCGTCATCCGCCCGTGCACCTTGGTGGCGAGCACGACGTGTCGCGCCGCCCGCCGGCGAGCGCCTTGCCGACGATCTCCTCGGACTCGCCGCGCGAGTACACGTCGGCGGTGTCGATGAAGTTGATGCCCGCGTCGAGCGCACGGTGGATGATGCGGATCGAGTCCTCGTGGTCGGTGTTGCCCCACGCGCCGAACATCATCGCGCCGAGGCACAGCGGGCTGACGCTGACGCCGGTGCTGCCGAGTTTGCGGTACTCGATCGCCATCTTCCTCGCCTCCTACGCCCGGGCCTCGGGGGTCATGCCAGAACCTGGCGGATGATTGGGCTCTTTGCGGCCGCGACCTCGTCGAGGCGGCGCACGGGCGTGCTGTAGGGCGCGCCCAGCGCGATCTCGGGGTCCTCGGCGGCCTCCTTCAGGATCGCGGCGAGCGCGTCGGCGAACGCGTCGAGCGTCTCCCTGGTCTCGGTCTCGGTGGGCTCGACCATCAGCGCCTCGTCGACCAGCAGCGGGAAGTACACGGTCGGCGGGTGAAAGCCGAAGTCGAGCAGGCGCTTGGCGAGGTCGAGCGTCTTGATCTTCAGCTCCTTCTTCATGGGCCCGCCGGAGAGCACGAACTCGTGCATGCACAGCTCGCCGTATGCGAGCGGCAGGTGCTCGACGACGCCGTGCTCGCGCAGCCGCGCGAGCAGGTAGTTGGCGTTCAGCACCGCCGCTTCGGAGGCGTCCTTGAGGCCGTCGCCGCCGAGCGAGCAGATGTAGGCGTAGGAGCGCACGAAGCAGCCGTAGTTGCCGTGGAAGCCGCGCAGACGCCCGATCGACTTGGACCCGGCCGCGCCGCCGTCCCGCGCCTGGGCCTGCTCGTCCAAGTCCCCGCGGCCGTGCTCGAGGTCGAAGGAGCCGTCCTCGCGGCGCACGACGACCGGCAGCGGCAGGAACGGCGCGACGCGATCGGAGACCGCGATCGGCCCGGAGCCCGGGCCGCCGCCGCCGTGGGGCTGGGTGAAGGACTTGTGCAGGTTGAAGTGCACGATGTCGAAGCCCATGTCGCCGGGCCGCGAGAGGCCCATCACGGCGTTGAGGTTGGCGCCGTCGTAGTAGAGCGTGGCGCCGACGCCGTGCACGATCTCGGCGATCTCGGCGATGTTCGGGTCGAACAGGCCGAGCGTGTTGGGGTTGGTGAGCATCAGGCAGGCGACGTCCGTGTCGGCCTTGGCGCGCAGGTCGTCGAGGTCGACGCCGCCGTCGGCGTTGGTCGCGAGCTTGACGACCTCGAAGCCGGCCATCGTCACCGTCGCCGGGTTGGTGCCGTGCGCGGTGTCGGGGGTGAGCACCTTGTGGCGACGACTCGCCGCGATCCTCGTGGTAGGCGCGCGTGAGCGAGCACGCCGGCGAGCTCGCCGTGGGAGCCGGCGGAGGGCTGCAGCGAGACGTGCGGCAGGCCGGAGATCTCCGCGAGCGCCCGCTGCAGCCGCCACATCAGCTCGAGCGCGCCCTGCGCGCGCTCGGGGTCCTGCAGCGGGTGCAGCCGCGCGTGGCCGGGCAGCGCGGCGACGCGCTCGTGCAGGCGGGGGTTGTGCTTCATCGTGCACGAGCCCAGCGGGTAGAAGCCCGAGTCGAGGTCGTAGTTGCGCTTCGAGAGCCCGACGTAGTGGCGCACGATCTCGGGCTCTGAGACCTCGGGCAGGCGCGGCGGCTGCGAGCGACGGAAGCGCTCCGGCAGCAGCTCGCCGACATCGACTGGCGGCACGTCCATGGCGGGGCAGACGAACGCGCGCCGCCCGGGCGCGCCCTTCTGGAAGATCGTCCTGGCGGCGTCACGCTGCATCGGCGTCGCGCCGCCGGTGGCCGCGCCCCCGCCGGCGCTCGCGCGCGGGTGATGCGCCTCGATGCCGGGGTCCGAGTGCAGGTGGCTGTCGTCGATCGGGCTCATACCGCCACCGCCGTCCGACGCTCGGCCGATGCGGCCGCGATGGCGGCGCCGAGCACCTCCGCCAGCCGGTCGATGTCGGCGCGCGTGCGCCGCTCGGTGATCGCGACGAGCAGCACGCCGCGGTCCTGCTCGCGCCCGCTGAGCGCGTGCGCGTCCACGCCGGGGTTGACGCCCTGCTCGGCGCAGCGGCGCCTGACCGCGGCGACGTCCGCGTCCAGGCGCAGCGCGAACTCGCGGATGACGGGCTGCTCGTGCAGCGTCTCGACGCCGGGGAGCGCCGCGAGCAGCTCGCGCGCGTAGTGCGTGCGGGCGAGCAGCAGCTCGCCCAGCTCGACGATCCCGCGGCGCCCGAGCCAGCTGAGGTAGACGACGCCGGCGAGCGCGTTGAGCGCCTGCGAGGTGCAGATGTTGGAGGTGGCCTTCTCGCGGCGGATGTGCTGCTCGCGGGTCTGCAGCGTGAGCACGAAGCCGCGCCGGCCGTCGACGTCGACGGTCTCGCCGGCGATCCGCCCGGGCATGCGCCGCAGGTACTCCTCGCGGGCGGCGAAGAAGCCGAAGGACGGCCCGCCGAAGTCCAGGCGGTTGCCGAGCGGCTGGCCCTCGCCGACGGCGACGTCGACGCCGCACTCGCCGGGCGGCGCGCAGGACGCCGAGCGTGATCGGGTCCACCTGCGCGACCACCACTGGAGCGTTCGCCGCAGAGCCCTCGCCGCCCCCGGACGCCTTCGCGGCGGCGCTCAGCGCGGCGGCGTCCTCGACGGCGCCGTAGAAGTTGGGCTGCGCGAAGATCGCGGCGCTGGTCTCGGCGTCGATCGCGTGCGCCCACGCGTCGGGGTCGGTGACGCCATCGCGCAGGGGCACCTCGACGACGTCCATGCCGAAGCCGTGGGCGTAGGTGCGCAGCGTGTGGATCGTGTGCGGGTGCATGCCGGCGCTGACGACGAACGTGCGCCCGCCGTTGTGCAGCTTGGCGAGATAGGCGGCGGCGGCGACCGCCGACGGGCCCTCGTAGACGGACGCGTTGGAGACGGGCAGACCGGTGAGCTCGCAGATCGCGGTCTGGTACTCGAACATCACCTGCAGCCCCCCCTGGGAGATCTCGGGCTGGTAGGGGGTGTAGGGGGTGAGGAACTCCGAGCGCTCCATCAGCATGTCGATCAGCGCGGGCACGTAGTGGTCGTACATGCCCGCGCCGAGGAAGCTGAGCTCGTCCTCGGCGCTGGCGTTGCGCGCGGCGAGCGCGCGCAGGTGCTCGTAGACGTCCTGCTCGGGCAGCCCGTCGGGCAGGTCGAGCTGGCGGCCGAGGCGCACCGCCTCGGGTATCTGGCGCTCGAAGATCTCCCGCACCGAGCCGACGCCGATCACCGCGAGCATCGCGTCGAGGTCCTCGGGCGTGATGGCGGTGTAGCGACTCAACTAATCGCCAGCCTAGCCAGCCAGCGTGGCGATGTAGGAGGCGGCGTCCAGCAGCGCCTCGCGCTCCGAGGGGTCGGACATGCGCACCTTGACCAGCCAGCCCTCGCCGTAGGGGTCCTCGTTGATCATCCCGGGGTTCTCGGCGACGGCCTCGTTGACCGCGACGATCTCGCCGGAGAGCGGGGCGACGACGTCGGAGACGGCCTTCACCGACTCGACCTCCGTGTAGGGCTCGTCCTTGGTGAGCGTGCTGCCGAGCGCGGGCGCCTCGAAGAACACGACCTCGCCGAGCGAGTCCTGCGCGTACCAGGTGATCCCGAGCGTCGCCAGGCCTGCGTCATCGGCATCGATGCGCGCCCAGTCGTGCTCGGGGTGGTAGAGCAGCTCCGGGGGGTAGCTGGCTTGGGCCATTCACGAGTCCTTCCTGTAGAGCGGCTTGTCCTTGACGACGGCGGGGCGCATCTTGCCACGAACGTCTATCTGGAGGTGGGTGCCGGTGACTGCTCGCTCGGAGGGCACGTAGGCGAGGCCGATGCCGGCGTGCAGGCACGGCGAGAGCGTGCCGCTGGTGACCTCGCCGCCGCCGAGCACCGGGTTGCCCTGGCGGGCGATCCCGGGCCCGTCGATCGCGAACGCGACGAGCGTCTCGGCCGGTCCGCGCTCGCGCGCGGCGCGCACGGCGTCCGCGCCGATGAAGCCGGTGTCCTCCTTGCAGCACCACCCGAGCCCCGCCTCGATCGGACCGCGATCGACGGACAGGTCGTTGCCGTAGAGGTGGAAGCAGACCTCCAGGCGCAGCGTGTCGCGGGCGCCGAGCCCGGCGGGCGTGGCGCCGCGGCGCACGATGTCATCCCACAGCGCGGGCGCGTCCCGCGGGGCGCACAGCAGCTCGACGCCGTCCTCGCCGGTGTAGCCGGTGCCGCACACGATCGCCTCGGCGCCGGACAGCCGCCGCGGCTCGGCGCGCATGCGCGCGGGCAGCGGCGAGTCGGAGATCGCCTGCACGATCTCGCGCGCGAGCGGCCCCTGGACGGCGAGCATCGCCCACTCGTCGATGCGGTCGCCGACCTCCACGCCGGGCACGTCCTGCGCGTGCTCGCGAAACCACGCGAGGTCGCGCTCGTGGTTGGCGGCGTTGGTGATCGTCAGGTAGCGCTCGACGTCCAGGCGATAGGTGAACAGGTCGTCGAGCACGCCGCCGTCCTCGCGGCAGAGCACGCGAGTACTGAGCCCCGCCGGGCGCGATCTTGGCGAGGTCGTTGGAGAGCAGCCGCTGCAGCAGCGCGAGCGCGCCGGGGCCGCTGGTCTCGATCTCGCCCATGTGCGAGACGTCGAAGATCCCGCACGCCTGGCGCACCGCCATGTGCTCGTCGATGACGCCCTCGTATTGGACGGGCATCTCCCAGCCGGCGAAGTCCACGAGCTTGGCTCCGGCCGCGACGTGGCGGTCGTACAGGGGCGTGCGGCGCAGGGTCGGGAGGGCCGTCGAGGACATGGGACCCAGGCTAGCGAAGCGGCAAAGGGCGCAGAGATCGCGCTACCGCCGCGCGCGGCGTCAGGCCGAAGGGCCGTGCAGAACTTCGGCGACCTTGCCGAGCGCCGCGAAGATCTTGGGCAGCGCCGTCTTCAAACCCTGATTTTCGAGCTCGGCGATCTGCCGGGCGATGCGCTTGTCGGCCCCGTTCTCGTAGCGCGCGAGCATGTGCAGGATGGCTTCTTCCGCGCCTTCTGTCTCATCCGAGAGCTTCGCCCTGCGCTGCACGTAGGCCTCGGTCGCGACGGAGACGGTCTGGTAGCCGCTGCCAACCCAAGCCCTCATGTCAGCGCACAGGTTCGGGGTCGGCATCGCCGCCTTCGCTACTGCGTCGTCCGTGGAGGAGCGTACGAGTCGAGTCAGTGCGCGATCGCCCCACGACAGGCGCGAGACAGCATGGGCGAAGCTACTGAGACGCCGGTATTCGGTGTGTTCTGCAACGCCGAAGACGGCGTCCTCTTCCTCTTCTCCGATCTCCATCGCAGAGCCGCTGGGCTTGGCGCCGGCGGCCGGTTTCGGCTCGCCCGCCAGCACCCCCGGACATTCCGCCTGCAGGCCCCCGCGGAGCGCTTCGATCGCCGCGAACGCCGCCGGAAGGCCCTTGACCTCAGAGCGCGCCTCCGTCAGGTCGGCCTGGAGGTAGGCCCGCGTCGCGCTCGCATCGCCCGAGCTCGCCTGCGCGGCGGCCGCCGGAAGCGCCATCGACAACACCGCGATCACGGTCGCCGCGCGCACGCTCGAGGGGCTCATCGGCGCAAGTGTGACAGCGGCCGCAGACGCAAGCCTCAGGCGATCTCATCCGTTCGGTCGGCGCATGCGCCGACCGGGACGTGCCGCATGCGGCACGTCCTCGGGAGCGCACATGTGCGCTCCCGCCAAGCCGCGCATGCGCGGCTTGGAACTACCTCAGGAAGGGCGGTACGTCGATGTCCTCGTCGGAGATCTCGAGCGAGGAGCGCTGGCGGTCGGAGATGCGCGGGCCCCTGTCGGGACGCGTGGTGGCGCGCGAGTCGCGGCGGGTGCTGCGGCCCGGACGGTGGTCGAAGCCGGTGCCGATCACGGTCACGCGCACGTCGTCGGACATGCTCTCGTCGATGACGGCGCCGAAGATGATGTTGGCGTTGGGGTCGGCCGCGCTCTGGATGATCTCGGCGGCGTCGTTGACCTCGAACAGGCCGAGGTCCTTGCCGCCGGTGATGTTCAGCAGGATGCCGGTGGCGCCGTCGACGGACTCTTCCAGCAGCGGCGAGGAGATCGCGGCGCGGGCGGCGTCGGCGCAGCGGCTCTCGCCGCTGGCGGTGCCGATGCCCATCAGCGCCGAGCCGGCGTCCTGCATGATCGTGCGCACGTCGGCGAAGTCGAGGTTGATCAGGCCGGGGATCGTGATCAGGTCGGTGATTCCCTGGACGCCCTGGCGCAGCACGTTGTCGGCCTCGCGGAACGCGTCGAGCATCGACGTGCGCCGCTCGACGACCGCCAGCAGCTTCTCGTTGGGGATCACGATCAGCGTGTCGACGACCTCGCGCAGCCGCTCGATCCCCTCGATCGCCTGGCGGCCGCGCTGGGTGCCCTCGAAGTCGAACGGGCGCGTGACCACGCCGACGGTGAGCGCGCCGATCTCGTTCTTGGCGATCTCGGCGATCACCGGCGCGGCGCCCGTGCCCGTGCCGCCGCCCTCGCCGGCCGTGACGAACACCATGTCGGCGCCCTTCAGCGCCTCCTTGATCTCGTCGCGCGACTCAGAGGCGGCGGCCAGGCCGACGTCGGGGTTGGCGCCGGCGCCGAGGCCCTTGGTGGACTCGTGGCCGATGTTCAGCTTGATGTCGGCGTCGCACATCGCGAGCGCCTGCGCGTCGGTGTTGGCGGCGATGAACTCCACGCCGCGCAGGCCCGCGTCGACCATGCGGCTGACCGCGTTGGTGCCGCCGCCGCCGACGCCCACGACCTTGATGACCGCCAGATAGCTTCCGCTGCTCTCCATGATGGGTTCCGTCCGAAGCCTTCAGTAGGAATGTAGGGTTGGCAGCATACTGGTCGCCGAACCGCCGGGTTGTGCACGTTATGCAGGGAACTTCGCCCTGTCAACGAGCTCGACCAGTCTCGCAACAAACGTTGCAGATCGCCCGACTCTCGACCACTGCCTGAGAATCGGCTCGACAGTGGCATGAGGCTCTAGTTGAGGTTGATGGTTGGGGAGGGTTGCTGACCCCCTGGCGGGACGGTGGTGTGCGGGCCTTCGGCGGCGCCCGTGGAGCCCGCTTCGCCGGTGCCCGCTTCGGCGCCTTCGGAGGACGGTGCGCTCGCGGTCGGGCTCGACGCGCTGGACGGTTCCGCGCCGGTCGGCGACCCGGCGGACAGGCCGGCGGCGAGCGCGGCGATCGCCGATTCCTGAGAGCCCGCCACCGGTTCGGCGGAGCCGGCGCCCGTGGTGGCGCTCGCGTCCGGCGGGGTCACGCCCGCGGGAAAGCCGGCCGCCGGGTGGGAGGGCAGGCGCACGTCGACGTAGGAGGCGCCGGCGGAGCTCGGGTCGGCGAGCACGCGCACGAGCGACAGCCACTTGGCGTGCGGGCGGCTGGCATCGCCGAAGTACACGAGCAGGCCGTTGCGCATCGCGACGGTCAGGCCCTCGGCGCCCGTGAACGCGCGTTCGACGTACTTGCGCGAGCGGCGCCGGCGCGGCGCCCAGCACGGTGAGCACGGCGCGCAGGCTCGCGCCGGCCACGCGCTTGCCGGGCGCAGGGACGAAGTAGCCGCTGACGCTCGGCAGCGAGCCGGACAGCAGCGCCGGCCCGAGCACGACCCCGTCGGCGGCCACCGCGGTGCGCACGCCCGAGACGTCGAGCGCAGCGACCGGCAGCTGCTCGCTGACCTCGATGCGCAGCCCGTGCGGGAAGCTGGGGATCGCTCGCACGCTCTGCACGACGCGCAGCGGCGCGACCGCGGCGCTCAGCGCGCCTGTGCTCACGTCGAGCGTGCTCATGCCGCGCGCCGCGTCCGCGAGCGCAGCGTCCACCGCCTGCGCCTCGGCGCCGTGCACGCCGACGATCTGCACCTTCTGCACCGACACGAACGAGGACTGGCGGAACCACAGCCAGCCGCAGCCGAGCAGCGGCAGCGCCACTGCCGCCGCGAGCAGCGCGACGCGCAGGCGCCGGCGGCCAAGCACGAGGGTCGCCGCCGCGCGCGCGAGGTCGGCGGCGGCGATGAACGGGCGCAGGGCGCCGAAGGCTGGACGCGGCGACTTGGGAGCGGCGCGACGCGGGCGGGACCCGGCGGCACGACGGCGGCCGGGAGCGGCGGCGAGCGATCGACTCATTCGTGAGGTGTTCGACCTGGGGGCGGGAAGCCCTACACCTGTGGACTTCTCCCCGGCCTACATCTGAGTGGCGTGTCTGACGGGCTCCGGTGCTATAGACAGTCGTCTGTTCCGCAACTTGCCGGCATCACGTCGATTGAGCGCCGATCTGATAGCCTAAAGGCATGACACTCGCGTACGCCGAAGAGGCGATCCACGTCCACGACACCGGCCATCTCTCCGACCGGGAGATTGCGCGAGCGACCGGCGCAGCGCCGAGCACCGTGCGGGAATGGCTCGCTCGCAGAAGCGCCCCGAGCGGAGCGCGAGCCGAGCGACTGGCCGAGCTTTCATCGCTGGTCGAACGCCTTGCGCGGGTGATCCGCCCCAGCTACATTCCGGTCTGGCTCAGCAAGCCGATCCCCGCGCTCGACGACGACAAGCCGATCGATCGCATCGCCCAAGGCGACTATCGCTCAGTCGCACGCCTGATCTCAGGTCTCGAGGACCCAGGCGCCAGCTGACGTGGCGCTCGACGTCACAGCGGTCGCCGTGCGCGGACGCTGGGTCAGGCACACGTATCCAGGGTCGCCACCGCTGCCGGACCGCGATCCACCACCGGACAACCGCTGGCAGCACGGCGACGTCGTGGATGCCCTCTACCTCGCTGATAGCGAGGAGACGGCATGGGCCGAGTGGTATCGACACCTTGCGGAGCGCGCCATCCCGCCGCTCGCACAGATGCCTCGTGAGGTCTGGACATGGCAGGTCGACGTAAAGGTCGCCGACCTCTCAACCGACACGAGGCTCGCGGCGGTAGGGCTCAGACGACCCACCCCTGGCCGCCGCGGCTGGCTCGCCTACCAGCTTGTCGGCGAGCAGGTCTCGGCGGCGGGCTGGGCGGGGCTGCTCGCGCCTAGCGCGGCCCGTCCGACCGGCAAGGTCCTTTGTCTGTTCCGAAGCGAGCATGGCGTGGGCGGAGCCGTGCCGAGCCCTCCCCCGCGTTACGTGCGTGAACCGCCTCCGCCTCCCACGGGGCTAGTGAGCTTAATCCGGCTCGCCCGTTCGGGAGTGCCTCCGCTGCGTTGATGACTTGCACCATCTCTTCCGGAACCTCGTCGCTGGTCATCTTGCGAGCAATCTGATCCGCCCCTACCGCCTGGTACCCATTGCTGGTGAGCCACTGATTGAGACTGGCAAGAAGCGTCTTGGCATTGCACAGATACGGCCGGGCCTCAATGTTTCGCCAGGCTTTGTCAAAGTCGCGCTGATGCGCCTCCGTGATATTGACAGCGTGTCTCCGCGCCGTGACCTCTGTAGCAGTACGCTCTGCCAGCTGCCGTGCGAATACCGCCGCCTTCTGTTCCTCTGCGCACTGCAGTAGCGCCGAGCGCACAACGTCGGTTGTCGCACCAGCTATCCGGCCAATGACCGCCGGCGCGAGGAGATAGCTCTCAAGTTCCTTGCGATGCCACACGTGGCAATCCACACCGACATCCCGGAGGCGTGTGCGCACAGCGTCGCATTGCTTCGATGTCCGGTAATCTCGGTCGAGTACCACTAGCACTCGCACCGAATCTTCGAGCAGATCACGCACGAGCCAGCTAAAAGGCTCGACGTGCTCCCAGTTTGAGAAGCCTCGCAGCGGCACGGTTACGAGCGCAGTCTCGCGCGTCAGCTCGCCGGCCCCCAGTGTCCGTGCGATATGCCGGAGCATCGAGAGGTCATCTCCCTCTACGAACAATACCGCGCGAGCGCGCAGCGTTCGCGCAAGCCTAAGATTGAATTGACTGCCGATAGCGTCGGACAGTTGACCAAGCATTCGCTCGTCAGGCGCACGAACGGCGCGTCGCCGCTCCTTCGCAATCCAGGTCACCGCGCGCGGTGCTGCTTCAGTCAGCAGCTCCGCCGAGTGGCTTGCGGCGATTGTTTGGACGTTGAGACTCTCAAGCAACCTGATCAGGCGACGCTGAAGATCGGCATGCAGATATAGATCGGGCTCATCCAAGATGATCGTGTCGTGATCTTGGGCACGGTACAGATGCGCAAGAAGCTGGAGCCAGACCTGCATGCCATCGCCGATCCAAACAGCTCGCGGTCGGTGTGACTCCCGTGCTCCTTACAGAACAGATCGAGTAGTCGTCCTTTCTCTCCCTGACGAGTGACGAGATCGCTAACCACGAGCCCAGGGAGCCAGGGCTCCGCCCAGGAGACGAAGTTAGTCAACTCATTCTCGCCAGTATCGGGCAGAACGGTTCCAGCAAGGATGTAGAGATGGTTTCTGAAGTGACGGCTCGCGAGTCGGCCGCTCATTTGTGACCGCACATACTCCGGGTCGAGGATCCGCTCCTCGTGCTCCACCGGACTGAGAGACGGCACGACCGCCACATCTGGCATCGCGCGTCTTACGTCTTTCGGGCGATGCAGGATAACTCTGTCTGTGTCACGCAGGATGAAGAAAGGCTCTGGATCAGGCTCGCTGGGATCATCCTCCTCGACCGGCCACACTGCCGTGAGTGACGCACCCCCTCTGAACGCAACGTCGATCTGCGTCTCGACGTTACGAAACTCGTGCCGCAGGTTCTCAGAAACAAGCTGAACGCCTGCCGATGAAAAGCCGTAGCAACGCACGCCACCATGCGCAGCTGACGCAATCCGATCAGCCGACCGATGTCGTGCTTGGCGCATCATCTGTGCGGAGGCACGCAACGCAGCGATGATCGTCGACTTGCCCGCGCTGTTGGGCCCGACGAGCAACGACTCATGGCCAAAGGTCACTGAGAAGCTAGAAGATGCCTTGAAATTTCGTAGCTGGAGCCGGACGATCACGTTGGGAACGTATTCCACATGCCGGATGGCGTCTGTCGTCTGTGTCTGTCGTTCAGCGCGCTGTCACATCAGCCGCATCTAGGTACAGTTGGCGGTTCGCCCGAGAGGCTGCTGTGACCTCCCGGCCGGGATCTATGCCACCGGGGTCCGCTGGCTCAGCCACGCTTGGATCCTCGCCTCGTCGGTGGGACGGTCAGCCGGGCGCGGTTCGCCCTGGACGCGTTGGACGTCGAGCACCGCCTGGTAGGCCAGGGCATGACGACGAGCGACCGGGTCGGGGGAGGCATCGGCGATCCGCAGGAGGTCAAGAAGACAGGCCACCCGCACCGAGCTCCCGTCGACGTCGATCGTATCGGCGCTGCGTGCCAGATCGCTGTAGCCGGAGGTTCCAGCGGGAATGGCGACGACGGCCAAACGCGCGCCCGAGGGAAGCTCGCCGGCAATCGCCCCTTCGTCACCCCTCACACAGACCTCCGTCGGCCCGCCGCTCAACACGAGCGGCCAACCATGCAGCGCGCCCGCGACCTCGCCGATCACGATGGCAGGCGCATCGGCGCCAGCAAGGGCCTCGAGCACGGCCACGGGATCGATCGGGACTTCGGGCGCGGTAAGGCTGCGCACACGCTCAGCCGGCGTGCGCCCCAGCTGCACAGCTATCTGCGGCCACCACGAGCGATCCTCCGGGACAAGGTGAGCGTCGAGCCGTAGCCCACATGCGCCCGCCACGTCCTACACATCCTCGAACGCGGGCTGCCGATCACCGCGCTCCCACCGCGCGATCGTCGCCTGCCGGCAGCCCAACCGCGACGCCAGCTCCCGCTGCGTCAGGCGCGCTCGACGGCGAGCCATCAGGATCACGTCCCCGCCGGACATACCACTGTGGTATCAACGTCGGGAAGGCCCGTTCCCTACCAAGGAAACCGCACGTCCCCCAGCGTCTGCACCTCCGGCTCGAGCGCCACGCCGAAGCGCTCCAGCACGCGGCGGCGGCCCTCCGCCATCACCGCGATCACGTCCGCCGTCGTCGCCGCGCCTGTGTTCTCGATGAAGTTCGCGTGCTTGAGCGCGAAGCGCGCGCCACCGACCGTCAGGCCGTTGCAGCCGGCCTCCGACAGCAGCAGCCCCGCGCTGCGACCCTCGACAAGTGTCCCCGCCCGCCCGTCGGGGTTCTTGAACGTCGAGCCGAACGTCTTGATGCCCTGCGGCTGGGCCTCGTGGCGGCGGCGCGCGCATCTCCTCGAGCGTCGCCTTCACCGCATCCGGCTCCGCCGGGGACAGCAGCAGGCTCGCGCTCGTCGACGATCTCGCCCTCGGCGAGGCTCGAGCGGCGGTAGCCGAGGCCCAGCTCGCTCGGCTCGCGGCGCTCGATCCCCGACGCCGTCGCGATCCGCACCCACTCGAGCACGCGCTGCAGCTCGCCGCCATACGCGTTCGCGTTCATGCGCACCGCGCCGCCCACCGTCCCCGGGATGTTCACGCCGAACTCGATCCCCGACAGGCCCTCGCGCGCCGCGCGCGCGGCCACCGCCGGCAGGCGCGCGCCGCCGCCGCACAGCATCCGCTGCCCGTCCACCGAGATCGCCGCCAGCTCGCCGTCCAGCTTCACGACCAGGCCCGACACGCCCTCGTCGGCCACCAGCAGGTTCGAGCCCGAGCCCACCACGCTCACCGCCACGCCATCGGCAGCTGCCCACGCGAGCAGCTCCAGCAGCCGCTCCTCGCTGCCCGCCCGCGCGAACAGCTCCCCCGCGCCGCCCGTGCGCACGGTCGTCAGGCGCGCGAGCGGGTAATCGCGCTGGACGGGGGGCGCTCATGCGCTCCCGCAGGGGCACGCTCATCGCTCACCAGCGCGCGTCGCCCAGCGCGTCGACGTCGCCCGCGCCCATCACCACGCACAGATCGCCCTCCTCGAGCACCCCGCGCAGCACCGGCTCCGCCTCCGCGAAGCTCGGCAGCCACAGCACCCGCCTGCCCGCTCGCCGCGTCGGCGCACGCCCGCGCGATCAGCAGGCCGCTCACGCCCGGGTGGTCCTCCGCGCGCTCGCGCGCCGGGTACACGTCCAGCACCGCCACCACGTCCGCCAGCGCCAGCGCCGCGGCCGAACTCCCGCGCGAGCAGCGCCGTGCGCGAGTACAGGTGCGGCTGGAACACCGCCACCAGGCGCCGATGCTCGAGCGTGCGCGCCGCCCGCAGCGTCGCCTCGATCTCGCTCGGGTGGTGCGCGTAGTCGTCGTACAGCCGCGCCCCATGCGGCCCTGCGCCGAGCGCCTGGAAGCGCCGCCCCGCGCCGTGAAAGCCCGCCAGCCCGGCGATCGCCTGCGCCGCATCCGCCCCCGCGATCCGCGCCGCCTCCAGCGCGGCCGCGCGTTGATGCGCGTTGTGGGCGCCCGGCACCGCCAGCGTCACCTCGCGGCCACGCCAAGCAAAGCGCGAGCCTCCCGCCACGAGCACCGGGCCGGCCGCGTCGTAGGCCACGAGCTCGACCGCGGGCACGTCCGGCACCAGCGCCAGCAGCTGCGGGCGGTCCCACACGACCACCGCCGTGCCTGCCAGCGTCAGGAACTCGCGGAACGCTTCTTCCAGCTGCGCCAGCGACGCGAACGTCGCGTGGTGGTCGAGCTCGACGTTCGTCAGCACCGCGATCTCCACGCTCAGGCTGAGCATCGAGCGGTCGGACTCGTCCGCCTCCACCACCAGCCACTCGCCCTCCCCCCACTCCGCGTTGGCCAGACCGCTGCCCACGGCGCCCCCACCAGCCAGCCCCGGCCGCATGCCCGCCGCGCGCAGCGCGTGCACGAGCATCGAGCGCGTCGTCGTCTTGCCGTGCGTGCCCGCCACCGCGATCGTCCGCCGCATGGCGCTCAGCTGCGCGAGCAGCTCCGCGCGCGGGCGCTCCGGGATGCCCCGCTCGCGCGCCGCCACCCGCTCGGCGTTCTCCGGCCCCACCGCCGCGCGAGTAGAACAGCTCCACGTCGTCTCCCGCCGGGACGTTCTCCGCGCGATGGCCCACGTCGGCCCGCAGCACCCCGTCGGCCGCCAGACGCTCCAGGTACGGGCACTCGGCCGCGTCCGAGCCGCTCACCTGCGCGCCCAGCGCGTGCGCCGCGCGCGCGTACGCGCTCATGCCCGCGCCGCCCACGCCGACGAAGTGCAGGCGCCGTCCGCTCCACGGCCCGCCCGGCGCGCTCATCGTGACGCCGCCTCCAGCAGCTCTTGCGCCACGTCAGCTGCTGCGTCCGGCCGCGCGAGGCCCGCCGACGCCGCGGCCATCGCCCGCAGGCGCTCGCCGTCCGCAAGCAGCGCCGCCACCTCGCCCCCCAGGCGCGCGGCGCTCAGCTCCGCGTCCGGGATCACCACCGCGGCGCCCGCGTCGGACATCCAGCGCGCGTTCTCGCTCTGGTGGTCGGCGGACGCGTACGGGTAGGGGACGAGCATCGCCGGCAGGCCGTTGGCGGCGATCTCGAACACCGACCCGCCCGCACGCGCCACCGCCAGGTCGGCGGCCGCCAGCGCTTCCGCGAAGTCGCCGAGGTCGAGGTACTCGCGCAGGTCGTAGTCCACGGGCAGTCCGCGCGCGGCCAGCTCCGCGTGGTCGCGCCGCCCGCTGACGTGCAGCACGTGGAAGGGCGCCCCCGCAGAACGCCTCGACCGCCGCCTGGTTGATCGAGCGCGCCCCCAGCGAGCCGCCGAACACGAGCACGCACGTCTCCTGCGGCTCGATCCCGAAGCGCGCGCGCGCCGCCCGCGCGGTCGCGCGTCGGCGGCGGCGTCGGGCGCCCCGTCACGCGGTAGCGCCCGCCCTCGCGACCCGGCAGCGCGAACGCCAGGCACACCCGCCGCGCGAACGGCGCCAGCAGGCGGTTGGTCAGGCCGAGGTGGCTGTCCGCCTCGGTCAGCACCAGCGGGATGCGCAGCGTCAGCGCCGCCACGCCGACCGGCCCGCGACGTAGCCGCCGCCGCCCATCACCGCGTCGGGGCCGAGCTCGGCGCAGCAGCGCCCGCGCGCGCGGCAGCGCCATCGCCGCGAGCGCCAGCGCGCGCGCCGCGCGCAGCGGATTGCGGCGGCTCAGGCCCTCGACCGCGATCGTGTGCAGCGCAAAGCCGGCCGCCGGCACCAGCTGCGCCTCGGCGCGCTCGCCGCCGATGAACGCGACCTCCGCGCCCTCAGCCCGCAGCCGCTCCGCCACCGCCAGCGCCGGCACCACGTGCCCGGCGGTCCCGCCGGCGGCGATCACGATCTTCCTGCGCGTCCCCGTCATCGGCCCATCGTCCCGGTTCGCGCGCCCGCGCGTCGGCGGCGCGCGCGCCCTGCGGCCGCTGCCTGCCGCGGCGCGCCGGCGCCACCGCGCGCACGTGCCCGGTCGCGCCCGAGGCGACGTTCAGCAAGAGGCCCATCGCCGCGAGCATCACGATCAGGCTGCTCGAGCCGTAGGAGACGAACGGCAGCGGCACGCCCGTCAGCGGCGCGAGCCCCAGCACCGCGAACGTGTTCAGCACCGCCTGCGAGACGATCAGCGTGGTCACGCCGACGGCGATCAGCGCGCTGTACAGGCTGCGCGCCGCCTTCGCCGCGCGCAGGCCCGCGTACGCGATCAGGCCGTACAGGAACAGCAGCGCGAACACGCCCACCACGCCCAGCTCCTCGGCGATCACCGCGAGGATGAAGTCCGTCTGCGCCTCCGGCAGGTAGAAGATCTTCTGCACCGACTGGCCCGGGCCGACGCCGAACAGGCCGCCCGAGCCGATCGCGATCTGGCCCTGCACCGCCTGGAAGCCGCGTCGAGGACGCGTGCGCCCAGGGGTCGATGAAGGACGTCAGCCGCGCACGCGCGTACGGCTGCGCGATCGCGTAGACCAGCACCAGCCCCAGCACCGTCCCCGCGATCACCCCGAGCTTGCGCGGCGGGATGCCGGCGGCGATCAGCATCGCGGCGAGCGTGAACGCGATCACCATCGCCGTGCCCAGGTCGGGCTCGCTGAACACCAGCAGGCACGCGGCGCCCACGACCAGCAGCAGCGGCCGGGCCAGCTCGCGCAGGTCGTGCACGCTGCCGCGGACGCTTGGCCAGCAGCGTGGCCGCGTACAGCACCAGCGCGAGCTTCATCAGCTCCGAGGGCTCGAACTGGAGCGACGGCGGGCCGATCCAGCGGCGCGCGCCGTTGACGCTCACGCCGACGTGCGGGATGTGCACGGCGAGCACCAGCACGAACGACGCCGCCAGCAGCGGCGCCGTGATGCTGTGCACTTTCGCAACCCCGTCGCGCGCCAGCACCCGCATCAGCACCAGGCCGACGGCGCCGTAGATCACGAACTTGACGAGGTAGCTGCCGCCGAAGCCGCCGCCCTGCAGCAGCGTCGTCGCCGAGGAGGCGCTGTAGACCATCACCGCGCCGAACGCCAGCAGGCACATCGTCGCCGTCAGCAGGATGCGGTGCTCGAGCGACTGGCCGCCCGCCGTCGCCCTCCGCGCACCATCGCCGGCCCCGCCGCGCTTGCGCCGGCCGGCCTTGGCCTGGGTGGACGAGCCACCCTTCCCTCGCGCTGCTGGCATCCATGCTCACTTCGACGCGAGCGAATGGAAGCCTCCAGAGACCGTGCGACGCACCAGATCGCCCGCGCGCCCGCGCCGTCGGCGTTCGAACTGACGGGATCGCCTCAGACTCCCCGGCTCTGGCGGTAGATCGTGAAACCGATCGCGCCGCAGATCGAGGCGACGATCCAGAAGCGCAGGATGATCTTCGTCTCAGACCAGCCCTTCAGCTCGAAGTGGTGGTGGATCGGCGCCATCAGGAACACGCGCTTGCGGGTCATCTGGAAGGAGATCACCTGGATCGCCACCGACAGCGCCTCGATCACGAAGATGCCGCCGATCAGGATCAGCAGCAGCTCCGTCTTCGTCATCACCGCCAGGCCCGCGATCGCCCCGCCCAGGCCGAGCGAGCCGGTGTCGCCCATGAAGATCGTCGCCGGGAACGCGTTGAACCACAGAAAGCCGATGCACGCGCCGCCCAGGCAGCCGGCGAGCATCGCCATGTCGTAGTCGCCGGCGAAGAACGTGATGCCGATGTAGGCGAGCAGCACGATCGCCGCGCAACCGGCGGCCAGGCCGTCGAGGCCGTCGGTGAGGTTGACCGCGCTCGTCGTGCCCGCCACCACCAGGTAGATCAGCAGCGGGAACAGCGGGCCGAGTTCGATGTGGTAGTCGACGAAGTTCAGCGCCAGGGTCGGCTGCAGGTGCGCCTCATAGCGCGCCACGTACCACAGCCCCAGCGAGATCGCGATCGTGACCCCCAGCTTCGTCCGCGCGCGCAGCCCCAGCGAGCGGCGGCGGATCAGCTTCGTGTAGTCGTCGGCGAAGCCCAGCAGCGCGCACGCGATCGCCGCCCCGAACACCCCCACCGAGCGCCATTCGTATTCGGTGAGGATCAGGAAGCACACCGCCACCGCCAGGAAGATGATGATCCCCCCCATCGTCGGCGTCCCCGCCTTCTGGTGGTGCCCCTGCGGGCCGTCCTCGCGGATCTGCTGGCCGAACTCGCGCTTGCGCAGGAACTCGATGAACTTGGGGCTGAGGAAGATGCAGATCAGCAGCGCGGCCGTGCCCCCGAAGAGAACGCGGCCCATTCAGCGCGGCTCCGGTGCGGCGAGCGCGGCGGGCGCCGGCTCGCGCTGGGGATCATCGCCCGCCGGGCGCGACTCGCCGCGCAGATGCTCGAGCACGCGCTCGAGGCCCACGCCGCGCGAGCCCTTCACGAGCAGCGTGTCGCCCTCCTGCACAAGCCCCGCGACCAGCTCGCCGGCGGCCCGCGCGTCCGGCGCCGCATGGCTCTCACCGGGGAAGCCAGCGCGCATCTGCGCCGCCAGCGGACCCACCGTCACCAGCAGCGACACCCCCCGGGCGGCCGCGTGCTCGCCGATCTCGCGGTGCAGGCGCGGGGCCTCGGGCCCGAGCTCGAGCATGTCGCCGAGCACCGCCACGCGCCGACCCGGCGCCGTCTCGGCCAGGTCGTCGATCGCCGCGCGCATGGACATCGGGTTGGCGTTGTAGCAGTCCGCGATCGCCACCACGCCGCCGGGCAGCCGCTCACGCTGCCCGCGCATCGCCGAGAAGCGCACCTCCAGGCGTCCCCGCGGCGTGTATCCGAGCGCCCGCGCCGCCGCCACCGCCGCCAGCAGGTTGCGCAGGTTGTGCGCCTGCGCGAACGACGGGTGCAGCTCGATCTCCTCGCCCGCGTGGACGATCAGCACCGACCCGTCCGCGCGGCGCCGCGCCAGCGACACCTCGCCGCCCTCGCCGAACGTGATCGTGTTCAGGTCCCCGCGCAGGTGCGGCTCCAGCAGCGGCTCGCCCGCCGGCACAACCACGCTCGCTCCCGGCGCAAGGCCCGCGATCAGCTCCGCCTTCGCGGCCGCGATCGCCTCCAGCGTTCCCAGCAGCTCCAGATGCGCGGGCCCCACATTGACGATCACGCCCACGTCCGGCTCCGCGATCGCCGTCAGCTGCGCGATCTGCCCCGGGCCGCGCATCGCCATCTCGAGCACCAGCAGCTCCGTATCCGCCGGCGCGCCCAGCACCGCCAGCGGCAGCCCGATCTCGGTGTTGAGGTTCTCCGGGCTGGACGCCACCCGCAGACGGCCCGCCAGCAGCGCCGCGAGGATGTCCTTCGTCGAGGTCTTGCCCGTCGAGCCCGTGATCGCCACCACCATCGCTCCGCGCGCCCGCAGCTCCCGCCGCCACGCGCGCGCCAGCGCGTGCAGGGCCGCCAGCGGGTCGGCGTGCGCGAGCACCGCGCCCGCCCCGCCCCTCGAGGCGGCGGCCCGCGTCGCCGCGACCGCCGCATCCGCGTGCTCCGGCGCCACCAGCACACCCCACGCCCCCGCCTCCAGCGCCTGCGCCGCGTGCGCGCCGCCGTCCACGTGCTCGCCGCGCAGACCCACGAACAGCTCGCCCGGCGCGAGCGTGCGCGTATCCACGCTCGCACGCAGCGGTCCCGGGCGGCCCAGCGCGTCCGGCGCGAGCGGGCCCGACGGCGCGCGCACGAGCCTCGCGCCGGCCGCCGCCGCCAGGTGGCGGGCATCCCAGTCCCTCAACGCGCGCTCCCCGCCACGTCGGCCATACGCGCGCCCAGCGCCGCGCGCGCGACCGCGATGTCGTCGAACGGCAGCTTGCGCCCGCCCGCGAGCTCCTGCCCCTGCTCGTGGCCCTTGCCTGCGATCACCACCACATCGCCACGCCGGGCGCCAGCGATCGCCTCCTCGATCGCCGCGCGCCGATCGGCGATCGAGCGCACGTGCGCGGTCCCCGCCCGCGCGTCCCGCACAGCGCCACCGTACGCTCCCACCGCGCCCCCGCCACCCACCACGCCATCCAGGATCTCCTCAATGATTCGCTGCGGGTCCTCCGAGCGCGGGTTGTCGGAGGTGACGATCGTCTCGTCGGCCAGCCGCGCGGCGATCTCGCCCATCAGCGGGCGCTTGCCGCGGTCGCGATCGCCCCCGGCGCCGAACACGCACAGCACCCGCCCCTCCTGCGGCCCGCCCGCCCCGGCCAGCTCGCGCGCCGCGCGCAGCACGTTCTCCAGCGAGTCCGGCGTGTGCGCGTAGTCGACCAGCACCGCGAACTCCTGGCCCGCCTGCACCGGCTCGAAGCGCCCCGGCACGTGCACGCCGCGCTCCAGCGCCGCCACCAGCACGTCGAGCTCGCCGCCGAGCGCGTGCGCCGCCGCCAGCGCGCCGAGCGCGTTGGCCACGTTGAAGCGCCCCGGCATCGGCAGCGCCACCTCGCGACCGCCCGCCGGCGTGCGCAGCGCGAAGCGGCAGCCATCGAAGCCGCAGCGCACGTCGGTCGCGCTGTAGTCCGCCGGCGCGTCCACCGCGAACGTCAGCGCGCCCTCGCGTAGGCCCAGCTCCCTCGCCAGCCGCCGCCCGTACGGATCGCCCACGTTGACGACGCTCACCGCCGGCGGGTCGGGCGTGCCGAGGAACAGGTGCCGCTTGGCCTGGAAGTAGTCCTCCATGCTCGCGTGGAAGTCCAGGTGGTCCTGGGTCAGGTTCGTGAACACCGCCGCCGCGAACGCCACCGCGTCGGTGCGCCTCAGCTCGAGCGCATGCGAAGAGACCTCCATCGCGCACGCGCGGTCGCCGCCGTCGAGCATCGCGCGCAGATCCGCCTGCAGGTCGATCGCCTCCGCCGTCGTGCGCACCGCCGCGCGCTCCTCACCGCCGATCACCGACTTGACCGTGCCCAGCAGCCCGCACTGCTCGCCCGTCGCCTCCAGCAGCGCGCGCACCAGGTACGCCGTCGTCGTCTTGCCGTTCGTGCCCGTGACGCCCACCACGCGCAGCTCGCGCGCCGGCTCGCCGTAGAAGCGCGCCGCCGCGCTCGCCATCGCCGCACGCGCCGACCCGACCACCACCTCCGGCACGCCCGCGGCCAGTGGGCGCTCGACCACCAGCGCCGCCGCGCCCGCGCGCACCGCCTCCGCCGCGAAGTCGTGGCCGTCGCTGCGAAAGCCGCTCACGCAGAAGAACAGGTCCCCGGGCGCCACGTCGCGGCTGTCGTAGGCAAGACCGGTGATCTCCACGCCAGCCGCATCGCCCGCCTGCTCGGCAGCGATCAACCCGTCGAGTCGCATGACGCTGATGCTACTCAAGGGGCAGGAGGCCACCCGCCGGCGCCGGAGCCCGTCGCGACGGGCGCACCTCCACGGCGACTACCCCGGCGCGATGCCCAGATACGGCAGCGCGAAGCTCATGATCTGGGCAAACGCCGGGGCGGCGACCGTGCCGCCGTAGATCGACCCGGAGCTCGGTTCGTTGACCACGACCGCGCACAGCAGCTTCGGGTCGTTCGCCGGCGCGAAGCCGATGAACGAGGCCACGTACGCCGATTTCGAGTATTCGCCCGTGGCCGTGTCCACCTTGCTCGCGGTGCCCGTCTTGCCCGCGAGCTCGTAGCCCGGGATCGAGACCTCGCTGGCGGTGCCTTCCGGTCCGAGCACGCCCTCGAGCATGTGCCGCAGCTCGTCGGCGGTGCTCGGCGTGATGATGCGGTGGCCGGCCGGCTCGCGCAGCGGGCGCCCGCCGATCGCGCTGACGATGTGCGGCGGGCGCAGGATCCCGCCGTTGGCGATCGCCGCATACGCGCTCGCCATCTGCATCGGCGTCACCAGCTCGCCCTGGCCGATCGGCAGGTTGCCCATCGAGGAGCCCGAGTACTGGTCCAGCGGCAGCGTCACGCCCTTTTCCTCGCCGGGGAGGTCCACGCCCGTCGGCGCGCCGAAGCCGAAGCGGTGCACCCATTCGTTGAAGCGCGGCGCGCCCTCCAGCGCGCCGATCTTGATCGCGCCGACGTTGCTCGAGCGCGCCAGGATCTGCGCTGTCGTGAGCGTTTCTTCGGGGTGTTCGGTGTCGTCATGGATCGTCTTTTCCGCGACCTCGATCTGGTCGGGGATGTTGAACGGGGTGCTCGGCGTGATCAGGCCCGCTTCCAGCGCGCCCGACACGGCCACCACCTTGAACGTCGAGCCCGGTTCGTAGGAAGGCCCACCGCCCGGTCCTCCATCGCTTCGGCCATCTCTTCCGGCGAGTACGCGCCCGGGTCGTTCGCGTCCACCTGCGGCCAGTTGGCCAGCGCCAGGATCGCCCCGGTGCGGGGGTCCATCACGATCGCCGTCGCGTCCTTCGGCGCGAACACCCGCGCGACCGCGCTCAGCACGTCTTCCGCGCGCTGCTGGATGTTGGCGTCGAGCGTCAGCGTCAGCGACCGCCCCGGCGTCTCCCGGTGTGGTTCGCTGATCGACACCGGCTGGCCGATCGCGTCGCTGACCACGCGCCGCTCGCCCGCGCGGCCAGCGAGCACGCCGTTGCTCGAGTACTCGAGGCCCGCCAGCCCGGCGCCTTCGGAGCCGACCACGCCGAGCACCTGCGCCGCGAGCGCCCCGCGCGGATACACGCTGCGCATCACCGGCGTGCCCGTCACGCCTTCGATCTTCAAGGCGAGCACTGCCTGCGCCACCTTCGCCGGCAGCGCGCGCGCCAGGTATACGAAGCCGCGGCGTTCGGAGAGCTTCGTCAACAGGCTCGACTGGCTCTGGCCGAGGCGCGGCGCCAGCTGCTGCGCCGCTTCCAGCGGATCCTTGATCAGGTACGGATCGGCCGAGAGGTCCTCGGCCGGTTCCGAGACCGCCAGATCGACCCCATTGTGGTCGATGATCGCGCCGCGCGGCGCGCTCACCGTTTCGTAGCTCAGCTGCTCGTTGCTCGCCGCCCTGCGCAGCGCCCCGCCGCGCAGTACGCCCAGGTACACCGTGCGCCCCGCCGCCACCACCAGCAGCAGGAAGAACACCGCGAAGATCGCGCCAACGCGGCGCCCCAGAACGGCCACGCGCCTATCCCGCGCCCGCTGACGCTGTCCCGCCCGCCGCGGTCGCCGGCGCGGATGCCGCAGCGCTCGGTTCGCTCGCGGGCGCGCGTTCGCCCGTGGGGGCCGCCGCCTGCGTCGAGGCCGGCGTGCTCGCTTCGCCCGCCGGCGCCTGTTCACGCGAGGACGCCTGCTGCCCGGACGTGGACGCGTGCGCTTCGGAGGCGGACGCCTGTTCTCCGGAGCTGGCCGCGGCGGCGCTCGTGCTCGTGCCCGCCGCCGGCGTGGCCGAGCCCGCTTCACCCGAGCTCGCACCCGCGGCATGCACCGGCTTGCTCAGCGCGGTCGCGGCGCGCGCGACGTCCGCCCGCGGATCGGCCGTCAGGAAGCGCAGCGCGCCGACCGGCACGAGCTCCATCCCCAGGCGCGCCGCCCTGGACTCGACGCGTTCGCCACTCGCCAGTTCCGAGTTTTCGACGCTGTACGCCGCGTTTTCGCGCTGCAGCTGCGCCTCGTGCACGAGCGCGCGACCGATGCTCGCGTTCAGCTGCAGCACGAGCAGCTGCAGCACCACGATGCCGATCAGCGCGAACGCGATCAGCGCGATCCAGATCCGCCCCCTGATCAACCGGTCCAGCGCGCGGTGGCTCGAGAGGCTCCCGACGAGCTCCAGCGCGCCGAGCACGAGGCCGCGCTCGGCCTGCGCGGGCCGCCGCGCCGGCGGACGGACGGACGGACGGACGGGGCGGGCGGGACCTGATACCCGCCGCGGCCGCGGCGGAGCGATGCGGGGACGCGGCGGCGCTGCGACGCGTCCGCGGTGGACCGCCGGCGCGGCGGCCGCGGCGGCGGGAGGCGGGCTCACGAGAGGCCCTCGCTGTCGTCGATGAGCTTTCTCGCCGCGCGCAGGCGCGCGGAGGCGGCGCGCGGGTTGCGCGCGAGCTCCGCCGCCGAGGGCACGATCGAGCGACGCGTCAGCAACGCCGCCTCGGGCTCGCGCCCGCACGCGCACACGGGCAGATCGGGCGGGCAGATGCAGCCGCGCGCGCGCTCTGCGAGGAAGCGCTTGACGCGCCGATCCTCCAGCGACTGGAACGAGATGCCCGCGAGCACTCCCCCCTTGCGCAGCAGCCCCCACGCAAGCGGGAGCGCGCTGTCGAGCTGCCCCAGCTCGTCGTTGACGGCGATGCGCAGCGCCTGGAAGGAGCGCTTGGCGGGGTGCCCCCCGGCGAAGCGCGCGGGCGCGGGCAGCGCGGCGCTGATCGTCTCGACGAGCTCCAGCGTGGTCTCGATCGGCGCCTGCTCGCGCCGGCGCACGATCGCGCGCGCGATCGCGCCCGCGTGGCGCTCCTCGCCGAAGTCGCGCAGCACATGCGCCAGGCGCCGCTCGTCCCACTCGGCCACGATCTCGCGCGCGCTCAACTGTTGCGAGGGGTCCATGCGCATGTCGAGCGGCGCCTCGTAGGAGTAGGAGAAGCCGCGCTCGCGCGTGTCCACCTGCATCGAGGACATGCCCAGGTCGAAATACACCATGTCCGCGCGCACGCCCTCGCCCGCGAGCAGCTCGAGCGCCTCCGCGTAGCCCGAGCGGATGAAGCGCAGCGAGCAGCTCGCCTCTGCCGCCAGCGCCGCGAAGCGCTGCTCGGCCAGCGGATCGCGGTCGATCGCCACGAGCGTCCCCGAGGCGCCGAGCCGCTCCGCGACCAGCCGCGCGTGCCCGCCGTCGCCGAACGTGCAGTCGATCGCGAGTTGGGGGGGTGGGACTCGGTCCAGGTCGAGCAGCTCGAGCAGCTCGCTCGCGAGCACGGGTGTGTGCGAGACCTGCCCCGGCGCGCCGCCACGCGCCGACTGCGCCGCCGCCGCGCCGGAGCGCCGGCCACGGGCCGAACGCGCCGACTCGCCCGCGCCGCGGCGGCGGCGCGCCAGCTCGGGCGCGCGACCGTCGAGCTCGCGACCCCCGCACTCGCGGCCGTCCCTGCCCTCAAGCAGCGTCGTCGACACGCGCGGTCACCTCCGCCACGCCGCTGAGCAGCGTCGATCGATGTTCGTTCCAGGCGCCCTTCGCCCACAGCTCCAGGCGGTCGCCCACGCCCACGACCACGACCTCCTTGACCAGCGCCGCGTGCTCGCCGAGAAAGCTCGGGACCATGATGCGCCCGGCGGAGTCGAGCTCGGCGTCGTGGGAGCTGCCGTAGAAGAAGCGCTCCAGCTCGCTCAGGCGCGGGGACAGCGGCGGCAGCTCGGCCAGCGCGCGGCGCGTGTAGCGCTCGTACTCCTCCGGGCGCCACACACCCACGCACGGCTTCAGATCGACGGGCATCGCCAGCACCACGCCCTCCGCGAGCGCCGCGCGGTAGCGAGCGGGCACGGTGAGGCGGTTCTTGGCGTCGAGCGTGTGGTCGAAGGTGCCGCGAAAGGGGACCAAGGGAGCTCCAAGCTTGTTTACCGAGCCGAGGTGGAGGAGTGGGAGGAGCCCCTCCACCCCGGCTCGCTGCGGCGAAGATATCCCACTTTCTCCCACAATGCAACCCCATTTGCACATCTTCTCCCACTTTCTCGCTCCCCCTCCTTCGATGCTGGCAAAAGCCCTGCTAATGAGCCCTTTTCGGCGCCGCGCACGGTGCCCGGCCCAGGCGCCAGGCGGTGCAACCCGGCGTGCAGACGCGCGCGCTGAAACCGCGCTTGCAGCCGCGCACCCCGCCGCGCGGTCCGGCGCCGGCGCTACGATCGCCTCCCCGCCGCCCGGCTGGCCAGCGAAAGGAACGACGCCTTGCCATCAGCCTCCGCCCCCTCGCCCCGACCTCGCCCCGCGACACGGGCGTTCGCCACGACACGCGCGTTCGCGACGCTCGCCTGCACCGCGCTCTTGGCGCTCTTCTGCGGCGTGCTCGCCGGCTGCGGCTCGGGCGGCTCGACCGGCACGACAGCCGACCCCGCGACCGCCGTGCCCGCCACCGCCGTGCTGTATGCCGGCGCGACGGTGCGCCCGAGCGGCTCGCAGAAGACGGCCGCGCTCGCGGTGGGCAAGGCGCTCACCCACCAGGCCAACCCCTACCTGCGGCTGCTCGGAGCGCTGCAGACGCCCGGCTCGGCCAAGCTGAGCTTCAGCCGCGACGTGGCGCCCTGGCTGGGTCCCCACGCCGGCGTCTTCATCAGCTCCCTCAGCTCCTCGGGCGCGCTGTCTGCGCTGCTCGCGCAGGGGCTGCTCGGCGGCGCCGGCACCGGCGAAGCCGCGTTCGGCGCCAGCGGCGCGCAGGGCGCGATCGTGATGGACACCACCGACAGCGCCAAGGCTCGTACGTTCCTCGACGCCCAGGCGGCAAAGGCCGGCGCGCACGCGACGAGCTACCGCGGGGTCGGCTACGAGCTCACCCCGGGCGGGCTGGCCTTCGGCCTGATCGATCGCTTTGCGGTCATCGGCAGCGAATCGGGGTTGCGCAGCGTGATCGAAACGACGCACGGCGCCAGCGCGCTGGCGAGCAGCAGCGGCTACTCGAAGCTGCTCGCCGCCGCCCCCGCCGACGCGCTCGCGCATGTCTACTCCGACCCGGCGAGCGCACCACGGGCCGCCAAGCAGGAAGGGCTCTCGGGACTCCTGGGCGCGCTCGGCGGAGCACACGCGGCCAACATCTCGCTCGTGGCCTCCACGGGCTCGCTGGCGCTCGACGTCGATACGCTCGCCGCGGGATCCGCCGGCGCGGTGGGCGGGCTGCTGAGCGCCGACCCGGAAAGCGCGCAGGCGCTCGACGAACTGCCGGCGGAATCGTGGCTGGCGGTCGGCCTGGGCCACCTCAGCAGCAGCCTCGACCAGGACGTCCAGGATCTGCAGGGCCTGGTCTCGCTCCCGAGCGCGCTGAGCGGCGGAGCTCCCGAAAGCACTGCCGGCATCAGCCTGGGCGGGCTGCTGCAGGGGATGATCGCGCCGCTGCGCATACTCGGCGCGCCCAACGCCACCGCCAGGCGCGCGTTCGCCAGCTGGATGGGCTCGGCCGGGATCTTCGCCGGCGGCGCCAGCCTGCTCGAACTGAAGGCCGCGATCGTGATCAACTCCAAGAGTCCCGCGCTCTCCCGCGCCGCGGTCGGCGAGCTCGCCGCTGAGCTGCGCAAGGCAGGCGCGTCGGTCACGCCGGTGTCGATCCCCGGCACCGACGCGGCGGTGGGCGCGCGCGTGAGCGGCCTGCCGGTCGTGCTCGACATCGCCGACGGGCGCGCCGCCAACGGTCAGACCAAGTTCGTGCTCGCGCTCGGCGAAGCCTCGGTACCGGCCGCCCTGAGCCCGACGAGCACGCTCGCGAGCGCCGCGCCGCGCAATGCTGCCGCCGCGAGCCTCGGAGAAGGCATCCAGCCCAGCCTGATCGTCAACTTCCCGACGGCCCTCAGCCTCTTCGAAGGGGTCGGCCTCCTCGAAGCCCCGTCGATCTCCAAATTCGTCCCCTACCTGCGCGCGTTCACCACGCTCGCCGGCGGCGGACGCGAGCTCGGCGGCGAAGTCGAGCGCTTCCGCCTCGTCCTCGGCCTGCAGGCGCCGGGCGGCTGAGCGGGCGACGGCTTCGGGCCCCGTCATCGGGCCGGCCTCGAGCCGGCGCGGATCCGGCCTACGGTTCCGGCGGGCCGACGTCGATCGCGCGCCAGAACACCGGGCGCCCGACGCTGACACGGTCGACGCCATATTGCGAGAGCGTCGTTTCGCCGTTGGGCTCGACCGAATAGCGGCCGATCACCGACTTGCGACCCCGTGTGGCGAACACGCGGTCGATCACCGTCTGGCGGTCGTCGCCGCGCAGGCCCGAGCTCCTGACGGCGTCGAGCACGACCGTCATCGCCTCATAGCCATACAGCGCATAGACGCCGCCTTCGACGCCGAAGACGCTGCGGTAGTGGCGCAGCACGCCCTGGGCGACCGGCGGGTAGAGCCGGATGGGGAGCGTCGGCGTGGTCAGGTACGTGCGTTCCTCCGCCGCCCCGATCTGCGCGGTGAACGCTTCGCCGAGCATCGAGCTCGAGCCGAGCAGCAGCAGGTGCGGCGAGGCCGCATGCAGGTCCCGCCACAGCGCGGCCGTGCCCGTCCCTTCCCCGCCCGCGAGGAACACCGCCTGCGCGCCGCTTTCCGTGATTTTTTCGACCTCGCCGGTGAACACCGCTCCGGCGACCGTCGACAGGCTGTCGTGCGCGAGCACGGTGATGCCCGCGCGTTCGGCGTAGTCCGCCACGATGTTCGCAAGCGGCACCTCAAAGGGGTCCTGGTCGTCGAGCACATACAGCCTGTGCACGCCCAGCGAGCGCATCAACCGGACCTGCGCGCTCGCCTGCGCGACATCGCCCGGCGCCAGGCGCACGAACGTGCGTTTACCGCTCGGATAGAAGCGTTCGGGCTCGTCCTGCCCGGCGTCGAAGGACGAGGTGAGCCCCACATAGGGACTGCCCGGGCTGATCTGCAGGATGCCCGCAGCGTTCATCAGCGGCAGCGAGATCGCCGTGGCGCCCGAGTCGAGGTCGCCCAGGTAGGCGATCGTGCTCGTGTCCTGCGCGGCGATCTTGGCGTTGCTGGCCGTGACCCCCGGGCTCCACTGGCCGCTCGCGGGATTCGCGTCGTCGAGCGCGTCGAAGGCGATCTTGAACTGTCCCGCGCGCCCGCCCGCGTCGGCGAGCGCGAGCTTCTCGCCGCCCAGGATCTGTTCGGAGCTCGCGGCCATGGGACCCTGCAGCGGCAGGCTCGAATAGACCGTCAGCTGGCCACCCGTCGCTTCCGCCACGTCCGAGACCGACACGCCCCCGCAGCCGACCACCCCGAGGAACACGGCGGCGAGAGCGACCAGGCTCAGCCAGCGCGCGAGCACTGCGCGCTAGCTGCGACGGCCGGGCAGGTAGCCGGAGAGGATCTTCAGCGACGCGCCGACCAGGATGATCATCGCAGCCAGCAGGAAGGCGTCGAAGCCCTTGACGCCCAGCGCCCAAAGCACGATCCACGCGACCAGGGCGCCGGTGATGGTGATGACGAATCCCATGAGGGCGCAATCCTAGCGAGCCGCTCGCCCGTCGGTCGGGGCGAGGCCGGCGGCCAGTTCGCCCACCACCGCGCCCACGGCCGCCGCCGGATCGGAGGACTCGCTCGCGGCGCGCACCAGGCGCGTGCCGACGATCACGCCGTCGGCGCCAGCCTCCGCCGCCTGGCGGGCCTGCTCGGGGGTGCCGATCCCGAAGCCGATCGCCACCGGCACCGACGTGCTCGCCTTCGCGCGCGCGAGGATCTGCGCGAGATCCTCGCCGAGCCCGCGCCGCTCGCCGGTGGTTCCGACGACCGACACCGTGTAGAGAAACCCCCGCGCGCTCGCGCCGATCGCGGCGAGGCGCTCGGGAGTGGTCGTGGGCGCCACCAGCGGAACCAGCGCGACGCCGTGCTGCGTCGCAGGACTCGAGCACCTCCGGGGCCTCGCCGTGGGGCAGGTCCGGCACGATCAGCCCACACGCGCCCGCCCGCGCCAGGCGCTCCACGAACGCGTCCACGCCGGGGGCGAAGACCATGTTCGCGTAGCACATCAGCGCCACCGGGACGCTCGCCGACAGCGCGCGCGTGACCTCGAGCACGCCCGCCACGTTCGCGCCCGCGGCCAGCGCGCGCGTGCCCGCCTCGTGGATCACCGGGCCGTCCGCCAGCGGGTCCGAGTACGGCATGCCGAGCTCGATCACGTCCGCTCCCGCCTGCACGCACGCCTGGCCGATCCGCAGCGACTCCTCGAGCGTCGGGAAAGCCGCCCATCACATACGGCATCAAGCGCCGCGCGCTTGCTCGTATGCGCGAACGCCGCGGCAATGCGCTCGATTCCGGTGGCCTCGACGGTGCTCACGCCTCACCCGCCGCCAGCACCTCGGCCAGGTCCTTGTCGCCGCGTCCCGACAGGCAGACCAGATCGAGCTCGCCGTCGTCCTGCGCGAGCACCCACGCGAGCGCGTGCGCGGTCTCGAGCGCCGGGATGATGCCCTCCAGACGCGCCAGCGCGCGGAAGGCCTCCAGCGCCTGCGCGTCGGTCACCGCCGCATAGCGCGCGCGGCCGGCGTCGCTGCAGATAGGCGTGCTGCGGGCCGGTGCCCGGGTAGTCGAGCCCGGCCGAGATCGAGTGCGCCTGCACGATCTGCCCCTCCTCGTCCTGCATCACCGCCGAGCGCGAGCCGTGCAGGACGCCGGGCCGCCCGCCCACGGTCAGCGGCGCGCCGTGCCGGCCGGTCTCGATGCCCTCGCCGCCCGCCTCCACGCCCGACCAGCTCGACCTGCTCGTCGGGAATGAACGCCGCGAAGATGCCGATCGCGTTCGAGCCGCCGCCCACGCAGGCGATCACGCGCGCCGGCAGCCGCCCTCGCGCTCGAGCAGCTGCGCGCGCGCCTCGTCGCCGATCACCCGCTGCAGGTCGCGCACGAGCGCCGGATACGGCGCCGGGCCGACGACCGAGCCGATCACGTAGTGGGTGCTCTGCACGTTGGTCACCCAGTCGCGGATCGCCGCCGAGGTTGCCTCCTTGAGCGTCCGCGCCCCGGCGTCGACCGGCTGCACGCGCGCACCCAGCAGCTCCATGCGCTGCACGTTCGGCCGCTGGCGGCGGGTGTCCTCGACGCCCATGTAGACGACGCACTCCAGGTCCAGCAGCGCGCACACGGTCGCCGTCGCCACGCCGTGCTGGCCGGCGCCGGTCTCGGCGATGATCCGCCGCTTGCCCATGCGCTGGGCCAGCAGGACCTGGCCGAGCGCGTTGTTGAGCTTGTGCGAGCCGGTGTGGTTGAGGTCCTCGCGCTTGAGGTACACCGTGCGCCCCACCCGCTCGGAGAGCCTGCGCGCGTGATACAGCGGCGTCGGGCGTCCGGCGAAATCGCGCAGCAGCAGGCTCAGCTGCGCGTGGTACTCCGGATCCGCGCGCGCCTCGCGCCACGCCTGCTCGAGCTCGGCCAGCGCGGGCATCAGCGTCTCGGGCACGAATTGCCCGCCGTAGGGCCCGAAGCGATGCTCCAACGGGAGCTCCTCGGCGCCCGCATGCGCGCCCGAGGGCGCGCTCACGCCGGACCGCCCACAGCCGCCGCGCCGCCGACACTCGCCGGCTCCGAGCGCGTGCCCGCGACGGCCTGGAAGAACGCGCGCAGCCTCTCCGGATCCTTGTGCCCGGGCGCCGCCTCGGTGCCGCTCGCGCTGTCCACCGCATATGGGCGCACGGCGGCGATCGCCTCGGCGACGTTCTCCGCCGTCAGCCCGCCGCTCAGGATCAGCGGCACGTTCGAGCGCCGCGCGCTCACGAGCGCCCAGTCGAAGGTCTCACCCGTGCCGCCGCGCATGCCCTGCCGGGCGACCGCCTTCGCGCGGGCGTCGAGCAGGTGGAAGTCGACGTGGAAGCGCTCGAGGTCCTGCACATCGCCCGACCCCGACACCTGCGCGGCCTTGATCACACGCGCGCCCGTGCGGCGAGCGACCTCCGCGCAGAACGACGGGCCCTCGTCCCCGTGCAGCTGGATCAGGCTCAGATCGAGCCGTTCGCCGTCGGCCACGATCTGCTGCAGCGGCGCGTTCACGAACACGCCGCAGAGCTCCACGCGGCGGCGCAGCGCCGCGGCGATCACCTGCGCCTCGGCCGGCGAGCAGCGGCGGGGAGAGCCCTCGTAGAAGATCATCCCGAGCGCCCACGCCCCCAGCTCCGCCGCCAGCTCGGCGTCGGCGAGGTTCGTGATCCCGCAGATCTTCACTCGGGGCGCCTCAGACATGGCCCCAACGGTAGCGCCAGCGCGACCCCGGATGCGGGTCGCGCCGCGCTCGGATCGGCTCAGCCTTCGGGCGTGCTCGGATTGGGCACGGAGTTCGGACGTTCGCCGAGCGTGGCGGTCACCGTCCTGGTCTCGTAATGCCCGTTGCCCGTCGCGCGCCAGAGTTCGATCTGGACCTTGTCGCCCGGCTTCTTTTCCCCGATGTCGTTCGCGAGGTCTTCGGAGCTGGCCACTTCTTTGCCATCGATCTTGACGACGATGTCGCCGCCGACCGCCACCTGCCCGTCTTCGGTGGTCGTGTTCACCGATCCGCCGTGGATGCCCGCCTTCGCGGCGGCCGTGCCCGGCTCGACGCTCTGCACGAGGGCCCCGGATTTCACCGGCAGGTTGAGCGCCGACAGCGAGCCGTCGACCGTCAGCGAGGTGAGACCGAGGTAGGCGCCGCGCACCGTGCCGCCCTTCTCCAGCGCGGCGATCTGCGACTTGGCGGTGTTGATCGGGATCGAGAAGCCGATCCCGACGCTGCCGTCGCCGCTGCCGCCGGTCTCGATCTGCGAGTTGATGCCGATCACTTCGCCCTCGACGTTCAGCAGCGGACCGCCGGAGTTGCCGGGGTTGATGGGCGCGTCGGTCTGCAGCACGTTGTCGATGGTGAAGCCGTTGGGGGCGGTGATCTCGCGCTGCAGCGCCGAGATAACGCCGGTCGTGAGCGTGCGTTCGAGGTCGAACGGGTTGCCGATCGCGTACACCGGGTCGCCCACCTGCACGGCGCTGGAGTCGCCGAGCTTCAACGGGTGCAGTTTCAGGCCGTCGGTCGGGATGCGCAGGACCGCGAGGTCGTCGGAGGGGTCCTTGCCGACGATCTTCGCTTCGACTGACTGCCCTTTTTCGAAGCTGACCGTCACCTTGATCGCGTTCTCGATCACGTGGTAGTTGGTCAGGATGGTGCCGTTGGCGTCGATCACGATGCCCGAGCCGGTCGCCGTGCCCTGACGCTGAGTTTCTTCGCCGAACAGGTTGAACGGCGAGGATTCCGATTTCTGCACGACCGTCGAGGTCACGAACGCCACTCCGGGCGCGTCGCGAACGTAGGCTTCGTGCGGCGTCATCCCGCTCGTGCGCTCCGAGGCGTTCGACGGGGCGGGCGCCGCGGCTTCGACGGTGGTGACGATCGTCTTCTTGCTCGCGCCGAGCCCGCCCGCGGCGGCGATCACAGCCACCACGACGCCACCGCCGACCAAGGCGGACAGGAACGGGATGACGAACATTCGCTTCATTGCAAGAGAGGATGAACGGCGGCGATCAACGCCATCTAAAGCTCGCTGCTGGCGTTTCTAAATCCTGTCAAGGCGCGGCGAGGTCGCCTCGGGCGCCTGCGAGCGCAGCGCCCGCAGCGCAGCCGCGGGGTCGGCCGCGCGCATCAGCGACGTCCCCACGAGCACCGCCTGCACGCCGCGCTCGCCCAGCCGACGCACCTGCTCGGCGCTCGCGATCCCCGACTCCGAGACGACCGTCACCCCGACGGGGACGTCGTCCATCAACGCCTCCGTGCGCTGCACCTCGACGCTGAAGTCCCGCAGGTCGCGGTTGTTGATCCCGACGATCTCGGCCCCGACCGCGAGCGCGCCGTGCAGCTCCTCGCGGTCGTGGACCTCGACGAGCACGTCCAGCCCGAGCGCGCGCGCCGTGCCATACAGCGACTCGAGCTGCGCGGGCGTCAGCGCCGCCACGATCAGCAGCACCGCGTCGGCGCCCGCGGCGAGCGCCTCGTGCAGCTGGTAGTCGTCGACGATGAAGTCCTTGCGCAGCAGCGGCAGATCACACGTGGCCCGCGCCGTCTGCAGATCCTCGAGCGCGCCTTCGAAGTTCGGCCCCTCCGTGAGGATCGACACGGCGACGGCGCCGCCGCGCTCGTACGCGCCGACGATCTGGGCCAGGTCCGGGCTCTCGCGCAGCGCCCCCGCCGAGGGCGAGCGGCGCTTGAACTCGGCGATCACGCCGACGCCCTCGCCGCCCAGCGCCGCGCGGAAGCTGCGCTCGCCGTGCGCTCGCCGAGGCTCGAGGTGCGAGGCCGCGTCCAACGGACGCTCGCGCTTGCGCCGCTCCACCTCATCGCGCGTCTGCGCCAGGATGCGCTCGAGCACGGTCGCGGGCCCCTGACTCACGAGCCCTCCTTGGCCGGGGCGTGCCTGTGGCTGGCCTGGACGTAGCGCTCGAGCGCGCCCGCCGCGCGTCCCTCCCCGAGCGCCGCCCGCGCCGCCTCGACGCCCTCGGCGATCGAGTCCGCGCCGCCTGCCGCGTAGATCGCCGCGCCGGCGTTGATCAGCGCGAGCGCCTCCCCCGCCGGCCGCTGCGCCGCATCCGCGCCCGCCTCCAGGATCGCGCGCGTGACGCGCGCGTTCTCGGCGGGCGTGCCGCCCTGCGGGCCTCGCGCCGCCTGCGAGCCGGAGGCGGACGCCACGCCCGCCTGCTGCGGGGTCAGCACGTAGTGCCTGATCTCATCGCCGTTGACCTCTACGACTTTCGTGGGCGCGTCCGCGGAGACCTCGTCGAGACCGTCCTCGCCAGCCACCACCAGCGCGCGATCGACGCCCAGCTTCGCGAGCGCCCCCGCCATCGTCTCCAGGAAAGCCGCGTCGGAGACGCCGATCAGCTGACGAGATGCGCCAGCGGGGTTCGTCAGCGGCCCCAGCAGGTTGAAGATCGTGCGCACGGCCAGGGCGCGGCGGACGGGAACCACGAAGCGCGTGGCCTGGTGATGGGCGGGCGCGAACATGAACCCGAAGCCGGCCTCGTCGATGCACGCCGCCACCGCCGCCGGGCCGAGGTCGATGCGCGCGCCCAGCGCCTCCAGCAGGTCCGCCGACCCCGAGCGGCTGGTGGCCGAGCGGTTGCCGTGCTTGGCGACCGCGCAGCCCGCCCCCGCCGCGATCAGGGCGGCGGTCGTGGACACGTTGAAGCTGCTGCGCCCGCCGCCCGTGCCGGCCGTGTCGAGCAGGTCCTCCCGCCCGCTCGGCACGTGCGCCGCGAGCGCGCGCATCGTGCGCGCCAGCCCGGCGAGCTCTTCCACCGTCTCCCCCTTCGTGCGCAGCGCGATCAGGAAGCCCGCGATCTGCGTCTCTGAGACCTCGCCGTGCATGATCTCCGCGAGCACCTCCGCGGTCTCGTCTGCGCTCAGGCTCCGCCTCGACGCGAGCGCGTCGATCGCGCGGGTCAGGATCGCGTTGGGCATCTGGGCTCATTCTCCCCGATCGGGAATCGGCTAGGACGCGAGGAAGTTGCGCAGCAGGTCGCGCCCCTGCTCGGTGAGCACGGACTCGGGGTGAAACTGGACGCCCTCGGCCGGCAGCTCGCGGTGGCGCACACCCATCACCACGCCGTCGCCGTGCGCGGACTCCTCCAGGCAGTCGGGGAGATCGGAGTCGACCACCAGCGAGTGGTAGCGCCCGACGGTGAGCGGCGAGGACAGACCCTTGAAGATCGTGCGTCCGTCGTGCTCGATGCTCGTCGCCTTGCCGTGCACCGGCGTGTGCAGCCTCCAGCGCCCGCCGAACGCCTGCGCGAGCGCCTGGTGGCCGAGGCACACGCCGAGCGTCGGGATCCCCGCTTCGGGCATCCGCCGCACCAGCTCCAGCGTGATGCCCGCCTGCTCGGGCGTGCACGGCCCCGGCGAGACCACGCAGCGCTCGTAGCCGCCCGCGAGCAGCTCGTCCACGGTGGCGCGGTCGTTGCGCACGGTGTGCACCTCCGCGCCCAGCTCGCCCAGGTACTGCACGAGGTTGTACGTGAACGAGTCGTAGTTGTCGAGAACGAGGACCTCATCACATCGACAATGATGAGTGCGCAGGGCAAGCTGGGCAAGGACGCAGGGAGCGTGGCGTGCTGTGCACGCGAGCGACCGAGGACGCAGATCCAGCGCCGCCATGCGTGCTCATCATGACCAATCGGGCTGTTCGCATGCAGCTCGACGGCGCGCAGCACCGCCCTGGTCTTCGCGACCGACTCCTCGTACTCGTACTCGGGCTTGGCGTCGGCGACGGTGCCGCCGCCGGCCTGCACATGGGCGACGCCGTCCTTGACGACGACCGTGCGGATGTGGATCGCCGTGTCGAGGTCTCCCGCGTAGCTGAGGTAGCCGATCGCGCCTCCGTAGCCGCCGCGCTTGACCGGCTCGAGCTCGTCGATGATCTGCATCGCGCGCACCTTCGGCGCGCCCGAGAGCGTCCCCGCCGGCAGCACCGAGCGCAGCGCGTCCATCGCCCCGACGTCCGCTCGCAGCGTCCCCGACACCGAGGAGACGATGTGCATCACGTGGCTGTAGGACTCGATCTCCATCAGCTCGTCCACCCGGACGCTGCCGTACTCGCACACGCGGCCGAGGTCGTTGCGCCCGAGGTCGACGAGCATCACGTGCTCGGCGCGCTCCTTCTCGTCGGCCAGCAGCTCCTGTGCGATCCGCCGGTCCTCCTCGGGCTGGCGCCGCGCGGGACGGGTGCCCGCGATCGGCTTGGTGCTCACCCGGCGGCCGCTCACCGTCAGCAGCGGCTCGGGGCTCGCGCCCGCGACCTGGAAGTCGCCGAAGTCCAGGAAGTACATGTACGGGCTCGGGTTGACCGCCCGCAGGCCGCGGTAGATCGAGAACGCCTCGACCGGCACCGGCGCCGACCAGCGCTGCGAGGGCACGACCTGGAAGGCGTCGCCGGCGTGGATGTACTCGACGATCCGCGAGACCATCGCTTCGAAGCGCTCGCGCGGCATGTTCGACTCGAAAGTCGGCGTCTGCGCGCGGGCCGCTCGAGTCGCTGGTCCGGTGGCTGGGCCCGGTCATCGGCTCGGCGCGCGGCACCGGGCCCGCGAGCACGCAGCGCACCTCGCCGATCGTGCGCGCGGCCTGCTCGTATGCGCGCTCGATGTCCGGCTCGGCCTCGAGGTCGGCGTTGGCGATGATCGTGACCGTGTGCTTGAGATGGTCGAAGACGACCAGCGCGTCGGAGAGCATCAGCGCCATGTCCGGCAGCCCCAGGGGATCCGCGCCCGGGGGATCGCCGAGCGGCTCGACCGTGCGCACGAGGTCGTAGCCGAAGAATCCGACGGCGCCGCCTATAAATGGGGGCCACCCGCCCCGCCCACCCTGCCCGCCCCCGGCCCGCCCGCCTCCTCGTCGTCGATCGGCGCCTGGTTGAAGCGGGCGACGTGCTCGGCGGCCAGCGCGTACGGGTCGCCGCCGTCGGAGAGCGACCAGCGCAGCACCGACCGCGGACGGAAGCCGATGAACGACCAGCGCCCGACCTGGCCCTGGTCGGCGGACTCCAGCAGGAACGCCGGCTCTCCCGGCGCCAGCGCACGCAGCTTCAGGAACGCGGACACAGGCGTCTCGCAATCCTCGATGAAGCTGTAGCGCAGGGGAATCAGGTTGTGGGCGCGCGCGAGCGCGCGCGCCTCCTGCAGGCTCGGGGAAACCGACGGCGCGGCCGTCCCGGCGGCGCTAGGAGCGACGGCCATCGAGCACTCGCTCAGCGTCCGTGAGCGAGCGTCCCCGGCTGCGCAGGAGCACCGCCAGGTGGTAGAGGACGTCGGCCGCCTCTTCGTCAACGCGCTCGTCCGACTCCTCGCGCGCGGCGCGTGCCACCTCCTCCGCCTCCTCCATCACCTTCTCGCCGATCCTGGCGGGGTCATCCAGCAGCTCCACCGTGTAGGAGCCGCGCGGGCGCTCGCGCGCGCGCTCGAGCACGGTGCGCTCGAGCGCCGGCAGCGTCTCGTGCGGAGCTCCCGGGTAGAGCTCGCCGCGGTGAAAGCACGTGCGCTCGCCCGTGTGGCACGCCGGGCCCGCAGGCTCGACGAGCGCGAGCAGCGCGTCGCCGTCGCAGTCCAGGCGCAGCGCGCGCACGCTCTGCACGTTGCCGCTGGTGGCGCCCTTGTGCCACTGCTCGCCACGCGAGCGGCTCCACAGGTGCAGCTCGCCGGTCTCGCGCGTGCGCGCGAGCGCCTGCGCGTTCATGTACGCCAGCATCAGCACCTCGCCGGTACCCCAGTCCTGTACGACGCACGGCACCAGCCCGTCACGGTCGTACTCGAGGAGATCGTCGATGCGATCGGCACCAGGTGCGCTCATCCGCACGATTGTAGGTCCCGTCGCGGGGTGTTCGGTTTCAGACACACTGCCACGGCGATGCAATCGCTGCTCGACCGCAAGCTGCTCGTGATCACCGGCAAGGGTGGCGTGGGCAAGACGACGATCGCCGCGGCGCTCGGGCTGGCGGGCGCGCGCGGCGGACGGCGGACGATCGTGGTCGAGGTGGGGCTGGAGAGCCGGCTGCCGCGCCTGTTCGGGATCGCACCGCCGCGCGCGGGCGTCGAGACACCGCTCGCCGAGCGCCTGTCTAGCATCTCGATCGACCCCGATCGCGCGCTGCTGGAGTGGCTGCAGGTCCTCGGCGGGCGCGTCCCCGGCCGCGTGCTCGCCTCCAGCGGGACGTTTCAGTACTTCGCCGCGGCGGCGCCCGGCGCGAAGGAGCTCGTCGCGATGGTCAAGATCTGGCAGCTGACGCGCCAGCGCTCGCGCTCCGCCGAACATGACCTCGTCGTGCTCGACGCCCCGTCCACCGGTCACGCGCTGGGCATGCTCGGCTCACCGCGGACCTTTGGCGCGATCGCGCGCGTGGGCCCGATCGCGGGCCAGACGCGCCAGGTGCAGGAGCTGCTGGAGAGCCCCGCGCACTCGGCCTACGTGGCGGTGGCGCTCGGCACGGAGATGGCTGTGACCGAGGCTCTGGAGCTCCAGGACGGCCTGCAAGCGCGGCTCGGGCGCGGCCTGTCCGCGGTCGTGGTCAACGCGCTGCTGCCGCGACGCTTCTCGGCGGCAGAGCTGCGCAGCATCGAGTCGCTCCCCGACGGCTCGCCCGGCGGGCGCCAGGCGGTCGTCGAGGCCGCCGTGCGCGCGGCCAGGGCCGTCCACGACCGCGCGAGCTTCCAGCACAACCAGCTCGCGCGCCTGCGCCGGCGCAGCTTCGACGTCGTGGGCGTGCCCTACGTGTGGGGCGAGCGCCTGGACGTGGCGGCGTTGACGGGGATCGCCAGAGGACTGGAGCGCAAGCTGTGAGACGACCGCAGCGCCTGGCTTGAGACAGGCGCTCAGGGAGAGGCGAGCCGGTAGCGGCGCGTGGCCGGGTCGCGCTCGAGCAGGCCGACGGCAAGCAGCGTGGTCACGTAGCGGTGCGTCGTGCTCGTGTTCATGCCGAGCGTGCGCGCCAGCTCCGCGATCCCCAGGTAGCCGCCGTCAGCGGGGAAGCAGGAGAGCACCAACAGGCCGGACAGCAGCGAGCGCGACAGGCGCCTGTCCTCCATCTGCGCGGGGTAGGCCCACTCGTCTGAGTCGAGCGCCAGCGTCCAGTTCGGGTCTTTCAGGGCGGACAGCAGCACGGACATCGTCCCGCCCTGTCCGGCCGCGCGAACGATCTGGTCCACCTGTGCCTTGGAGAGCTCGATGCTGATCGTCTCGAGGCCCGCCGACCCATTCGAACGGGCCGGACGCCGTCTCGGGCGCCCGGCCCGCTGCCACTGGCGAGACGACGCGGCTCTGGATGAACCGGGGCCGCCCGACTTCGGGCGCCCGGCGAGGCGTCCGTTCTCTGTCCCTGCGGGCAGGACCCCAGTCGTGTTCTCATCCTTCATCGCGTACCGATCATCATGCCCGCGAAGCGATCGTCCGCAAAGGCGGCGCTGAATATTCAGTTCTGACTACGCGAAGCGCTGAGCATATGCGGCACGCCACAGCCGCAGGATCGGCAGCAGCACCCGCGTCAGCGATCCGCCTGCGGCCGCGAGGCGATCGGTGCTCGCGCGCATCGACGGCTCGCGCACGCGGCCGTTGGACAGGTACATCGCGACCATGCATGCGGCGATCACCGCGTGGCGGTGGCCACCCGGCAGGTTGCGGGCCTCGTGCGCGGAGCGCCGGATCAGCTCGGACAGGCGCCGGACGGCGATTTCGCGGCTGGGGTAGTAGGCGATGTAGCTGTGCTCGCCGTCCAGCGTGTCGCCGAGCTCGTCGACGTAGCTGTCGAGCAGGGTGCTCACGGCACATATCCAGGGCACGTACGCCGCGTGCACCTGCGCCCAGTCGTGGCGATTGCAGGCGGCGCCGGCGAGCAGCGCGTGCACCCCCAGCGAGCTGCTCGCCGCGGCCGTCAGCTCCCACCAGTCCGCCTCGCGCTCGCCCGGGAACTGGCTTTCCGACCACCTGCGCAGTGCAGCGCCGCGACGAGCCGAGTCGGTTTCGTGGTTGAGGCTCTGCACGCCGCCGCACCTGCTTGCCCCCTGCAGCAGCAGACGGCGCACGTCCGTGTAGAAGGGCAGCGACATGCAGCCCTCGCGGCAGGCTTCCACCAGCGCGCAGAGGTAGCCGCCGTCGTCTTTCCAGGGGTGATGCAGGTAGTAGTCGGAGATCGGCGCCGACGGGTCCAGCGCCTCGACCAGAGCGCGGTGGAGCTGGCGGCCGTTGTGCTGATGGGCGGCGCGCTCGTGCGCGTTGTCGAGGAACTCGAGGATGATCTCGTAGGCGACCAGCACCCGCAGCAGGCGCCGATTGCGGCGCCCGGGAAGTATCGAGAACAGGCCGGCGCCGACGATGTGCGTGCGCTTGCGCTCGAGCGTCTGCAGCGCGTCTTCGCGAATCGGGCCATCGGGGATCAGGCGCGCGCGGCGGTGCCAGCCGTGCATCTCGCGCGAGACCGCTCTCAAGCCCCAGCTCAGCTCATGCGCCGCGGCAGCCGTCAGCGCCCGAAGCTGCCCGCGGGACAGCGGTAGGGGATCGGACATCCCACCGAAGATCGGAACTTGTCCACGGAGTAGTTAGCACAACGCCGTACTTTGGACGCGTTGCCGCACTGGGTGGGCCTTTTTGAAATAAACAGAATGCTCGCCGATCTCACTCCTGCAGGCTGATCGCGGCGCGCGCGCGCGCCGCCACATGACCGGGCACCGCGACGATCGCGACGGCCACCGCGGTGACGGCGAGGAAGCTGAGCAGCGCGGTCGACACGTCGGCCGAGAAGACCACCGGGAAGCCGGTGACGGTGGCGAGCGCATGGCTCAGCAGCAGCTGACCATAGATCCCGAAGACCGCGCCGATCGAGCAGCCGGTGCCGAGCAGCATCACGCTCTCCAGCAGCAGCGAGCGCCACAGTTCACCCCGTCTGAAGCCGTCCACCTTCAGATCCGCCAGCTGCCTGCGCCGCTGCCAGACCATCGAGCCCATCGCCGCCCCCATCGCCAGGACGGCGGCGATCAGCACGAGCCACGAGATCTGCGTCAGCCGCGCGAGCCCCTGGCGACTGGCGGCACGCTGGCGAAGTTCGCGCTGGCGCGAGGTTTCCACCCCGAGCCCCGACCCTCGCCCGAGCGCGCGCTGCAGCTGTGCGCGCACCTGCCGCGGCGAGACCCCGGAGGCGAGCTTGACGTAGAACGCGCTCGGGTCGGCGCTCGCCCACCCGCGAGCGTAGTCGGCCGCGTTGAGGATGATCGCCCCCGGGGGCCAGCCGAGGTTCGTGCTCAGCGCCGCCACGCGCAGCCTCACCGGCCGCGGCGAGGGGAGCTCGAAGGACTGTCCGACCCGCAGATGATGTTCCTGCGCGAGCGCCTGCGAGACGACGGCCCAGCCGCCCTCCCGGATCCTGGCCACGGCCATCGCGAGCTCGCCGCCGAGCAGCTGGCTTGGGGGGATCGGCTGACTTGCGCCGGGCGGAGCGCCGAGCACCCACACGCGTCGATCTTCGTAGTCGAGCAGCCCCCCCAGCACGGGTTCCACAGCGCTGACGCCCGGCACCTTCCTCAGCGCCGAGACGTCGGGCGACGGAAACGGAGCGGTGGCGAGCAGGTTGCCTTCGCCGGGCGGGACCACCCACAGCTGCGCGTTCGTGTTCAGCTGATGCACGAGCCGATCGAGACCCTGTTGGAGGTTGCTGTGGGCCCCCTGGATGGCGACGCTGCCGAACACCGCGATCGCGCCGGTCGCGCCGATCGCGAGCGCGCGAGAGCGGTTCGCGCGCGAGCTCAGCTCGATGACCGCCAGATACGGAGCGACCCCGGAGATGAACCGCCGCAGCCTGGTGAGCACCGCGACGACGCCCGCCAGCGCAACCGGCAGCAGCAGCAGCAGCGCGGCGATCAGGCAGACGATGCCGACGATCGCAGCCTGGGGATCCGCGAGCAGGATCGCCGTCGTGCCCGCCAGGCACGCCACCCCGACCACCAGCGCCCCCAGCACGCTGCCCCCCGAGCGCTCCGGGCGGGCAAGCGCGCTGGACAGCGGCGCGAACATCTCCCGACGCAGCGGTGCGAGCACACCCACGACGGCTGCCAGAATGCCCCCGCCGAGAGCGATCGCGACGCTCTGCCAGGTGACTATCCGCTGGGAGCCGACCGGGAAGCCCAACGACAGGTAGCCGGGATTGGCGTTGAACAGCACCATGGACAGCAGCTCGCCGAGCGCCAGCCCGGCGAGCGAGGCGAGCACGCCGAGCACGAGCGCGTCGAACAGCAGGATCCTGACGATCATGCTCGCCGAGTACCCGTCCAGGCGCAGGTCCTCGACGAGGTTGCGCCGCTGTGGAACCGTGAGCAGGATCGCGTTGAAGGCGAACAGGAACCCGACGAGCGCGCTGATTGCCGAGAACAGCAGCGTCGACTGGTTGGTCGGACCGGCAGCCTGCCTGAACAGCTTCGCCTCGAAGTCGGCGGGGCGCAGGTTCAGCGCGTTCGCCGCGGCAAGGCCGGCGAGACCGGTCCTGACCTCGCGGTCATCCCCCGGGCCGGGACTGACGAAGATGCTCGTCACCCGGCCGGTCATGCCCGCCAGGCGCTGGACGTAGCGCAGCGGACCGAGCGCGATCGGGCTGTCCGCCAGCGCTCCGATGTTCTGCGTGGTCAGTGTCGCCCCGACGAACGCGCTCGGCGCCAGGCTGCCGATCTGCAGCGTGACCTTCCCGAGCGAGGCCACGCCGATCGCGCGCGCAACCGGCGCGGTGACCGCCAGCGCCTGCAGACTGGCGAGCCGCGCGTAGCTGAACTGGCGCACGAGCGGCCCCGCCTGCCCGGCCAGCTGCGGTTCGGCGCCCAGCAGGTCCACCGCGCGCGCGCCGGCCGGCCCGAGCATGTTGAGCCTGACCTCGAGCACCGGCAAGGCGGCGCTCACGCCCGGCAGGGCTTTGACCTGGCTCAGCAGCTGCTGATCGAACCCCTGGGGAGCGCGCGCGGCGAGCTGGAGGCGCATGTTCCCAACGATCCCTTCGGTGATCTGCTGAATCGAGCCGTTGAGGCTCGTGCTGGCGACCTGGGAGGCGAACAGCAGCGCGACGCCGACCGCGATTCCCGACAGCGCGAACGCCTCCTGAACGAGCCGGCTGCGCAGCCGCACGCGGTAGAGACGCACGACGTTCGACAGCCGCATCGGCCGGGGTCGCGCCTACTCGGCGGCGGCGAGGGCCAGCCGCTGCGGCTCGTACTCGACGAGCCTCCCGTCGCGCAGCGCGTGCACGCGGTCGGCGTGCACGACCGCCCTGGGATCGTGCGTGACCAGCAGCACCGCAGCGCCGCGCTCGCGGCAGACCTCGGTGAGCAGGCCCAGCACCTCCGCTCCCCGAGCGCTGTCCAGGTTGCTCGTGGGCTCGTCGGCGAGCACGAGCTTGGGCTCGGTCGAGAGAGCGCGCGCGATCATCACCCGCTGACGCTCGCCCATCGACAGCCGCTCGGCGCGATGCTCCACTCGCGCGCCGAGGCCAAGCCGCTCGAGCAGCGGCAGCACCCGCAGCTGCGCCGCGCCGACGCCGAGGTCGGTTCCCATCAGCTTCAGCGCCGCGTTGTCGAGCGTGCTGGCGCTCTCGAGCAGGTGCAGAGACTGGCGCACGAAGCCGAGCTCCGAGCGCCTGAAGCGCGCGGCCTCGCGCTCGCTGAGCCTGGACACGTCCCGGCCGTCCATCGTCACCGTGCCGCTGTCCGGACGCAGCAGCGCGGCGATCATCATCAGCAGCGTCGTCTTGCCCGAGCCGCTCGGCCCGTACAGCGCCACCAGCTCGCCGGGGCCGACCGCGAGCGAGACGCCGTCGACCGCGCGCACGGGCTCACCGTCGCCGACCGGATAGCGCTTGACGAGGTCGCGTAGCTCGAGCACCTATGCCGAGCGCTCCGTGCCCGGGAAGTCGATCACGTTGCCCGACCGCGCGGGCGGATCGGGCGGCGCGAGGATCCGTCCGCCGCTGAGGCCCCAGAGCCGATGCGCGCCCATCGCATCGGGTATGTCCGGCACGACCATCAGCACGCCGATGCCCGCCTCCTCGGCCAGATGACGCAGCAGCGCGATCAGCTCCTCGCGCTCGCGCACATCGAGATTGGCGCTGGGATCGTCGACCAGCAGCAGGCTCGGCGCCCGCGCGATGCCGCGGGCGATCCCGACCAGCGCGCGCTCGCCGTCTGACAGGCTCGCCCACGCCTGCGTGGCGCACTCGCTCACGCCCACGCGGGCGAGCGCCTCCCGCGCCCGCGTGTACGCGCTGCGGTGCCCGTGCGAGGCGAGCAGCGGCAACGCCACGTAGTCGAGCATCCGCAGCTCGCTGCGCGGTCCAGTGCGCCGAACCCAGCCGATCCGCTCACGCATGAGTCTCGCGTGCTCTGTCTCTGACATGCCCGCCAGGTCGCCGTTTTCGAAGCGCACGCTGCCGCGATCGCAGGACTCCAGGCCGGCGGCGATCTTCAACAGGGTGGTCTTGCCGGCGCCGCGCCTGCCCCACACGACGATGAACTCGCCCGCGTACACCTCCAGCGAGACTGCCGTCAGCACCCGCAGCTCGTGCGGTCCGCGCCAGTAGCTCTTGCTCACCCCGTCGAGCGTGAGCAGCGGACCCGTCATCAGAGCGCTCGCAGCCGGCCCATCCGCCCGCCTGCCGATCCCCGATCGGTCGATCTTCGATCGCTCGCGGCGACAGCGCCTTCGTGGTGGGGATGCTCCGCGTCCTCGAGCAGGCGCTCGAGCAGCTCGCGGGCGCTCTGCAGCCATTCGATCCGCGCCTTCCATGACGCGACCTCGGCGTCTCGGGAGAGGACCCGCATCAACCTCGCCCACTCATGGCTGTCACCCGCAGCTTCCCTGTCGGAGAGGTGTTTGAGATCACGCAGCCGGCCGATGCAGGCCAGTTCCTGGCCGTAGACCATGTCGATAAGCCGCGGCAGGTCCTGGGGGCGACAGAGCGCGATCTTCATGTGCAGCTCGTCGCGCAGGGGCGGCGCCGGCGAAGAGCCGAGCATCCAGTTCTCGAAGTGCTCGATGCCCTCCTGGGTCGCCTCGTAGATCATCCGCGGTGCGGCGCGCCGGGCGGGACCGGGCCCCATCTCGCCCGCGGCGCGGACGAACTCGTCGCGGCTGAGCTGGTCGAGCGCCGAATACACGCCCGACGGCGCGAAGCCGGAGGCGCCGAAGCGCTCCTCCAGACGCTGTGCCAGCTGGTATCCGTAGCCGGGGCGCTCGATCACGAGGCCCAACACCGCGTGCTTCGCCGACAATTCGGACCCTCCTCGTGAACCTGGGTGAATGCAGAAGGTATCCCAAACGGCGGCGGCACGCATCCCAACGTTGGGATGAATCAGATGGGCTCGAACTCTCCGGGAGCCGACAGCTTGCAATTATCGGAATTCTCTACGTGATCCCGAGGCGATCGAGCAGTCCCTCGTCGGCGCGCCAGTCGCGCCGCACCCGCACCGAGAGCTCGAGGTGCACCTGGACGCCGAGCGCGCGCTGAAGCTCACGCCGGGCGGCTGTGCCGATCGCCTTGACCATGCGTCCGCGGGCGCCGATCAGAATCCCCTTCTGAGAGTCGCTCTCCACCCAGATCAGGGCGCGGATGCGCACGAGGCCCGTGCGGGTCTCCTCGAGCTCCTCGATCACCACCTCGACCGCATGCGGCAGCTCGTGGAAGGTGCGCCTGATGACCGCCTCGCGGATCAGCTCCGCCAGCAGCAGCTCGCGGGACTGGTCGCTGCGCGCGCCGACGGCGAACAGGAACGGGCCCTCCGGCATCAGCGCCGCCAGGTGCTCGACCAGCGCGGGGACCCCCGCGCCCGTGCGAGCGGAGATCGGAAACACCTCCGCACGCGGCGCGAGCTCGGCCGCCTGCTGCAGGGCGCTCATCAGCGACGCCTGCGAGATCCGGTCGACCTTGTTGAGCGCGATCGTCAGCGGCTTGCGCGCATCCGCGAGCGTTGCGGCGATGAAGCGGTCGCCCGGCCCCACGCCCTGCTCGGCGTTGAGCATCAGCAGCGTCGCGTCCGCGCCGTCGAGCTCCTGCTGCACGCGACGCGCCATGCGCGCCGTCAGCGCGTCGCGCGGGCGCTGGACGCCGGGCAGATCGACCAGGACGATCTGGCGCTCGCCGCTCTCGTACACCCCCCGAATCGCGCGCCTGGTCGTCTGCGGGCGGTCGGAGACGATCGCCACCTTCTCCCCCACGACCGCGTTCACGAACGTCGACTTGCCGACGTTCGGCCTGCCGGCCAACGCGACGAACCCGCCGCGCGTCACCCACCCGCTCCAGCCAGCAGCTCGCGCTGTAGCGCCAGCATCTCGCCGTCGTCGGTCTCGTGGTCCATGCCCAGCAGGTGCAGCATCCCGTGGACGATCGCCTCGCGCACGTCGGCCGTGTGCTCCGGGCAGATGACGACGTCCCCGAGCTCGCGCGGCACCGGCGCAGCGCCCGCCGCGCCGGCGATGGGCTCAACGCCGTCGATCGGGAAGGACAGCACGTCCGTGGCGAGCGGCTTGTTGCGGTGCTCGCGGTTCAGCTCGGCGATCCGCCGAGCGTCGACGAACTCGATCGCCACGTGCGCACACTCGATCCCCACGCGGGCGGCGACCGTGGTGCACAGGCGCCGCATCTCCTGCGGCGAGGGCGCCCCCGGAGCGAGGCTCGCGCCGAACACCTCGACGTCGATCATCGAGGCTCAGGCGCTGCGGACAGCAGCCCGCGCCGCGATCTCCGTGCGCACGGGGGCATCGCGCTGGGAGTGGACGTCGTATGCCTCGACGATTCGCTGGACGAGCTTGTGGCGCACCACGTCCTCGGCCCCGAAGCGAATGAACTCGATCCCCTCGACCGCATCCAGAACCTCGCCCACCGCGATCAGGCCCGACTGCTGCTCGCGCGGCAGATCCACCTGCGTCACGTCCCCCGTGACCACCATCTTCGAGCCGAAGCCCAGGCGCGTGAGGAACATCTTCATCTGCTCGGGTGTCGTGTTCTGCGCCTCGTCGAGGATCACGAACGAATCGTTGAGCGTGCGTCCGCGCATGAAAGCCAGCGGCGCGATCTCGATCACGCCCCGCTCGATGTGCTGGGAGACCTTCTCGGGATCGAGCATGTCGTGCAGGGCGTCGAACAGCGGACGCAGATACGGGTCGACCTTCGCCATCAGGTCGCCCGGCAGGAAGCCCAGTCGCTCTCCCGCCTCGACCGCGGGGCGGGTGAGGATGATGCGGTTGACCTCGTGCCGCGAGAGCGCCGCCGCCGCCATCGCCACCGCCAGGAACGTCTTGCCGGTGCCCGCCGGCCCGACCCCGAAGGTGATCGTGTTCTCGCGCACCGAGTCGACGTAGCGCTTCTGGTTGACCGTGTTCGGAGCGACCCGCAGCGCGCGGTGGCGCCAGACGACGTCCTCGAGCACCCGCGCGGGCGATTCGTGCGCGTCGAGCGCCCCCGTCACCGCGGTGATCGTGCCGGGCCCGATCTGATGGCCGCGCGCGATCAGATCCGCCAGCTCGCGCACGACGCGCTCGCCCACAAGCGTCTCGCTCTCCTCCCCGTCGAACGTCAGCAGGTTGCCGCGCAGGAAGACCTTGCAGTCGAGATGCGCCTCCAGTGCGCGCAGCACGACGTCCTGGCTGCCCGCGAGCTCGGCCGCGACGACGTTCGAGAGCTCGATCTGCGTCCTCATCCCTGCAGCGCCGCTCGCACGAGCTCCGACACCCGCTTCCCGTCGGCGCGACCGTCGACGGCCGCCATCGCCTGCTTCATCGCCATGCCCATGTCCTTGGCCGACGTGGCACCGCTCTCACGCACCGCCCGCTCGACGATCGCCGCCAGCTCCTCCTGCGAGAGCTCCGCCGGAAGGTAGGAGCCGATCAGCTCCGCCTCGGACTCCTCGCCGCCGGCCAGGTCCTCGCGCCCGCCGTCGCGAAAGGCCTTGGCCGACTCCAGCCGGCGCTTGCGCTCGCGCCGCAGCACCGCCAGCTCGTCGTCCGAACCCTCCTTGGCGGCCTTCTGCAGCTCGGAGAGCACGAGCCTGAGCGCACCGACGCGCTCCTTCTCGCCGGCGCGCATCGCGCCCTGCACGTCGGCCTTGATCCGCTCGAGTATCGCCATCCACAGATCAGGATACGCCGGTATGACGATGAGGCGGGCGGCTCACGGCGCCCGATCGCCCTCGAGCGGGGTCGGAGCGCCCAGGCGTCCCGGCGAGGAGGCGTCGCGTCCGAACACGAGCGCGACGTTCCAGTCGACCAGCAGGCGCAGCCTGCGCCCCAGCCCGGGCATCAGCAGCAGGTGGTAGGTGCGCGCGATCAGCCACGCGGGCAGCCCCCGCCAGCGGATGCCCAGCGTGATCGCGACCGCCTGCCTGTTGCCGAGCTCGGCGACGACGCCTTTCGTCCGATAGCGAAACGGCCGCGCGCCGCCACCGGCAAGCGCCGCGGCGACGTTGCGCGCCACGAGCCGACCCTGGCGGATCGCATGCTGGGCCGTCGGTGGACAGGAGTGACCGGGCCTGGAGGCGTCGGGGACCGCGGCGCAGTCGCCGATCGCCCACACCTGCGCAGCGCGTTCGCCGCCGGCGCCGTTCGCGGCTGCCGGCGTCGGGCGCTCGTCGACGCGCATCGTGCGATCGACCAGCACCCGCCCGCCCCTGTCGAGCGGCAGACCGAGCCGCGCGATCACCGGGCTGGGCTTCACCCCGGCAGTCCAAACCACCGTTCGCGCCGCGATCGTCTCGCCGCCGGAGAGCGTCGCCGAGCGCGCGGTGAGCTCGAGCAGCGTGGTCGCGGTGCGCACCTCGATCCCCCGCCCCCGCAGCTCGCGTTCGGCAAACTCGGACAGGCTCTCGGAAACCTCCTGCATGATCCGCCCGGCGGCCTCGACCAGGACCCAGCGCATGCCCTGCGCGGCGCAGCGCGGGTACAGCTCGACCGCCTGGGCGGCGAAGTCCTGCAGCTCGGCCAGCCCCTCGACACCCGCGTAGCCGGCGCCCACGAACACGAACCCCAGGTACTCCGCGCGCAGCGCGGCGTCCTCGAGCGACTCGGCGATGTCCAGGCAGGTGAGCACCTGGTTGCGCAACGCGGTCGCGTCCGCCAGCGACTTGAAGCCGATCGCGTGCTCGTCGAGACCCGGAATCGGAAGCGTCCGCGACACCGAGCCGAGCGCGACGATCAGCTGGTCGTAGGGCAGATCGAGCTGCTGACCGTCGATCCGCCGCACCCCCAGCGTGCGCGCGGCGGGGTCGGCGCCGGTCACCCGCCCGATCACGAGGTCGGTCCTTCGCAGCTGCGAGCGCAGCGGCACGACCACGTGGCGCGGGTCGAGCGTCGCTCCGGCGGCGCCCGGCAGCAGCGGCGTGTACAGCATGAAGTTCGCGTCGTTGACGAGCGTCACGCGCGCGCTCTGGGGCGCCAGCAGGCGCTCGAGCGCGCGCGCCGCGTAGAAGCCCCCGAAGCCGCCGCCCGCGATCACCACCTGCCACGCCACATGGACACAATAGGGTGCACGCCGTGAACGACTCCCTCTACGCCAACGCGCTCGCCCCGTTCCTCGCGGAAGCGCAGCGCCTGCGTCCGGCGCAGGCGGAAGTGATCGACGCCCACACCCACCTCGGGCTCGACGAGGACGGGCGTTCGCTGACGCTTGCGCAGCTGCTCTCCCAGCTCGACCGCGCCGACGCCCGCCGCGCGTGCGTGTTCCCGCTGCACGACCCCGAGCGCAAGCCCTCCTACAGCGTGCCCAACGACCGCGTGCTCGCGTGGGCGGCAGAAAGCGACGGCAGGCTGGTGCCGTTCGCGCGGCTGGACCCGGCCGAAGCGCCGCTCGCCGAGGCCGAACGCTGCCTGGCGGCGGGCGCGCGCGGCATCAAGCTGCACCCGCGGGCGCAGGACTTCGTGTTCGACGGCGGCGACATGGACGCGGTGTTCGCGCTGGCAGAGAGCGCCGCCGTGCCGATCCTGATCCACGCCGGGCGCGGGCTGCCGCCGCTCGCCGACGGGCTGGTGGACCTCGCGCTGCGCCATCCGGGCGCCGTGCTGATCCTGGCGCACGGCGCGATCTGCGACCAGGGCATCCTCACCACGCGCCTGGCCGACCATCCGGGGGTGCTCTACGACATGTCCTGCTTCTTCCCGCTCGACGTGATCGAGCTGTTCGCGCGCGTGCCCGCCGAGCGCATCGTGTTCGCCTCCGACCCGCCCTACGGACTGCCGGCGACGACGCTGTACATGGCGCTGCGCGTCGCGGGTCAGGCGGGCCTGGATGAGGGCACCACGCGGGCGGTGCTGGGCGACACGATGGCCGCGCTGCTCGACGGTCACGGCCTGCCGCCCGTCGGCCCCGTGCGACGCGGCCCCTCGATCGCGCTCTCGGGACGCCTGGCCCGTGTGTACGGGTACGCGAGCCTCGTCGGGCCGGCTCTGTTCAGCGGCGCGATCGAACAGGCGCGAGCGATGCTCGACATGGCGATCGCCGCCTGCCGCGACCCGGAGCCGGGGAGCGTGGGCGAGGCGCTGGAGACGATCGGCGCGGCGCTGAACGCCGCCAACACGCTGCTGGACGACGAGGAGGGCGTGCGCCCGGCGATCGACCTGGTCTACCGCTCGATCGTGCGCGCGGCCACCGAGCTTCCCGACCCGGCCTGATCGGGGACGTCAGCTGGCGCTCAGCCAGACGGCCGCCCACTCGCCGCGCTCGCGCCGCTCGCGCTCGCGCAGGCCGAGGCGCCCGGCGAAGGCGTCCACGACCTCGTCGACCTCCCCGCGCAGCAGTCCGCCGGCCACCAGCTGGGCGGGAGCGTCGGGCATTCGGGCGGCGAGCTCGAGCAACAGCGGACGCAGCAGGTTCGCGAGCACGACGGTCGACTCCCGCGGCGCGCGCTCGCGATCCGTCCACGGCAGCTCCTCCGCGCGCAGGTCGAAGTGCCGTACCTCGATCGGCGCGCCGTTGACGGCTGCGTTCCCGCGGGCCGCCTCCACGCTCTCCCGCTCGTTGTCCAGCGCCAGCACGGGCCCGAGGCCGAGCAGGGCGGCGGCGATCGCGAGCACGCCCGAGCCGGTGCCCACGTCCAGCACCGGACCCGCCGGCCGCTCCTGCGCGGCCAGCTCCAGCAGCAGCTCGAGGCACAGGCGCGTGGTCGCGTGGGCGCCCGTGCCGAACGCCTGCCCGGGGTCGATCACGAGCTCCTTGACCGCCCCGCCGCGGCGCGCGCTCGGCGCCTCCCAAGGTGGGCGCACGCGCAGGTCGGGCAGCGCCCGCACCGTGCGCCCGCAGGGGCGCGAGCCGGGCTGCGCGCGCGGCGCCGGAATCAGCACCGGCCGATGGAACTGCTTCCAGCGCTCCTGCCAGTCGTCGGGGATCTCGCTCGTTGAGATCTCCACGAGCGCGTCGCCCACGACCGCGCGCACGTCGGGCAGCGCCGGCAGCTCGCCGGGGGCGCCGTAGACGGCGTACTCGACCGTCCCCGCCTCCCCCGTGGCCTCCTCGACTCCGGCGGGCGCGAGCTCCAGCAGCTCGGCCAGCACGAGCTCGGCCTGGTCGCTGGCGACGCGTACGGCGAGCCTGATCACGCGGCCTGGCTGCCCAGCGCGCGACGCAGCTTCGTGAACACCGACTCCTGGGAGCGCAGGTTCTCCTCGCTGAGGCTGTCGTTCAGACGCTGCATCAGCTCGCGCTGCTCCGGGCTCAGACGGCGCGGGACGATCACGTTGACGACCACCCGCAGGTCCCCGCGCCGGCCCCGGCGCAGCGACGGCATGCCCTGCCCGCGCACGGTGAGCACCTCGCCCGGCTGCGTGCCGGCGGCGAGCTCGATCGACGTCTCGCCCTCGAGCGTGCCCACCTCGACGGTGCCGCCGAGCGCGGCCAGCGGCGCAGCGACGTCCAGCACGGTGATCAGGTCATCGCCTTCGCGCACGAAGCGCTCGTCCGCGCGCACGCGCACGACCACGTACAGATCGCCGTCGGGCGCCCCCGCCTCGCCGGCGTGGCCGCGGCCGCTGAGACGGATGCGCTGTCCCTCGGAGATGCCGGCGGGGACATCGACCTCGAGCGTGCGCGCGCTCGTCACGCGCCCCCGGCCGTGGCACGCGCCGCAGGGCTGCCTGGGCACGCGGCCGTCGCCGTGGCACTCGTCGCAGACCATCGTGCGCACCATCTGCCCGAGCATCGTGCGCGTCACCGCCTGCAGCTGGCCCGCACCACCGCAGCGCGCGCACGTATCGATCGGCGTGCCCGGCTCGGCGCCGTTGCCGTGACAGTGCTCGCATCGCTCGACCGCCTCGTAGGAGACCTCCACCCTGGCGCCGTTGGCCGCTTCGAGCAGGTCGAGCTCGACGGCGACCGCGATGTCGCCGCCGGGCGCCGGGCCGCCGCGACCGGACGGGCCGCCGCCGAAGAACGCGTTGAACAGGTCGCCGATCGAGCCGAAGCCGTCGAAGTTGGGCGCGTAGCCACCCGATCGCAGCCCCTCGTGACCGTAGCGATCGTATGTCGCGCGCCGCTCGGGGTCGGACAGGATCTCGTTGCGCCTCGGCCGCCTCCTTGAACTTCTCCTCGGCGTCCGGGTCGTGCGCGTTGACGTCGGGATGCAGCTCCATGGCGAGCTGGCGGAAGGCCTTCTTGATGTCCTGCGCGGAGGCGTCGCGTCCGACGCCCAGCACCTCATAGGGGTCGCGGGGCATGCTGTTCGGTCAGTTCTCGGCGTAGGCGTCTTCGACGAAGCGCGACAACTGGTGCGCAGCCTCGCGCACCGTCGCGATCGCGCCCGCGTAGTCCATCCGCACGGGCCCGATCAGCGACACCGTCCCCAGCTTGCGCTGCGCCATGCCGTAGCCGGTCGCGACCAGCGCCAGCGAGTGCATCGCCGGGAGCTCGTTCTCGTGGCCGATGCGCACGTACACGCCGGGCTCGGCCAGCGCCGCGCGCAGCACGCGCAGCAGCGCCACGCGCCGCTCGAGCAACTCGATCAGCTCGTTCACGCGCGTGGTGTCATCGATCTGCCCGGCCTGGAACAGCCGCGCTGTGCCCTCCACGAACAGCGTGTCCTCCCCCTCGCACGCGAGCTCGCTGAACGCCGGCGCGAAGCGCGCGAGGAAAGCCAGCTCCGTCGGCGAGAGGCTCGGCTCGACCAGACGCTGCTGGAGCATGCGCGTACCCAGGCCGAGGCCCACCAGCCGCTCGTTCAGGTACTCGCCCGCCCATGCCACCAGGCCCGGGTCGACGGCGTGCTCAAAGGTCGCGAACATCTTCGACACGTTTCCCGCGGAGGTGATGATCACGACCAGCACCACCTGGGGCTGCAGTGCCAGCACCTCGACGTGTCGGACCGTCGCCGCGTTCATCGACGGTGCCGAGACGACCGCGAGCAGGTTGGTCATCTGCGAGAGCGTCTCGGTCGTCGTGCGCATCGCCTCCTCGACCTCGCGCCGGATCAGCGACAGCTCCAGCCGCTGCGGCGGCGCCGGCAGGGGATGACCGGAGTGGAGCAGGCGATCGACCACGTAGCGATGGCCCGCGTCGGTGGGCACGCGACCGGCCGACACGTGGGGATGGGCGAGCAGGCCGTGCTCCTCCAGCTGCGCGAGCTCGTTGCGCACGGTCGACGGTCCGCAGTCGAGATCGGCCTCGGCGGCGATCACGCGCGAGGCGACCGGCTGCCCGGTCCGCAGGTAGCCGTCGACCACCTTGCACAGAATGCGCTCCTGGCGCGGGCTCAGCATGGATTTGATTGTAGGCGGCGTGCTGGCGCCCCCATCGAGCGTCCCCGTCCTACAGCTCGAGCTCGGCCTCCGCGTTGCGGATGATCTGCTTGCCCGCCTGTTCGGCGACGGTGTCGATCACGGCGCGTCCGTCGGCCAGCTCGCGCACGGTGCCGCTGACGATGACCTCCTGCTCGGGCACGCCCATCCCACGGAACTGCACGGACAGGCGCTTTAGGTGCTCGGGACCGCCCGCCGCCTCGGTCTGCGCGCGGGCCACCTGGGCCATCGTCCACAGCCCGTGCAGGATCCGTCCCGGCAGGCCGACGGCACGGGCGAGCTCCTCATCGATGTGGATCGGGTTGAAGTCGCCCGAGGCGCCCGCGTAGCGCACGGTTAGGTACTTGTCGGGCGTGACGCGCACCTCGGGAATCTGCTCGCCTGCGTGGAGCTCTGCCATTGGCCTCACACTCCTCGGACGATGTTCGTCCACGTTCCGCGGCAGACCTGCTCGCCGCGCTGGTTGGTCGAGATCGACTCGAAGACGTAGTAGCCGCGGCCGTCCTTTTCCGAGATGTCCTTGACGCTCGCCGTCGTCGTGATCTCGTCGCCGGCCACGACCGGCGGGCCCCACACGAACTCCTGCCCGCCGTGGACCATCATCGCGAAGTTGAGCTCGATCTCGGGGTCGAAGATCGGCGGACCGACCGACGGCGCGCTGTACACGACCGCGAACATTGGCGGCGCCACCACGTCCGCGTAGCCCGCCGCGCGAGCCGCCTCGACGTCGAGGTGCACCGGGTTGGTCTCGCCCACCGCCCGTGCATACTCCCTGATCTTCTCGCGTCCCACCGCATACACCACAGGGTCGTAGGTCTTGCCGATCGCTTTTGTGTTGACTGGCATCGGAGAAGGCTCCTCGCGGGCGGGGCTCGTCTGGGCTGGTCTGCGGCGCGCCAGTTTACGCACAGCGCGCCTGAGGATGCCTCCACGCCCGCGCCCGAGCGCAGGGCTTGGTCCTTAAACACAAAAGGCACCCCGGGGCCGACGGTGGGAGCGACGTCCGCTGCGCCCCACCGTCGGTCCTTGCCGGGATGCCAGCCGACCCGAGACCGGATCAGCCTCGAGCCGGGCTGTTAGAAGACGAGATCGTCCTCGTCTGCGCCGGCGCCCACGCCGACGAGCTCGCGGCCCTCCTCGCCGTCGGTCTCCTCGCCGTTGCCCGAGCGCTCCTCGCCGGCGCCGAGCTGCGAGCGCTCACCCGGACTGTCGAGGAACTGGACGGTGTCGGCGACGATGCTCACGGCCTGGCGACGCTCCTGCTCGGCGGTCTCCCACTCGCGCCACTCCAGACGGCCGTCGATCGCCACACGGCTGCCGCGGTGCATGTACCGGCTCACGCTCTCGCCGGGGGCTCCGAAGACGCTCACGTCGAAGAAGTTCGGCCGCTCGATCAGCTCGCCGCTGGCGTCCCGGTGGCTGGAGTTGCATGCGATACGCAGGCCGCAGACGCTCGTCCCCGAGGGCAGAGCGCGCAACTCGGGCTCACGAGTCAGACGGCCGACGATGACGACGCGGTTGATTGCGAAGTAGGACATTCGTGGTCTCCATTGCTCGATGGTTGACCCCCCACAGGCAAGCTACGCATCGCCTGGGACGGTACTCGCGCGCGGGGCCTGTCCGGGCTCCTCCCAGCCGGCGAGCGCGTCGAGGCCGACGAGCGCGATCCGCTCGCCGCCCTGCGCCCGCTCGATCGCTCGCGCAAGCGGCCCCTGAACCGGCTCCGGCGCGAGGTACAGCGTGCCCGCGACGCAGCGACAGCGCGCCCAAGCCCTGCAGATCTCGAGCAGTCGCCGCGGAGCCTTGACGGTCAGCTCGACCTCGACCGCCACCGGCAGCTGCTCGGAGCTGGCGTCCGGCCACAGCACCATGTCGGGCCGGTGCAGCAGCGGAGCGCCGCCGGGCCCGCGACCGAGGCAGGCGCTCGCCAGCGGCGCGCCGGCTTCGCGCTCGTCGCGGCGCAGCTCCCGCTCGCCCATCACCCGGTGGTCGGGGTAGGCCCGCTCTAGGGCCGCGGCCACGCGCGCGCACTCGATCGCATGCGGGGCGTTGGCGACGCTGACGCGGCACGTATCGAGCCCGCGCAGGCCCGACGCCAGCAGCCCCTCTCGGGTCGCCGTGTAGAGCGCGGGGCCCCCGGCGAGCACGCGGTGGCCGCGAAGCAGCCCTGAGCGCTCGGCGGCGAGCAGGCGGGCGCGCGCCGATGCGAGCGTCCAGCCTCCATGTTGAGCGAGGGCCTCGGGCGTGACCGCGCCGAGACGCACGGTCCAGCGCAGCATCGCCAGGCGCTCGGGTGAGTGTGTGTTGCTTGCTCGGACCATCAGGTCCTCCTTCCTCTGTAGTTGCGTTGTCACACGGCATCGATCGCACGGGCCGGCCGCTGGAGGGCGTGCCGGCCCGTGTGCTCCGTTGGAGCCGTTGCGGCGGGATCAGCGTCCGCGTGCCGGCGAGTGGATCCGCGCGACGCGCGCGCTGCCTCCGTCGCCTAGCGCCAGCACCGCGGCCCAGCCGCGCCCGAGGCTCATCACACGGTCTGGATCGAGGACCGGCGCACGGGTTCTCGTGCGCGTGGTCCTGCCCTCGCTCTGGCGCGAGACCTTCCATGCGCCCCTCGTGCCCGCCACGCTCGCGATCAGCTCCGCCGAGCTGGGCACCACCTGACGATGCGCGATCAGCACGGACAGGTTGCCCAGCACCTGCTCGAGCAGCCGCTCGCCCCCCGGCGGCCTCAGATCGGAGACCTCCTGCGTGCCCAGCAGCAGGCTGAAGCCGGCCGAGCGGGCGCGACCGAACAGCCTCACCACCTGATCGGCGGCGACCGCCGAGAACTCGTCGATCACGACCAGCGTCGGCACGGGTGCTCCCTGCAGGCAGGCCACGGTCGTCTGCAGGTCCTGCACGATCGCCGCGCCGAGCATCTGACTCAGCAGCGGCCTGCTGTCGGACTCGAGACCGAAATACACGACCGCCCGCCGGCGCACCGCGCTCAGCAGCTCGAACCGCTCGGCCGCGGGCGTCTCGGGATCCAGCCACGGTCCGACGTCGGACTCCGCCAAGATCGCCAGCCGATCGCGCACTCCCGCCAGCTCGCTCTGCTGGCGGGCCGACAGCGAGTCCAGGTAGGTAAACGTGGCCCGCGCCTGTGCCTCTGGCACCTCGCGAGCGAGGATCTCCAGCTGCGCGGGGTCGAGCTGCTCCACGATCGCAGCGAGGCTCACCTCCCTCCCCGTGTGACGCAGCGCCCGCACGACATGACCGAGATAGCGCTGAGCCTGGCGCAGGTAGTGCGGCTCGGTGAAGCGCTCGCCGGCGAGCGCCTTGTCGGCGATCTCGCTCGCCCCGCCGCGCGCGAACGGGTTGTAGACGCTGTCGCCGGCAGGCGTCCATTCGATGTATGGCCTTCCCGCGGTGAGCGCGGCGCGCCGCAGCTCTTCGCGCATGCCGCCATCGCCCTTGGGGTCGACGACGACCGCGCCCATCCCGTGAGCGATCGCTCGCGCCGCGATCCACGTCTGCGTCACCGTCTTGCCCGACCCGGTGGCGCCGACGACGAGCGTGTGCGTTCCTCCGCCATCGCCGCCGAACGGGATCGACACCGCGCGGCGGTGCTCGTCGAGCCCCAGCACCAGCTCCTGACCGCGGAACCATCGCTCCGCGCCCAGCCGCGCGCGTGCTCGCAGCGCCATCGCTGCGGCGAGCGAGCGCACGAGCTCCGGCGGGCCGGTTCGGCGCGCAGCGATCTCGGCGAGGTCCGCGCCGGCTGCGACGTCTTCGCGGTGCCAGCGTCGCCCCTGGACCGTCGCCAGCAGGGCCGCGACCGCGAGCGTGAGCGCCCAGCCGCCGAGACCGGGCCGCACGAGCGCCACGAGCGCCAGCGCGGCGGCCGCCCAGCTCCAGTGCAGGTTCCTGCTGCGCATCGCTCGTGAAGCGAGCATCCCCAGCGCGACGCCGAGGGCGCAGCGGATGCTCGCGGACACGAGCCAATGCAGGACTTCGTCGACGGCCGTCACTGGATCGACCGTGGTTTCGGGAATTGCGTTCGAGGGCATCTGAGCCGCTCCCTTCCCGGACCGGGCGTCTGCGCCAGGCCCGCTCGGGCCGGCCGCGGCCGGCCTTGGGGTGGTTAACGACCGATGGCGGACCTCGTGGCCCGCCATCGGAGTGCTGCGTTGTGTTCCTGCCGAGCTGCGTCAGCCCGTCAAGTGCTTTGCCTGGCGTCTGTGCGATCGCTCGCGCCGCGCCTGCGCCCGCCTGGCGGGTGCGCGCTCAGATGAGCCTGTAGCCGACCCCCCACACGCTGATGACCCATCGTCGGGCGTCGTCGGGGGCGAGCTTGCGGCGGAGCCTGCTCGCGTGGCTGTCGACCGTGCGCGTTGATCCGCCGGAGCGGTATCCCCACACGGCGCGCAGGAGCTCGCCCTTGGCGAACACCCGCTCCGGCTCGCGGGCGAGATGCACGAGCAGCTCGAACTCCAGCCGGCGAAGATCCACGCCTTGGCCGTCGACCCTGACCAGGCGCGCGCCGGTGTCGATCGCGAGCGACCCCACCTCGATCACCCTGTCGCAGCTCTCCACGCTCGCGCTGCGGCGCAGGACCGCGCGCAGGCGGGCCCTCAGCTCGATGTAGGCGGCGGGCCTGGCCAGGAAATCGTCCGCGCCGGCTTCGAACGCCCGCAGCATGTCGAGCTCGCGCGCCGGGCAGCAGACGACGATCGCCGGCATTGTCCGGTCCCATGGCGTGCCGGGGTCGCCGGACTCGCGTATCTCTCGCAGCAGCTCCAGCGCTCCGCGCCCCGAGTCGAGCCGGCCGAGCACGGCCAGCTTCGGGACCGTCGCGCTCGCGAGCATCCGCGCGTGCTCGGCGGTGCGCGCGAGCTCGACGCTGAAGCCATCCGAGACGAGCTGCTCGGCGATCGTGTGGCCAAGCTGCCGATCGGACTCGACCACGAGAATCGGCCCCTTCGGATCGAGGCTCATCAGAGCTCGACCTCGCGTGGGCTGACGCCGAGACCGCGGCGTGCGATCAGCGCCAGCACGTCGCTGTGGATCCACGGGGTGGGTGTGCTCTGCCCACCCTCGGGGGCCAGCCCGACGCGGCGCGCCAGCCAGCTCGTCTCACCGCTCTCGTTGCCGCGGCGGTCGCACTTGACGCGTCCACAGCGGATCGCTATCTCGCTCATGCTGAGCTCGTTGCGCCCGACCGTGGCGAGCACCACTTCGCGCAACCGCCGGTTGAGCACGATCGGGCTCTCCTGCACCCGCACGAGCTCCGCGCGCAGCAGCGCCGTGGAGACCTCGCCGCAGCGACCGTGCAGCGCGAGCGCGCGACGCGTGAGCGTGCATATCGGCTCGTAGCTCTCGAGCGCCGCGACCGCTTCGCGCACGCTCACCGGCTCGCCGCCGAGCGGCGGCTCGGGCCTGTGGCGGCACCAGCGCAGCTCGGGGATCGACATCCCGCCGTCCACGAGCTCCAGCCGGTAGGAGCGCGCCCTCCGATCCACGGGATGAGACTCGCCGGCTGGCGACTCGGCGTGCGAGTCGAGCTGCGTCTCCTCGGCGAGCGGGGCGATCCTCGCATCCTCGGCCGCCAGTGGCCGGCAGCTGCCGCCGGCGACGGCGTCCTCCAGGTAGAGCCGGCAGACCAGCGCCGCATTCTCGGCCGGCTCGTCGGCCGCGAGATGCGCCACCAGTCGGGGATCGCCATGGGAGGCGCGGTCGTGATCGACGACCAGCGTGCTGCCCGCCGCGCCATGGCAGGCGATCACCTCGCGAGCGTCGCCGTGGCGGTCGGTGTATCGGCCGAGCAACAGGAGCTCGCGCTCGACACGCCGGCGACGAGCGTGGGCGTGGCGCCGGCGCGAAAAAACTGCGGAGTCGGGGCCGGTGGCGCGGCGCTGTGCGGGGGACGTGGGAGCGAGGCTGGCTGTCATCGATGTCTCCTGCCGGTCGGTGGCTGTGCCCGACGCTCCGCGCCGGGCTGGTTGGGGGCGGGCTTGTAGGCGCACGACAGGCGGGCGTCAAGTGGGCCGGACGCTGCCGGAGAGCGGTGCAGGGCATGCCGAGAACCCCTTGGGGGTTCTCGGGGACCTCGGTGGACGTGGCTGCGAGGAGGCGAACTTGGCGCGAACGCGCTCATCGCAGATGTGCCGTCACGGCGCGGCGGGGCAGCACGTCTGGGTGCGGCGGGCGTCGCGTTGGTGGCGAACGCCGGCTGGAGGTGGTGCGTCTATTCGGTCGCTCGCCGGTGCGAGCTGTGGAAGGGCGTCGACGCGATGCCGACTGGCTCAGGGAAAGGAGAGGTGAAGGACCGCGAGCGTAGCGGGCGATGGCGAGGCGGATCGGGGCACGCGACGCTCGCGGCTCGAGCTCGGCGCAGTCGCCCGCGCCGCGATCGGCTGGGCTTGGCTCTGCGATGCGCAGATGCGCGGGCATCTGGGTGCAGTCGCCCTCCGCCTGCGGGCGCGGGCAACTGCGCCAGTCGGGCCTTACGCAGGGCGGCGACTGCAGGCGAGGAGGACGTAACTGCGCTTTCTCGCCGGCTACTGCATGGGCGCGAGCCCGCCAGGTTGCGCCGCGGCGCAGGGGATCTGGCGTGGCTCGGTGATCGCCTCGCCCGCCCGGGGGTCCCCATGTGCGGCGGTCACGCGAACCGCGGGCGGCAGGCGCGGGACGCCGTAGGCGTGCAGTAGCCCCTCGTGGATGTCGCGCTCGGCGGCGAACAGGATCCGCTCCCTGCCGGGGTACTCCCAGTCGAGCGGGTACTCCCCGGCGTAGGCGCGGCAGGCGCACAGCACCGAGTCCGCGCGCCGGGCGCACTCGCGCGCCCGCGGCCGATCCCGGCACACGAACACGACCACCGGCACCGACTGCGCGCGCCGACCGTAGCGATCGCTGTGCGTCGACCAGCCCGCCAGGAAGTGGTCGTGGCGCTCGAGCTTGCGCGCGGCCCTGCCCACGGGCATGCGATCGTCGAGCTCCACGATCACGTCGGTCGCGGGGCCCTCGTGCGCCCGAAAGGCCAGCTCGACGATCGCATCAGGACGCACCGTCTCGAAGCGCTCCACCTCAACCCTCCCGCCATCGGCGTCGCTGCGCAGGAACTCGTGGGCGGTGCGCCCGCCAGGCAGACGCAGCTCGCCCGGCCCGAGCGCCACGCGCCCGTCTGCGGTTGAGCGCGACGGTGGCGAGAGCACCGACTCGCCGGGCCCGCGCAGCACCGGCGTGGCGCCTTCGGCAGCGGCGGCGAGCGCCAGCGCCCACCCGGCCACGTGCACGTCGTGCCTGGCTTGGCGCAGCCCGTCATCCCGCGCACCGGCGCCGGCGCGCGCGTGAGCGCCGGCGGCGCTCGAGCCGCCGTCGAGCGCCGCCCGTCGGCCGTGGTCGCTCAACGCGCGCAGCCCATCGGGGGCGATCACGTAGCACATGGGTATCCCGCCGCCGTCGCGACGATGAAACTGGAAGCGCTCCACGAGGCCCGCGTCGGACAGGCGCTTGAGCCGGCGCTGGCTGGTCGTCGCAGCGCGCCCGGAGTTGAAGCGGCGGTGCAGCTGGCTGGTGAGCACGTGCCTCATCGCCGCGATCAGCTCGAGCATCTCCAGGTCGAGCTGATCGAGCTCGAGCGCGCGCGGCGATGCCACTCGCCTGGCCCAGCGGACGCTGTGGGCGCCGTCGAGCTCCACCAGCTCGCGATAGCTCTCGGCGGGAGCCTGCGGCAGAGCGGGATTGGGCGGCGGGACGGGCTCGGAAGCCTCGGCCGCGGCCACGCCGGCCGGCGCCGGGTGCGTCGTCGCCGCGCCGGGAGACCGAGAGACCTCGGTGTCGGCGTCCTCGGCTGCGCGCCGACGGCGATCCCAGTGAGGCTGGCGCAGATCTGTGCGATGGCGCCCGCCGCGTTCGCGCTGGCGCGCCAGGTGCAGCGCGATCCGCTCACGATCAACGGCCAGCGGAATCGTCTCGGCGATGAACGGCGACTGGCGCCCCTCCGGGGTCACCCAGCTCGCGATCGCGTGGTGCTTGGGCAGGTGCAGCCGTACGTCGGGGTGGCCGAGGCTCGACAGGCGCTCGATGCCCGGTCTGACCGTGTCCGAGAACTCGGCCATCGTCAGCGCGGCCGCGCCGCGCGCATCGCGCGGGGAGGCGGTCGCGAAGTACACGCGGTGGGCGAACAGCGCGTCCAGCTGGTCGCGCACCTCACGCTCGGTCCACTGGGCGTCGGCCTGCCAGCAGGCGACGGTCTCCAGGCCTGCTGAGCGCTTCAGCGCCATCGTCTCGGCGAACCCGCGGTTGATCACCAGCGGTGCCTCGTCGACCTTCAACGCGACCGCCACCCTCTGCTCGGCGGGCACGAGGTCCTGCTGGCGGGCGAGGGCCGCGTCGAGCATGCCCACGAGCAGCTGCATCAACACCGACGTGTTGCCCGCGCCCATCGCCCCGAGCGCGCCCTTGACGACGAGCACCTCCGCGCCGGCGATCACCCGATCGAAGTCGAGCTTCAGCGACTCGTTGAGCAGGACGCGCTTGATCGACGGGGAGTTGAGCAGCCGCGCGAGCTTGTTCACGGGGGCGTCCAACTTGGCGGTTGTGGTACTGCGCGCGTCCGCCAGTTGGGCACTCAGCTCCTGGGTGAAGAACTCACTGATCTCCTTGAACTCGGGCAGCGCGCGCACGGCCGCCCCCACGCGGTTGCGATACGCGTACCCCTCCTCGCCCACCGACAGCAGGCGGGCGGCGTCCCACAGGGTGGCGGCGCGATCGTAGGCGAGCACGGCGATTATCGCGTTGCGCAAGTACCGGTCGGACGAAGCCCGGATATCGGCATCGGTGAATAGGTTCTTCAGCGCCGCGACGACGTAGTCCGCGATCACGTCGGCCGGCGCGTCCACCGCCAGCGGATTGAATCCGCAGGTCGGGTGCGAGAGGTCGAGCAGCGTGCACGTCCGCTCCTCGGGCACGACGCTGACGGCGGCCTCCGCGGCGTCGCCCTTGGGATCCAGCACGATCACCGCGCAGCGCTTCCGGCGAAGATCCTCCGCGACGGTCGCAACGAGGAAGCTTGACTTGCCCTGCTCGACCGTCCCCGGCACCGCCGTGTTCTGCCTGCGCAGCTCCGTATGGATCGAGACGGGCCCCAGCGCGTCGCGCAGGGTGCCGTGGCCCGCTGCCGGTCGCAGGATCGCCGGCGATGCCGGGGCCAGCGGCAGACCGGTTCGCGCGAACGGGACCGTCAGGTAGTCGACGGACGGCAGCTGCCAGATGGGCGCGAGCTCGCCGGACGCGAAGACCCCCTTGCGCATCGACGGCAGCGGGTTGCCCTCGCCGCGCTGGACGCGACGTCCGTAGAGCCCCAACAGACCGTGGCGCACCGTCGTCCCGCGCTCCACCAGCCGGTTCTCGGCGCGCTCGGCCCGCAGCTCGGCCGCGATTGCCTCACACACCTCACGACGCGGAGCGATGACGCGCAGCTCGACGAAGAACAGCGGCTTGTGCTGCACCTGCAGGCCGCCGCGGAGCTCCGCGTCCTCGACCATCGAGCGATCCCGCACCAGCAGGTGCTCCCTGCGCTCGCGCGAGAGGCGCGCCTCGTGGCGCTTGTACAGGTGCTTGGCGAGCGCCTCGAACAACGCGGGCGTGGGGGTCAGGGCGAGCTGCACGAACGCCGGCTCGCCGCAGGCTCCCATCGCCGTCAGCAGCCTGTTCACCGGCGGCTCCGCTCGCCGGTCGTATTCCTCGAGCGCCTTGGCGCGTTTGATGAACTCGGCGTGCTTCTTCAGCCGCAGCACCGCCGGCGGCATGCCCACCTGCAGCTCGAGCGGGCTCAGCCGGCAGTTGGGGTAGACCGCCTGCAGCGAGGCCTCGATCATCCGCTGCTGCCCCTCGGGGCACGAGATCGCAAGCCATGCGCAGCGCGTCGCCTCACCGGTGTGGTGCACCTCCAGCGACACGGACGGCTGGCCGAGCAGCAGCCGCCGCCACCACCGCCGCAGCAGGCGCTTGTGCAGCGCCGCGAACATCGTCGCGACGTCCTCGACGCTCGCGTGATCGCCGCGGTAGGCCTCGACGCGCAGGCGCACGTAGCGGCGGCGCCGGCGCGCGCGCAAACGTAGGAGCGCAACCATCAGCAGCAGTGCGGTCGCGAGCACGAGCGACTGCCTCGCCGGCACCAATCCGGGCGCTGGGCACCAGCTCCAGACCGCGTCGGACCAGCGCTCGAGCATCCCCACGATCGAGCTCAACGAGAGCTGCCAGGCGCCGGCGGCCGGATGTCCGCGGAGCACGCGCCCGGGCCCTCCGTCGATGAACCACGCGATCAGCGCCAGCCCCGCGACGATCGCGAGCAGGCCGAGCAGCCGCCACAGCAGGAAGCGAAGCACCTGCCTCCTGCTCCGACCCGCGGCGCGGGCCGGGACACAGCACCTCTATGCGTTCAGCGCGGCCTGGTCGCCCGCTCGACCTGCGCGCCACGCGCGGTCAGATGCCAGGCGTTCGCGGCTCCCTTCTCCTGCCCCTCGCCGATGTTCTCCACCAGCTTCAGGCGCGCGAGCCGGTTCAGCAGCTTGGAGATCTGACCCTGGTCGACGATCCCCGATCCTTCCGCGATCTCGCGGTTGCTCGCGCCCGGATGCTCGGCGATCACCATCAGCACCCGCACGGTCCTGTACGTGAGGCGCATGTTCAGGCCTTCCAGCGGATCCTTGTGGCGGCCCGGCGTGCGCACGCGACCATCGCTCGGCATCTCCAGCGGCGGACGGCTCAGCTCCCTGCCGGCCGCACGCGCGCCCAGATAGGGCAGCACGATCATGCTCATCAGCGAGCCGAGCAGGTCCGTGAGCGGCTCGCCTCCGCTTTCGAGCACGCGTGTGTGGAGCACCGCGAAGATCGCGCCCACCACACCTTCGGCCGTGACCTCCGGCGGTTCGCGAGTGGCGTTGGTGGCCGCCCGACCGCGATCGATGACCTCTGCCAGCTCGTCCAGCACGGTGGCCCGGCGGTCCAGGACCCGCTCACCGGCTCCCAGCGCCTCCACGATGCAGAGCTTCGCCAGGCCCGGCTCCTCGTCCATGAACATCAGCAGCCTCGCCAGCGCCGCGCGGATTCCGTCGCGCCAGTTGGACTCGCTCTCGTACGCCTCCTGCGCGATCAGCCGCGCCTGGCCGAGCGCCTGCTCGAACGCCGCCAGGAAGCAGTCCTCCCGATCTGCGAAGACGTCGTAGAAGGTCTTGCGCGAGACCCTCGCGCGACTGATCACCTGCGCGACGGTCATGCGGGCATAGCCGACGTCCTCGACCGCCTCGACCGCCGCTGCGAGCATGCGGCTGCGCTGGATTTGTGTGACCTGTCCGCGCGGAAGCCCCCCCGGGCCTGGGCGCAATCGCGGTGTCGCGGTGCGTTTCTTGTACATAACAGTCATGTCTACCCCGCTAGTCGTCTGTTTCGCCAGTAGTAGTGAACACTCAAATCCTCTCGAGCCAGGGCGCCCGGTGGGACTCCGCCAAGAGGCAGGCAACGCGCCCGCCCAAGCGTTTACAAAAGAGTCACGGGTCTAGACCCTTAAGTCGAGAGGCGTCTCCGACTTCTTCCCGCTGATTCAAACGCCCTTCCGTAGGTTCAACCGGGGTTGACCCAGTGACCCAACCCCGCCCACCGCCAAGAACTCAATGGAGTCCACTATGCAGAAGATATCCGATTGCAGAATAGAAAGACTAGCTCCGACACAGGACGTCACGGCCTGCGCCGGCCCGCCGCGGGCGGCTTTCGCGCGCAGCGCGCTTGGACTGTTCGACTCACGCTACGCTTGCGCAATGCAAGAGCGGCGCGGCAGCGGCTGGTTCGGCGTGCCCGCGATGATCGGCGTTCTCGTCGTCGTCGCCGTCGTCCCCCGCCTCTACGGGCTCGGGGGCGTGCTCATCGCGGTCGTCGCGGTAATGGCCGCCTTCCTGATCATCGGCGCGGCGATGACGCTGGCCAACAGACGCTGAGCGTCGACCGGCGGTCAGAGCCCCCCTGAAACGCGAAACGCCCCGTGAACACGGGGCGCATCGAGTACCGCTACCGGGATTCGAACCCGGGTTTCCGCCATGAGAGGGCGGCGTCCTAGTCCCCTGGACGATAGCGGCGCAATGTCCGTCGGCCCCGAGGCTAGCAAAGCCCGTCCGCAGATCGTCGCGTTGAGGGTGGCGCCCGCGCCGCCAGCCCTGCCGCCATGCCGGTGCGCGTCCCGCCCGCAGGGCGCGTCTGCGATATCTTCGCATCCGCGAGCGGATGTGGCGGAATTGGTAGACGCGCACGGTTCAGGTCCGTGTCGGGGCAACCCGGTGGAGGTTCGAGTCCTCTCATCCGCATTGGCCCGCCACTGCGATCTCGAGACCCTCGCCGACGCGGCGGCTCAGGCGCTGATCGAGCTCGCAGGCGGCCGATGACGTTCGAGCATGACGTTGCGATCATCGGGGCTGGAGATGTCGGCGCCGCGATCGCCAGGGAGCTGGCGCGCTTTGACCTGCGCATCGTCCTCCTCGACCGCGGCGACGTCGGCGCCGGCACGAGCAAGGCCAACACCGCGATTCTGCACACCGGCTTCGACGCCAAGCCGGGCACAGTCGAGGCGCGCCTGGTCTCGCGTGGCCATGATCTGCTGCTGGACTACGCGCAAGAGGTCGGGATCCCGGTGGAGCGAACCGGCGCCCTGCTGGTCGGATGGACCGACGAGCAGCTCGCACGGTTCCCCGCGATTCGGGAGAACGCGCGCAGCAACGGCTATCACCGCGTGGCGCCGCTCTCGGTCGCGGAGCTGTACCGTCGCGAGCCGCACCTGGGCCCGGGCGCCCTCGGGGCGCTCGAGGTCCCCGACGAGCTCATCGTCTGTCCGTGGACCCCGCCGCTGGCGTGGGCCACTCAGGCGTGCTTGGCCGGCGTCACGCTGCACAGGGGTCGGGAGGTGACGGCTCTGGCGCGGGTCACGGGGGGCTGGCAGCTACAGACGTCGAGCGGCAGCCTCAGCGCTCGCTGGGTCGTCAACGCGGCCGGGCTCTACTCCGATGCGGTACACAGGATGGCTGGCCTGGAGGGCTTCACGATCACCCCGAGACGCGGCGAGCTGCTCGTCTTCGACAAGCTCAGCCGCTCACTGGTGTCTCACATCCTGCTCCCGGTGCCGAGCGGAACGACCAAGGGCGTTCTGATCGCTCCGACCGTGTTCGGGAACGTGATGCTCGGACCGACGGCCGATGACATCCCGGACAAGGAGGACCGCGCCTCGACGCTCGCCGGCATCTCGCGGCTGCGGGCGCTCGGTGCTCAGCTCATGCCCGAGCTGCTCGAGCAGGAGGTCACCGCAACGTACGTCGGCCTGCGCGCCGCCAGCGAGCACGCCGACTACCGGCTCGAGGTGCACGACGAGCTTGCGTACGTCTGCGCCGGCGGGATCCGCTCGACGGGGCTCACGGCCGCGATGGCCATCGCCGAGTGGGTGCGAGACGGCCTGGCGCACGCCGGGCTCCGGCTGACCGAGACCTCAGCTGGGCTGGCGCCGCTGCGCATGCCGAACATCGGCGAGGCGTTCCCGCGGCCGTACGCGCAGCCGGAGCGGATCGCCGCCGACCCGGCCTACGGCGAAGTGGTCTGCTTCTGCGAGCGCGTCACGCGCGGCGAGATCCGCGATGCGGCGCGCAGCCTGATACCCCCCACCGACCTCGACGGGCTTCGCCGTCGCACGCGCGTGCTGATGGGACGCTGCCAGGGCTTCTACTGCGGCGCGCACGTGGCGAGCGAGCTCGCTCGCCACAGCAACCTGACCCCGGGCAGGCTGTGGGAGCGTGCGGGATGACCCCCGATCGAGCCGACGTCGCGATCATCGGCGCGGGACCCTCGGGGCTGGCCGCGGCGACGGAGCTGCGGCGCCTGGGGGTCGACTCCGTCGTCGTGCTCGACCGCGAGGCAGCGGCCGGCGGGATCCCGCGCCACGCCAACCACCAGGGCTACGGCGTTCGAGACCTGCGGCGCGTGATGTCCGGCCCGCGCTACGCCGCTCGCTGGGCGCGCGCAGCCGCGCGCGCCGGATCGCAGCTGCTACTCGACACGCAGGTGACGGGATGGAGCGAGGCGGGAGCGCTCGAAGTCACCAGCGCCGCGGGCCGGCGGGAGCTCTCGGCGGACGCCGTCGTGCTGGCCACCGGCTGCAGGGAGCGCCCCCGTTCCGCGCGGCTGATCGCGGGCACGCGACCACAGGGCGTCATGAACACAGGCATGTTGCAGCAGCTCGTGTATCTCGCGCACGAGCGTGTGGGATCGCGCGCAGTGGTGGTCGGCGCCGAGCACGTGTCGTTCTCAGCGCTGATGACTCTGCACCACGGAGGCGCTCGTGCGGTCGCGATGACAACCGAGCTTCCACGCCACCAGTCCTTTGCGGCGTTCCGCATCGGCGCGGCTGCGCGTTATCGCACCCGCCTGCTCACGCGCAACACGGTGACGGCGATCCGTGGCGATCGCAGGGTCGAGGCGGTCGAGGTCACGGATCTCGACACGGGCTGCGTCGAGACGATCGAATGCGACCTGGTCGTCTTGACCGCTGACTGGATCCCCGATCACGAGCTCGCCGTGCTCGGCGGCGCAAGGCTCGATCCCGGCACGCGCGGGCCCGCGGTGGACGCGCTGCTGCGAACGACCAGGCCGGGTCTGTTCGCCGCGGGCAACGTGTTGCACGGCGCCGAGCCAGCCGACGTCGCCGCGCTGAGCGGCCGGCACGTGGCTCGCGGCGTGGTCGAGCACCTCGCCGGATCCCCATGGCCGTCCCCGGGCGTCCCAGTCACGTGTCTGGAGCCGCTGCACTGGATCGTCCCCAACGAGGTCCTCATCGGGGCAAGGCCAGCCCGCGGCCGCTACCTCCTGCGCGCCCGCGAGGAGCTCCATCACGTGCGCATCCGCATGAGCCAAGATGGACGCGAGCTGGGCTGTCACCGACTCGCGCGGGTGATCCCAGGCCGCTCGGCATCTCTTGGAACATCCTGGACGGAGCTCGTCGATCGGCGCGGCGGACCGGTCGTGATTTCGCTCGCCTCCGTTCGCAGGCGCCGCTGACGCGCGCGAAGGCTCCGCCTTTGGCGCCCCGGCACCGCCGATAGCGGTCTTCTACCGAGCAGCATGTCGGCTTGACGCGGATGACGTCGGGTCGGGCCCTATCTAGCTTGAGCGCATGCTCTCAGGGGATTCCAGCGCACAAGCGAAAGCCGCCCAGCTCAAGCCGCAGCCCTGGCGCTGGAGCCACCCGCGGGTGCTCGTCGAGCACCCGGACGAGGAGGCCGGCCTCGCGATCGCCTCCGGCCTGCGCTTCGCCGGCTACGCGGTCGCCGTGTGCCCCGGCCCGGCCGGACACGGGCGCTGCCCGCTGACCGGGCCCGCGGGCTGCGCCCCCGCCCACGACGCCGATCTCGTGGTCAGCTCGTTGGGCTACGAGCACGAGTCGGCGCGGGAGGTGCTGCGCGAACTGCGCACGCGCTATCCCGACACGCCGCTGGTGGTCGAGGCGCCGTCGGACATGGACGCGAGCCTGCGCGAGCTCCTCGACGGCTGCCACCGGCTGCCCGCGCCGGCGACCCCCGAGCAGATCGTGGCCGCCGTACAGAGCCTCGCGGACCACACCGCCGCGGAGGAGGGTGCCGCCGGTGCGTAGCCCCTTTCACAGCGAGCAGGAGGCCTTCCGCTTCCTCCTGCTGGTGATGCTGGCTCTGATCCCGGTCGTGCTCGCCGCCGTGCTCGGCCCGGCATGGCTGGCCCTCGCCGTGCTCGCCGTCGTGCTCGGCGCCGTTGCCGCGCGCGCGGCGCAGCTGCGCATGCGCAAGCTCCGCGGCCTCGAGCTGCCCGTGAAGATGGCTCCCCCGCACATGGGCTCGGCCGAGGAGCGCCGGGTTCTCGTCGTCGCCAACGACACGCTCGGCGAGGAGGCGCTGCTGAGCGAGGTCGAGCGGCTGGCCCGCGTGCCGCATACGCACGTGCTGCTGCTCGTGCCCGCGCTGATCTCATCCTCCGAGCGCCTGACCGGCGCCGTCGACGGCGTTCTGGAGCAGGCGCGCGTGCGCCTGCAGACGGCCCTCGTCCGCGTCGGCCAGAGCCTTGCCGCCGTCGCGGGCGAGATCTCTGAGGCGGACCCGCTCGAGGCGATCGAGGACGCGTTCGCCACCTTCGCGCCGGACGAGGTCATCGTCTCCACTCGCTGGGAGCGGACCGCGGGCGGGCTCGAGCCACAGCTCGCGGGTCTCGTGCGCGAGCGGTTCGCCGTGCCCGTTCGTCATCTCGTCTTCGAGCCCGGCTCCGCCGCGCACGAGCCGGACAGGGAGACGGAGGCGAGATATCGGCGCGAGTCCGGCGACGCCGCCGCCAGCAGGTTCGGGCTGAGGGCGCTCGCCGGAGCGGGAATCGCGGCCGCGGTCGTGATGTCGGCGATCGCGCTGGTTCAGAGCAGCGAAAGGCAGGAAGCGCGAGCGGCGTCCCAGGCCGCCGACGAGCAGGCCGCCGCGCTGCCGCCGGTGGCAAAGCTGGTCGTGTTGAAGGTCATCCCGGAAGGCAAGCCCGGTCCGGAAGGCGAAAAGCACGACGAGTTCACCCAGACCGAATTCACCGTCCACGTGGGCCAGCCCCAGGAGCTGAGGATCGACAACACCGACGAAGTGCCGCACAGCATCACCTCGCCGGGAGCGGGCGTCAACATCGTCGTCATGCCGGGCGTCCACACCTACACGCTGCTCGTCAAGCACGCCGGCACGTTCCTCTGGTTCTGCACCTTCCGATGCGACGAATGGGCGATGCAGCACCCCGGCTATATGAGCGGGTACATCACCGCCAGCTAGATCCCCGGCCTTGGCCTACGGAGCCCCGGCCTCGGCCTACTGGGCCGCAAGCTGACCACGACCACGTGGGACGAGGCGTCGCCTCGGCCGGGCAGGCCGACGAGCGACCGCCGGCCCCTTCAGGCCGGCGGTCGCTCGGGCGCGTGTCGAAGCTGCGTGTGGCTCAGCGGCCGCTGTCGCGCCGCTGACGGCGCTGCACAGCGACGATCGAGAAGCCTGCGGCCATCAGCACCAGGCCGAAGCCGATGTCCCAACGAAGGTCGAAGCCCGTGAACGGCAGCGTGCTCGCTTTTTCGGTGGGGGTGGTGCTCGTTTTCGCGGGCTTGGTTTCGCTCGCCGGCGTGCTGGACGTCGGTTTTTCTTCTTCTTTCGACGGTGCCACGCCCGTGGTCGGCGTCGTGGTCGACGTCGTCGTCGTCGGGGTCGGGCTCGTGTTCGTGTAGCCCGACGTCGGCGTCGTCGACGTGGACGGAGTGCCGTAGCCCGACGTGGGTTCTGCGGCGAGGGCGGCGCCTGGCACGAGCGCCAGCGCCATCAGCAGCACCAGCGAAAGGAACGACAGCCCGCGCAGGACGCTGGACGATCCTTTCCTCATCGGCGCTGCGCCTACTGTCCGTGGCCTGCTCGAGGCCATGACATCGGTCCGAGTCATGCCAACCTCCCATTCATGGTGTGGTGATGAACGCTCGAGCCCCGCCTCGGGGCCCGGATCCTGCTTGTCTCGTCGGCTCGCTCTGGCAAAGCATCTCTTTTGGTTCGCCGTTTGCAGGCAGTCGCCTGCCTTCTCAACGGCAAGGTCTATCACCTCTCGCGGTCGCCGCACCTGCCGGCGCCCGCTCTTTCCGGGCTCGCGGCGGCCCGCAGCGGCCTCGCGAGCGGCCGTCGCCGGCCCCGCGGGCGCGAAAACCGCTCACTCGACGCGCACGCGGCCCTCGAGCGTTCCCTCCGCGAGACGGCCGCGCAGCACCTTCTTGTCGAACTTGCCGACGCTCGTCTTGGGGATCTCTTCCACGAACGCGAACTCGTCCGGCAGCCACCACCTGGCGACCCTGCCGCGCAGGTGCTCGACGAGCTCCGGCGCGCCCACCGCGGAGTGCTCGCGCAGCACCACGCAGCACAGCGGCCGCTCGGCCCAGCGCTCGTCCGGCTTGGCGATGACCGCCGCCTCGACGACGTCGGGGTGCGACATCAGCTCGTTCTCGAGCTCGACCGAGGAGATCCACTCGCCGCCGGACTTGATCACGTCCTTGGAGCGGTCGGTGATCTGCACCGTCGCGTGCTCGTCCACCGACGCGATGTCGCCCGTGCGCAGCCAGCCGGTGGCGAACTTCTCGTCTTCGGAGCTGTCGGCGAAGTAGCGCGAGGCGATCCACGGCCCGCGCACTTCGATCTCGCCCGTCGAGGCCCCGTCCCACGGCACCTCGCCGCCGCCGTCGTCGGCGAGGCGCAGCTCCACCCATGGCAGCGGCCGCCCCTGCATCGCGCGCTCGTCCCAGTAGGAGTCGTCGTGCCGGCGCTCCCGCGGCCGCGAGTAGGTCGCCACGGGGCTGGTCTCGGTCATGCCCCACGCCTGGAAGATGCGCACGTCGTGACGCTCCTCGAAGTCCTTCATCAGCGCCCGCGGCACGGCCGAGCCGCCGCAGGCGGCGTTGGTGAGCGAGGAGAGATCGACCTCGGGATGCTCGTCGGCGTAGCGCAGCAGCGCCAGGAAGATCGTCGGAACGCAGCCGACCATCGTCGCGCGCTCGCTCTCGATCAGGCCGGCGAGCGGCTTTGGCTGCAGGAAGCGGTCGGGCAGGATCAGATCGGCGCCCGCGAGCGCCGCCCCGTAGGGGAGCCCCCACGCGTTGACGTGGAACATCGGCACGACCGCGAGGATGCGGTCGGCGCGGGAGAGGCCGGTGCCGTCCTTGGCGAGCGTCACCGTGGAGTGCAGGCTGATCGAGCGGTGCGAGTAGAGCACGCCCTTCGGGTTGCCGGTGGTGCCGCTCGTGTAGCAGAGGGCCGCCGCCTGACGCTCGTCCAGCTCCGGGTACTCGAACGGCTCGGACCCCGCCCCCTCGTCGCCACCGGCCTCGTCGAGCAGCTCCTCGTAGCGCACCGCGTTGGGCAGCTGCGCGATCGCCGAGTCCGCCACCTCGGCGCCGCCCATGACCACGTAGCGGGTGACGGTCCTGAACGTGGGCGCCAGCTTCGCGAGCGCCCCCACGAGCGACTCGTCGACGAAGATCACGCGGTCCTCGGCGTGGTTGACGATGTAGGTGATCTGCTCCTCGAACAGTCGGATGTTCAGCGTGTGCAGCACCGCGCCGATGCACGGGACGGCGAAGTAAAGCTCGAAGTGGCGCTGGTTGTTCCAGGCGAACGTGCCCACGCGATCGCCCTGCTCGATGCCGAGCGCCCGCAGCGCCCGCGCGAGCCGGTCGACCCGCTCGGAGACTTCCGCGTGCGTCGCCTGGTACACGGACGCTTCGTCGGCGGCCAGCGTCACGACCTTGGCGCCGCGGTTGTAGGCGGCCAGCCTGCGCCGGATGTGGTTGAGGGTCAGCGGAAAGTCGTTCTGCATCAGGCCCTCGAGCATCTGTGTCATCCCCTCCTCGCCTGCACCCGCGGCGTCGTCGGCCGCGGCGCGCGCCTTCGCAGCTGATCGTAGATGCCGCGCGTGCGCTGCGCGATGTCGTCCCAGTCGAAGCGCAGCACGTGCTCGGAGGCCTCCGTCACCAGGCGGTCGCGCAGCGCCTCGTCGACGAGCAGCCGTTCGATCATCACGCCCAGGTGCTCGGCGTCGCCGCCGTTGAAGCGCAGCCCCACGCGCTCGCCGGTCGGCACCACCTCGCGCAGCCCGCCGGTGTCGGCGACGATGCACGGGCAGCCCGAGGCCATCGCCTCGAGCGCCACCAGCCCGAACGGCTCGTAGATCGACGGCACCACGCACAGGTCGGCGATGCGGTAGAGCGAGTGCAGCACGTCGTCTCCGATCCAGCCGAGGAACGTCCCGTGCTCGGAGAGGCCGAGGCGCTGCGCCTGCGCCTTCAGCTCCGCCTCGTGCGTGCCGCTGCCGGCGACCAGGAAGCGCACGTCGCCGACCCGCTCGATCACGCCCGGGAGCGCGTCGAGCGCCAGCTGGAAGCCCTTCTCGTAGACCAGGCGCCCGACCAGCAGCACGAGCTTCTCGTGCGGCGCCGCGAACTCGCGCCGCAGCGCCTGCAGGTCGCCGCTGGGGCGCAGTTCGCTGCGGGTCGACGCCGTTGGGGATCACCGCCACGCGCCGCTCGTCGATGTCGAAGATGTCGGCCACGTGGCCGCGCATGTAGTAGCGAGCAGACGATCACGGCGTCCGCGCGGCGCGCCATCCAGCGCTCGACCGCGTGGATGTGCGACTGCGGCTGCTTGTCCACCCAGCCCTGGTGGCGGCCGTGCTCGGTGGCGTGGATGGTCGTCACGTACGGCACGCGCAGCCGGTCGGCGAGCTCCGCGGAGGCCTGCCCCACGAGCCAGTCGTGGCCGTGCACGAGGTCGTAGGAGTGCTCCTGCGCGAGCGCCTCGCCGGCCGCGAGCATGTCGCTGTTCATCTGCTCGACCCACGCGACGAAGCGGTCGAGGTCGCGCGGCCAGCCCGGCTCGCGCACGCGGTGGACGTTCACGCCGGCGCGGTCCTCCGCGGCAGGCGGGGTCGAGCTCCGGTTCGCAGCCGACGCCGCGGGTGAGCACGTCGACCTGCACGCCCTGGCGCACGAGCGCCTCCGCGAGCTTGCGCACGTGGCGGGCCAGGCCGCCCTCGATCACGGGCGGGTACTCCCAGGAGAGGATGAGCACACGGCCGCTCATGCCCGGGACCCTATCTGCCCGCGCCGCAACATCCGGCCCCCACCGTGTCATCCGCGTTGTGCGGCGGCCCGCCGGCGTGCGCCTCGCGGCGGCGGCGCCCGGCGGCGGGCCAGGCCCTAGGCTTGCGCCGTGCGCTGGCTCGTGGATGGGATGAACGTGATCGGAACGCGACCGGACGCGTGGTGGAAGGACAGGCACGGGGCGATGGTCAAGCTGGTGGGCATGCTGGAGAGCTGGGCCGCGAGCAGCGGCGCGGACGTGACGGTGGTCTTCGAGCAGCCGCCCTCGCCGCCGATCCGCTCGACGGTGATCGAGGTGGCGTACGCGCCGCGGCCGCGGCGCGACTCGGCGGACGACGAGATCGTGCGCCTGCTCGTCGCCGACGCCGAGCCGGGCTCGATCCGCGTGGTCACCTCCGACGTGTGGCTGTCCGATCGCGTGCACGCCGCCGGCGCGACGGTCGAGCCGGCGGCGCCGTTCCGAGCGCTGATCGAAGACGACTGATGGTGCCCATCACCCGCTACGTGCGCAGCGGCGACGCGAGCATCGCCTACCAGGTCGTCGGCGAGGGGCCGCTGGACATGCTGTTCGTGACCGGCTGGCTGACCCAGCTCGAGCAGCTGTGGGAGGCGCCGGCCAACCGCCGCTTCCTCGAACGCCTGGCGACGTTCGGACGTCTGATCCTGTTCGACAGCCGCGGGACCGGGCTCTCCGAGCGCGTGCTGGAGGCGTACACCATCGAGCAGGAGGCAAAGGACGCGATCGCGGTGCTCGACGCGGCCGGCAGCGAACGCGCGGCGGTGTTCACCTACCAGCAGGGAGGGCTCGTGGGGGCGCTGCTGGCGGCCGAGCATCCCGAGCGGATCGGCGCGCTGGTGATGTACGCGTCGGTCGCGCGCACGTCGTGGGCTCCCGACTACGAGTGGGCGATGCGCAGGGAGGACCGTGAAGCGCTGACCGAGCGCAACATCGCGATGTGGGGCGAGACCAATAGCGAAGCGATGTCCGCGTGGGCGCCGTCGATGGCCAACGACCCGGCGCTGATCGCGTGGTTCGCGCGCATGCAGCGGCTCGCGGCCAGCCCCGGCGAGGCGCGAGTCATCTTCCAAGCGATGATCGACCAGGACGTGCGCCACGTGCTGCCGCGCATCCGCGTGCCGGCGCTGATCATGCACCGGCCGGGCGAGCAGGTGTGGGACGTGCGCCACTCGCGCTACCTGGCCGAGCACATCGAGGGCGCGCGTTACGTGGAGCTGGAGGGCATCGACTCGCTCCCGTTCCTGGGCGACAGCGACGCGATCGTGGAGGAGGTCGAGGAGTTCCTGACGGGCGTGCGCAGCGGCGGCGAATTCTCGCGGGCGCTGCTGACGGTGCTGTTCACGGACATCGTCGACGCGACCGCGCACGCGGCGAGGCTGGGCGACGCGCGCTGGCGCGACCTGCTGGCCGACCACGACGAGCAGGTGCGCGCGCAGCTGGCGCGCTTCGGGGGGCGCGAGGTGAAGACGGTGGGCGACGGCTTCCTGGCGACGTTCGACGGGCCGCCCACGCGCGCGCTGCGCTGCGCGCTGGCGATCACGCGCGCGGCGCGCGAGCTGGGCGTGGAGGTGCGCGTGGGCATGCACACGGGCGAGTGTGAGCTGATCGGCGAGGACGTGGGCGGCATGGCGGTGCACATCGCGGCGCGCGTCGGCGGCCTGGCGGGGGCCGGCGAGGTGCTCGTGTCGGGCACGGTCTTCGGCACGGTGGTGGGCGGCCCGTTCTCGTTCGAGGACCGCGGCCTGCACGAGCTCAAGGGAGTCCCCGGGCGCTGGCCGCTGTTCGCGCTCGGCAGGTGAGCGCGCCCGCGCCTCCTCTTAATAAAGAAAAAACGCTCGCGACGCGCCAAAGCGGGGACCAAGACGCGCCACGAGCTGACGGAGTCCCATTCCTGGCCCCCGTCGTCTGAGGAGACGCGCCTCGCGGGAATACCTTCCCGCGCGTCAGCGAAACGCCTGGATGCCGGTGAGCGCACCGCCGACGACGAGCTCGTGCACGTCGGCGGTGCCCTCGTAGGTGACGATCGACTCGAGGTTGTTCATGTGGCGGATGACGGGGTACTCGAGCGTGATGCCGTTGGCGCCGAGCACCTGGCGCGCGGTGCGGGCGACGTCGAGCGCGGCGTTGACGTTGCCGAGCTTGCCCATGGACACGTGCTCGGGCAGCAGGCGGCGGTCGTCCTTCATGCGCCCGAGGTGCAGGGCGAGCAGCGTCGCGCGGTTGACCTCGAGGGCCATGTGCGCGAGCTTGTGCTGCTGGATCTGCGTGGCGGCGATCGGGCGCCCGAAGGCGATGCGCTCCTTGCTGTAGTCGAGCGCCGCTTCGAAGCACGCGCGCGCGGCGCCGGCCGCCCCCCAGACGATGCCGTAGCGCGCCTCGTTGAGGCACGACAGCGGGCCGCGCAGCGAGGTGACCTCGGGCAGCACGGCGTCGGCGGGCAGGCGCACGTCGTCGAGCAGCAGCTCGGAGGTGACGGACGCGCGCAGCGACAGCTTGCGGTGGATGTCCTGGGTGGTGAAGCCCTTGGTGCCGGCGGGCACGAGGAAGCCGCGCACGCCGTCGTCGGTGACGGCCCAGACGACGGCGACGTCGGCGACGGAGCCGTTGGTGATCCACATCTTCTGCCCGTGCACGATCCAGTCCGAGCCGTCGCGGCGCGCGCGCGTGCGCATCGAGCCGGGATCGGAGCCGGCGTCGGGCTCGGTCAGCCCGAAGCAGCCGAGCGCCTCGCCGGCGGCCATGCGCGGCAGCCACCGCTGCTTCTGCTCCTCGGAGCCCCAGCGCCAGATGGCGTACATGGCCAGCGACCCCTGCACGGACACGAGCGTGCGCAGGCCGCTGTCTCCCGCCTCGAGCTCCATGCACGCGAGGCCGTACGCGGTGGCGCTGGCGCCGGCGCAGCCGTAGCCCTGCAGGTGCATGCCGAGCACGCCCAGCCTGCCCAGCTGCGGCGCGAGCTTGCTCGTCGGGAACGTCGCCTCCTCGAACCAGTCGCCGACGTGTGGCAGCACGCGGTCGCGCACGAACGCGCGCACGGTGTCGCGGATGTCGCGCTCCTCGTCGGAGAGCAGACGGTCGATGTCGAGGAAGTCCTTGGGGCTGATCGCGTGGGCCGCTGTCACGTGCGCCCTACTTGCCTTCGTAGGTGACAGCGCCTTTGTTGTTGCGAATGGTGACGATGAACGGCGTCTTGATCGCCCTGTGGGGCTTCTTGACGCTGAGGGTCGTGGCGACACACGCGAACTTGCCCGGACGCTGCGGGACCTTCGCGGGGCACTTGACCGTGGACTTGAGGTGGCGTTGGGCCAGGATGCTGCGTTCGATCGCGCGCTCCACGCGCGCTACGTCGAGGTAGGTCGTTTTCGCCGTCGTGGCGGTCGGCGACCCCGACGACGAGCCGCACGCGCCGAGAAGCACGGCACAGAGCACCGCCGAAGCTGCCATGGCGGCTCCGCGGCGAAGCGCAACTGCACTGGCACGAGCTGACCTACGCGTTCCCATATGCGGATCGGGATCCTAACAGCGTCGTCGGCCTCGCGCAGCCCTGTTCGCGGCTGACAGAAACCGCGCTCTTGACGGTATACATACAGCCTGTTTTCTGCTAGCTTTACCCGCCGTCTTGCGCCGAGCGCCTCTCGAGGCCGCTGGGATCGCGGGCACAGCAGGAGGGAACTAGACGGGGAATAGACGCGCTACGACACGGAGGAGGACACGGATGCGCCAGCATTGGGGGACCGGCCAGCTTTGGGGGTCCATGCATGGCATGAAATCTCGGCGAGCGACGGGGCGGATTGGCCTTCTCGTCAGCACGCTCGGCGTTCTTGCGTTTCTTGGTAATGCACAGGCCGCCTCGGCGAATTTCGAAGTGACGAAAATCTCGCCATCCTCGGGATGCCCCGGAACGGTCGTCACGATCACCGGAAGACATTTCGAGCCCGGCGGCTTCAGATACCCGGGCACCTCCCAGCTCACCTGGGTGGACAACTCGGCTGGCGAAAACAGCATCGGCGAAGCCACGGTCGTGAGCGAAACGGAGGCCACGGCCGTCGTACCCATGATCCTCCAGACCGGGGGCAACGGCACCGGCCTGATCCACTACACGGGCTGGGACGGATACGTACAGCAACCCAGCTTCACCTACATCAGCCTGCTGGTGTGCCTGGAAGGCAAAGAAGGCAAGGAAGGCAAAGAAGGAAAAGAAGGCAAAGAAGGCAAAGCCGGCGCCGCGGGCAAAGAAGGCGCCGCTGGTAAAGAAGGCGCGGCAGGCAAAGAAGGCAAAGAAGGCGCAGCAGGTAAAGAAGGAAAAGAAGGAAAAGAAGGCGCGGCGGGCAAAGAAGGAGCCGAAGGCAAGGAAGGTAAGGAAGGAAAAGAAGGCAAGGAAGGTAAAGAAGGCAAAGAAGGAAAAGAAGGCAAAGAAGGCGCCCAGGGCGTGAAAGGCGAAACGGGCGCGGAAGGCAAAGAAGGTAAAGAAGGAAAAGAAGGCAAAGAAGGCTTTGAAGGAAAAGAAGGCAAGGAAGGCTACGAAGGTAAAGAAGGAAAAGAAGGCAAAGAAGGCGCCTCCGGAGCGGAAGGCAAAGAAGGTAAAGAAGGAAAAGAAGGCGCCCAGGGCATAAGGGGCGAAACGGGCGCCGAAGGGAAAGAAGGCGCAGTCGGAGCGACCGGCGCCACCGGCGCGACCGGCGCCACCGGCGCGACCGGCGCCGAAGGCAAAGAAGGCGCAACGGGCGCGACCGGCGCCGAAGGTAAGGAAGGAAAAACCGGGGCGACAGGAGCAACCGGAGCGGAAGGCAAAGAAGGCAAGGAAGGGAAAGAAGGCAAGGCCGGGGCAACCGGTGCGACCGGAGCCGAAGGCAAGGAAGGGAAAGAAGGCAAAGAAGGGCCCCAAGGCGTGAAAGGCGAAACAGGCGCCGAAGGGAAAGAAGGCAAAGAAGGCAAAGAAGGAGCCACCGGCGCCACAGGCGCGACCGGAGCGGAAGGCAAAGAAGGCAAAACCGGTGCGACCGGGGCAACCGGCGCGGAAGGCAAAGAAGGCGCCGCCGGTGTGACGGGGGCTGTCGGAGCCGAAGGTAAAGAAGGTAAAGCAGGCGCTGCGGGCACAAACGGGGCGGAAGGCAAAGAAGGAAAAGAAGGCAAAGAAGGCCCCGAAGGCAAAGACGGGCCCCAAGGCGTGAAGGGCGAAACAGGCGCCGAAGGCAAAGTCGGGCCCGCTGGACCCGCTGGACCAGAAGGCAAAGCCGGCGCGACCGGCCCAGCTGGCCCAGAAGGCAAAGAAGGCAAAGAAGGCAAACCCGGAGCCGAAGGAAAAGAAGGCAAAGGGTTCTCGGTGGGCGCGTACGGCCCGAGGACCGAACGGGCCGTCGGCACCATGTATGAACCGTCCGCCACTGAACCTGTCGAGGTCATTCTCGAAGCGAAGACGACCGGAACAAAAGAAACGACGATTGACGTGCAGGTGGGAGGTGGCGCCGGCTCGGAAATCATCAACGTGTTCAAAGCCAACGTAGCCAAAGAAGGGACCGTCTACACGTTCATCGTGCCAGCCGGCAAAAAATGGGGCGTGGCAGCGAACACGAGCCTGGAATCCCTGTGGACGCTCTATCTACCACTCGGGTGAGAAGGGGAAACAAGGAGAGATCACACGCTCGCGCAGCGATGACCGTTCGTTAGCACGGGCAACGACGATGGGGGCGCCCCTGGCGGGGCGTCCCCATCAAAGCGTCGAGAGGGAAAGGAGCAGTGGAGAGGATGAAACGCGTTCAGATTGCGGGATTGTGCCTTGTGGCCGTGGTGGCGTTCAGCGCGATGGTCGTCTCGGCAGCGCAAGCCGCGGAAGTTGGGGTCTGCTTGAAGACTTCCAAGGTGGAAGGGAAATACAGCGGGCAATATCTCGACAAGGGCTGCCTCACGCTCGCCACGAGCGAAGAGGTCGCGGAAGGCACGAAAAACGTGTACGAATGGTACCCCGGCACCACGGCGATCGGGGTCGACGGCACGACGTCAGCGACGTTTCAGTACACGTCGAAGAGCTCGAAAGTCCACCTGAGAATGCCCTCAACGATCATCAAGGTGCTCGGGCACTACACGGATGAAGCGGCGATCGTGTGCAAGTCGAGCACGGACAGCGGAGAATGGACCGGGCCCGGCACAGATATGGACACGATCACGTTCGTGGGATGCGTCCTGAAAATCAGCGAAAAAGAAAAAGGGTACGCATGTACGAGCCCGGGGCGAAGCCCAGGAGAAATACAGACCTCCCGGCTCAACTCCTCACTGGTCGGCAATCCGGAACAACGAGAGCAGATCAAGCTCAACGAAATTACAGACGAACTGGAAGAATATCTGGTTGGGCCTGCGGTGGGTAAAGTTTGGTTCGAATACTCCCCAGCTCTCGGTGAACCCGTTGCCGTATACGGATGTGAACACGGCGTGACGTTTAAGACCGCTGGGACGATCGCGGGGACGGATGTCAGCCCGGTCAACGCGATGGGGAAGAAGTTGAAGATCTCGTACGGACCAGGGTCAGCGCTGCAGGACCTGCAGTCGGAATACTCCGAAAACGGCGGAGAAAGCTACGAACCGATCGGCCCGATCGTGGTGTCGACCGACAACTCCCTCAAGGAGGGTGGGAAGGTCGAGATCAGGCCGTAAGGGAATGTGTGTGGGGCCGTGTGCGCGCGGCCCCACACATGCCGTTGGGTCGCGCGTGTCGATGAGATCGCCGATGATCTCGAAGTCGGCGAGATTGCGGGTCAGCAGCGGGCACGCCGTGAACGTTGGCGGTGGCGGCGAGCACGAGGGCGATCACGCGACCGAGCTGAAGTCGACCTTGCTGTTGGAAAGTTTCTTGAACTCGATCTTCCCGCTCAGCGTCAGGCGTTCGTAAGGGCCGCCGTCGACCGACGCTTCGAGCACCTGCATGGGGCCGTCGACCATGTGCTCGGGCACCTGCCCTGCGGATGTGGCTTTCGAATGTGACTTTCGGCGAGGTCGCCGGCGTGTTCGCCCCGACCAGCCCGATCACCGCGCCGCGCACGCTGAAGCTTTCCGTTCCGCAGCTGAACTGCGCGAACGGCGCTCCTTCGCCGATGGGCGCGAAGGCGAGGCCCAGCTTGTCTTCGGAGGGCTCCTCGCCCTGCTTCTCGACGCCGACGGTCGCTTCGAGCGAGCTCGTCGCGATGTCGCCGGAACGTCGCCCGCTGGAGGCGCATGAGCTGCTGCCGCTCGTGCATTCGCCGAGTTCGAGCGCCGTGAGGTCGATCGCTTTGTCGCCTGCGTCGCTCGCGCCGCCGGACTCCTTCGCGCAGGTGACGCTCCGGCCTGCGGCCGTCTGGAGCACGAGCGCGCTCTTCTCCGCGGTGGTCATCGTCCCTTCGGTGAGCGGCTCGAATTCGAACCGGTCGATCGTCGCGCCCGACCCAGGCTCGCAGGACTTGTTCGGGTAGTGGCCGCCGGCGGTCAGCCCGCAGGTGCCGATCGCGGGCGGTTCGACGTACGTGAAGCGCGCAGCGTCGGGACTCTGTCCTTGGGCGGTGCTCACGCGAACATCGACGACACCCTCACCGGGCGGCGCGACGGCGGTGAGGCGGTTGGCCGATTCGATGGTGTAGCCGCTCGCGGGCGTGGCGCCGAAGCTGACGGCAGTGACCTCGTCGAGGTTGCGGCCGCGCAGTTGCACCTGCGCGCCCGCCGCTCCCCAGTGCCGGATCCCGACGATTTCTTCGACGCTGCCACACAGCGGCTGCGGCGGCGCCGCCACGAAGGCATCCCAGTCGCTGGCCGCGATCGCTCCCGCTTCGGAGACGCCGCAGACGCTCACGGGCGTCGTCGCGGATCCAAGTTCCTGCCCGTCGCCGAGCCCGATCGGGTACCCGAAGGCCGACAGGGTGCCGTTTTCGTGCTCGGCGATCGTGAAGTGGGAGCCGGCGGCGATAGCCGTCACGCCGCTGAGGCCGAGCAACGGCGCGGGAGCGTCGCCGGGCGCGCTCCCGGTGTCCCTTTCGAAGCCGCCCCAGCCGTCGACGGTGCCGTCTTCGAGCAGCGCGAACACCCGCTCCTGGGGGTTTTCGACTTCTGATGTTTCTTCTTCGCTCGTGAAGCCTGAGCCCGACGAGGAGATCGCGCGCACGCCGGTGAGTTCGTCGACGGCGAGTGGAACGGCGCTCTCGCCGAGCTGTTCGGCTCGCTTGCCGACCCCGAGCGCACCGGAGTCGTTGGAGCCCCACGACTCGACTTCCCCGGATTCGAGGATCGCGAAGCTGGTCCGCCGACTGGCGGCGATCCCGCGGACGGCGCCGCTCAGCCCTGCCACAAGTACGGGAACCTTGCTGAAGCCGCCGATCGTGCCGTTGCCGAGCTGCCCTTCCTGGTTTCCGCCCCACGCCGTCACGTCGCCGTCGGACAGCAGCGCAAGCGCATGGTCGCCGCCGGCGGCGATCGCCACGACGCCGCTGAGGCCGCTCACCGCGACGGGCGTCGCGCTGTCGGCTTGGCTGCCATCGCCGAGCTGCCCTTTGCCGTTCGCGCCCCAGGCCAGCACCGTGCCGTCTTCCAGCAGCGCGAGGCTGAACTGGTTGCCGGCTGCGATCGCGGTCACGCCCTCCAGACCCTCGACCGGCGTCGGTACGGCGCGTTCGATCTGTTCGGATTCCCCGAGCGCCGCTTCCTTGTTGTAGCCCCAGGCGTCGACCGTCCCGTTTTCCAGCAGCGCGAGGACGTGCTCGTCGCCTCCCGCGAGCGCCTTCACGCCGGTCAGCGCCGAAACCTGCACCGGGACCGCGGCGTCCGGCGCAGAGAACCCCCCTTCGCCGATGCCAAGCATCCCGTAGCTGCCGAATCCCCACGACAGCACACCGTCTTCCTGGGCGGCGGCGGGCTGCGCCGACGCGGCGACCGCTGCCAACACCGCGGCGGCCACCACGACCGCCCTCATCCTCCGCACGATGGCCCCTCCTCCGTGTGTCTCGAACGCGCTGTACCCCCGCACAGCCTATTACACGCTAATCGGTGGCAGCCCGATGCGGTGTGAAGATCCAGCGATGCAGCATGCCGCGTCCGTCTGCTCTCCGATGAGCCGGTCGCGGCGATCGAGCGGCTGCAATGTTGTTATCGGGGCGGCGGGATTTGAACCCACGATCCCCGCGCCCCAAACGCGGTGCGATACCAGACTTCGCCACGCCCCGAAGTTAGTCCAGTCTATCGCCACTCCGAGCGCAGACGGTCCATCCACGCCTGCAATTGCGCGCGAAACAGCGTGTCATGGACGCAGACCGCGATCACGCCGTGACGCGAACGCCAGGTGCGGCGGTTCAATTCGCCGCTGTTGGACTTGCGCTGCATCCGGATCGCCTCCGGGTCGATCCCGAGCGTGCCGCCCCAGAACTCGCGCAGCTCGGCCAGATCCTGGTCGGCGTGGTACTGGATCGAGAAATCCAGCCGCTTCTCCGTCAGGCGGCGTATCCAGCCCGTGGCCACCCGCATGACCGCCGGATCGGAGTTGCAGATCTGGACGGTGTGCCGACGGCGCTTGTAGCCCTCAGCGATGTACAGGCAAACGAAGTCCCGGAACGACGGGTCCGCCGCCAGCGCCTCGTGTTCCTCGCTGCGGACAGAGCGCTACATCGCCGACACAGCCGCCGCGACCCTCCGCTGCTACCCTCCGCCCCGCCATGGCCGACGTCCAGCCCCTGCGCGCCCTCCACTACGACCCCGCCGTCGTCGGCCCCCTCGCCGACGTGGTCGCCCCGCCCTACGACGTGATCGACGCCGGCCAGCGCGCGGCGCTGATCGCGCGCTCGCCCTTCAACGTCGTCGCCATCGACCTGCCCGAGGGCGAGCCCGACCGGTATGCGGCCGCGCGCGAGCTGTTCGAGAGCTGGCAGCTGCAGGGGGCGCTCGTGCGCGACGGCGCGCCGGCGCTGTGGGCGCACATGCAGGACTACACCGGCCCCGACGGGGTCACGCGCACGCGCCGCGGCTTCTTCTGCCGCGTGCGCATCGAGGACTACGGCCCCGGGCGGGTGCGCCCGCACGAGCGCACGCACCCCGGCCCCAAGGAGGACCGGCTGCGCCTCACCAGGGCCACGCGCGCGAACATCTCCCCCATCTTCTCGCTCTACTCCGACCCCGCCGAAGCGGCCTGGAAGGCGCTCGCGCCGAGCACCGAGCAGCCGCCGTGGGCGGACATCACCGACGCCGACGGCACCGTCCACCGCCTGTGGCGCGTCTCCGACCCCGCCGCGATCGCCGCCGCGCAGGCCGCCGCGCGCGACGCCGAGCTGCTGATCGCCGACGGCCACCACCGCTACGAGACCATGCACGCCTACGCCGATGAGATCGGCGGCGAGGGCGAGCACCGCTACATCCTCATGTGCCTGGTTGCGCTCGAGGACCCCGGGCTGACCGTCTTTCCCACCCACCGCCTGATCGGCGGCCTCGACGAGACGCGCCGCCAGGCGCTCGAGCAGGCGCTGCAGCGCGACTTCGACATCGTCGAGGTGCCCGTCGAGGAGATCGCGCCGCCCCCCGGAGAGGGCATCCTGCAGCTCGGCTACTTCGACGGGCGCGGCGAGCGCGCGCTGCGCCTGACGCTCAAGGACCAGGCGATCGCCGACGCCGCGCTGCCCGACCATTCCGACGCCTACCGCCACCTCGACACCGGCGTGTTGGAGACATTGCTCCTAAAGAACGCGCTCGGCTACAGCGACGATGACATCGCCCACTTCAACGGCCTCTTCTACGCGCGCGACACCGCCGAGGCGCTCGCGATGGTGCGCTCCGGCGACTACGACGCCGCCTTCCTCATGCGCCCCACGCCCGTCGGGCAGGTGCGCGACGTGGCCGCCGCCGGCGAGAACATGCCGCCCAAGTCGACCTACTTCTACCCCAAGCTGCTCACCGGGCTGCTGTTCAACCCGCTGGCCTGACCCACGCCCGCCTCACGAGCGGGTATCCGATCGGCCAGTATGATGAGAACGAGAACAAGCAGCAGCCGATCGAGGGGATCGAGATGACTCAGACGCAAGGGCTCACAAGGATGAAGGCCTCAGCGCGGCGCGACGGCGCGACGTTCAGGCACACCGTGCAGGTGCGCGACCACCAGCTGACGGTCGACGAGCCACTGGACGTGGGCGGCGACGACATGGGACCGGACCCTCAGGAGCTGCTCGCTGTCAGCCTCGCCACATGCACGGCGATAACGATGGAGATGTACGCGGCGCGCAAGGGCTGGGACATCGGCCACGTGGAGGTGGACGTCGAGTACAGCCCCGCCGAGCGCGGCTGTCCCACCAAGTTCCAGCTCGTGATGAGGCTGCCCGACGACCTCCCCGAGGAGCAGGTCGAGCGCCTGCGCGTGATCGCCGCCAAGTGCCCCGTGCACCGCGCGCTCGACGGCGAGGTCATGTTCCAGGAGCGCATTGAGCGCGTTCACCTGGCCGCCTGACGCTTCCGCCTCCGCCAGCTTCGCCGCCCCCGGGACCGGCGAGCCGGTCGCCGCGGCCGTGCTCGTGCCGATGTTCCTAGCCCCGGACGGGGACGAGCCCCACGTGGTGCTCACCCGCCGGCGCGCCGACCTGCGCCGCCATGCCGGCGAGATCTCCTTCCCCGGCGGCCGGCGCGACGCCGAGGACCCGACCCTCACCGACACCGCGCTGCGCGAGGCCGAAGAGGAGATCGGCCTACCCCGAGCCGATGTGACCCTGCTAGGCGAGCTCCCCCACCTCGACGTTCGTCACCGGCTACATCATCCACCCGTTCGTGGGCACGATCCCCGCGAACATCGCCTGGCGTCTGTCGGCGCGAGAGGTGGATGCCGTGCTGGAGCTCCGACTCGAGGACGTACGCGCAGGCCGCACGCGAACCACCATGGAACGCCGAGGCATCACCTTCGAAACCGACGCCTACATCGTCGAAGACCACCTCATCTGGGGCGCGACCGCACGAATCCTCGAGCACCTCTTCGAGCATCTCGCGCCACCCGACGCGAGCGCAGGCCGCCTGGCCCTGACCACGCCAGCCTGAGCTACCCGCCCGTCCGTCACTCGCACAAGCCCGCCGAGCCGACGCGGCGCCCTACCGGGCTCCCGTGTCGAGCGTCCGGGAGAACAGTCGGGGCCGGCGAGAGCCGGCCATGACTGTTCGCACGGGCGCCAACCACTCAGCTCGGTTGCGGCACCAGCCGGATGTAAGGCCGCGGCTCCTCCCACCCATCCGGGTAGGTCTCTTTGGCTTCCTCGTTTGAGACCGAGCCGGCGATGATCACCTTCTCGCCCTGCTGCCAGTTGACGGGCGTGGCGACCTTGTGCTTGGCGGTCAGCTGCAGCGAGTCGATCACGCGCAGCACCTCGTCGAAGTTGCGCCCGGTGGTCATCGGGTAGACGAGGATCAGCTTGATCTTCTTGTCGGGCCCGATCACGAACACGTTGCGCACCGTCTGGTTGTCGGCGGGCGTGCGCGTGGCCGCGTCGCCGGAGGTGCTCGCGGGCAGCATGCCGTAGAGCTTGGACACGTTGAAGTCGCTGTCGCTGATGATCGGGTAGTTGGGGGCGGCGCCCTGCGTCTCCTCGATGTCCTTCGCCCACGCCTCGTGGTTGTCGAGCGCGTCGACCGACAGGCCGATGATCTTCACGTTGCGACGGTCGAACTCGGGCTTGGCTTTGGCCATGTAGCCGAGCTCCGTGGTGCACACGGGCGTGAAGTCCTTCGGGTGCGAGAACAGCACCGCCCACGAGTCGCCGATCCAGTCATGGAATTTGATGCGGCCCTCGGTGGTGTCGGCCTCGAAGTCGGGGGCCTCCTGGCCAAGTTGCAGCGACATTGATGTTGCTCCTCTCGTTGCAGATGACCGTCGCACGCTCGCTCGGGGAGGCGAGCCAACGCTTCGGTTTGGAATCCTGATCGCCTTTAGGGGAATTACTACCAGGATAGCGTTCCCGGACGCATCTCCGGGGCGGCGAGGCCGAAGTTGCGCGGCCATATGCCGCCGAGCGCGATCGCGAGCGAGCCGAGCAGGGCGAGCCACGCGCCCACGCGCAGCGAGAGCTCGACGGCCCCGACGCCGGCGGCCGGGGGAACGAGCATGCGGTAGACCACGAACGTCGCCGCGACCGTCCCCAGCAGCACGACCGAGCCGCCCGCGCCACCGGGCATCGGCCTGCCGATCGACGCCAGCGGCGCAAGCGCGTCGAGCATCGCGAGCGCGGCGAGGACGAGCAGCACGATGTTGACCTCGCGCAGCGCTCGATGCCCGGTGATCGTCGCGAGCCTGTGTCCCGTGGCGGCGCCGGCGCTCGCGTGGAGCGCGGAGGCGACCTCATACCAGGGCATGAACACCGACGCGATCAGCAACGTCGCGCCGAGAGCGGAGACCAGCAGGCCATATCGGGAGCGCTTGCTGTCCATCGTGCTTGCAGCATCGGTCACAAGCTCCAGAGGCTTGATCGCGGTGGACGATCATGCGCGCGCGAGCAGCGACCCGACGGCCGCGAGCGCGTCCGCGAGCCAGGCCTCGACGTCCCGCGGATCGGCGGTCAGGAACGCCGTCGGGATCGCGTTGCGCTCGGCCAGCGCGCGCACGATCGACTCGCCGCCCGCCAGCATCGGCGCCGCCGAGCCCGCGCCGCGCGCCTCGTACACGACCCCCCGCACGGTCGTGTCGATCGCCTGCGTCATGAAGAACTCAAGGCGCGAGCCGTGCAGCGCCTCCAGCTCCTGCGGCGGGCCGCTGGCCGTGCCGAGAATCCAGCAGAGGATCGTCACGTTCTCGAGCGCCGCGCGCAGCGTCGCCAGGCGATCGGGCGTCCCGATCCAGCACTCCGCGCCGGCCGCCTCGATCGCCGCCCGTCCCCGCTCTTCGCGCGTTGTGACGCGCACCGCGTGACCCTCGCCGACCAGCGCCTGCGCCAGCCGCCTACCGCGGCAGCCTCCCCCGACGATCAGCACCCGAGCCACGGCGCCCCATCTTACGGAGCCGCGGAGGCTCGACTACCATCCGCAGCCCGCCATGACCGAGCCAACGCCCATCCACGCAGACGTGGTGACGATGGACAAGATCGTCGCGCTGTGCAAGCGCCGCGGCTTCGTCTTCCCCTCCTCGGAGATCTACGGCGGCGTCGGCTCGACGTACGACTTCGGCCACTACGGCGTGCTGCTGAAGGGCAACGTCAAGAGCGAGTGGTGGCGCGCGATGCTGCAGGAGCGCGACGACATCGTGGCGATCGACTCGGCGATCCTGCAGCACCCGCAGGTGTGGGAGGCCTCCGGCCACCTGGCGGGCTTCACCGACCCGCTGGTCGACTGCCAGACGTGCGGCCAGCGCTTCCGCGCGGACCACCTGGCGGAGCTCTCGTGCGGGCGCAAGCCGTCCAAGCACCCCGGCGAGACCGACGAGTGCGACCTGACCGAGGCGCGCGACTTCAACCTGATGTTCGAGACGACGATCGGGCCGGTCAAGGAGTCGGGCTCAACCGCCTACCTGCGCCCGGAGACGGCCCAGGGCATCTTCGTCAACTTCAAGAACGTGCTGCAGTTCTCGCGCAAGAAGCCGCCGTTCGGGATCGCGCAGATCGGCAAGTCCTTCCGCAACGAGATCACGCCGGGCAACTTCATCTTCCGCACGCGCGAGTTCGAGCAGATGGAGATGGAGTTCTTCGTGCCGCCCGCCGAGGCCGCAGAAGTGGTTCGAGCACTGGCTCGCGCGAGCGCGATGCGCTGGTACGTGGAGCTGGGCATCCGCCCCGACCACCTGCGCCTGCGCGCGCACGACGCCGACGAGCTGTCGCACTACTCCTCGGGCACCAGCGACGTCGAGTACCTGTTCCCGATCGGCTGGTCGGAGCTCGAGGGCATCGCCAACCGCGGCGACTTCGACCTCACGCAGCACGCCGAGTTCTCGGGCGAGAAGCTCGAGTACTTCGACCAGGCGACGGGCGAGCGCTACGTGCCGCACGTGATCGAGCCGGCCGCCGGCGCCGACCGCGCGACGCTGGCGTTCCTGGTCGACGCCTACGACGAGGAAGTCGTCGAGCGCGAGGGCACGGGCGCGGGCGAGACGCGCACCGTGCTGCGCCTGCACCCGCGCCTGGCGCCGGTCAAGGTGGCGGTGCTGCCGCTGGTCGGCAAGGACGGCCAGCCGGAGCTCGCGCGCGAGGTCCACGCGGCGCTGCGCGGGCGCGTGCAGGCCGAGTACGACGAGGGCGGCGCGATCGGCAGGCGCTACCGCCGCCAGGACGAGATCGGCACGCCGCTGGTGCGTTACGATCGACCACAGACGCTCGAGGACCGAACCGTCACAGTGCGCGACCGCGACTCGCTGGCCCAGGAGCGTCTGCCGATCGACGGCCTCGCCGATGAGATCGAGCGGCGCATCCACGCGCCGTGGACGACACCAAAGCTGGCGACCGGATAGGAGAGGGATGGACTTCGACCTGACCGACGAGCAGCGCCTGATCAAGGACACGGCGCGCGAATTCGCCGACAAGGAGATCGTGCTGCAGTCGCGCGAAAACGCCCGCAACCACCACTTCGACCTGGAGATGGTGAAGAAGATCGCCGACCAGGGCTACCTGGGCGCGATCGTGCCGCCGGAGTACGGCGGCGCGGGCCTGGACTACCTGAGCTACGGCCTGGTCGTGGAGGAGATCGGCCGCGAGCCGACTCCTCGATCAGGACGGTCATCTCCGTGCAGACCTCGCTCGTGTGCTCGGGCGATCCTCAGGTTGGGACCGAGGAGCAGAAGCACCACTACCTGCCGAAGCTGTGCTCGGGCGAGTGGCTGGGCTGCTTCGGCCTGACGGAGCCGGACACGGGCTCGGACGCGGCCAACCAGAAGACGCGCGCGAAGAGGACGGACTCCGGCTGGGTGATCAACGGCGCGAAGATGTGGATCTCGATGGCGAACTACGCGAAGGTGGCGCTGATCTTCGCCCAGACGGACCCGGCGCTCGGCTACAAGGGCATCGCGTGCTTCCTGGTGGACACCGAGCACCCGGGCTTCAGGACGCAGACGATCGAGCACAAGATGGGGCTGCACGGCTCCGACACGGCGTCGATCTCGCTGGAAGACGTGGAGGTCTCGGACGAGCAGATGCTCGGGCAGCGTGGGCGACGGCTTCAAGGTGGCGATGTCGAACGCTGGAGTCGGGGCGCTACTCGGTGGCGTGCGGCGCGGTGGGCATCTGCCAGGGCTGCGTGGAGGAGTCGGTGAAGTACGCGAAGGAGCGCGAGCAGTTCGGCAAACCGATCGCGAGCTTTCAGCTGGTGCAGGCGATGATCGCGGAAATGGTGCTGAAAACGGACGCCTCGCGGATGCTGGCGTGGCGCGCGGGCTTCCTCAAGGACCGGGGCCGGCCGAACACGCCTGGAGACGTCGATCGCGAAGCTCCACGCGACGGAGGCGTCGCTGGAATGCGCGAACCGGCGATCCAGGTGCACGGCGGCGCGGGCTACGTGGACGACCACCCGGTCGAGCGCTACTTCCGCGACGTGCGCGTCACGACCATCTACGAGGGCACCTCCCAGATCCAGCAGATGCTGATCGGGCGCGCGATGACGGGCGTCAATGCGCTGATTCCCACGTGAGCCGCGCGGCGTCCGTGATCGGCGTGCTGGGCGCGGGCACGATGGGCAACGGCATCGCCCAGCTGGCCGCGCGCTCGGGCGCGCGCACGCTGCTGTACGACCCGTTCCCGGAGGCGCTGCAGAGAGGCGCCGAGAACGCGCGGCGGGGCCTGGCGAAGGAAGCGGAGAAGGGCAGGCTGACGGACGAGCAGGCGACGCGGGCATCCGAGAGCCTTGAGCCGGTGGACGACATGGCGGCGCTCGCCGACTGCGAGCTGGTGATCGAGGCGGCGCCCGAGCGCCTGGAGCTCAAGCACGAGATGTACGGCAAGCTGTCGGAGATCGTGAGCGAACGCTGCGTGCTCGCGACGCAACACCTCCTCGCTGCTGGTGACCGCGATCGCCGCCGGCGCCACGCACCCCGAGCGCGTGGTGGGCATGCACTTCTTCAACCCCGCGCCGCTGATGGCGCTGCTGGAGGTGGTGGCGGGCGTGGAGTCCTCCGCGGAGGCGCTCGCGCTGGCGGCGGCGACGGGCGAGGCGATGGGCAAGACGGTGATCCTCGCCAAGGACGGGCCGGGCTTCATCGTCAACCGCTGCAACCGCCCGTTCGGCCTGGAGGCGCTGCGCCTGCTGACGGAGCGGATCGCGGACGTCGAGACGATCGACCGCATCTGCCGCATGGAGGGCGGCTTTCGCATGGGGCCGTTCGAGCTGATGGACCTGGTGGGCGTGGAGACGGGCTTCGAGATCTCCAAGAGCTTCTACGAGCAGAGCTTCGGCGAGCCGCGCTGGCGCCCGTCGATGATCGCCGCGCGCCAGGTGGCGGCGGGGCTGTACGGGCGCAAGAGCGGGCGCGGCTACTACGACTACTCGGGCGGCGCCGGCGCCGGCCATCACCGCCCCGAGGACCCGCCGCCGCTGCAGGGCGGCACGCAGGGCCATGGCGAGGGCGTGGTGGTGATCGCCGGCGAGGGGGCGATCGCGGACGCGCTGCGCGCGCTGGCGGGCGAGGCCGGCTACGAGGTGCGCTCGCCCCACACTCCCGCCGGCGGCGTGCTGCCGGCGCTGTTCGTCGACTGCGACTGCGCTCCGCTCCCCCAGCAGGGAACAGCCCTGCCCGCCGGCCAGCCCGACCGCCGCGGCGCCGGGGTGGGTGGGTCCTCCCAACAGGGCGGCGCCCACGTGCTGCTGTGCGCGAGCGGCTCGCTGAGCGCGATCGACCCCGGCGGCAGCGCGGTCGGCTTCCACGTGCTGCCGCCGCTAGAGCAGTCGAGCCTGGTCGAGCTTACGCGCAGCGAGAGCTCCTCGCCGGTGGCGGCGGCTCGCGCTGAGCGCTTCTTCCGGGCGCTCGGCAAGCACGTCGAGTGGGTGGGCGATGCCCCCGGCCTGGTGCTGGGCCGGATCGTCTGCCAGCTGATCAACGAGTCGGCGTTCGCGCTGGGCGAGGGCGTGGGCAGCGCGCAGGACATCGACACGGGCATGGTGCTCGGCCTCAGCCACCCGCGCGGGCCGCTCGAGTGGGCGGACGCGATCGGCCTCGATCACGTGCTGACGGTGCTGGGCGCGCTGTGCGACGAGTACCGCGAGGAGCGCTACCGCCCGGCGCCGGAGCTACGCCGCCTGGTCGCGGCGGGGCGGCTGGGACGCGCGAGCGGAGGCGGCTTCCTCGACCACGAGGATTGAGCGCGCGCGGCGATGCGCGATCTCTCGCCGCTAAAGGCCAGGCTGGCCACTTGACGAATATCCAAACGATGAGCTCGGCTGCGACTCGACCGGCGGGCGTGAGCGATGCGGTCCCGCGCCGCTTCGCCGCGGGCGACGGCCTGCGCGCGATCGCGGCGATGCTCGTGCTCGTGTTCCACGCGGCCGTCTCGACGCTCATCTGGAAGTTCGGCCAGGGCGCGGTCAAAGGCGAAGCCCCAGGCCAGTTCCGGCCGATCTTCGGCACGTTCGCGGCGGAGTTCGTGAACATGCGCGCCGGGATCTACATCTTCTTCGTGCTGTCCGGCTACCTGCTGACGCGCACGTTCCTGGCGGCGTATCTGCTGGGGACGCCGGCACCGTCGATCTCGCGCTACTTCCGCAATCGCGCGCTGCGGATCATCCCGGCGTTCTGGGTGATCACGACGGCCTATCTGGCGTGGTCGCGCTTTCATTCGGGCGGCGGCATCCTTGGCCTCGCTGCCGTGTACGGGTTCGCGCAGAACTACTACTCGACGCCCGCGGCGGAACTGGTAGGACAGGCGTGGACGCTCGACCTCGAGGTCGCGTTCTACATTCTGATCCCGATCGCGTCGGTGATCGCCCTGCACGCGGGGCGCAGGATGCGCACGACACCGCTGGCGCGCCTGGGGATCGTCCTCGCGGTGCTGCTGGCGATCTACGCGCTGAGCCTGCAGTTCAAGCACGACGCGGGCAACCCCGGCACGCTCACGTACAACATCGCCGACTACCTGTTCGCCTTCATCCCCGGCATCGCGCTGGCCGCCCTCGAGCCGTTCGTGGCGCCGCGCCTGCGCGCGACGCGAACCGGGCGCGTGTGGGCGTGGGGACTGCTTGCGGCGAGCATCGCGCTGCTCGGCGTGTACATCTCGTGGCCTGCGAGCGAATACGGGCCGCGCCTGATCTTCGTGACGCTCGGCTGCGGCGCGCTGCTGGCGGCGCCGCTGGCGCTGCAGTGGACGACGGGCGGCTGCTGGCGCTGGCTGGACAACCGCGTGATGCGCTGGCTGGGCGAGCGCTCGTACGGCATCTACCTGATCCACCTGGGGCTGATGACGCACGTGCTCGCGCGCTTCGGACACGGCTACGGGGTCAAGGAGACCTACTGGCTGCTGCTCGTCGGGGTCACGATCGCGACGTTGATCGCCGCCGATCTGCTGTGGCGGCTCGTGGAGCGACCGGCGTTGCAGCGCCGTCTGCCATGGCGCCAGGCGGAGTTCGCCCGCCCAGCGGCGGTCGGCGCCGCCGAGACCTGACGGCTCCCCGCGACTGTGAGCGGCGCTCCTCGGCTGCTACTGAGCGGCGGTCGCCGGCTGCTGCTCGTCGGCCGCCGGCGCCCACTGCGCGGTGGTCGGATCGCCGGCGGGCATCTGGAGCGGCACCGGCACGCCGGGCGTGTCGCGCAGGTACCACTCGGCGTCGAGCGCCGCCTGGCAGCCTGAGCCGGCGGCGGTGATCGCCTGGCGGTAGGTGTGGTCGACGAGGTCGCCGGCGGCGAACACGCCGGGGCGGTTGGTGCGGGTGGAGGCGCCCTCGGTGATCACGTAGCCGTTCTCGTCGACGTCGATCTGCCCGCTCACGAGCTCCGACTGCGGCTCGTGGCCGATCGCGACGAACGCGCCGGTGACGGGTATCTCGCGCTCCTCGCCGGTCTGCGGCGTTGACGAGCGCCGCGTGGCCGAGCGCGCCGTTCTCGCCGGCGACGAGCTCGCTCACGGTGTACGGGCGTGAGCAGCTCGATGTTCGACTGCGCGCGCGCGCGCTCGAGCATGATCTTCGAGGCGCGGAACTCCTCGCGGCGGTGCACGACGGTGACCTTGGCGGCGAACTTGGACAGGAAGATCGCCTCCTCCATGGCCGAGTCGCCGCCGCCGACGATGATCGTCTGCGCCTCGCGGAAGAACGCCGCGTCGCAGGTGGCGCAGTAGCTGACGCCGCGGCCGGCGAGCTCCTCCTCGCCCGGCACGCCGAGCTTCTTGTGCTCGGCGCCCATCGCGAGGACGACCGTGCGCGCGCGGTGCTCGGTGTCGCCCACCCACACGCTGTGCACGCCGCCGGGCTCGCTCGCCAGCTCGACGCGGTCGGCCTGGTCGGTGATCAGCCGCGCGCCGAAGCGCTCGGCCTGGTCGCGGAACTTGCTGCATCATCTCCGGGCCCATGACGCCGTCGGGGAAGCCCGGGTAGTTCTCCACGTCGGTCGTCTGCTGCAGCAGGCCGCCCCAGGCGAAGCCCTCGATCACCAGCGGACGCAGGTTCGCGCGCGCGGTGTACAGCGCCGCCGTGTATCCGGCGGGGCCGCTGCCGATGATGATCACGTTCTCGACGTCGCTCATCTACCCTCCTGGTGGCTGGCGATGTGGGTGGGTGGGATCTCTTCTCACAGGCGCTTTACTTTGTAAAGTGTAGCAAGAGGGCTGGCGGCGCGCGCCGCTCAGGAGCTCTGCAGCACGCCGGCCGGCGCGGTCGATCCCGATGCGGAGGACCCCGCGGGCGGCGCGCCCTGCTGATCGCGCCAGCGCGCCACCGTGCGGCGCAGCTGGAAGTACGCGACCACGCCGGGGAGCGTCGGCAGCCAGAAGGAGATGCCGCGGTAGGAGAGCACCGCGAGCACCGACAGGTTGAAGTCGACCCCGAACGCCGCGAACGCGCCGATCATGCCGCCCTCGACGCCGCCCAGTCCTCCGGGGAGCGGCAGCAGGTTGCCGAGCATGCCCACGAAGTAGGCCATCCAGATGACGGTGAACGGCGGCGGCGAGCCGAAGGCGTGGAACATCGCCCACAGCACGGCGATGTCGAAGCCCCACCAGGCGAGGCGCGCCGAGGAGCCCCGCGTCGCGCGTGCGCAGCAGCCCGATCGCGGTGCGCACGCCGCTGGCCGCGAGCGCCGGCACGGCCACCGCGCGCGCCACCCCGTGGGCGAAGCGCCCCGAGCCCGAGGCCCACATGCCCAGACGCCGCTCGAGATCGCCGGGCAGCAGCGCCATGGCGCCGGCCACGGCGAACAGGATCGCGGCGACGATCGCCGGGCACGATCGTGATCGCGAACGAGCCGCCGCCGGGGAACAGCGCCGGTCCCAGCCCGACCCCGTCGAGCAGCAGCGAGCCCGCGTAGACGACGTACAGCAGCACCATGAACGCGACCATCCGGCAGGCGACGAGCCTGCGAGCGCCATGCCCGAGCGGCGCAGCGCCCAAGCGGTCAGCGCCACCCCGCCAGCGCCGGCGGCGGCGAACAGGCGCGTGGCGACGAGGCCCGCCATCGTGATCTCGTAGCTCTCGCGCCAGCCGATCCGCGCCGGCTGCTCGGACTGGGGCTGCTCGGACTGGTCATACTGGTCGGGCGCATCGGGCACGTGGGCGTTGACGACGAACACCGAGCGAAACAGGACCACGTAGCCCGCGAACGACAGCAGCTCGAGCAGCACGCCGACGGCGATCCACCACTTGTCCCCTCCCTCGATGCGGTGGACGGTGGCGCCCACACCGGCGAGCTTGGGCAGCACGAAGTAGAGGAAGCCGACGACGACGAGCACGAACAGCGCGAACGCGACGATCTGCCGGCGCGTGAGCAGCACGCGCGGCATCTCCTCCTCGCCCCCACGCGCCCCGGGCGTCAGGCCGAGCGCCCGCCGGTCCTGCTGCTCGATCCTCTTCCCCCCGTCTCGTCCGTCGCCGCGCTCCATCTCGCTGCGTGCTCACCCCCTCTCCTCAGGCCGCCTCGTGGGCCATCTCCTCCAGTGCCGCGACCGCGCGCCCCAGACGCGCGACGGCGGGCCCCGCGCGCGGCTCCAGCCGCCGCACGGCGAGCGTCAGCGCGGCTCCCGCGACCAGGTCGACCACGTAGTGCTCGCCGAGGTACACGAGCGCGAACCCGAGCGTCGCCGCGTACCCGACCCCGACCGCGCCCGCCACCGGTCCCACCTCTGCGAGCAGGAGCGCGGCCATCACGGATGTGGCGAAGTGCAGAGAGGGCATCGCGGCCAGTGGATTGCCTCCGAACACACTGTAGAGCGAGCCCCAGCCGTCCCTCCAGAACGACTCCCCGTACTCGACCATCAGCCGCCGCACCGGCGGCGCCGGCTCGCCCGGCTCGACGCGTCGACCGCGCTCGTCCGGCTCGCCCCCGTCGGCTGTGAGCTCGGCCGCGTACCACGGCGGCGCGGTCGGCAGGACCCAGTAGGCGCTGGCGCCGATGTCGAAGACCGCGTAGGTGAGCACGGCGGCGCGCGAGAAGCGCCCGCGATCGCGCACGAGGATGTACAGCAGCGAGCCGTGCGGGACCAGGAACCAGCTCCAGTGCGCCCACACGAGCACGCGATCGAGCGTGCTCCAGCCGGCGCCGCCGGCTCTGTCGGCGGCGAGCGCCCGCTGCAGGCGAACCGTCGGCAGCTCGCCCAGGCCGAGCACGCGGTCGGCCGCGATCGGATAGTCGACGTGCACCCGCGCGCGCTGCGCGTCGGGGTCGTCATGCGGCGACTTGTAGGCGTACAGGTACGCCCACATCTGCAGCGCGCACGCCGCGACGTCGCGCCCGCGCGAGCGGCGCATGGCCACGCACAGCCCGAGCGGCGCCCCGAAGGCGACGGTCTGCACGACCAGCGGCGGCGCGCTGACCCGCCTGCGCACGATCGGCGCGGCGACCCCCGCCACCACCATCCCCCAGGCGGTTGTTCTGATCGCCCTCGACAGCCGCACTGGGCCGGGAGTATATGTCGCGCCCGCCGCGTGCTCGGACCGCGCCCGGGCGCGGTCCGGCGGCTCGCGCCTCGTGCCCGCGCCGGTCGCCTACTCGGCGACGCGCGCGGCGGTGGCGGCGCTCGACGAGCGCGCCGACCACCGAGCTGGCGAGGTCGGCCTCGGGGTGCCACTGCACGCCGAGCACGAAGCGCGCCTCCGGCAGCTCGATCGCCTCGGGCAGACTCGTCGAACGTCGAGACGCCGCTGACGACGAGCCCATCCCCCAGCCGATCGACGCCCTGGTGATGGTGGGACTTGGTCGCGTGCACGAGCTCCCCGGCGGCGCGCGCCGCGAGCGAGCCCTCGATCAGGACCACGTCGTGGTCGGCGCCGTCGAAGGACCCGAGGCACGCGCCGGTGCTCGTGATGGCCGACGAAGTCGGGGAGGTGCTGCACGAGCGTGCCGCCGCAGGCGACGTTGATGCAGCTGCATCCCGCGGCAGATGCCCGAGCACGCGGCAGGTCGCGCTCGAGCGCCGCGCGCACGAGCGCGATCTCGAACGCGTCGCGCTCGGGCGACCGTGCCGACGCGTCTCCGGGTGCGCCTGCTGCGCCGTAGTCGGCGGGGTCGATGTCGGCGCCGCCGGCGAGCATCAGCGCCGTCGATCAGCTCCAGCGCCTGCTGCGGGTCATCCGCGAGCAGCGGGTCGGGCGGGAGCATCACGACCAGGCCGCCGGCGCGCTGCACGGCCTCGACGTAGTTGAGCGCGAGCAACACCGCGGGCTGGTCCCAAACGCTCCAGCGGGCCCGCTCGAGCGCCGTGCAGATGCCGATCACAGGACGTCTCATGCCCCACACCATAGGATCAAAGCGAGACCGAGCCAAGGGAGAGCGATGAGCGAGCCGAACATGCAGCTTGAGAGCGTCAACGTGCGCTCGCCGATGGCGTGGCCACGATCGAGCTCAACCGGCCCGCAGGCGCTGAACGCGTGGAACGCGCAGTTCGGCGAGGACCTGCTCGCCGCGGTGCGCGCGCGGGCGAGGACGATGCGGTGCGCGCGCGTGCGTGATCACCGGCGCCGGGCGCGCCTTCTCCTCGGGCGCCGACCTGAAGGACGTCAGCGGCGGCGAGACTGACGCCGGAGGGGCGCCCCGACGTCTACAGGACGCTGACCGAGCGCTACCACCCGATCATGCACGCGATCCGCGAGCTGGCAAAGCCGGTGATCGCGGCGGTCAACGGCCCGGCGGTCGGGATCGGCTGCTCGCTGGCGCTGTGCTGCGACCTGATCCTCGCCGCCGAGAGCGCCTACTTCCTGCTCGCGTTCGTCAACATCGGCCTGGTGCCCGACGGCGGCTCCTCGCTGTTCGTGCCCGCGCGCGTCGGCATGGCGCGCGCGAGCCGAGCTGGCGATGCTCGGCGAGCGCCTGGCGGCGCCGCCGGCGCTGCGAGTGGGGCCTGATCAACCGCGTGCGTCGCCGACGAGCGCCTGCCGAGGAGGCGGCCGCGCTCGCCGCGCGGCTGGCGGCCGGGCCGACGCGCTCCTACGCGGGCGACCAAGCGCCAGCTCAACAACTGGCTGTACTCGCGCATGGCCGAGCAGCTCGAGCTGGAGGCGCGAATCCAGCAGGAGATGGCCGGCAGCGAGGACTTCCTGGAGGGCGCGATGGCGTTCGTGCAGAAGCGCCCGGCGCGTTTCTCCGGGCGCTGACAGGCCTCGTGGCAAACGTCATCAAGCGCGTCCCGCCCGCGCGTGAATAGAATCACCGCCGCCTTGGGCCACCTGCTCCCCGCAACCCTCGCGTTCTTCACCCCGCACCGGCGCCTCGCCGAACGCGGAACGAGACCGACAGCCTGTACAAGGTCACGCTGGTCATCGCGCTGGTGATCTTCTTCGCCGGTCGAGGGCGCGCTCGGTGTACGCGCTGATCAAGTTCCGCAAGCGCAAGGGCGCGGTGGCCGCGCAGATCCACGGCAACACGCGCCTGGAGATCGGCTGGACGGTCGCCGCGGCCGTGATCCTGGTGGGGCTGGCGGTGCTCACGTTCACCAAGCTGTCCTCGATCCAGAACCCGCCCAACTCGGGCCCGGGCGGCGCGCAGCTGGGCGAAGCGGAAAACCTGCTGTACGCGAGCGACGAGCGCAAGCTGCCGCCCAACGGCAAAGCCCTCGAAATCACGGTGATCGGGCGCCAGTACATCTGGCAGTTCGTCTACCCGGGCGCCAACGAACCCGACGGGCTCGGCGCGCCCTACTCCTACGAGGAAATGGTGGTGCCGACCAACACGACGGTCACGCCTCAACATCGTCTCCTCGGACGTCGTGCACTCGTGGTGGGTGCCGGAACTCGGCGGCAAGTTCCAGGCGGTGCCCGGCTACCACAACTACACGTGGTTCAAGGTCAGCAAGCCCGGCGTCTTCCGCGGCCAGTGCGCGATCCTGTGCGGGCGCGGCCACGCGCGCATGATCGCCACCGTCAAGGCCGTGCCGCCGGCGCAGTTCGAAGCGTGGCTGGCGCACCAGAAGCAGCTGATCGCCGAAGCGCAACGCCGAAGCCGCGAAGCGCGCGCAAAGCCTTGACGCGCAGGCCGGCGCCGGCGCGGTCGAGAACCCCTAGGACACCGAGGAGACCAGCGGACGAGATGGCCACCTACGCAGCCCCGATCCCGCAGATCACAGCCCATCACGTCGAGCGCGAGACGCAGGCTGGACGAGCTGGATCACGACGACCGACCACAAGCGGATCGGGATCATGTACATGGTCACGACGTTCGTGTTCTTCATCCTCGGCGGCGTCGAGGCGCTGATGATGCGCCTGCAGCTGGGGGTGCCGAACAACACGCTGGTCACGCCGCAGATCTACAACCAGCTGTTCACGATGCACGGCACGACGATGGTCTTCCTGTTCGTCGTGCCGATGATGGCCGGCTTCGGCAACTACTTCGTGCCGCTGATGATCGGCGCGCGCGACATGGCCTTCCCGCGCCTGAACGCGCTCTCCTACTGGCTGCTGCTGGCCGGCGGCATCGTCTTCTACGCGTCGATCTTCTGGAACCCGCCGGAAGCGGGCTGGACGAGCTACGTGCCGCTGTCGAGCATCCACGTACTCGCCGGGCGGCGGGCAGGACGCGTGGATCTACCTGATCCACCTGACCGGCCTCTCCTCGCTCGTCGGCGCGATCAACTTCTACGTGACGATCGCCAACATGCGCGCGCCGCGGCATGAGCTGGGGCCGGCTGCCGCTGTTCATCTGGACGATCCTGACCTACGCGGTGCTGCTGATCTTCGCGCTGCCGGTGATCGCCGCGCGCGGTCACGATGCTGCTCGACCGACCGGCACTTCGGCACGCACTTCTTCGACCCCACCGAGGGCGGCTCGCCGATCCTGTGGCAGAACCTGTTCTGGTTCTTCGGGCACCCCGAGGTCTACATCATGGTGCTGCCCGGCTTCGGCATCGATCTCGGAGATCCTGCCGGTGTTCGCGCGCAAGCCGATCTTCGGCTACAAGGCGATCGCGGCCTCGACGGTGGCGATCGCGTTCCTCGGCTTCCTCACGTGGGCGCACCACATGTTCACCGCGCCGATCCCGACGGCGATTCTCGTGCTTCGTGATGCTCAGCTCGTTCCTGATCGCCGTGCCGACGGGCGTGAAGATCTTCAACTGGATCGGCGACGCTGTGGCGCGGCACGATCGAATTCAAGACGCCGCTGATGTTCTGCGTCGGGCTGCATCGCGCTGTTCACTGATCGGCGGCATCTCCGGCGTCTTCCTGGCCGTGTTCCCGGTCGACTGGCAGCTCAACGAAACCTACTTCGTCGTCGCGCACCTCCACTTCGTGCTGATCGGCGGCGCCGTGTTCCCGATCTTCGCCGGCGATCTACTTCTGGTTCCCGAAGATCACCGGCCGGATGCTCAGCGAGGGGCTCGGCAAGCTGAGCTTCTACGCTGATGTTCGTCGGCTTCCTGATGACGTTCCTGATCCAGCACGTGATCGGCCTCGACGGCATGCCGCGGCGCGTCTACGAGTACGACAACGTCGGCCACCTCGCGCTCTACAACCTGATCTCGACGGTCGGCTCGTTCATCCTCGCCGCCGGCGTGCTGCGTGACGATCATCAACGTCGTCGCGCAGCCTCAAGCACGGCGCGATCGCCGGGCCCGACCCGTGGAAGGCGCAACACGCTCGAGTGGTTCACGACCTCGCCGCCGCCGGCCAACAACTTCGACGTGGTCCCGCTGCGTGCGCTCGCTCGAGCCGATGAAGGACATCCGCCAGACGAGGTCGGGCGCGACGCAGCGCCGGGCACCGCGACGTGCGGCCGCGCGCGCGGCGAGTGTCTACCCGCGCGGCGCCAGCGCACGGTCGGGTCCCGATCGCATGAGCCCGTGCGCGCCTCACCGGTGGCAGTCGCCCGCCCGCGCTCGAGGACGCCGCGGCACTGTCGCTCGCCGCTTCGGAGCACGCGCTCGCAGCACGCGCCAGCTCGCTCAGCGACTACGTCGAGCTGACCAAGCCGAAGGTCCAGTCGCTGCTGCTGCTGACGACGGTCACGACGATGTACGTCGCGGGCAACCCCTCGGTCGCGCTGATCGCGCTGACCTGCCTGGGCGGCTACCTGTCGGCCGGCGGCGCGGGCGCCGTCAACCACTGGTTCGACCGCGACATCGACGCGCAGATGAAGCGCACCGCCAACCGGCCGATCCCGGCCGGGCGCGTGTCGCCCCGCCGCCGCGCTCACGTTCGGCTGCGCGCTCGCGGCGCTGTCGTTGCTGGAGCTCTCGCTCGCCGTCAACCTGCTCGCGGCGGCGCTGTCGTTCGCGGGCTTCGTCGGCTACGTGCGGCGTGTACACGGTGTGGCTGAAGCGGCGCACGCCGCAGAACATCGTGATCGGCGGCGCCGCCGGCGCGGTGCCGCCGCTGGTCGGCTGGGCGGCGGTGACACGGCTCGGTGAGCGGCACCGCGGTGATGCTGTTCTTCATCGTCTTCTTCTGGACGCCGCCGCACTTCTGGGCGCTATCGCTGCTGATGAAGGACGAGTACGCGCAAGGTGGGCGTGCCGATGATGCCGGTGGTGCGCGGCGAGGCCGAGACGCGCCGGCAGATCCTGCTCTACTCGGTGCTGCTGTACGCGGTCACGCAGCTGCCGTTCTGCGCGGGCGGCTTCGGCGTCGTCTACCTGGTCGCCTCGATGCTGCTCGGCGCTCGGCTTCATCGCCGGCGCGGTGCGCCTGTACCGGCGCGCCGACCGGCGCTCGGCGCTGCGGCTGTACCTCTTCTCGCTCGCCTACCTCGCGCTGCTGTTCTGCGCGATGGTCGCCGACAAGCATCTGTAAGCGCAGGAGGTATTCTTTTCCCGATGATGACCCGACGCCTCGCACGGAAGAACATCCGCACCGGCCTGATCGTGGGCGCGATCTGCATGTTCATGTTCGGCATCACGTTCGTCGTGGCCGCCGCCTACGTGCTCGTGAGCCCGCTCGACCCCGAGATCCCGCCAGCCGGCGAGGAGATCCACCTTCCCGGCCCGTGCATCCTGCCGATGCTCACGGCCGTGGGGATCACGCTGGCGGTGATCGGCATGACGATCATCGAACTGACGGTCGTCGGGGTGATCCTGACGGTCGTGTGCATCATCCTCTGGATCAAAGACACGCGCCGCGAAATCGACGAACTGCCGCTCGACGAGCACTGAGAACGTCGACAAGCACTGAGAACGTCGACAAGCGCTCGAGGGCGTCTGACAAGCGCTGGGAACGTCGCCGAGGGATGAGAGCGGGCTCCGGCGAAGGGTCGTGCCCGCCCCAGTAGCAGGCGCGCCACCCTTCCCCCTCTCACCCCACGGCCGCCCTGGCCGGCACCGGGCAGATCGCCCCCTCGTCGGTCCAGCAGCGCACGACGTCGCGGACCGAGAGGATGCCGACCGTCTCTCCCCGTTCGACGACGATCAGATGGCGAAAGCCGCCGCGCGACCATCGCGGCGGCGGCCTCCTCCAGCGACCAGTCCGGGGCGGCGAACACGACGTCGCGGGTCAGGTGGTCGGCGACGAGCTCGCGGTCGGGGTCCTGCGCCGGCGCCGACCGAGATGAGGACGTCCCGCTCGGTGATGATCCCGGGCCGTGGCCGTCCGGGTCCATCACGACCGCGGCGCCGACGCTGCGCGCTGGGACATCAGCCGCGCGGCGCCGCGCAGAGTGTGGCCCGGGCCCACCGTCAGGACCATCTGCGTCATGCCTTCGCGGACCTGCATGCCCTCACCTCGCGTTCCCGCTCGGAAGCCGTCGCCGGACGTTTGCAACGATTGCCTCAATCTACTGGTTTGGGTCGGCGCCGTCAAGGGTTCTGCGAAAAACCGCGCCACCATGGCAGGGGCACTGGCGGTCCGTCGGCGGAGGCATTAGGATCACGCCCGGGATGGAGTGGACCGCGGCACAGAGCTTTCCTGCGCGCACCGGAGCGGATGCGCGTGTCTAGACGCGGCTCGCTGACGGTGGCGGTCGTCGCGGGGCTGATCGCCGTGGCCCTCGGCATCCTGCTCAGCTACGAAATCCGCTGGTTCCCGGTCCAGGCCTCGACGCAGGCGCACAACACCGATCAGCCTCTACCACGTCCTGGTGCTCGCCTCGATCCCGATCTTCGTGATCGTCGTCGGGGTGATCCTCTACTGCGTGTGGCAGTTCCGCATGAAGCCTGGCCAGGAGCTGAAGGACGGCCCGCCGATACACGGAAACACGCGTCTGGAGGTCTTCTGGACGGCGCTCCCGGCGATCCTGGTGATCGGGCTGGTGGGCTACTCCTTCGCGGTCCTGCACGACAACGAAAAGAAACCCGCCCATGAAATCCAGATCGGCGTGACCGGCCAGCAGTTCTTCTGGTCCTTTCAGTACCCGCCGTCCGTTACCGGAGGCGCGCCGATCAACAGCTACCAGCTGTATCTGCCGGCCGGCGAATCGGTGTACTTCAACATGAAATCGAAGGACGTCATCCACGCGTTCTGGATCCCCGCCTTCCGCGTGCAGGAGGACGTCGTGCCCGGGATCACCACGCACCTTCGAGCGACCCCGAACCGGATCGGCAGCTATCCCGTCGTGTGCAACCTGCTGTGCGGAGTGGGGCACTCGCTGATGCGCTCGACCGTCCACGTCGTGACGCCAACCCAGTTCCGCGCGTGGATCAAGAGCCAGCTGGGCGCCAGCTCCAGCAGCACGGGGAAAGTCTCGACTGTCTGGGGGGCGAGCGGATAATGTTCGTCGGCGAGGCGACCGCCTCATGGGAGAAGGGGTTGGTGGGAGATCGGCTCATGGGAGACGGGATCAATCTGATGGCGCCACGGGGGACACGCTGATGGCCGCCAAGCTCCGGGCCCCGGGGTTCTACCGCGCAGGCTGGCTGATGGTGGCAGGCGTCGGCTTCGCGGCCCTCCTGACGTGGCTGGTGCGCATGTCCACCGGACATGCCACCTATCACCACTTCCTCTCCGGCGAAGCGATCCTGACGGTCTCGCTGATCGCGGTGCCGCTCACGTTCCTGGTCGGCATCGGCGGCTTCGACTACTGGTTCTACTGGGCCACCGGGCGCCCGACCCGCCCCGAGGACCACTCGGGTCACGGCGCGCACACGTGGAAGGACTACTTCCGCATCAACACCGATCACAAGGTGATCGGCATCCAGTACCTCGTCAACTCGTTCTTCTTCCTGCTGGTGGGCGGGCTGCTGGCGATGCTGATGCGAGCCCAGCTGGCGCAGCCGGGCTCGCACTTCGTGAGCGCCAACACCTACAACGGCCTGTTCTCCGTCCACGCCACGCTGCTGATCTTCCTGTTCATGGTGCCGGTGTTCGCGGGCTTCGGCAACTACGTGATCCCGCTGATGATCGGCGCGCCCGACATGGCGTTCCCGCGCCTGAACGCGCTGTCCTTCTGGCTGCTGCCGGTCGCAGGCACGATCATGATGCTCAGCTTCCTCGCTCCGGGCGGGGCCTTCGCGGACGGCTGGACCGCGTACGCGCCGCTGTCCACCGACGCGCCGATCGGACAGACGTTCTTCTCGATCGGCGTCCAGTTCGCAGGCGCCTCCTCGATCATGACCGCGCTCAACTTCCTGGTGACGATCATCACGATGCGTGCGCCGGGGATGAGCTTCTTCCGCATGCCGCTGCTTGTGTGGGCGAACTTCGCGACCTCGCTGCTGGTGGTGATCGCCACGCCGTTCATCGCCGCCTCCCAGTTCTTCGTGCTGCTCGACCACGCGCTCGGCTTCAACTTCTTCAACGCCGCGGGCGGCGGGGACGTGCTGATGTACCAGCACGTCTTCTGGTTCTACTCGCACCCGGCGGTCTACATCATGATCCTGCCCGGGTTCGGGATCATCAGCGAAGTGATCGCGGTGAAGGCGCGCAAGCCGATCTTCGGCTACCGCATGATGGCCTTCTCGCTGCTGGCGATCGTCGGGCTCGGCTTCACGGTGTGGGCGCATCACATGTTCACGTCAGGGATGGCCAACTGGATCCGCATCCCGATGGCGATCACGACCGCGATCATCGCGGTGCCCACGGGGATCAAGGTCTTCTCCTGGCTGGCGACGCTGTGGCGGGGCGTGCTGCATCTCGACACGCCGATGCTGTTCGCGCTGGGCTTCATCACGACGTTCACGATCGGCGGGATCAGCGGCATCATGCTCGCGATGGTGCCGTTCGACATCCACGTCAGCTCCAGCTACTTCATCGTCGCGCACATCCACTACGTGCTGTTCGGCGGCTCGCTGATGACGATCTTCGCCGGCGCCTACTACTGGTTCCCGAAGATGACCGGGCGCATGTACGACGAGCGCCTGGGCAAGTGGCACTTCTGGACGACGTTCGTCTTCCTGAACCTGACGTTCGGCCCGATGCACGTCCTCGGCCTGCAGGGCATGCCCCGGCGCGTGGCCACCTACGCCGCACAGTTCGCGGACCTCAACCTGTTCATCTCGATTGCGAGCTTCGGCCTGGGCGCGGTGACGCTGATCTTCATCTACAACTTCGTCAACAGCTGGCGCGGCGGCCCGAGGGCCGTGGCCAACCCGTGGCGCGGGATGACGCTCGAGTGGCAGGTGTCCTCGCCGCCGCCGATCTTCAACTTCGACCGCGTCCCGACGGTCGTGGGCGGCCCGTACGAGTACGGCGTCCCCGGCGCCGTCCACGGCATCCTCACGCCGCCGGCCCCGGCAACGGTGGGCGCAGGCTCGGGCATGACGAGGGCACCCAGCCAATGACAAGGAGGCGAGAGCCGTGAAGGAAGTCCTAGTTGTCGCCAACCGCACGCTCGGCGGCGTGAAGCTGCTGGAGGCGGTGCGCGAGCGCGCATCGGCCGGCGACGTGCGCTTCCGCTTGGTCGTGCCCCAGACAAAGCCCTCCGCCGGCCTCGTGGTGTACGACGAGGCGGTGCGCGAATCCGCGCAGGTGCGCGTCGACCTCGCGCTGTCGGCCGTCGCCGCCGAGGGCATCGAGGCCAGCGGCGAGGTCGGCGACCCCGACCCGTTCATGGCGACGATGGACGCGGTCGCGGCGCACAGGCCGGACGAGATCATCGTCTCCACGCATCCGACACAGCACTCGGGCTGGCTGCGGCGCGATCTGATCGAGCGCATCCACAACGCCAGTGGCCTGCCCGTGCAGCACATCGTCGTCGACCTCGAGCAGGAGGGCCTGTCGTTCAAGGTGACGCTCGTGATCGCCAACAAGACCTCCAGCGGCGAGGAGCTGATCGCGCACCTGTCCTCGAAGGCCGAGCAGGAGGGCGGGCGCCTGTTCATCGCGGTGATCCCCCAGGCGGACGGCAGTGGCAGCGCGCCGCGCGAGGCGCGGGCGCGGCTGGCGAGCATGCTCGACCGGCTGCACGCCGCCGGGCTGCTCAGCTCGGGGATGATCGGCGACCCCGACCCGTACACGGCGGCGATGAACGCGCTCGAGCTGTTCCACGTCGACGAGGTCGTCATCTCGACGCTGCCGGGGGAGCGCTCCGGGTGGCTGCGCTCGAAGCTGGTCGAGCGCGTCCAGAGCGCCACGTCGGTGCCGGTCGAGCACGTGGTCGTCGATCCGCAGGCAAGCACGGTCGCGGCGCCGGCCGCGTAGCGAGGACAGCGTGGAGGCAGCCAGCATCCCCCACCCAGCCGGACACGCCCACGGGACGGACGAGCATCACGGCCCGCCGCCGGCGAACAAGAGCTCGCGCGTGGAGGCGCCGCTGCTGGGAATGCTGCTTTTCATCATCTCCGAGGTGATGATCTTCGGGGCGTTCTTCACCGCCTACTTCTTCATCCGCATCGCCGAAGGCGATCCGTGGCCGGCGCCGGGGACGCACCTGCCGGTGCCCGTGGCGTTCGTCAACACGCTGATCCTCGTCTCATCCTCGTTCACGCTGCACTGGGCCGAGACGTCGATCAAGCGCGGCAACCGCTTCGGGCTGAAGGCCGGGATGCTCGCCACGTTCCTGCTCGGCTGCACGTTCCTGTTCATCCAGATCAACGAGTACGCCAACATCGGCTTCGCCCCGCAGGACCACGCCCAGCAGACGATCTTCTACTCGCTGACCGGCCTGCACGGCTGCCACGTGTTCATCGGCCTGCTGATCCTGCTGGCCGTGACCGTACGCGCCTTCCGCGGGCACTACAGCCCCGAGTCCCACCGCGGCGTCGAGGTGCCCGGCATCTACTGGCACTTCGTCGACATCATGTGGATTGTCGTCTTCACAACCGTCTACATCCTCTGACGCCCGCCCGTGGACGCTGCGTGAGGCTGCGTCCTCGATCGCTCATGTGCGCAGCACGCTTCGCTCCTGCCTGTGCCCCGAACGGGTGCGTCCTTGCCTCATTTGGTCCACGGGCGTCAGACGCGCGGCTCACCGCCATCGGTCCTCCACGACTGTCAGGCGTATCGCCGTGCTGAACCCGCTGCGCTCGGAGGGCGACGCGTTTCGTGTGCTGCTCTACGTGCTCGCGGTCTTCGCGGTGATCGTCGCGCTGATCGTGGTCCTGCGCGCGATCCTGTGAGCGCTGCCGCTACTTGACGACCAGCGTGCCGTACATGCCGGCGGCGCGGTGGCCGGGAGCCTCGCAGAAGAACGTGTACTTGCCGGGCTTGAGGTTGACGGTCAGCGACGTGCTTCCCTTGGTGATGAAGGTGCTGGCGCCGATCGCCGCGCCCTTGGCGGTGGCTCCGTTTTCACCCGCTTCGATGGCGATGTTGTGTGAGACGCCCGACATGTTCGCCATCTCGATCGTGACCGGGCCCGGTTTGGCTTCGGCCTTGCTGGAGGTGTAGGCCAGCTGCCCGGCGGGGTTGGCGTTGATTTCCAGCTTGCCGGCCTTCTCGACCGCCGGCTTGCCCGAGCCGGGCGCTTCGACGGCGCTCGCGAGCAGGCCCGTGTCCTGCCCGGGATTGGCGACCGCCTGTTCGACGTAGGCGGCGATGTCGGCGAGCGTCGCTCCGCTGGCGATGTCTTTCGGCATGGCTCCGAAGGGATTGGGGTTCTGCACCTGACCTTCGACGACGCTGCGCACCGCGTTGCGCTCCAGACCTTCGGCGACGCTCGAACGGAAGACTTCGTCGAGGTTCGGCCCGACGATGCCTTTGGTGTCGGCGCGCGCGAGCGTGTGGCAGGAGCCGCACTTGGCGACGAACGCCTGCTTGCCGAGGATCAGGTTGGCGTTGTCGGCACCCTTGACGGCGCAGCCTGCCGTGCCGATCGCGAGCGCGCCGAGCAGGCCGGCGCCGCCGACGCGCGCGGCGAGCCTGCGCAGGCGCGCGGGGCCGCGGGATGCGAGGTGGCTCTCCTCCACGAAGCTCACGGGTGGAACCCTATCCGAAGCGGCGGCTGGCGAACAGTCGATCCTGCCGCTCGGCGCGAACCCCTCACGGCGGCGCGAGCGCGTCCAGCTCGCCCTGCGCAGCGGCGATCACGCCGCGCGCCACGCCCTCCCAGGACCAGAGCTCGCGCGCACACGCGACCAGCCCGGCACGCGTGCTGGCGCGCAGCTGCGGCTCAGCCTGCAGCCAGCCCGCCAGACACGCCGCGAGGGCGCCGACGGCGCGATCGTCGACCGCGAACGACAGCCAGCCGGCGGCTGGCCCGGGCACCGCGGCGGCGAGCGCGCCGCTGACCTCGGCGAGGCCCGAGTGGGCCGCGCTTACGGGCAGGGCGCCGCAGGCGGCGGCCTCCGCGGCGACCATGCCGAACGACTCCGGGAAGGTGCTCGGGACGACCACCGCCGCGCACGCCGGGAGCAGCTCCGCGAGCTCTGCGTGGTCGAGGCGCCCGGTCAGCACCACCCGCTCGTCGAGCCCCCGCGCCGCCCGCAGGTAGCGCTCTCGCTCCGCGCCGTCCAGGCCGTCGAGGAAGGCGAGCAGATGCCGCAGCGGCTGCGCCGGCTGCGAGGGCTCGGACTCCCCCTCGAGCGCCCTGCCGGCGAGTGCGATCTCGCGCGCTCGATCGAGCTCGCCGGCGCGCAGCGCGGCGCGCAGGCGTTCCGCCGCGTCCCGGTATGCGCCGAAGCCGACGACCACGAGCCGTGCGCGGGGGACCGACTCGAGCACCAGCGGCCACGCCGCCACCAGCAGGTCCACGCCCTTGCTGACGATCAGCTTGCCGACGTACGCGACCAGCACGTCGCGGTCGGGGTCGAGGCTCGCGACGGCCGCGCCCGCCGCAGCGTCGTCGCGTGCGAAGGCGCTCGCGTGGGCCTCGTCGCCCTCGTCCGCGTGCGGGCGCGAGGCGGCGGCCTGCAGGCGCGCCGCCAGCGCCCTCACCCCGTCCGCCGCCTGCGCGGGCTCGCGGGGACGGAAGCGCTGGACATCCACGCCCGGCGGACCGAGCCGCGTGCGCCGGCGTAGCCCGTCGTCGCCGAGCGCCGCCCACAGGCTCTCCGCGGTGTGACGCGAGCCGACGAGCACCGTCCGCGCGCCCGCGAGCCCCTCGCGCGCCAGGCCGAGGAAGCGCTGCGGCTGTGGCTTGACGGTGTACTCGAGCGCGCTGCCGTGGATCTTGACCGCGTACGGCACCCTGCCGGCGAGCGCGCGAGCGAGGATCACCGGGCCCATCACCAGATGGTTGGCGAGCGCCACCTGCGGGCGTGCCAGCTCGAGCAGCTCCGCGACCGCGGCGACGTTCGCGTCGATGTAGCGCGCTATCTCCGCGTCGCTGCACTGCGCGAACGTGCGCGCCTGGATGCCCTCGTAGCGGTCGGCCACGTAAACCGGCAGCAGGCCGCCGATGTCCGGGCGGTAGACCGTGCAGCGACCCGGCGCGGCCGCTGCCGTGTGCTCGGCCGGCGGCCGCCGCAGCGCGCGCACGCGCAGCGTGCCGGCGTCCCAGTCGGCTGCCTCATCGACGAACGGCTGGCGCTCGGGATGGCGGTCCTGGCTGAGCAGATGCACCTCGTGGCCGAGCGCCACCAGCGCTGCCGCCAGGCGCGCGTTGTAGACGTTCGACCCCGTGCCGTCCAGCAGGTAGCCGTGGAAGATCAGCACGCGCACGGACGCGCAGCCTATCCGCGCCGCGATCTCCCGCCCACCGGCTCAGGTAGAGTTGAGGTCATGAGCACGAAACAGCGATACCGGCTGCGCACGCCCTCGACGGGGCGGGAGGTCGTGATCGAGGCGAAGCCGGATCGGATCTACAAGGACCGCGAATCGGGCGAGTCGCTGGAGGTCATCGGCAAGGTGCTGCCGCTGGCGCCGTCCAGCTCGCGCCTGCCATGGGCGGTCGAGAACCTGCGCTTCTGCCCGTGGTGCGACCAGCACGCACAGAAGGACCTCAACGACTGTCCCACGTGCGGCAGGCGCATGGGACCGTTGTGAGAGCGCGCGTCGCGCTGGCCGCATGCGCGGCGCTGCTGTGCGCGCTCGCGCTCGGCGCCTGCGGCGGCACCAGCGTCTCGGACGCGGTGCCCAAGAGCACCCCCGACATAACGCCGCCGAGCAACACCAGCGCCGAAGCCGCCGCCGCGCAGACGACCTCGACCTCGACGACGGCCACCAAGACGAGCAAGGCCAGCGAAAGCTCCTCCACGAGCGGCGAAACCGCCACCAGCGAAAGCAGCGAATCGCCCTCGAGCGCAGGCGCGCCGAGCACCGCGGGCACCTCCGGCGGCGCCTCCGCCGAAACCGAAAAAGCCGCCGGCGAAACCAAAGGCGGCGAATCCGCGGCCGGTCCGACCGGCGGGGCCAGCGCTCCGTAGATCCCCTTAGGGATGAGACGTCCGATGGGCAAGCAAAGCAGGGACGCAGGGAGCGTGGCGTGCTTGGCACGCGAGCGACCGAGGACGCAGTATTGCGCCGCCCAGCGGGCGTCCTACGGAGTGGAGATCAGCGTGGCGCTGTAGGTCAGTCGCGCGGTCTGGTAGAGGCAGTAGTACTGGACGGCGGAGCCGATCGTGGTCTGGGTCGTCTGCGAGCTGGTGCTGTTGCAGCCGGCCTTCGGGCGGCTGGCGCGCCAGGAGGTGTCGTTGCCGAAGTGGATCGCGAGCGCCGGCGCCCACGAGGGCACGGTCAGCGCAACCACGTAGCCCTTCTTGATGGGAATCGTCGTTTCCAGCGGGAACTGCGCGGTTTTGCCGAAGTAGGGCTGGAGTTTGACGTACGGGCTCTGCGCCACGAGCTTGTACGTGAGTTTCAGCTTGGGCTGCGGCGCGAGGATCGCGATCCCCGCTTCGGCGGGGCCGCCCTCGTTGGCGTTGAAGTACTTGATTTCGGTGGCGTTCGGGTTGCCGAGCGTGATCGTCCAGGCGACGATCGTCCCGGCGCGCGGGGCGCTGAGGATGTTGCGTTCGGAGCCGACCTTGACCTGGAAGCCGGTCGTGCGGCTGACGGCCAGGCACGGGTTCGCCGTCCCGTTCTGGGGACAGCTGGGGACCGTCGCGGGCGTGGTCGCGCCGATCACGCCGACTTCGGTCAGCGTCGCGGGCGCGACGGCGGGCAGGATCAGCGCGAGCGCGAAGACGCCCGCGAGGACGGCTGTGGATATGCGTCTCATATGTGCCATTGAACACGCCCGACCGCTGTATGTAGCGGTTTGACTATTTCGCTACCGCCCCGACAGTTCCTGCGCCGCGGCCTCGATCTGCGCCTGATCGCCGTCGGAGGGCGCCCACGGCAGCCGCAGCGGATCGCCGTCGTAGCGCGGGATCACGTGTACGTGGAAGTGGAAGACCGTCTGCCAGGCGGCTGCACCGCAGGAGTTCAGCACGTTGACGCCGTCGGCGCCGAGGCGCTCCTTCATGTCGATCGCCAGGCGCTGGGCGGCGAGCGCCACCGCGGCCAGGTCCTCGCGCTCGACGCTCAGCAGGTCGGCGCTGTGCGCGCGCGGGATCACCAGCGCGTGCCCGCGCGTGGCGGGGGCGATGTCCATGAAGGCGATCGTGCGCTCGTCTTCGTCGACGATCCTCGCGGGCAGCTCGCCGGCGACGATCTTGCAGAAGATGCAGTCCGGATCGGCCATGCGGCGCAGATCCTAGCCTTGCGCCAGCCTGCGGGCGTACTCGAGCGCCTGATCGCGGCTGTCCAGCTCGCCCGCGTACTCCGCCGCCGCCAGCTCCTCCAGCAGCTCGCCCACGCGCGGGCCGGTGGGTATGCCCAGCGCGTCCGCCAGCTCGTCGCCGCGCAGCAGCGGCCTGGGCGGACCGTCCGCGCGCCAGCGAAGGGCGTCCGCGAGCAGGGCGCCGGCGAGCGCCAGGTGCGCCTGCACGGCCTCCTGCGCCCGCTCCCCGCGCGTGGCCAGCCGGTCGGCGATCGACAGCAGCGTCACGTCGACCTCGACCGGCGAGCACGCGCGCATGTAGGCGAACACGGTCCTGCGCGCGAGCGGCTGGCGCTCGTGGACGAGGAACCCCAGGCGCAGGTGGTGGCGCACGAGCGCGGCGACGTGCGCGCGCAGCCGCTCGCTCGCGCGCAGCCGCTCGAGCACCGAGCGGGCGAGATCCGCTCCGCGCGCGTCGTGGCCGATGAACGTCACGCGCCCGTCCTCGGGACGCACGGCGCGCGTCAGCGGCTTGGCCGCGTCGTGCAGCAGCGCCCCCCAGCGCAGCGCGTCCCCGCGCGTGAGCTCGTCCGCGAGCGGCTCGGCGAGCAGCGCGTCCACCTCGCCGCGGTGCCCGTCGATGCACTCCCGCAGCTCAGCCGAGCCGCCGCCGCAGGTCAGCTCGACCGTGCGGTCGAGCACCTCGAGCGTGTGTCCGTGGACGTCGAGGTGGTGGAAGCGGCTCTGTTGCACGCCGCGCAGAGCCTCGAGCTCGGGCAGGACCACCGCGCTCGCCCCCAGCGAGCTCATCATCTGCAGGCCGCGGCGCACCTCGCGCGCGGCGACGATCCGCCGCAGCTCCGCGAACACCCGCTCCGCCGAGACGCCGTTCAGCCCCTCGGCGTGCGCCGCGGCGCGGCGCAGCGTCTCGCTCTCGGGCTCCAGCTCGAGCTCCACCGCCAGGCGCACGAGGCGCAGCACGCGCAGCGGGTCCGCGGCGAACGCGCCCGGCGCGGCCATCCGCAGGCGCCGCGCCCGCAGATCGTCGATGCCGCCGAGCGGGTCGATCGGCGCTCCGCCCTCGATCGGCTCGGCGATCGCGTTGATCGTGAAGTCACGCAGCGCGAGGTCATCCTCTATGCCCTGCCCGCGCAGCGGCTCGACGTCGACCTGCCAGGCGCCCCCGCGCGCGACCACGCGCCAGGAGCCGAAGTCCTCGGAGAGCGCGAAGCACGCGGCACGGCCCGCCGCGCGGGCGATGGCGCGGGCGGCGGGCTCGGTCTCGCCCGCCACGACGACGTCCACGTCAGCGGTCGCTCTGCCCAGCAGATGGTCGCGCACCGCGCCGCCGACCAGCCACGCGCGCGTGCCCGCCAGCGCCGCGCGGGCCGCATCGACGCCGGCGCTCATCCCAGGCCGGCGTCCGCCGTTCGCGCCCGCGCGCCCGCCGCGCCGCTGTCGAGCGCGACGCCGTCGCGGTGGTAGACGCGCGGCACCCGCGGCGTCAGCGCGCACGTGATCTCGTAGTTGATCGTCTCCAGGCGGCGGGCGACCTCCTCGGCGGTGATCCGCTCGCTGCCTTGGATGCCGATCAGGACCGCGCGCTCGCCGCGCAGCGCGATCGGGGTCGACGTCCAGGCCAAGGTCGACCGTGATGCTGTCCATGCTCACGGTGCCGACCAGCGGGTGGCGGTGCCCGCCGATCAGCACGTCGGCGTTGTTGGACAGCGCCGCGCCGCCAGCCGTCGCCGTAGCCGATCGGCAGCACGCCGATGTGCGGTGTCGCCGTCCGCCACGAACTGCCTGCCGTAGCCGGCGCTCTCCCCCGCCCGGCACAGCTTGACCTCGGCGACGTAGGAGCTCAGCTCGAGCGCCGGCTCGAGCGCCCGCGCCGCGCGGGTCGCGGCCGAACGGATCCATGCCGTAGATGGCGATCCCGCAGCGGACCATGTCGAACTGCGCCTCCGGCTCGCGCATCGTGGCGGCGCTGTTGGCGGCGTGCGACGATCACCTCGGGGTGCTCGTCCTTGACCGTGCGCGCCCAGCGCGTGAAGTCGGCGAGCTGGCGCGCGAAGAAGCCGTCGTCCTTGAGCTCATCGGCGGTCGCGAAGTGCGTCATCACGCCCGCCAGCCTCACGCCGGGGGTCTGCTGCGCGACGGCGGCCACGCGCGAGGCCTCGGCCGGCGTCGCGCGTGCCGAGCCGCCCCATGCCGGTGTCGAGCTTGACGTGCACGCGCCCGCCGCCGGCGGCGGCGACGGCCTGCAGCATGCTCTCGTTCCACACGACCACGTCGGCGTCCGCCGCCAGCGCCTCGCGCGAGCTCCAGCGCGGGCTGAGCGCGCCCATCACCAGCAGCGCGCACGTCGCGCAAAGCCCGCCTCGCGCAGCTCGCTCGCCTCGCACGCGTCGGCGACCGCCAGCCAGCTCGCGCCGCCGGCGAGCGCGGCGCGCGCGCTCGGCACCGCGCCGTGGCCGTAGCCGTCGGCCTTGACGACCGCGCACAGCGCCGCGCCGCGGCGCAGCTGCGTGCGCAGGCGCGCGCAGTTGCGCTCGATCGCGGCGAGGTTCACGCTCGCCCGCGTCCTGCGCATCGCCGCCCCGTCAATCATCGCCATGCGCTGCATTGTCCATCGCCGTGAACCCCCTCACCCGCCGCCGTCGAGCGCAACCGCGCGATCGATGCACACGCGCCGCGGCGGCGCGCGGCCGGCAGCGCCGCGATCACGTCGGAGGCGATCACGCCCTCGGAGGCGCCCCACGCGCGCGCCGCGTGCCTGCCGGCCTGCGGCGTGCAGCCACACGCCCGCGGCGGCCGCGGCGAACGCGTCCACGCCCTGTGCGAGCAGCGCGGCGATCACGCCCGTGAGCACATCGCCCGGTCCCCGCCGTCGCGAGCGCGGGGCTCGCGCCCGGGCTGACGGCCACGGTCCCGTCCGGCTGCGCGATCAGCGTGTCATCGCCCTTCAGCACGACCACCGCCGCCGCCTGCTCGGCGGCCGCGCGGACGTGGCGCAGGCGCTCGCGCTCGATCTCCGCGCTGTCCAGCCCGAGCAGCCGGCCGAGCTCGCCGGCGTGCGGGGTGAGCACCGTCGGCGCGCTCCTGGCGGCGAGGCCGGCGAGCAGGCCGGCGTGCGCGTTCAGGCCGTCGGCGTCAAGCACCATCGCCACGCCCGCCTGCGCGGCGAGCGCGCGTGCGAACGCGATCGCGCCGGCGCTGCGTCCGAGCCCGGGACCGAGCGCGAGTGCGAGCGCGCCACCGCGAGCGCACGCCGCCAGCACGCCGGCGACCCCCTCGACGCTCAGCGCGCGGTCGTCGTCGGGCAGCCCGCGCGTCATCAGCTCGGGGGTGGCGACGCTGGCGAGCGCGCTCTGAAGCGTTGCGGGCACGAACGCCGTCACGTACCCCGCCCCCGCGCGCATGCTCGCCTCGCGCGGCCATCCTCGGCGCGCCGGTCAGGCCGCGCGAGCCGCCCGCGACGAGCACGTGGCCCGAGACGAACTTCGTCGAGGCGGCGCCCCTGCGCGGCAGCTGCTCGAGCACGCTCGGCGCGATCAGCCCGATCGACGCGTCGCCGGGAGCGCCGCGCGGAATGCCGATGTCGAGCGTCTGCACCTCGCCCGCGTGCGCCTTGCCGGGGCGAATCCACAACCCGGGCTTGGCCGCGTGGAAGGTGACGGTCACTGACGCGCGCACCGCGGCGCCGCGGACGACCCCAGTCGAGGCGTCCACCCCGCTGGGCACGTCCACGCTCACGACCGGCGCGTCCGCGGCGTTGACCGCGTCGATCGCCTGCGCGACCGGGCCGCGGGGCTCGCCCTGAAAGCCGGTGCCGAGCAGCGCGTCGACGAGCACTGCCGCGCGGCCGAAGGCGCCGCTCGCGCCGGCCGCGTCTGCGGCGCCGGACTCGCCCGCCCGTCCCTCGCCCGTCCACGGCGCGCCGCTCAGACCTACCGGCCCCTCCCCCGGGAGACGCTCGAGGTTCGCGCGCGCGTCGCCCGTGTACTCATCGGGCGAGGCCACGCACACGACGCTCACCGCCCGCCCGGCCTCGCGCAGCAGGCGCGCCGCGACGAGCCCGTCGCCGCCGTTGTTGCCCTTGCCGCACACGACCGTCACCGGCCCGTCCGGCGCCAGGCGCTCGACCGCCCGCGCGACCCCCGCGCCGGCGCGCTCCATCAGCTCCAGGCCGGCCACGCCGCGCTCCTCGATCGCCCAGCGATCGACGGCGCGCATCGCCTCGGCGTCGGGAAGCGGCACGAGCCACGGCGGCAGCGGACGCACGCGCGCTACTCGACTGTGACCGTCTTTGCGAGGTTGCGCGGCTGGTCGACGTTCAGGCCGCGGCGGCGCGCGATCGCATACGCGAGCAGCTGCAGCGGGATCACGGCGAGGATCGGCTGCAGCATCCAGTCGGTGGCGGGCACCGAGATCGTCGCATCGGCGTGGGGCCCGACCGCGTCTTCGCCGGCGGTCGTGACGGCGATCACGCGCGCGCCGCGAGCGCGCGCCTCCTGGATGTTGGAGATCAGCTTCTCCAGCACCGGCGAGCGCGTGGCGACGCACACCACCGGCGTGGCCTCGTCCAGCAGCGCGATCGGGCCGTGCTTCATCTCGCCGGCGGCGTACGCGTCGGTCGAGATGTAGGAGATCTCCTTGAGCTTCAGCGCGCCCTCGAGCGCCACCGGCAGGCCGATGTGGCGGCCGATGTACAGGAAGAACGTCCGCATCCCAGCAGGCTCTGGGCGATCTCCTCGGCGCACGCCTCGCCGTAGCCGATCAGCTCGTCGATGCAGTGCGGCAGGCGCTTGAGCTCGCCGACCAGCTCGGCGATGCGCTCGGGGGCGAGCGTCCCACGCAGCTCGGCCAGGCGCAGACCGAGCAGGTACATGACGGCGACCTGGCAGACGAACGTCTTGGTCGCCGCCACCCCGATCTCCAGGCCCGCGCGCGTGTACAGCACGCCGTCGGCGTCGCGCGTGGCCTGCGAGCCCATCGTGTTGGTGATCGCCAGCACGCTCGCGCCGCGCTCGCGCGCGAGGCGCATCGCCGCAAGCGTGTCGGCGGTCTCCCCCGACTGCGAGATCCCGATCACCAGGTCGCCCGGCCCGACGACCGGGTTGCGGTAGCGGTACTCGGAGGCGATGTCGAGCTCGACCGGGATTCGCGCCCACTCCTCGATCGCGTAGCGGCCGATCAGGCCGGCGTGGTAGGCGGTCCCGCATGCGACCACGACGATCCGCTTGACGCCGGCGAGGATCGCCTCGTCCAGAGCGCCCTGCTCGTCCAGGTCGACGCCGTCGCCGCGCGCGGTGCGGTCGGCGATCGTCTCGGCGACCGCGTCGGCCTGTTCGTGGATCTCCTTCAGCATGAACGTCTCGAAGCCGCCCTTCTCGGCGGTTTCCTGGTCCCAGTCGACGGTCTCCACCGCGCGCTGCACCGGCTCGCCGTCGGCCGTCGTGATCAGCACGCCGCTGGGGCGCAGCACGACGATCTCGCCGTTCTCCACGTACTGCACGCGGCGGGTCTCCGTCAGGAACGCGGGCACGGCCGAGGCGACGAACTGCTCGCCCTCGCCGCGCCCGATCACCAGCGGGCACTCCTTGCGCGCGCCGACCAGCAGCTCCGGCTCGTCGAGGCTCATCGCCACGAACGCGTAGTGGCCCTCGAGCTGGGCGTACGCCGCGCGCACCGCCTCGGCGAGATCGCCGCGTAGCACTCGGCGATCAGGTGCGCGATGACCTCGGCGTCGGTCTCTGAGCGTGAACACGCTGCCCTGCGCCTGCAGGCGCTGCTTGAGCGTCACGTAGTTCTCGACGATCCCGTTGACAACCACGTGCACGCGGTCCTCGCTGTCGTAGTGCGGGTGGGCGTTCTCCTCGCTGACGCGTCCGTGAGTGGCCCAGCGCGTGTGCCCGATGCCGGTGGTGGCGGGCCGCGCGACGGTCGCCACCGCGCCGGAGCCGGCGGCCTGCGCCTGGCGCTCGAGCTTGGCCCGCAGCGCGTCGAGGTTGCCGACCGCGCGCACGGCCTCGATCCGATCCTCGGCGATCACCGAGATCCCCGAGGAGTCATAGCCGCGGTACTCGAGCTTGCTCAGCCCAGCGAGCAGCAGGTCCTGAACGGGACGCCCACCGACATAGCCAACGATGCCGCACACCCGGTCGAAGATATCAGCGGGCTGCTAGCCCAGCTCGCGCTCGACGAGCGCGACCAGGCGGCCACACACCTCCTCGGCCTCCTCGTCGGTGGGGGCCTCGACCATCACCCGCACCAGCGGCTCGGTGCCGCTCGGCCGCACGAGCACGCGTCCGCGACCGGCCAGCTCGTGCTCGGCGGCGCTCACCGCCGCGCCCGACCTCGTGCGCGTGCTCAAGCGCGCCGCGATCGCGCACGCGCACGTTGACGAGCCGCTGCGGCAGCTTGCGCATGGCGTCGCGCTCGCTCAGATCGCCTCCCGCCGAGCGCCTCCAGCGTGAGCAGCGCGCTGGCGATGCCGTCGCCGGTGCGGTTGAAGCCCATGTCGATGATGTGCCCCGACTGCTCGCCGCCGAGCGTCCAGCCGCGCGCGCGCAACTCCTCGAGCACGTAGCGGTCGCCGACCTTGGTCGTGCCCACCTGCACCCCGCTCGCGCTCCATCGCCGCGTGGAAGCCGTAGTTGGTCATCACCGTGACGGCGACCCCGTTGCCGCTGAGACGCCCGCCGGCACGCAGGTGCAGCGTCGCCAGCGCCATCAGCTCGTCGCCGTCGACCACCTCGCCGCGGCGGTCCACCGCCAGCACGCGGTCGCCGTCGCCGTCGAACGCGAAGCCCACCGCGTGGGCGCCCGCCGCGACCCTTCGCGCCAGCTCGTCCACGTGCGTGGAGCCGCAGCCGGCGTTGATGTTGCGCCCGTCGGGCGCGTCGGCGATCACCGACACGTCGCGCGCCCAGGCGCCTGAAGATCTCTGGCGCGACTGAGATAGGTGGCGCCGTTGGCGCAGTCCAGGAGCACGTCCACGCCGCCGAGGTCGAGCTCGCGGAAGCGCACGTGCAGCTCGCGCAGGTAGTCCTCGGGCGCGCCGCGCAGCTCGCGGATGCGCCCGATCCTCGGCGCGCCGCCCGGCGCGGCGGCGACGGCGTCGAGCTCGCGCTCGATCGCCAGCTCCGACTCGTCCGAGAGCTTGTAGCCGTCGCCGGCGAAGAACTTGATGCCGTTGTCCTGGTAGGGGTTGTGCGAGGCCGAGATGACGGCCGCGAGGTCGAAGCCGTAGCGGTGGATCAGAAGCGGCGCCGCCGGGGTCGGCAGCACGCCGCCCAGCAGCGCGTCGCCTCCGGCGGCGCTCACCCCGGCGGCGAGCGCCGCCTGGAGCATGTCGCCGGACTCGCGCGTGTCGCGCACGATCAGCACCTGCGGGCGCTCGGCCCCAGTGTTGCGGGTCGCCGCCGTGCCGAGCGCGAGCGCCAGCTCGGCGCTCAGCAGCTCGCCGGCGACGCCGCGAACGCCGTCGGTCCCGAACAGCTTGCGGGTCATGCGGGTGGGTGAGTCAGCTCGCGCTCCGGCGCTAGCGCTTGGAGAACTGCGGACGCTTGCGCGCCTTCTTGAGACCGGCCTTCTTGCGCTCCTTGGCGCGCGAGTCGCGTGTCAGGAAGCCCCGGCGCTTGAGCTCTCCGCGGAGATTGGGGTCGGCCTCCAGCAGCGCGCGCGAGACGCCGTGGCGCAGCGCGCCCGCCTGTGCGGAGATGCCGCCGCCGTGCAGCCGCGCGACCACGTCCATGCGGTCCTGGTAGCCGACCGTCTCGAGCGGCTGGCGGATGTTGCGCTGCAGCGTCAGCCGCGGGAAGTGGTCCTCCAGCGTGCGGCCGTTGACGAGGTAGGTGCCCGTGCCCGGTCGCAGCGTCACGCGCGCGATCGCCGACTTGCGCTTGCCGGTGGCGCGGTAGCGGGCGCCGGAGGCGAGGTCGATGGCGGCTGTGGAGATCGGCTGCGCTAGCTCCTCCTCCTGCTCCTCCTCTTCCGCCTGGGCCTCCTCGGTCTCCTCCTCGATCGCGTAGGGGTCGACCGCGTAGGTGTCCTCGTAGCCCTCGCTGCGGCCCAGCGGGTCGACGCCCTCGGGGACGATGTCCACCTCCAGGTGCGCGCCCGGCACCGACGGCTTCTCGCGCGGCGCCGGCTCCTCCTCTTCCTCGTCCTCCTCCTCGACTGCCTCGGCCACGGGCTCCGCGGGCGCGGCGACCTCGGCGACGGGCTCCGCGGCGAACTCGGGCTCGGCCTCCTGCGGCTGCGCGACCTCGGCGGGCACCTCCGGCGCCTGCTCCTGCGCGGTCTCGGGCGCGGTGCCCTCGACTGCGCCCTGGGTCTCGGTCTCCTCGGCGCTCTCCCCCTCCGGGGAGGATGCGGGGTGCTCGTCGTCTGCCATCAGGCCTCGATCTCCAGCGGTTGCGGTTTCTGGGCGACGTGCGGGTGCTCGGGCCCGGCGTAGATCTTGAGCTTCGTGATCTGCTTGCGCGCCAGGCGGTTGCGGGGCATCATGCCCTTGACGGCCAGCCTGAGGATCTCCTCGGGGCGCCGGGCGAGCATCTCCTCGAAGGTGCGCGAGCGCAGGCCGCCCGGATAGCCGGAGTGGCGGTAGTAGCGCTTGTCCTGGCGCTTGTTGCCGGTCACGCGGATCTTCTCGGCGTTCACGACGACCACGAAGTCGCCGGTGTCGATGTGCGGCGTGTACTCGGGCTTGCGCTTGCCGCGCAGCACGTCCGCGATCTGGGTCGCCAGGCGCCCGAGCGTCTTGCCGTTGGCGTCGACCAGCAGCCAGTTGCGCTCGCGGTCGCTCGGCTTCGCTACGTAGGTCTTGACGGAGGGTGCCATGGCGTGAAAAAGGCCACGCGGACTCGCGCGGCGAAGCGAACATCATAGGCGATGTCGGACGCGGTCGCGGAAACGCTCGCTGTCGTGACCGGCGCCGGCGGGGCTGTAGAGGAACGGGCGAACGTGTCTCCCGAAAAAATGTCTGCAGAACTGCGCCGAGGGCCGACGGATCGTGGTTCCTGGCAAGGACGCACCGAGCGTGGCGTGCTTGGCACGCGAGCGAGGGAGGACGCCGCCAGGGCCGTGAGACTAGGCCCGACTCACTCCCACTCGATCGTTCCCGGAGGCTTGCTGGTGATGTCGAGCACGACGCGGTTGACCTCGCGCAGCTCGTTGATCATGCGCGAGGCGATCGTCTCGAGCAGGTCGTATGGCAGGCGCGCCCAGTCGGCAGTCATCGCGTCGTCGCTGGTGACCGCGCGGATGACGACCACGTAGCCGTAGGTGCGCTCGTCGCCCTGCACGCCGACGGTGCGCACGTCGGGGAGCACGCAGAAGGACTGCCACAGCTCGCGGTAGAGACCCGCCTCGCGGATCTCCTCCTGCAGGATGTGGTCGGCCTCGCGCAGCACGTCCAGGCGCTCCTTCGTCGCTTCGCCGCCGACGATCGCGGATCGCGAGGCCCGGGCCGGGGAACGGCTGGCGCCAGACGAGGCGCTCGGGCAGCCCGAGCTCGGCGCCGACCGCGCGCACCTCGTCCTTGAACAGCGCGCGCAGCGGCTCGACCAGCTCGAACTGCAGGTCGTCCGGCAGGCCGCCGACGTTGTGGTGGGACTTGATCGTCGCCGCCCCCGTCCCGCCGCCGGACTCGATCACGTCCGAGTACAGCGTGCCCTGCACCAGAAAGCGGTCGCGTCCCCCGCCCCCGCCGGAGGCTTCGGCGAGCTTCGCCGCCTCCTCCTCGAACACCCTGATGAACTCGGCGCCGATCGCCTTGCGCTTGGCCTCCGGCTCGGTGACGCCGCGGAGCTTCTCCAGGAAGCGCGTCTCGGCGTCGACGGCGACCAGCGGCACCTTGAAGGTGTCGCGGAACGTCCTGACGACCTGCTCGCCCTCGTTCCTTGCGCATCAGGCCGTGGTCGACGAACACGCAGGTCAGCTGGTCGCCGACCGCGCGGTGCACGAGCAGCGCCGCCACCGACGAGTCGACGCCGCCCGACAGGCCGCAGATGACCCTGCCCTCCCCCACCTGCTCGCGGATGCGCCGCACCTGTTCCTCGACGATCGAAGCCGCCGACCACGTCGGCTCGCAGCCGCAGACCTCGGTCAGGAAGCGCGTCAGGATCTGCTCGCCGTAGGGGGTGTGCACGACCTCGGGGTGGAACTGGATGCCGTAGATCCCGCGCTCGGGGTCTTCGACCGCCGCCACCGGCGAGCCGCTCGAGGACGCGAGCGCCGGGAAGCCGGGCGGCGGCTCGAACACGGTGTCGCGGTGCGACATCCAGCACGTCTGCTCGTGCGGCATCCCCGCCAGCAGGACGCCGGGGTCGGCGACGTGCAGGTCCGAGCGGCCGAACTCCCCCACCTCCGCCTGCTCGACGCGCCCGCCGAGCGCGTGCATGAGCAGCTGCATCCCGTAGCAGATGCCCAGCACCGGCACGCCAAGCTCCAGCAGGCCGCGCTCCAGCGGCGGCGCGCCGTCCGCGTACACCGACGCGGGCCCGCCCGAGAGGATGATCCCGCGCGGCCGGCGCGCGGCGATCTCCTCCAGCGGCACGTGGTGGGGCAGCAGCTCGCTGAACACCCCGCAGTCGCGCACCCTGCGCGCGATCAGCTGCGAGTACTGCCCGCCATAGTCGAGCACCACGATCTCCTCGACCGCCGCGCGCGCGAGGCCAGGCCGCTCGGCCTCCGCTGCGGGAGCCGTGGCGGCCGCGTCAGTCATTTACGAGGGCGGCTGCCTTCCCGTTGGTGGCGCCCATGCCGACGCCCTGGTCGCGCTGCAGCGCCTTGCCCTCGGTCTGCAGCGGCGGGCGCGACCACGACCTCGGCGCGGTTGAACTCCGCCAGGTCCTTGTGGCCGCACGTGGCCATCGACGTGCGCAGGCCGCCGAACAGGTTGAAGGTGCCGTCGTTCTCGCGCGCGGGCCCCACGAGGATCTCCTCGAGCGTGCCGTTCTGCGTCGGTCGCAACGCGCGCGCCGCGCGGAAGCGTCGGGTGGAAGGTCGCCATGCCCCAGTGAAAGCCGCGCCCCGGCGCCTCGTAGGCGCGCGCCAGCGGCGAGCCGATCATCACCGCGTCGGCGCCCAGCGCGATCGCCTTGGAGACGTCGCCGCCGTTGCGCATGCCGCCGTCGGCGATCACCTGGCAGTACTCGCCCGTCTCGAGCATGTGCGTGGAGCGCGCGTGCGCGACGTCCGCGATCGCCGTCGCCTGCGGCACGCCGATGCCGAGCACGCCGCGCGTGGTGCACGCGGCGCCAGGGCCGACGCCGACGAGCACGCCGGCGGCGCCGGTGCGCATCAGGTGCAGGCCCGTGTGGTAAGAGGCGCAGCCGCCGACCACCACGGGCACGTCGAGGCTCGGGATGAACTCCTTCAGGTTCAGCGGCTCGGAGACCGTCGAGACGTGTTCGCCGGAGACGACCGTGCCCTGGATCACGAGCACGTCGAGCCCCGCCTCGAGCGCGATCTCGTGGTAGTCGAGCACCCGCTGCGGGGTCAGCGAGGCCGCGACCACGACCTTCTGCTCCTTGATCTCGCGGATCCGCTGCGCGATCAGCTCCGGCTTGACGGGCTCCGCGTAGATCTCCTGCATCTTGCGCGTGGCGAGCTCCTTGGGCAGCGACGCGATCTCGCTCGAGCTGCTCGTCGGCGTCCTCGTAGCGGGTGAAGATGCCCTCGAGGTTGAGCACCGCCAGGCCGCCGAGCCTGCCGATGATGCCGGCGGTGTCGGGCGAGACGACGCCGTCCATCGCCGAGGCGAGCATCGGCAGCTCGAACTGGTAGGGGCCGAGCTTCCACGAGATGTCGATGTCGTCGGGGTCGCGCGTGCGCCGCGAGGGCACGATCGCGATGTCGTCGAAGCCGTACGCGCGGCGGCCCTTCTTGCCGCGCCCAATCTCTATTTCCATCGCCGCATCCTCGCAGTCGTCGCGGACATCCAGTCGCGTCGCACGTACGTCGGCGCCCCGCACCCGGCGGCGCCGGAGATCCTCCGGCGAGGCGCCATCGGGGGCATGTGGGCGACGCGAGCCAAGTGAGGCTGAGCATAGCAACGGTCACACCGCCGCCAATTGCCTTGGATATGCTCGAACGGCGATGAGCGACGGCGCCCACAACCGCTATGAGCCCGCTGCGGTCGAGGGGCGTCGCCAGGCGGCCTGGCGCGAGCGCGAGGCGTTCAGGACGCCGCCGCTGAGCGACGAGCGGATGCACATCTACATCAAGCCGTCGGCCCCGTTCACGTCCGGCAACGTCCACATCGGCCACGTGCGCAGCTACTCGATCGGCGACGCGTATGCGCGCTTTCGCCGCGCGCGCGGCGACGCGGTGCTGTTCGCGTTCGGCTTCGACGCCTTCGGCCTGCCCGCCGAGCTCGGCGCGATCGCCGGCGGCGAGCCGCCGAGCGACTGGGTGGCCCGCTGCGCCGAGCACATGACCGGCCAGCTGCAGCGGCTGGGGTTCTCCTTCGACTGGGAGCGCTCGTTCATGAGCTCCGACGCGGTCATGTACCGCTGGTCGCAGTGGCTGTTCCTGGTGCTGCTCGACGCCGGCCTGATCTATCGCGGCACGAGCAACGTCGACTGGTGCGAGAACTGCCAGACGACGCTCGCCTCGATCCAGGTCGAGCCGGGCGGCACGTGCTGGCGCTGCCACGGGCCCGTCAGGCTGATCCAGCTGCCCCAGTGGTACCTGCGCATCAGCGCGTACGTGGCCGAGAACGACCAGCGCATGGCGGCGCTGGCGGCGAGCGGCATCTGGGACGAGGTTGCGCTCGCCTCCCAGCGAGATCGTGCTCGGGCGCATCGACGGCGTCGAGCTCGACCTGCCCGCCGCCCGACGGCGCGGAGGGCGGGCGCTGACCGTGTTCACCCCGCACGCCGACGCGATCGCCGACGCGCGCTTCGTGCTGATGTCGCGCGAAGCCACCCCGACGCCGACGCGTGGGCATCGGCGCCGGAGGTCGCGCGAGCAGCTGGAGCAGCTGCGCTCGGGCGGGCTGGAGCGCAGCTCGCGCGAGGCGGAGACGATGGCGCTGATCGACACCGGCCGCATGCGTCAGCGCCCGCCGACGGGACCCGCTGCCGGTGCTCGTCTCGCCGCTTGTGGACGCGCGCTTCGGCGCGACCGGCGTGCTCGGCGATGCCCGACGCGCGACCGCACCGACGAGGTGATCGCCGAGCGCCGGCTCGGCGTCGGGCTGTCCGAGGAGGCGCCGGCGAGCGACCCGCAGGCGGCCGCGGGCCGCGAGCGGCGAACGGCGTCCGAGCGGGACGGCTCGCCGCAGGCACAGCCTCCGCAGATCAGCGCAGCGGTGCGCCCGGCCGTGCGCTATCGCGCGTTCGACTTCACGATCTCGCGCCAGCGATCGTGGGGCACGCCGATCCCGATCGTCTACTGCGTGGCGCTGCGGCACGGTGCCGGTTGCCGCGCGAGCAGCTCCCAGTGGTGCTGCCGCTCGACATCCGCCCGACCGGCACCGGCAACCCGCTGGCGGAGCTCGAGCGAGTTCGTGCAGACCACCTGCCCCGTCCTGCGGCGGGCCCGCCCGGCGCGAGACCGACACGCTCGACTGCCACTTCGACGCGCTGTGGCTGTGGGTTCCGGCGTGCGTGCCCCCGAGGCGCGCGAGAGCAGACGCTCGAGGAGATCCTCGCGCTCGCGGACCTGCGCGCGCTGGCTGCCCTCCGAGCGGCTGGTGGCGGGCTCGGACAGCGGCAACTTCGTGTTCGACCAGCGGATCGTCACGAAGGCGCTGCGCGACATCGGACCGCTCGGCGTTCCTGGCCGACGGCGAGCCGTTCGCGGGCTGCCTCTTCCACGAGATGGTGATCCGGCGACGGGCGCAAGATGAGCAAGCATCTCGGCAACGTGGTCGACCCGGACGAGCTGGTCGAGCGCTACGGCGCCGACACGTCGAGGCTGGCGGTGCTCTATGCGGCGCGCCCGCAGAGTCGCTGAACTGGGGCGACATCGGCGGTGCTGCGCGCCAGCGCTTCCTCAGGGCGGTGTGGGAGTACTCGCAGGCGCACTGGCTCGCGCAGGCACAGCGGGCGCGCGCGCAGACCGCGGGCGTCGATCCCGAGCATGGGCGACGGCGCGGAGGTCGAGAGACACGACCGAGCACCTGCGCCTGAAGCTGTTGGCGCAGTGGTGCGAGGCGGGCGATGGGCGGATCACGAAGGACATGGAGAGCCTCGAGATGCACAGCGCGGTGCGCAACGTGATGCGCCTGTTCGACCGGATCAGGGACTTCGAGAAGCGGGTGGTGGCACAGCGACGGGGAGCTCGAGCGCGGCCGACCTCGAGGCGCTCTTGAGGCGCTGGCGGTGCTCGCCCAGACGCTCGGCCCGCTCGCCCCGCACCTCGCCGAGGAGCTGTGGATCGCGCTATGGGCGCGAGGAGCACAAGCACGACGCCGTGGCCCGCCGGCGTATCGTCCGGAGTGACCACCACATGTACGTCAACCACGGAGAGCGACGGGCGACAGCGGACCAGCACGCAGTGGGCCGCGCAGATGACAGCGAGACGCGCTCGTGCGCGACCGGCCTGGTCTGCCACCGATGTGGGGGAGCAGCTCATCCCGCTGGAGGCGACCGTCTTCGCCTGCCCGGACTGCGGCAAGGGGCTGGACATCGTCTACGACTACGAGCTCGCGGCGAGCCACTTCAGGGACGTGCCCGGCGCCGAGCGCCCGCAGAACATCTGGCACTTCGAGGAGCTGCTGCCGATCGTCGACGATCCGCGCAGGCGCGCGTCGGGCGCCAGTTCTCGGGCTACACGCCGCTGATCCGCGCCGACCGCCTCGGCGCCGAGCTGGGGCTGCAGCAACCTGTATCTGAAGGACGACTCCAGCAACCGTGCCCGAGCCTCTCCTACAAGGATCGCGTCGTCTCGATGTCGGTCGCGCGGCTGCTGGAGCGCGGCGGCACGCGAGATCGGCTGCGTGTCCACCGGCAACGTCGGCACGGCGGTCGCCTCGCTGGCGGCGAAGGCGGGTGTCGACGCGTACGTGTTCTACCCCAACGCCCTCGAGGACACGAAGGCGCGCGCGTGCATGCGCGCTCGGCGCGCAGGTGTGCCAGGTGGAGGGCAACTACGACGAAGCCAACAAGCGCTGCCGCAAAGTCGGCCGAAAGCACGGGCATGGACTTCGCGAACATCACCCTGCGCCCGTTCTACGCGGAGGGCGCGAAGACGGCTGCGTTCGAGATCGTCGAGCAGCTCGATTGGCATGCGCCCGACCACATCATCACGGCGGCCGCCGGCGGCACGCTCTCCTCGCGCCTGCACAAGGGCCTGGTCGAGCTGCAGCTGCTTGGTCTCTCCGAGACGGACGCGACCCGCATCCACATCGCCCAGCCCAGCGGCTGCAACCCGATCGCCACGGCGATCGTCGCCGAGGAGGCGGAGATCCGCGCGGTCACACCGGAGACCGCGGCGCACTCGCTCGCGATCGGCAACCCCGGCGACGGCTACCTGGTGATCGACGCGGTGCTCAAACGCGGCGGCACCGGCGGCTTTGCCAGCGACCCGGAAATCTTCGCGGGCATCGACCTGCTCGCGGCGACCGAGGGACTGCTCACCGAGCCCGCCGGCGGCACGACGGTGGCGGTGCTCGAGAAGCTCGCGGCCGCCGGCCGCTTCGCGCCCGACGACACGATCGTGGCGATCATCACCGGCAATGGCCTGAAGACGCTCGACGACCACCCGCGCAAGCCGTGGCCGGCGAAGATCGCCTGCGAGCGCGACGCGATGCTGAGCGCGCTGAGCGAGCTGAAGAGCGGCGGCACGCTCGTGCAGAGCGCGCGCGAGCAGCTGCACTTCTAGCGCCGGCGCACGCGACAAGAGTAGTCTTGACGCATGGACGACTCTGACGACTTGGACGATCCGACGGGCAGGCTCGAGCTGCGTCGCCGCGAGGAGCGCCGGGCGGTCGAGGAAGCGGGAGGCGGCGAGTCCGAGGGCTTCGAGCTCGCCGAGCAGGAGCTGATCGAACACGCCTCCCATGGCGACGAGCACACGCCCGCGCGAATCATGCTCGACGCCGCCTCCGAGGTGGAGCCCGCCGGCCCTCTCCACGGCGAAACCGACGAGGCTGTCTACGGCGAGGCCGACGAGGAGCACAAGCCCGACTGACCCTCGCCGTGCGCGGAGATGCGCGCGTCTGGCGAGAGGACGGTGGAACAGGCACTGATGGCAAGCCCATTCGCATCGCCAAAGGAATTCCGCAAGGTGATGGACCGGGTCTTCCAGATGATGAGCGAGGATCCGCAGATGGGCCCGAGGCTGCGCGACGCGGACGTGCCGCAGCGCTTCGAGTTCGCGGACGTCGGTCTGGTGATGAACATCAGGGCCGGGCGGCCGCGCGAGCACGCGAACCTCGTGTGGGCATGGACGGACGAGGTCGACTGGTCGCCGCGGGTGCGCATGACGATGTCCTCCGAGACGGCCAACCGCTACTTCCAGGGTCGCGAAAACATCGCCTATGCGATCGCGCGGCGGCGCATCAAGACCGGCGGCGACCTGAAAGCGGCGCTCGAACTGATCCCCGTGACCAAACCCATCTTCGCACGCTACCGGGCGCTGGTGGAGGCGGAGTACCCGCACCTGAAGGTCTAGCGGCGGGCATCGCCCCCTGCCTGCGGTGATCGGCCCACGCGGCGGCGGCTCACGAGGCGAGGAACCGCTCCAACCTCCATCAGCTCGGGCCGGGCGCGAGCGCGAGCAACGCCGCGGTCAGATCCGAGCCGAAGACGAGCGCCCTGGCGCGATCGGCGTCGAGGATCAGGTCGGCGGCCGCGCGCGGCGCACCGGAGGCGCTGTAGAGCTCGGTGTCATCGCCGCCGCTGGCCGAACACGGCGCCCCGCCGGGCCCAGTGGCCTTGAAGCCGTAGTAGAAGGCGTGGACGGGCGCGGTGGCCCGGATGAGCGTGTCGAGGAGATAGGACACGTCGTTAGCCTGCTGCGCTTCGCCGCGCAGCTCGCCGTCGAGACAGTAATACGCACCGACCTCGGTGAACCAGATCTGAGCGCCGGCGCCATGGTCAGGCAGCGTCTGCTCGAAGCGCAGCACGGTCGCGTCGCTGTGATTGAGCAGCGAGCGGTACGGATGGATGCCCCAGATGGTGGGTGAGAAGTCAAGCGCGCCGATGTACGCGCGCTCGTAGGCGCTCATGGACGGCGTATCTTCGAGATCGCCAGCGATCACCTGGCAGCCGCGACGTTCGCAGATCGAGTTGGCCCAGTTCGCGATTTCGCCGGCTCTGCGCGCGGGCTCCTCGCCCTGGTCATTCGGCTCGTTCCACGCCTCGACGTAGCCGATCGACTCACCGGCGGCCGCGGCGTCGGCGAGGAGCGCTTCGAGCGCGCGCTGGTATTCGCCGGTCGAGCGGGGCTGCTCGCGTGTGTAGCTGGTCAGCGCGAGAACGGGAGCGAGACCCAGGCTGCGGATGTCGCCGAGCCACGCTTCGAGCTGTTCGCGATAGTCCCCGTGCGCGCTCGGGCCGTCGCTCGCTTCGGCCATGGCGTTCCACTGCACGACGTAGCGCGCGAGCGCGATCTGGCCAACCCACGTCGACCTGAAGTGGCTCGCGAACGAGCTGCCGACCGGCGCGCCGTCCCAGCCGGGGAGGCTCTGGTCGGAGATGCCATCGACGTAGCCGGCGCCCGCGCGGGCCGCCGCTGGGGCGAGCGCGACGCTGACGGCGAGCGCGAGGGCGCACATGCGGCAGATGTTGCGCAGGCTGCGTTCGATCCCCTTGGCGCGACCGCGCCCATAGAAAAGCCCCGCCGGAGCGGGGCCTTTCCGTAGCAGATCGATAAGCCGGATTCTGTCGTTGAGCAGCCATCCATCTGAGCGGCCTACCTGGACCTCGGCGGGCACCTGCAAGCGGTCCTGTTTGGCCTTGCATCGGGTGGGGTTTGCCCAGCCGCCGCGTCGCCGCGGCGCTGGTGCGCTCTTACCGCACCATTTCACCCTTGCCGGCCGGCCGTTCACGTGGGACGGCGGACATAGGCGGTTTGTTTCTGTGGCACTTTCCCGCGGGTTTCCCCGGGTCGATATCTCGACCACCCTGCCCTTTGATGTCCGGACTTTCCTCGAAGGCCGATAGCCTCCGCGGCTGCCTGATCTGCACAGTCAACCTAGCGCGCGCAGCCCGCTCTGTGAAGACGTGAGCGTCGTGATCGCGTGACTCGCGGCGGCGCAGACCGTCGGTCACACGGCCCGGAGCAGACCAACCACGCGTCCGAGCACCTTGACCTCCTTGCTGCGAATCGGCTCCATCGCGTCATTCTCGGGCTGCAGGCGGATGTGGTCGCTTCTCGCGGAAGAAGCGCTTGACGGTCGCCTCCTCGCCCAGCAGGGCCACGACGATCTCGCCGTCGTTGGCCGTGTCCTGGGGATGCACGACCACGTAGTCGCCCTCGAGGATGCCCGCGTCCTTCATCGAGTCGCCGCGAATCCGCAGCAGGTACTCGCCATCGCCGCCGCCGGCGATCTCCGGCACCGATACGTAGTCCTCGACGTTCTCCTCAGCGAGGATCGGCTGCCCCGCCGCGACCGAGCCCAGCAGCGGCAGCCCTTCGGCACGCACGATCCCGCGCACGCTGTCCACCGCGCTGCCGACCGCCCGGTCGAGCAGCTCGATCGCGCGCGGCTTGGAGGGGTCGCGGCGCAGCAGGCCGATCTTCTCCAGGTTCGCCAGATGCGCGTGCACCGTCGACGAGGAAGCCAGCCCAACCGCTTTGCCGATGTCGCGCACGGTCGGCGGATAGCCGTACTTGGCCGAGTACTTGCGGATGAAGTCGAAGATCTCCTGCTGGCGCTTGGTCAGATCCATGCCTGCGTGCCTCCGAGTCGGGGAGCGTGACAGCCTGCAACGAACATGTGTTCGCACTGTAGCGGCGGCCGGGGACGGATGCAAGTCCTGCACGAAACGGCCGCCGCGGCGGGCGGGACCCCGAGGCTATACTCGCCGCTCTGCGCCCGTGGCGGAATTGGTAGACGCGCAAGGTTGAGGGCCTTGTGGGGAGATTTCCCCGTGGTGGTTCGAGTCCACTCGGGCGCATGCAAAAAAGCCCTGCTTAGCGGGGCTTTTTTGCTGCCCGCAGAGTACCGTCGCGGTTCGTCGGTACTGTTCGGATTGTTGCCAGTGGCAACTCCGAACACTTTTCCGAACATTTTCGTTGCCGTGTTCGGACCGATTTGGAGCGGGTATGAGCTGCAGCTTCGTGAAGGGTGGTTGGGAGGTCAGGTGGAGGGATTCCGCGGGTCGCCAGCGCTCCAAGCGCTTCCGCTCAGAGGAGGCCGCGCGGGAGTTCGACGGCTCGCTCCACGAGCACCGGCTGGATGAGCGCTCACGCCAGACCACCAGGCACGGCCAGAGCGGCGGCGTCTACCCGTACACCACCGCCGCCGGGACGATGTGGCGCTTCGTCGCGCGCCGAACCGACGGGATGCAGACCAGCAAGCGCGGCTTCGCCAGCGAGAAGGCCGCGCGCGACGCGCGACGCCGCCTCATCGAGCGCCAGGAGCGTGGAGAGGTCCGCGACACCAAGGAGACCTTCGCCGCGTATTGGGAGCGCTGGCTCGCGCGGCGCAAGCCCTACCTGCAGACCGGCACGTGGCAGGCATACGAGCGCGACGGTCGCCTGCGGCTCCTCCCCAGCCTCGGTCCGCTCAGACTCGGGGCGATCGACGTCGACCAGCTCCGCGGACTCATGGACGAGTGGGTCGAAACGATGGAGCACGGGGCGCTTGCCCCCAAGACGGTCAACAACACGATCGGGACGCTCGTCGTCTGCCTGAACGGTGCCGTCGAGGATGGCCTCCTCCCGAGCAACCCTGCGCTGCGAGTGCCCCGTCTTCCCGCCGGCCATATCGAGCGGGAGTTCCTGCGGCTGCACGAGATCCCCGTATACCTCGACTGCTGCAGCACCGTGTACCGCCCGCTGGCCGAGCTGCTGATCGGCAGCGGACTGCGCATCTCCGAGGCACTCGGCCTGAGAATCGCCGACCTCGAACTCGAGCCCTCCGGCGGCGCGATCGTCGTATACCGCTCACGAAAAGCCGGCTCGGAGGGGTCGACGAAGTCAGGGCGCTTTCGCTCGGTCGAGATCGGTCGCAGCCTCTCACGAACGCTAAGCGAGCACCTCGCAAGGAGGAACGAGCTCGCCGAACGCGTGGATGCCGGGGAGCATGTGTTCGTCATGCCCACCCGAACGCGCAAGCGCGACCGAGGACGCTGGCAAGGCGACGGCGACGGCGAGCCGCTGGACAGGCACACCGTCTCGCGCGACTGGCACAAGGCCACGCTGCAGGACGCCGGGCTGAGAGACATGCCGCTTCACGCGCTCCGCCACACAGCCGCGGCCTCGTGGCTCGCCGCCGGCAACTCGCTCATGTACGTGCAGCGTCAGCTCGGTCATGCGGACATCGGCACGACCGAGCGCTACTACGGCCATCTGGAGCGCCATGTCCTCGCCGCCGGGGCGATTGCCACCGAAGAAGCGATCGCCCGCGCCACTGTGCGCGGTGCTTAGATCAGTTTCTGCTGCCCGCTCGTTCCGCGCGCTCGGTGACGGCTGGTCGCTCTCGGGAGCCTTCGCGGTGGCGGCGCGGATTGGCTGGCGGTGGCGGTTGGGCGGCCGGGCTGCCACTCGTCGCGGGCTCGGTCGATCCAGCGGTCGATGTCCTCAGGGATGAACCGCAGCGGTCCGTGCTCGCCGCCCACGCGGATCGATGGGATGCGCCCGTCACGCGCCGCCGCATATAGCCACGTGCGCGAGACACCGAGCCGCTCGGCGAGGTCGTTGGGCTTGATCAGCGACTCCACAACGCTCCGATCGCAATCGGCGTTCTGGTCATCGTGATCGTTCGCGTGACGGCGGCGGCGGGGTTGCCAGGCGAGTGATGGCCCTGGCGATTCCGGGTACACGGCTGGCGCGACTCGGCGCGAGCGGGATCTCGAACCCTGGCCCCCAGTCGCGGTCTGGCAGCGGTGGGTGTGCGAGGGACGGTGTCTGGTGTTCGCTCCGGCTCATCATGCGCGCGAGTCTTCTGATGCGGTCGCTGTCCTGTCCCTCTAGGCCAAGGTCCTGTCGAGAGACGAACCATGTGGTGCCCTTGCGGGCGCGTGATGCCTCGACGTACGCGGGCTCCCGGCTGGTTTGCCAGCCACCGGTGATGACCAGGGCGCGCGTGACGGTCGCGCCCTGCGCTCGATGGATGTGCTGCGCATACCCCAGCCGCACGCCTGCGAGATCCTCACCGGCGAGTGTTCGGGTGCGGCCGGTGACGTCGAACCGGATCTGCACGTCACCGGCGGGCGTGATGTCCAGGACGTCGCCTTGGCTTCCGTTCTCGATGCGTGCCCGGCCGGGCTCCTGATGCTGGTCGATGAGCGTGACGCGGTCGCCCTGGCGCACGCCGTAGTGGGTGCCGGGGATCTGGGCCTCCGCGTCACCGAGTTCGCCGCGTTCGAGGCGGTGGTGTTGCGCGCGGGCGTTCAGCCGGTCGATCTCGACGTTCGAGGCGTCGGAGATCAGCGCGACCTCCTTGATCGGGTATTCGGTGGTCAGACGTGCCCAGTTTTCGACTGCGCGCTCCACCGTCTGATCACGCGTATCGGACATGAACAGCTGGCCGCGGGAGTGGTAGTGCGCCATCGCCCTGTCACTGCGCCCGGCCCGCAGGTCAGCCCAAGCCCGCTGCTCGCGCGGGTCCACGGTGCGACGCACCTCCCCAACGGGGAGTGATTCTGCCTCTTTCAGCAATGAAACGTGACGAGTCATTACATCAATTGAAAGTCGAGTCCTCTTTGGGTCTTAAGCAACCGAGGTACATCCCACAAATTCAGGACGGTTCATAGTTGCTCTTGAAAAATTATTTTTCAAGTGTCAAATAATCCGCAAGACTCATAGATTTCGTGGTGACTCAAGGGAAAATGCTATTGATAACCATTAGTGCATCAGATTATGGAATAACAATTTATGATTCTTCATATTTGGCTTTGTGACCTTCCAGTTTTCACAGCGGATGAAAAACTCCTTGCCGTAGCGGGCTAACTTGATTTCGTTCGACATGTTCGAGGATACCTTTCACAATCGTCATGATGAACTGTCAATAAGATACATGATCTGCTACGACAGGATGTTATTTGGCCGTCCATTTCTCTTCGTCTTATGCTGCAACTCTATAGAAGATTCCTTTTCTCCTTTCATCATGCCCCTTAAGATATGCACCGAATTCTTTGTTTCTAGGGGATTTCAAAGGCAAAAAGACGTTTCCAGTTTTTCTTATCCTGGCTGTTTTGGTACGAAGTAAGTTTAGAAGCATAAACTGCTCTTCTAAGATTAGTTCTAGGATAAATTCCCAAAAGGAGCTTACTTTCTTTTGTGAGGAGAGGAATAGCCCTTAAATAGGTAACGCGTGATGTTACGTATGATGCAAGGGACAAAAGAGCGAGCCT